>NZ_JAJOHV010000057.1 GCF_021129175.1 Chromobacterium piscinae | reverse complement strand
CCAGGACGCCGGCGTGCGCCGGACGTTCGCCGCCGGCCTAGGCCCGCTGCTGGCGCAGTTGGAAGACGCCAGGCGCCGAGACGGCGCGGGGCCGTCGCCCGAGGCCAGCCTGGCGATGATGGTGGGGGCGCTGCTGCTGGCCCGGGCGGTGCCCGACGCCGAACTGTCGCAGCGGTTTCTGGACGAGGCGCGCGCCGCGCTGCGCGCTCAGGGCGAGTAGGCGCGCGGCTGCAAACAGGCTTCGCGGGTTTCCTGCAGCAAGCGGTCGAAGTCGCCGCTGTCCTGCAAGACCTTCAGGCCGCGGTTGAAGCGCTCCACCAGCTCCTTGCCCTGCGCGTGCTTGCGCCAGATCACCACATGCAGCGGCGCCGACCAGAACGAACGGTTCTGCGCCTCCAGCTGCCCGCCCTGGGCCGGCGGGAAATGATGGGCGATCAGGTAACGGCCCACTTCCAGATCGATGGGAAACAGATCGATGCGGCCGGCCAACAGCTTGCGCAGGTTGACCAGATCGTCCGGCGCGCTGTCCACCGCCAAGATCCCGTTCTTGGCCTGGGCGTCGAAATCGTCGGAATAGTAATTGCCGACGGTGACGCCGACGCGGGCGCCCTTGAGCTCGGCCCAGCGGCTCCAGTCCAGCTTGTGGCTCTTGCGTTGGTAAAACACCATGCGCGCCGACAACACCGGCAAGGTGTACAGCAGGTCGCGTTTGCGCTCCGCAGTCGGCGCCCAGCCGAAGCTGCCATCCACCTGGCCGTTGCGGGCCGACTGCAGCGTGCGGTTGTTGGGGTAATAGCGGAAGGCGACATCGACGCCGCCGCGGGCGAAGGCTTCCTTCACCAGCCGCGACAGAATGCCGTCGTAAGGCAGCTCCTGGCCCATGTACGGCGGCCATTCCTGATTGGAGAGAGTGATTTTGAGGCGTTGGGCAGCCTCAACCGGAGCCGCCAGCAGCGCGGCCCAGCTCAGGATACCCAGCGCCAAGCCGTGGTATCGCATCGTATTCCCGATCTTGCAAAATGCCCGGAGCCGTCCTTGTTTTATATGCTGCGGACAGTCTCCAGGCGAGCATAACCGTCAATGCGATATGCATCAATGCGAACCTTTTCGGTGCAATTCACACCGAGGCCGGTTTAACGGCCTTTCGGCGGGCTGAACAGCGCGGACTTCGGCGCGGACGGCTTGGCGGCGCGACCGCCCTGGCCGGCGCCCTGCCCCTGGCGCGGACCGCCGTTGCGGCCATGGCCCGCCGGCTTGCTTTCGGTCTGGTGGCGAGGCTTGGCCGGCGCGTTGCGCGACTGGCCCTGCCCCTGGCCGCGGTGTTGGCCTTGCCCCTGGCCGCCCCGTCCACCCTGGCCTTGTCCTCGGCCGCGGGCGCCGCCGCCCATCGGAATCGGCTCCGGCTTGACGTTGAGATCGGCCTCGAAGCCCGGCACGGTAAAGCGCTCGATCGACATCTTGATCAGCTTTTCGATGTCGCGCAGGAAGCTGAACTCGTCGACGCACACCAGCGACAACGCTTCGCCCGGCGTGCCGGCGCGGCCAGTGCGGCCGATGCGGTGCACGTAGTCTTCCGGCACGTTAGGCAGCTCGAAGTTGACCACGTGCGGCAGTTGGTCGATGTCCAGGCCGCGCGCGGCGATGTCGGTTGCGACCAGCACTTGCAGCTCGCCGCTCTTGAAATCGGCCAGCGCGCGGGTGCGCGCGTTCTGGCTCTTGTTGCCGTGGATGGCGGCGGCCGGGATGCCGATCTTGTCCAGCTTCTCTGCCAGGCGGTTGGCGCCATGCTTGGTGCGGGTGAACACCAGCACCTGGAACCAATTCTGCTCGCGGATGAGATGGATCAACAGATCGGTCTTCTTATCGCGGTCAACCAGGTGTACCTTCTGGGTCACCAGTTCGTTGGTGGTGTTGCGGCGCGCCACTTCCACCAGCTTGGGGTTGTCCAGCAGTTTGTCGGCCAGCGCCTTGATTTCGTCGGAGAAGGTGGCCGAAAACAGCAGGTTCTGACGCTTGGCCGGCAACTTGGCCAGCACCTTCTTGATGTCGTGGATGAAGCCCATGTCCAGCATGCGATCGGCTTCGTCCAATACCAGGATCTCGACGCCGGACAGGTCGACGGTCTTCTGGCCGACGTGGTCCAACAGGCGGCCCGGCGTCGCCACCAGGATGTCTACCGGCGAGCGCAGCGCCTTGATCTGCGGATTGATGTTGACGCCGCCGAACATCACCAGCGACTTCAACGGCAGGTATTTGCTGTAAGCGCGCACCGACTCTTCCACCTGGGCGGCCAGCTCGCGGGTGGGGGTCAGCACCAACGCGCGCGGACGGCCGGCATGGTGGCTGGGCGAGCGCATCAGCAACTGCAGCAGCGGCAGCGTGAAGCCCGCGGTCTTGCCAGTGCCGGTCTGGGCCGCGGCCAGCAGGTCGCCGCCTTGCAGCACCTGCGGGATGGCCTGGGCCTGAATCGGAGTGGGCGTGGTATAACCGGTATCGGCGACAGCGCGCAGCAAAGGGTCGGCCAGGCCTAGGTCGGCGAAGGTAAGATCGGACATAATATGCTCCTGCGACGGCCCATCGCAGGAACTGCGACCAATCCAGGCTGACGGGAAAAAGAAGGTTAACTCGATGATGAGAAAGGCGCGCGGGACTGGTACTCGCGCGAAGCGTCGCAGTGTACAGCCAATCGCCGGCATTGGGAACTCGCCGCAGCGAATGGCCGCAGGAAGCCGATGGCGCCGCAGCGGACGGCAAACCGGCTCGCTATAATACGTTGTATTCAAGGATAGATTATGCCCGTAGCCCCATCTCGGCTGATAGGCTTGTTTTTGCTGCTGCCCACGCTGGCCCTGGCCGCCAAGAGCGGCCATGCGCGCGCTGGCGGCGAAGGCGTCCCGCCGGCGCCGCCAGCCGCCGCCGTCCTGCCGCCGGTGGCCACCGATTTCCACTGCGACCAACCCGCCAATATGGTGGAAAGCATGGTCTGCCAGGACGATGGCCTGACCCGGCTGGACAACCGGCTGGAGAAAGTTTACGCCCAGGCCCTGAGCCAAGCCGAGCAAAGCCGCAGCGGCGCGCAAGCCAAGCTGATCGCCGAACAAAAGCGCTGGGTGAAAAGCCTGAAGGACTGCATGAAGGACGAGGATCCCCACATGTGCCTGGGGGACACCTACATCCTGCGCATCACCCAGCTGCAAGCCACCTGGAACCTGGCCCAATCGCTGACGCCTTTGCGCTACCTGTGCCGCGGCCAGCCCGGCGCCACCATACTCGCCACCTTCTACCGCACCCACCCCGCCACCGCCAAGCTGGAGCGCGGCAACGCGCTGGTGATCGTCCACCAGGGCCTGAGCGGCAGCGGCTCGCGCTATCAGGGCCAGGGCGTAGAGTTCTGGATCAAGGGCCGCGACGCCAGCGTCAACTGGCGCGGCGAATCGCTGGAATGCACCAGCCAGCCCTCGCCTTGACGCCGGCCGGCGGTTAGAATCGGACGCCCTGCCGCAATGTCGCGCCGGGCGAACCCGATTCAGCGAAGATCCCCATGGCCCTGACCGCCACCATATACAAAGCCACCCTGACGCTGTCCGACATGGACCGCGGCTATTACGCCACCCATCCGCTGACGCTGGCCCAGCATCCGTCGGAAACGCTGGAACGGATGATGCTGCGCATCGCCGCCTTCGCGCTCAACGCCAGCGAAACGCTGGCCTTCACCCGCGGCCTGTGCGCCGACGACGAGCCGGAGCTGTGGCAGAAGAATTACGCCGACGAGATCGAGCTGTGGGTGGACCTGGGCGAACCGGACGAGAAGCGGCTGAAGAAAGCCTGCTCCCGCTCCGAGCGCGTGGTGCTGTACAGCTACGGCGGCCGCGCCAGCGAAGTGTGGTGGGGACAGAACGAGGGCAAGCTCGCCCGCCTGGACAAGCTGGAAGTGTTCCGCATCGACTTCGACGCGCTGCAGTCGCTGGCCGCGCTCGCCACGCGCAGCATGCAGCTGACCGCCACTATCCAGGACGGCCAGCTGTGGCTCAGCTGCGGCGATCAGACCATCTTGCTGGAGCCGATGCGGCTGAAGTGACGCGTCAGCCAAACGCCCAGCCGCCGCAGCAGATTGGGACGGGCAGGCTGGCAATGGCGGCCGGCTCTCATGCCCGCCAGCAGCCGGCGCTGGCGCAGCGTCTGTCCGCTGTCTTTTCTCGCGGGCAGGCGGCTGAGGATCGCCACGCCGGATGCCTCGCGGCAGCTGCGGCGCAATGCGGTTCTGACGGGTATGGCCATCCAATGCTTCTCCATGCGACGGGATCACCCGTCCATGTTAGGCGGCCGCGGCTCAATTTCCGGCAAAAATCGCCCGCCTCCGCATAAACAAGATCTAAATTTCCATCCTGCGATATGCTGTTCCACGTGAAACCCGCCAAGGAACAGCCGATGCTCGCCCTCCGCCCGGCCGATGCCGAAGACACGCCCGCCATCGCCGCCCTGCACGCCGCCAGCTGGCGCGCGAGCTACCGCGGCATCCTGCCGGACGACTATCTGGACCAGCGCGCCGCTGACGAAAGGCTGGCCTTGTGGCGCGGCCGCTTCGAAGCCCCCTCTCCGCCCTGGGTTCGGCTGGCCTGCTGGGATGGCGAGCCGGTCGGCTTCGTCTGCCTGCAGCCGGAGGTAGCCCCCGAGCTGGGCGTCTACCTGGACAATCTGCACGTGCTGCCCGGCCAGCAAGGGCGCGGCATCGGACGCGCGCTGATGGCCGCCGCCGCGGCCGAGGCTTCGCGGATCGCGCCCGGCCGGCCGCTCTATCTATGGGTGTACGAGCGCAATGCCGACGCCTGCGCCGTCTACGGCAAGCTTGGCGGCGAAGTGATGGAGCGCCGCGAGGTGGACACCCCGGCCGGCACCCGCGCCGCCGCGCTGCGCTACAGTTGGGCCGATCCCGCGCGCCTGATCGCCGGCAAGGCTTGAGCGGCGGCAACACGCATCGCCGCCGCGGCCTTACAATATCCCCATGCCCACTCTCAAATACCTGCCGCATTACCCGCCCGCCCTGGTGCAACAGGCGCAGGCGCTGTTCGATTCCGGCGAGCTCGGCGCCCTGCTGCGCAGCAAGTACCCGGACGACCACGACGTGCAGACCGACAAGGCGCTGTACCAGTTCGTCTCCGCGCTGAAGCAGCGCCACCTGAAAAACGCGCCTCTGCCGGCAAAGGTGCTGTACGACAACCAGCAGCATCCGCTGAAGGGCACGCTGGGCACCAATACCACCATCTCCCGGGTGCAGGGAGGCCGGCTGAAGAGCAAGAGCGAGATCCGCATCGCGTCGCTGTTCCGCGAGCTGCCGCTGCCCTTCCTGCAGATGATCGTCGTGCACGAGCTGGCCCACCTGAAAGTGCGCGATCACGACAAGGCCTTCTACCAACTGTGCTGCCACATGCAGCCCGACTACCACCAGCTGGAGTTCGATCTGCGGCTGTGGCTGAACTGGCGCGAGCAGAGGCTGGATTGAACGGCCGCGCCATTTATGGCGCAAGAGAATAACAAAACAATTCCTTATTATTTTTCAAGCTATTCCGGCCGCGCTACAGTCAGACCATCGTCTCCCGCGAGTCCGCCATGTTCGCCACCCTGCAACCGTTCGACCTGATCATCCAGCCCGGCTGGAACAATTCCGGGCCGCGCCACTGGCAAAGCCACTGGCAGCGCCGGCTGGGCGCCCGGCGCGTCGACAACGCCGACTGGACGCATCCCCTGCTGGACGACTGGCTTGACGGCCTGGACGCGGCGCTGGACCGCTGCGTCAAGCCGGCGCTGGTGATCGCCCACAGCCTGGGCTGCATCGCAGTCGCCCACTACGCGCGCCAGCGCCCGGAGCGCATCGCCGGCGCGCTGCTGGTGGCGCCGGCCGACGTCGAGCGCGCCTTCGTGCCCGCCGAGCTGATGAATTTCGCCCCGGTGCCGCGCCAAGCGCTGCCGTTCCCGGCCAAGATCGTCGCCAGCAGCAACGACCCATTCTGCAAGACCGCCCGCGCCGCGCGGCTGGCCGGCTACTGGCAGGCGCCGATCACCTGGCTGCAGCACGCCGGCCACATCAATGTCGACTCCGGGCACCAGCAATGGGAAGAAGGCTGGCCGCTGCTGCGCCAGCTGGCCTGGCGCGCGCAGCGCCATCTTGAGTCCAGGACAGTCGCAACTGCGATCGGATGAGCTAGACTGATACGAGTCAGACTCCATGCTCATCCCGCCATGCCCGCCTCGCTCATTTCGTTTCTCAGCCTCGCCCTGCTCGCCGGCTCAGCTCCCGCCGCCGCCGCGAACCTGTCCCGCATCGGCATTTCAGTCGGCGCGCTGGACAACCCCTTTTACCAAGCGCTGGCGCGCAGCGCGGTACAGACTGCCCACCGACTCAATCCGGCGGTGCACATCAGCTCGCAGTCGGCCAATTTCACGCTGGGACAGCAGCAGGAACAGCTGCGTCAACTGATCGCGCAGAAAGTGGATTTGATCCTGCTGGGCGCGGTGAACAGCCGCGCGGTGGCGCCGCTGGTGAGCCAGGCTCGCGCCGCCGGCATCACCGTGGTGGCGGTGGACGTGGACGCGCCCGACGTCGACGGCACGGTGAAGTCCGACAACCGCCAGGCCGGCGAACTCGTCTGCCGCTACCTAGCCCAGCGGCTGCACGGCCGCGGCACGCTGATGATCCAGGGCGGCCCGCCGGTCACCTCGGTCAGCGACCGCATCGCCGGCTGCCATGCCGCGCTGGCCGCCTTCCCCCACATCCGCGCGGTCGACGACGGCGCCAACGCCCAGGGCTCCAGCCTGGGCGGCCAGCGCGCGATGCAGCAATCGCTGCAGCGCTGGCCCGATCTGGCCGCCGTGTTCACCATCAACGACCGCCAGGCGCTGGGCGTGGAGAAGGCCTTGAGCGCCGCCGGGCGCAAGCAGGTGCTGATCGGCTCGGTGGACGGCTCGCCCGACATCGAACGCGCGCTGAAGCTGCCCGGCCAGATCGTCGTCTCCGCCAGCCAGTCGCCGTACCTGCTGGGCCGCGAAGCAGTGAAGCTGGGCGTCAAACTGCGCCGCGGCGACACCTCCGTCCGCCACGTGACGGTGCAGGTGGGGCTGGTCACCCGCGACAACCTCTCCCGCTACCAGGGCTGGCAGGCGGCGATGCCGTCCGCCGCCCAGCCCTGACCGCATGGGCTTTGACCTGGGCGTCCGCCGGTGTCACACTGCCGGCTCGACATCCATTACCCGATCAAAGGATTTGCCATGTTTGCTTCCCGCTCGATCAAGGCCGGCATCGCCGCCCTGCTGCTGACCCTGCCGCTGCTCGCCCACGCCGACGCCGCCCAGGAAGCCGGAGCCAAGGAACTGGCCGCCACCCTGAATCTAGACAATATGCTGCCCGCGTTGGCGCAACGCACCTCCGCCAGCGCGCTGCCGCTGCTGCAGGAATACTTCGTCAAGAACAAGATCAAGCTGACCGAAGCCCAGCAGAAAAAAGCGCAAGCCGGTCTGAAGGGCTACGGCGACGGCATCCAGAAACTAGCCGCCGACTACTTCGGCTCCGCCGCAGTCAAGACCCAGTTCGAACAAACCGTGGTGAAGAACTTCAGCGCCCAGTTCAGCGCCGAGGAGCTGAAGCAAGTCAATGCCTTCTACAAGAGTCCGGTTGGCCAGAAATTCATGAAGCAGCAGCCGCAGATCGGCGATGCCATCGCCAGCGAAACGCTGAAGAGCGCCGAAAAGGCGTTGCTGCCGAAGATGCAGGCCGCCGCCGACGCCTACGGCAAGACCATCGCCAAAAAGTAATCAGTCTGCTGCAGGCTAAGCCGGCGCGCGCTCCCGCGCAGCGCCGGCTTGGTCCTGTTGATCCCGCCAGACTCATCGCGCATGCCGCCCCCCAGGGTCGCCCGACCGCTTCGCGCCTCCGTCGTCTCCTTCGCCAACGTAAAAGCCACGCCACCGGCCACGCGCTATAACGATGGTATTCCTCTCTCGGAGCATGACCGCGATGCGCCAGTCCATCGCCCGCCGGCTGTTGCCGATGCTGTGGTCCTTCAGCTGCTCGGCGGCGCCGCAAACCGTGACCATCCTAACCGACAACAGCTATCCGCCTTACTCGTATGAAACGGCCGGCCAAGCCCGGGGCATCTACAACGACATCCTGCGCGCCGCCTCCAGCCGCCTGCGCGGCTACCGGATAGAACTGCATCCGGTGCCCTGGAAACGCGGGTTGGCGGAGCTAGAGGCCGGCCGCGCGCTGGCGCTGTCTCCACCCTACTACCGGCCCGGCGAGCGCCCCTTCATGCGCCCCTATTCGCTGCCCATGCTGCGCGAAAAAGTGGTGGTCTATTGCCGCGTGCCGGTGATGAAGCAGCCGCGTCCGGCCTGGCCTAATGACTATCTGGGGCTGCGTTTCGGCAACAACGCCGGCTTCCGGCCCGGCGGCAACGCCTTCTGGGCGCTGGTCGACCTGGGGCGGATCGAACTGGAAGAGGCGCCGGACGTTCGCACCAACTTGCTGAAGTTGATCCGCGGCCACCTGGATTGCTACCAGAACGACAAACTGGCGATAGACATGGAGCTGGCGAAGCTGCAGCGCCAGGGCCTGTACCGCGACGGCCAGCTGGCTGAGGCGGCGACGGTATCGGAGGAGCAGGGCTATGTCGGCTTCACCGACCGCGACGACGGCCGGTTCCCATACAAACAGGACTTCATCCGCGAGCTGAACCAGGCGCTGGCGGGCATGAAGCGGGATGGCAGCGTCGACCGCATCGTCGGGCGCGCGCTGGACGCCGCGCGCGGCCATGCGGCGTCGGCCAGTTTTTGACAGCCGGGAAAGCCCCGGCATAGCATGTGCTGTCGCCCTACCCGAAAGACTCAATGGAAAACCGCAAACTGGCGGTGCTGATAGACGCCGACAACGCCCAGTCCTCGCTGATCGCCGAGCTGCTGGCCGAGGTGGCCAAGTACGGAACCGCCATCGTCAAGCGCGCCTACGGCGACTGGACCACCACCCAGCTCAAGGGCTGGAAGGAAGTGCTGCACCAGTATGCGATCTCGCCGATGCAGCAGTTCGCCTACACCAAGGGCAAGAACTCCACCGACTCGGCGCTGATCATCGACGCGATGGATCTGCTCTACACCGGCAATTTCGACGGTTTCTGCCTGGTATCCTCCGACAGCGACTTCACCCGCCTGGCCACCCGGCTGCGCGAAGGCGGCCTGACCGTGATCGGCCTGGGCGAGCAATCGAAGACGCCTCGCCCCTTCATCGCCGCCTGCGACAAATTCGTGTTCACCGAGATTCTGCGCCCGGCGCCGCCGGCCAAGCCGAAACCAGAGACGGCGACGGCAGCAGACAAGCCCAAAGCCCGCAACAGCCGCTCGCGCGCCAAAGCCGCGCCGCACAGGGAAAAACACCCGTTGCAAGACATGTTCACCTCGGCGATCGAGGCGGTGGCGCGCGACAGCGGCTGGGCCGAACTGTCGGCCGTCGGCTCCTATCTCGCCAAGAACGACCCCTCGTTCGACCCGCGCAACTGGGGCCATGGCCGCCTGTCGCAGATGGTGAAGAAACTGGACTTCCTGACCGTGCAGGAGAGCCGGAACGGCTCCAAGCTGCACAGCGAGATCCGGCTGCGCCACGATGGCGAGCCCGCCGTCATCGAGCCGGCGGCGCCCGTCGAGACGCCGACCCCGCCAGAGGAAAGCGCCGCGCCGCCGCGCAAGAAGCGCAGCCCGCGCAAGAAAATCGCTCCCGTCGGTTAATACTGGTACGTTAATTGCTCAGGCCTTGGCTCAAGGCCCCGAACGACCTCAAGCAAGGACAGAACATGCAGATTCGTGAAGCCACTCTTGAAGACCTGGCTGCGATACTCGACATCTACAACGAAGTGATCGCCACCACCACCGCCGTCTACAACGACGATCCGCTGACGCCGGGGGAGTTCGCCATCTGGTTCCAGGACCGCGCCGCCGCTGGCTACCCGGTGCTGCTGGCGGAGGACGAGAACGGCCGCGCGCTGGGCTTTTCCAGCTTCGGCGATTTCCGCGCCCGCCCCGGCTACCGCTTCACCGTCGAACACAGCGTGCACCTGACCGCCGACGCCCGCGGCCAGGGCATAGGCACCGCGCTGGTACAGGCTTTGCTCCCCTATGCCCAGGCGCTGGGCAAGCACACCATTCTGGGCGCTGTCGACGCCGACAACGAGGGATCGATCCGCTTCCACGAAAAACTGGGCTTCGTCCAGGTGGGCCGCTTGCCGCAAGTCGGCTTCAAGTTCGGCCGCTGGCTGGATCTGGTCTACCTGCAGCGCTTCATCGACGAAACCAGCAGCGGCCCGGCGCCGGACGCCTGATCTCCGCTTCGTCCTGGTACAGCGCGCGGCCACCCACCCGGCCGCCCACCCGGCGGCTTATCCTGGCCGCCAGCCATGCGGCCAGCGCCACCGGCGGCAGCATCGCATAGGCGCCGGTCAGCTCCATCAGCATCAGCGCCGCCAGCACCGGCGCGCGCGCGGTGGCTGCAAGGAAGGCGGCCATCCCCACCAATGCCGCCCCGCCCGCCGGCAACCAGCCCGGCAGCAACAAGTTCAACAATTGGCAGGCCAGCGCGCCGCCAGCCGCGCCGGCGAACAGCATCGGCGTGAAAATCCCTCCCACCGCGCCGGAGCCGCTGGTGGCCGCCGTCGCGGCCAGCTTGCACACCAGCAGCGTCAGCACCAATTGCCAACCGGGATCGCTGACCAGCAGCCACGACACCGTGCTGTAGCCATTGCCCCACATCTGCGGCCAGAACCAAGCCAAACCGCCCACCACCGCGCCGCCCAGGGCCATCCGCCACGGCAAGCGCAGTTGCAATCTGCCCAGCGCGCGGCGGCCCAGCTCCATCGCGCCCATGAACAGCGGAGAAGCGGCGCCCAGCAGCAAGGCCAGCAGGCAGTAGCCGGCCAGCGCCAGATGATCGGGAGCGGTCAGAGGAGCGGGTTGGTATAGAGGAGAAAGGCCGAACAGCCTATCCACGGTGAGGCTGGCGGTCAGGGCGGCCAGCAGCAGCGCCGGCAGCGCGCGCCAGTCCAGCCGCCGCCACACCACCTCGCAGACGAAGACGACCGCGGCCAGCGGCGCATGATAAGCGGCGGCCCAGCCGGCGGCGATGCCGCAGGCCACCAACAGGCGCCGCCGCGGCAAGCCCTGCGCCGCAAGCCGGGCCAGCAGCGAGCCGCCCAGCGCGGCCAGCGCCACCATCGCGCCCTCGCGGCCGATGGAGCCGCCGCTGGCTACCGTGCACAGGGAAGAGAGGCTGTTGACCAGGGTGCGGCGCAGACTAAGACGGCCGTCGCCGACCCGTACCGCCTCCAGGTAATCGCCTTCGGCGGCGCCGCGCAGCAGATGCCGCCCCTGTTCCAGCACCAGCCCGGCCAGCAAGCCGCCCAACGCCGGCGCCAGCGCGCGTTGCCAGGGCGCCAATTGCCGCGCGATCTCGACCAGGCTGCCGCTGCGCCCGCTCAGCGCCTGCTCGATCGCATGCAATGCGAATTGAAAGCCTAGCACCAGCAAAGCCCCCAACGCACCGCATGCGGCAGCCAACGGCAAATTCAAGACAAAAGCATGACGCCGCCACCATGGCTTCATCGTTCGATCGCCTCCAGGGACCTCGGGGCGGCCCCGCTCCCGCGCGCTTGCTTGCCGCGAGTCGCAATAAATGAAAAGCGCCGCGGTCTCCCGCGGCGCTATTCCTATTTTTACTACCACTGTCGAATGCAGTGTTTTCTTGATATTTCTCTATCTCATCCTTTGTACGACTCAGCGCACCTCTGCAACAATATCTCTACTGAACACCTTTTCGCAATACTTGCACTTCATTTTTGTGTCATGACCCAGTGTTTTTACGTAGAAGACGCTCTTCACCGGCTCATTATGCGAAATGCAATTGGAATTAGGGCAGGAGAAAATGCCCTCCACCGCGTCTGGCAGGGTCAATTTATGCTTTTTTACAACTTCGAAGTTGTCGATGACGTTTACTGTCGCTTTCGGTGCGAATAGGGCCAGCTCATTGGCCTGCTCCTCGGTCAAGGCCACATTCTCCACCTTGATCAGGTCCTTGCTGCCCATGTGGCGGCTGACCAGATTGAGGCCTACGGTGACGCGCTCGCCGGTTTCGGTCAGCTTGAACAGGCGCAGGATCTTGACGCCTTCGCCAGCCGGGATGTGGTCGATCACGGTGCCTTGCTTCAGCGCTTCCACGGTGCGGGTGTATTGCATGGTCTTTATCCTTTGCTTGCCTGATTACACGGTTTCGTTCAACACCAGCGATAGCAGCGCCTGGCGCGCGTAGACGCCGTTCTTCGCCTGCTCGAAGTAGTAGGCGTGCGGCGTGGCGTCCACATCCACCGCGATCTCGTCGACGCGCGGCAGCGGATGCAGCACCTTCATGCCCGAGCGGGCGTTCTTCAGCATGTCGGCGCGCAGCGCGTACTGGCCCTGGATCTTCCGGAACTCGGCCTCGTCGAAACGCTCGCGCTGCACCCGGGTCATGTACAGCACGTCCACCTCGGGAATCACTTCCTCCAGGCTGGCCGCCACCGTGTACGAAATGCCCTTCTCGTCCAACTCCTCGCAGATATAGTCCGGCATCGCCAGCACTTCCGGCGACACGAAGTAGAAGCGCGCGCCGAACAGCGACAGCGCCTGCGCCAGCGAGTGCACGGTGCGGCCGTACTTCAGGTCGCCGGCGAAGGCGACGCTCAGGCCGTCCAGCCGGCCCTGGGTTTCGCGGATGGAGAACAGGTCGAGCAAGGTCTGGGTCGGATGCTGGTTGGAACCATCGCCGCCATTGATCACCGGCACCGCCGAGAACTCGCTGGCCAGGCGCGCCGCGCCCTCTTTCGGATGGCGCATCACCACCGCGTCGGTGTAGGAGCTGATGATCTTGATCGAGTCGGCCAGCGTCTCGCCCTTCTTGGCGCTGGTGTTGCCGCCGTCGGCGAAGCCGATGATGTTGCCGCCCAGACGCTGCACCGCGGTCTCGAACGACAAGCGGGTGCGGGTGGACGGTTCGAAGAAGCAGCTGGCCACCAGTTTGTCCTGCAACAGGTCGCCGCGCGGGTTTTGCTTGAGGCGAGCGGCGGTGTCCACCACCAGTTCCAGTTCCTCGCGGCTGAAGTCGGGTATGGAGATGATGTGTTTCCGGTACAGTGGATTGGCCATGGTCGCTTTCCTCGTGTTGGCGGTTGCGGGCGAAAAAAAAGCCCCTGTCGTCAGGGGCTTTTTTTCGTGAATGCGGGAATGTCGGGAACGGCCGCGCCTCGCAGCAACGCCGCCGCGCCGCCCGCAAGGGTGTCGCTGATGCCGCTTCGCTGCCATGCTGCTTGTCTCATTACATCCGTTCCGAACAAAACTGCGGGAATATATCCCATGATCGCCGCACTCGGCAAGTCCTCGCCCATGGAATGGGCGGCGGCAATCGCCTTCGGCGGCCGGATTCTTGCAAATCCGCCCGCTCCGGCTGATGCTGAAAAAAAGACGCCTTGTCCGCCAGGGCGCCGGCCCGATCCGTCGCACCGCGACGATTTGCTGAATTCCACTCCGCGGCAGCAGGCCGCCAAGCGCCATGATCAAGTGCATTGATGTCAGCGAGCTAAAAGTCGGCATGTACATCCACGACCTGAACTGCGACTGGATGTCCCACCCTTTTCTGATCAACCGCTTCAAGGTGAAGGACGACAGCGAGATCCAGAAAATCGCCGACGCCGGCATTCACGAAGTCTACATCGATACCCGCAAGGGCCTGGACCTGCCCTCCGCCCGCAGCGAAGGCGAAGTGCGCAAGCAACTGGAAAGCGAGCTGCGCGAAATCGCCTCCCGCGAGAGCACGGTGGTCCGCCGCGTGGAGGCGGCGGAAGAATTCGGCCGCGCCCGGGTCATCCACGACGAAGCCAACCAGATCGTCCGCGACATCCTGCAGGACGTGCGACTGGGCAAGCAGGTGGAGCTGGAGCAAGTGGAGCCGCAGGTGGAAAAGCTGACCGAATCCATTCTGCGCAACGGCGGCGCGCTGCTGTCGCTGTGCCGGATCAAGGACAAGGACAACTACACTTTCCAGCATTCGGTCAGCGTCGGCGCGCTGATGGTCAGCTTCTGCAACGGCCTGGGCATGAGCAAGGAAGTGATACACCACGCCGGCATCGGCGGCATGCTGCACGACATCGGCAAGATGAAGGTGCCCAACGAGATCCTGAACAAGCCGGGCAAGCTGACCGAGCAGGAATTCCAAGTGATGAAGTGCCACGTGGTGGAAAGCCAGAAGATTCTGCACGCCACCCGCGGCATCTCGGAAACCGCGGTGCTGGTGGCCGGCCAGCATCACGAGCGCCACGACGGCAGCGGCTATCCAGCCGGACTGAAGGGCGAACAGATTTCGCAGCTGGGACAGATGGCCGCCATCGTCGACGTCTACGACGCCCTCACCTCCGAACGCTGTTACCACCAGGGCATGTCGCCGACCGACGCGCTGCGCAAGATCTACGAATGGTCGAAATTCCACTTCAACCCGGAACTGGTGCAAGCCTTCATGCGGGTGATAGGCATCTATCCGATCGGCACCCTGGTGCGGCTGGAGAGCGGCCGGCTGGGCGTGGTGATCGAGCAAAACGACAACAATCTGGTCTCGCCCAAGGTGAAAGTGTTTTTCAGCACCAAGAGCAATACTCACATCGCGCCGGAAATCGTCGACTTGTCGCGCAAGATGGGCTTCGGCGGCGGCGACCGCATCGTCAAGCACGAGTCGCCGGAGAAATGGCACATCGACCCGCTGCGCTTTCTATAAGGGGCGCCACCTCAAGGGAGTGACGCACCGCATTTCCGAGCATTCATCGTTCGTCCGCGGCGGCATAGTCGGCGCGCCTCCCCTCCGGGTTGACGCGCCTTAGCGGTAATCCCCCCACACCGCCTGCATCGCCGCCACCGCCGCCAGCGCCGCGGTCTCGGTGCGCAGGATGCGCGGCCCCAGCTTCAGCGGCGTCCAGCCGGCCGCCAGCGCCGCGTCCTCCTCCTGCGCAGAAAAACCGCCCTCCGGCCCCGCCATCAACCAGCTGCGCGCCGGCCTATCGGCCAGTTGGGCCAAGCTTTTGTCGCCGCGCGGAGACAGGATCAGCCGGATATCGGCCTCCTGCCGCCGCGCCAGCCATTCGTTCAGCGTCAGGATGGGCAGCACTTGCGGCACCGTGTTGCGGCCGCTCTGCTCGCAGGCGGAGATCACGATCTCCTGCCAGCGCGCGACGCGCTTGTCGGCGCGCTCGCCGCTGAGCTTCACCACCGAGCGGCCGGCGGCGATGGGCTGGAACACCGACACCCCCATCTCCACGCCCTTCTGTAGCGTGAACTCCATCTTGTCGCCGCCGGAAATGCCCTGGGCCAGGCCCAGCCACAGTGGGGTTTCACGTGAAACGTGGTCGAAGCGCTCGACCACGCATTGCGCGTCGCGCTTCATCACCGCACAGAGCGCGGCCTGGTACTCGCCGCCGCGGCCGTTGAACAGCGTGATGGCGTCGCCGGCGTTCAGCCGCAATACTTGGATATGACGCACTACAGCATCGGGCAGGGACAGCTGCTGGCCGACCGCGAGGTCGGCATCGAGATAAAACCTTGGCATCGGATATTGAAAGTCGCTGTTGATACCGGTATTTTGCTAGGTTTGCTCCATTCGGCAAACCGCTTTCGCGCGGAAACCACGCAGGGAGAAAAGGATGCAGGTGCTAGAACAGGTGATGCAGCTGGTACGCGACGTGGCCGCCCGCGAGGTGATGCCGCGCTTTTTGCGCGTCGGCAAGAGCCGCAAGGACGACGGCACCCTGTTCACCGAGGCCGATCTCGCCTGCCAGGAAGAACTGCAGCGGCGCCTGCCCGCCATCCTGCCTCATCCGGTGCTGGGCGAGGAAATGGAGCGCGACGAACAGGACGCGCTGTGGGCGGCCAACCGCAACGGACTGTGGGTGGTGGACCCGATAGACGGCACTACCAACTTCGTCAACGGCCTGCCCTATTTCGCGATCTCGGTCGGCCTGATGGTGGATGGCCGCAGCGAGCTGGGCGTGATCTACAACCCGGTGTCGGACGAGATGTTCTACGCCCGCCGCGGGCAGGGCGCCTGGCTGAACGGCCATCGGCTGCCGCTGAAAACCATCAATAACTGCATGGGCGACGCCATCGCCAGCGTCGAAGTCAAATACCTGCGCTCCGGCAAGCTGGCGGCCCGCATCGGCAGCGTGGCGCCGTGCGGCAGCCAGCGCAATATGGGCTCCAGCACGCTGGACTGGTGCTTCCTGGCCGCCGGCCGCTACGACCTCTACCTGCACGGCGGCCAGCGGCTGTGGGACTACGCCGCCGGCGCCGTCATCGCCGAAGAAGCCGGCGCTTGCCTCGCTAGCCTCAACACCGACGACTACTGGACCGACGTGGTGTGGAAACGCTCGGTGATCGGCGCGATCACGCCGGAACTGTTCTCGCAATGGCACCGCTGGGTTCGCGCCAACCAGTAGCCTCCTCGCCATGGGCATGCCGCGCGCGCAACCGCCCCCAGGCCGCCATGAAACAGCCGCCTCTTCCACTCCCAAGCTCGGCCGGCCTCCGGGCAGGCCGATGCGCACCGGCGCTTACCACATGACCACGACCATCCTCGCCATCTTCCTCATCGTCTATCTCGGCATGATTCTCGGCGGACTGCCGTTCCTGCAGCTTGACCGGACCGGCGTCGCGCTGCTCGGCGCGATCGCGCTGATCGGCGTCAACGCGCTGAGCCTCGAGCAAGCGGTGGCCTCCATGCATCTGCCCACGCTGATATTGCTGTTCGCCTTCATGGTGATATCGGCGCAGATGCGCCTCGGCGGCTTCTACGACTGGGTGACCCGCAAATTGGCGACCCTGTCGCTTGGCCCCGCCGGACTGCTGGCGGCGCTGACCGTCGTCAGCGCGGCGCTGTCGGCGGTATTCAGCAACGACATCGTCTGCCTAGCCGTCGCCCCGGTCTTGATCGACGTCTGCAGGCAGCGCCGGCTCGACCCGGTCCCGTTCCTGCTGGCGCTGGCCTGCGCCTCCAACATCGGCTCGGCCGCGACGCTGATCGGCAATCCCCAGAACATGCTGATCGGCCAGACGCTGCGCCTGGACTTTGGCGGCTATTTCCTGGCCGCCGCCATCCCGGTTGGATTCGGACTGCTGGCATGCTGGGCGTTGATCGTACGGCAAACCGGCGGCCGCTGGCTGGATGCCGGCCCCGCCGAGGCTCCTGCCGCCGAGCCGCCGCGCGCGGGCGCGCCTTTCGATGGCTGGCAAACCGCGAAAGGCCTCGTCATCGCCGCGGCGCTGCTGGCGGCGTTCCTGGCGGCGCCGTGGCCCAGGGAGCACATGGCGCTCATCGGCGCGGGCATCTTGCTGATGAGCCGCCAGCTGCATTCCCGCAAGATGCTGGGGCTGGTCGACTGGGAGCTGCTGGTTCTGTTCATGAGCCTGTTCGTCGTCAACCATGCGCTGCAACGCACCGGGATCCCATCGGACGCCGTCGCCGGCCTGGCCGCGCTCGGCGTGCGGCTGGAGCAGCCGGGCCCCTTGTTCGCCGCCACCTTCCTGCTGTCCAACATCGTCTCCAACGTCCCGGCAGTGATGCTGCTGTTGCCCGTCGCCCATCACGAGACAAGCGGCCTGCTGTTGGCGCTGGTCAGCACGCTGTCGGGCAATCTGCTGATTGTGGGCAGCATCGCCAACATCATCGTCGTCGATGCCGCCGCCAGGCGCGGCGTCGCCATCGACTGGAAACGCCACGCCCGCGTCGGCGTGCCGATCACCCTGGCGACCCTGGCCGTCTCCGGCGCGTACCTGGCGCTGCGTTTCCAGCTCGGTCTCTAGTCATCGCCCATCACGGCCGCGCGAATCTGCCGTCACTCGCAACGCGCCGGCGATAAAAAACCGCATGCCGGCAAGGCATGCGGTTGGCGGATAACCTCAACTCCAGCGGCTCAGCGTCTGCGCGCCTGCGCCGACAGGTTCAGGTTCTGCTGGCGCAGGAAGTCGGCCACCATCTGGCCCAGCAGCACGTGGGTGTGCGTGGTCGGATGCAAATTGTCCCAGAACACATAGGCGTCGGCGTTGGTGCACTCCGGCCGCGGCGTCTGCGACGAGATGTAGGGCAGGCTGGCGTTGGCCGCCACGTTCAGGCAGGGCTGGGTGGTGTTGCTCACCTGGTACTTGGCCGGATTCGTCAGCAGATCGTTGAACATGGCGTAGGCGTCGAACAGGCTGAGCTTGAGCGCCGCGCCGTGCTTCTGCTTCAGATTGGCCACCAGCGTCGCCAGCTTGGCGTTGTAGTCCTTCACCTGCTGCGCCAGCTGGGCCGCCTTGCCGCCGGCCGAGCCGGACGGCGTGCGCGACAGGTCGGGCAGCGTCAGCACCACGATGTTGCGCCCGCCGGCGGCGATGATCTTGTCCAGCGCCTTGCCCTGGTCGGCGATCACCTGATCGACGGCGCGGCCGTAGTTGAGCAGGTCGTTGCCGCCGATCAGCATGGTGAACAGGGTGTTTTCCGGACGATAGCCCGGCGCTTTCTGCATGTACTGGGTCCAGGAATCCACCTGCTGCAACAGGCCCGGCACCACCAGGTGGCTGTCGGCGGCGGAACCGCCTATCGCCCAGTTGTAGAACGGCAGCTTCAATTGGTCGGCCAGATGCTCGACCCAGACCCGGCCGTTGCTGAAGCGGCCGACATACCAGCTGCTGGCCACCGGCAGCCGCCATTGCGAGGCGCCGTACATGTTCTGGGTGTCGGACAGGCTGTCGCCGAACACCACCATGCGGTTGATCGCATTGCCCTGGCTGGCGCTGTCCAGCGTCCAGATGGTGTGGTTGTACGACATCACGTTGTTGGCGGCGGCGAACAACGCCAGCGGACGGTTGACGCCCTGCTTGGCCAGCGTCTGCTGGCACACCGAACGCAGCGTGTCCTGGCTGGTGTCGCTGTAGAACATGTTCTTCAGCGCGACGAAGCTGCCCGACCACCAGTAGCCGTTGACGCGGTAGTAGTCCCCGCTGGACGGATCGGTGGCCCACACATAGTCGGTCTGCGGCTGGTTGGCCGCCGGACTCTTGCGGTAATAGCAGCGCAGATACGTGTAGGTGGCGCTGCCAGGCTGCGGCTTGGCCTGGCTCGAGGCGGCGCGCGCCTCGCTGCCGGACAAGGGCTTGCCGGCGGAAATCACGCCGTCCAGCTCGTCGCTGGGGGGCTGTTCGGACTGGGCCTGCGCCTGAGCGCAGGCCAGCATGCCCGCCAGCAGGGACAGAACGATGGTTTGTTTCATGTATTCACCCGATACCTTGTTTGTTATGTGTGGAATGCCCGTCGTTTTCATCCGGTCGCGGCTAAGGCTCCACGCCGGCCGGGGCTTCCTGTCAAACAGAATATCAGCCGTTTACATTTAAAATAAAGTGTTAATTTTAAACAATTAAACTGACTTCACGCTTAGTTGTCTTGGCTCAAACTATGCAAAAAGCCGCGACTGGGTCGCGGCTTTTTTGCTTGATAATGCGTCTCAAACGCTAAGCAAAACGATCTTCAGCGGGGGTTTGCCGTCAATGCTGGGGAAGTCTTCGTCGGGGACGATCCACTCGGCGGCGCGCACTTCGCGGCCGGCTTTGGCGGCGCTGCGCTTCAAACTTTCCAGCCAGGCGTCGCCATCCACTTCTGCAACATTATTGCAACAAACCAGCGTGCCGCCCGGCGCGGTAGCCAGCAAAGCGGGCTTGAACAGCGCCTGGTAATCGTTGACCAGGTCCACCACGCCGAACGGGCTCTTGGAGTAGCGCGGCGGGTCCAGGAACACCAGATCGAACTGGCGCGGCTCCAGCTTTGGGAAGGGAGGCATCTTCTTGCCCCGCACGCGTTCCGGCTGGCCGATGCCGGACAGCTGGCGCACGGCGGCGAAGACGTCGCTATGCAGGCAGCGCGGCCGGGAGGCCAGCAGGTTCAGCTTGGCGTTGGCGCGGCCGACGCTGAGGCTGGATTCGGCGAAATCCACGTTCAGCACGAAGCTGGCGCCGGCCTTGGCCGCCGCCACGCCCACGCCGCAGGTGTAGGCGAACAGGTTGAGCACGCTCTTGCCCTCGGCCAGCTGCATCATGCGGCGGCGCGCGGCGCGCAGGTCGAGGAACAGCCAGGGATCCTGGCCCTTGTGGCGCGCCTGGTAATGGAAGGCGACCCCGTTCTCGCGGATCGCCACATCCTGCTGGGCCACCGCCTGCTCGGCCAGCGACAGCGTGTTGCTCACGCGCGAGTTGGCGTCGCTGCGGTCGTTGTACACCAGCGCCAGCTCCGGCAGCGTCTCGCGGTAATGGGCGCGGATTTCCTCCAGCTCGGCGTCGGTCAGCGGCTTGTGGAAAGTCTGCGCCAGGATCTGTTCGCCATAGCGGTCGACGGCGAGGCCGGGCATGCCCTCCACGCTGCCGTGGAACAGGCGGTAACAGTTGGTGTCTTCGGCGGCCAGGCGCTCGATCAGCGCGGCGCGCGCCGCGTCGGCGCGGCGGAGGAGTTCGGTCAGGGTGGGCATGGGGGCTTTCGATTACAGTTCGGCCGGGCCGCGGGACAACCCGCGGCCGGATCAAAACCGAATTGTAAGCCCTGGCGGACGGCGCGCCAAACGCCGTCCGTCCGCGCGTCAGCGCACCTTGCTCAGCATCGGCATCGCGCCGGTCGAGCCGAGGAAGTCGGCCACCGCGTTGCCCAGCAGCAAATGAGTGTGGGTGGTCGGATGCAGCGTGTCCCAGAACACGAAGCTGTCCGCGTTAGAGCAATTGGCGCGCGGCGACTGGGTCTGCATGTAGTTCAGCGACGAGTCGGCATTGATGTTCAGGCAGGACTGGGTGGTATTGCTGACCTGGTACTTGCCCGGATTGGCCAACACATCGTTGAACATCGCGTAGCTGTCGAACACCTGGATGTTGACGCCGTACTGCTGGCGCAGCGAAGCGGCCAAGGCGTCCAGCTTCTGATTCAGGTCCTTCACCTGCGCCGCTACGGTGGCCGCGCCGTCCTTGTACTGGTACACCGGCGCGCGCGACACATCGGGCAACTTCAGCAACAGGATATTGCGGGCGCCGGCATTGATCAGATTGGTCAGCGCCTGTTGCTGGCCAGCGATCACCTTGTCCGACGTGCTGCCGTAGTTGACCAGATCGTTGCCGCCTATCCACATCGTGAACAATGTGGTCGCCGGGTTGTAGTTGGGCGCCTGCTTCATATAGTCCTGCCAGGACTGAACCTGCTGCACTACGCCGGGAATCACCAATTTCTGCGTCGACACGCCGGCGCCGCCAATCGCCCAGTTGTACATCGGCAGCTTCAGCCGGCTGGCCAAGTATTCCAGCCACACTGGGCCGTTGCTGAAATGGCCGATATACCAGCTGTTGCGGTTGGGCAGCGTCCATTGCGAGGCGTTGTAGACGTTTTGGTTGTCGGACAGGCTGTCGCCGAAGGCGATGATCTTGTTGATGCCGCTGCCCTGCCCGGCCTTGTCATTGGTCCACACCGTGTAATTGAACGACATAGCGTTGTCGGCGGCGAACACCATCGCCGGCTGGGACGGCTTGCCCTTCTTGGCCAGGGTCTGCTGGCAGACGGAGCGCAGTGCGTCCTGCGTCACGTCGCTGTAGAACATGTTCTTCCAGTCGAAGATGCTGCTGGACCACCAGTTGCCGTTCAGGCGGTAGTAGTCGCCGCTGGATGGGTCGAGCGCCCACTCGTAATCGGTGCCAGGCTGGGTATTGGCGCTGCCGGTGCGGTAGAAACAGCGCACATAGGTATAGGTGGCGGGCCCCGGCACCGACATCGCGGAAACACGCGCGGCGGCTTGCTGCTTGGGCAGGCCACGCTTCAGCAGCTCGGCGCGGCTCAGCGGGCCGGACGACGACAGCACGTGGGCATAGCGTGGATCCGGCGCGCCGTCGTCATTGCCGGCCCAGGCCAGCGAGGAAAGGGTCAGTCCCAGCAGCAACCATGACTTCATTCGCACTCCTCCTTGGATTTCGTGTGTGGATCGCGCCGGTCCGTCGGCGCGTCATTACACACTACGGAGAAAAGATGAAAATCGCATGATTGGAATCATTAAGTTACGACAAATTTAGATCAAACGCTCGAATGATGTCTCATCATCGCCAGCGCAGCATGACATCCGGCTCGGCCTCCACCAGTCTGCGCGTATGCCATAGTGAAGGGATCGCCACTTAAGCCGCGAGGAAGCCATGCAAGCCAGCCGCGAACTGCTGAAAACCCTGTACACGATGGCCATGCTGGTGGAGGCGCGCGACGCCTACACCGGCGGCCATCTGTGGCGCGTGTCGCGCTACAGTCATCTGCTGGCCTCCGATCTGCAGTTGCCGCAGGCGGAAGTGGAAAGGATCGCGCTGGGGGGCTTTCTGCACGATCTGGGCAAGGTGGGCGTGCCGGACGCGGTGCTGAACAAGGCCGGCAAGCTCAGCGACGAAGAATACGAAGTGATCAAAACCCATCCGCATGTCGGCGCGGAGCTGCTGAAAGACCATCCTTTGGCCGAACTGGTGATCGACGCCGTGCTGCGCCATCATGAAACCCCGGACGGCAACGGCTACCCCGACCGGCTGTCCGGCAAGGCCATCCCGCTGGCGGCGCGCATCGTCGGCATCGCCGACGCCTTCGACGCGATGACGAGCACCCGGCCCTACCGCCAGGGTATGCCGGCGCCGCAGGCGCTGGCCATCCTGCGCGACAATCTGGGTCGCCAGTTCGACGCCGAGCTGGGGGAGCGCTTCATCCTGCTGGGCGAGGCGGGCCGGCTGGACCACGTGCTGGGCCATAGCGAACCCGGCGTGCCGATGCAGCGCTGCGCGGCCTGCGGCCCCATCATCGCGGTGCCGGCGGCGGCGGCCGATGGCGACGAATTATTCTGCCCTGCCTGTGCCGGCGGCTACCGCCTCAGCCGCCGGGACGACGCGCTGGCGCTCACGCCCACCGGCGCGAACGATCCGGTCCGCGCCCGCCGGCCGCGCGCCGACAGCGCGCTGATCGATCGGCTGCTGGCCGACAGCGGCCGCCTGCGCGCGCGCGGCAAGCCCGGGCTGCTGGACCTGCTATTTGGCTGAGCCAGCCGATCAGGTCATTGCGCTTGCCGTTAAAATGCGAATGGTATAGCCTGATGAATCAATACCTTGTATAGAGGGGACGGACCATGCACCGACTGCATCCCAATCTGCGACCCTGGCTGGCCGAGCTCAACCAGCAGACTGCGCAACGTTTGGCCGAAGGCTACAAACCGACGGCGATAGGCGCGCGGGAAGCGTTGGCGCAGTTGACCGCGCAGATGGTCGCGCCCGGGCCGGACATCGCCTGGGTGAACGATGACCTGGTGCCGGGCGGCGCTTACGCCGTACCGGTGCGCATCTACCATCCCGCGCCCAAAGAAACGTTGCCGGTGCTGGTCTTCCTGCACGGCGGCGGCCACATGGCGGGAAGCGTCAGCGTCTACGACGGCATCAACCGCCGCCTCGCCGCCGCCAGCCGGCACATCGTCGTCGCCGCCGAATACCGGCTGTCGCCGGAAAATCCCTACCCAGCCGGCCTCGATGACGCGCTGAGCGTGGCCAAACATGTGTGGCGCGCGTTGGACGAACGCGGGCTGGCCTACCGGCGGCGCCTGTCGCTGGCCGGCGACTCCGCCGGCGGCGCGCTGTGCGCCAGCCTCTGCGGCCTTGCCGACCCATCGCTTGAGATTTCGCGCCAGGCGCTGATCTATCCCTGCGTCGACTACACGCTGGCGCAGCCCTCGGTGGCGGAAAACGGCGAAGGCCTCTTCCTGACCCGGGCCCGCACCGACTGGTATTTCGACAATTACTTCCAGCACGGCGAAGACCGCGGCCGGGCATCGCCGCTGCATTGGGCGCTGGATGCCCCGCCGCCCGCGACGCTGGTGATCACCGCCGGCCGCGATATCTTGCGCGACCAGGGCCAGTTATACGCGAACAAGCTGCAGGCGGCCGGCGCCGAAGTGGAGCGGCTGCATCTGGAGGACCAGGTGCACGCCTTCCTGAACATGGAGGCGCTGGTGCCGGAAGTCTGCGACCTGGCTTATCGCCGCATCGGCGCCTTCCTCAACGCTGGCTGAACGCCCGGCCCCACAGCCTGCGCGCTGAAATGCGTCAACTTCGGAGACGCGCGCCGCCCGGCGCATGCTGCGTCTCAGTAGTTTTCCGGGAAGAAGTGCCGCTCGGTCAGCTCGATCAGGATATGCAGTACCTTGATGTGCAGCTCCTGGACGCGGTCGGCGTAGCTGCCGCCCGGCGTGTTGACGTAGACGTCGGCCAGCGGCTCCAGCTTGGCGCCGGCGCGGCCGGTCAGGATCACCACCTTGACGCCCAGCGCGCGCGCCGTTTCGGCGGCGCGGATCACGTTGCGGCTGTTGCCGCTGGTGCTCAGGCCGATCAGCACGTCGCCGGCGCGGGCATGGCTTTCCAGGTAGCGGGCGAAAATCTCGTCGTAGCCGTAGTCGTTGCCGACGCAACTGATGTGGCTGGGGTCGCTGATCGCGATCGCCGCCATGCCGCGGCGGTTGTCGCGGTAACGGCCGGTGAGTTCCTCGGCGAAATGCATCGCGTCGCACATCGAGCCGCCGTTGCCGCAGGAAAATACGCGGCCACCGGATTCAAGCGCGGCGATAATCGCCTGCGCCGCCGCTTCCACGGAGGCCAGCGCCTGCGGGTTGGCCAGCAGATTGTCGAGCGCGGCCTTGGCTTCGCCCAGGCTGGCGCGGATATGGTCTTGCATGATGAATTCCGTTGCTTGGTCAGGCTCTAGTGTACACCTGATGATCCGGCGGCACGGAGCCACCGGCGTCTAGCCAGGTCGGACAAGGCGACATCGATCGCGCAACGGGCGCAGCCAGGAAGCGCGACGTCCGCCAAGATGCCCGTCGCCGCGTTCAAGCGATCTGTCGGCCGAACCACACCACCCGCCCGATCACTTCGAACTCGCCGGCGGAGCGGGACAAATCCACGGTGAAAGTTTCATATAAGGGATTGGCGCTCTTCACCTGCACCGCGCCGCCAGGCAAGCGCTGCAGCTGCTTGACAAAGATGTCATCGCCGATGCGGATCACAAACAGGCCTTCGCCTGGATTGCGCTCTGCCGTATTGACCAGAATGGTATCCCGGTCTTCCAGCACGCCGCTCATGCTGTCGCCTTTGACACTGATCACTACCAGATCGCGCGGCGAGGCGTTCAAATAGTTCTTCACCCAATAACGGCGGAAGGCCATATAGAACATCGGCTGCTCGCCGGCAGCGCTGGTTCCAAAGCCGGCAGACGCCTTCAGGTTATAACGCGGGATAAAACAGAACTCTTCTTGCACTCCAGCAGGGATTTCGTGCTCATCGGCGTCGCCGCGCGGAGGCAGCGCCGGCGATGCGGCCGGTTGCGCAACCTCGTGCGCCTGCGCGCGCTCGTCCTGCATCGGGCCATCTCCGTACAGCAGCCATTCGACCCGGCAGCCGCTGCCGGCCGCGATCTTTTGCGCGGTGCCGACCCTCGGAACGCCGCCCTTGTACCACATATTGGTGAACGACCCCTTGTTGAGACCATGGCGCGCCGCCCAAGCGTAGGGCTTCTCACTACCGATCAATAGTTCCAGGCGCTGCCGGAAATCGGTCTGTTGCTGCGAATTTTCCATTTGGAACTCCATCGGAAGTCATGCACGGTTGGAGCGGCGCTCCAGATTACCATTGCATTGTCATTTTGTCGAATGTAACTGACATAAGTAGTGACATCCCGTTGCTTGTTTAGTTCAAAACCAAGGCATACAATAGCAGTCATACTTCATAAGTAGTTCTACTAATTAGCAACAATACTTATAAAAGTGCTAAAATATGAGCACTTCACTACCATGACAGTTCTAAAAACTGACAACGTAAAACCTTGCCTTGACCTAGGTTAACCCTGTTAAAACTATAACTCATTTAGAACTATTTGTCTGCCAAGGCCCTTAGAGGGCTTTCAGGAGCTCACGTGATGACTACAGCCGCGCAATATCCCGCTCTGCCCTCCACCATGCAACTGGTCGCTCAGCTGATTGGCATGCCGCGCACTTTACAGTTAGTGCAAGCGCTAGGCGGCACCACCCTGCCCTTCTCCAAGAACCAGAGCCGCGCAGGCCAACTGCGTTTCGCCGCGCTGGTGGAAGTGATCGGCCAAGAGGCGGCCGAGCGGCTGACCGGCCATTTCGGCGGCGACATCCTCTATATCCCACGCTGCAGCACCGCGCTGCGTCAGGCGCGCAATCAACAAATGATCCGCGACTTCGACGCCATGCTGGTGGAAGGCCTCGGCGCCAACGAGGCGGTGGGCGTGCTTGCGATGCGCTATCGCCTCAGCGACCGCATGGTCTGGCGCGTGCTGAAAACCCCGCCGGCCGATTACGAAGTGCACTGACCCCCCGGCACGGCGCCGCCGAGGGCCGCCTACTCGCCTCCCAGGCCGAGCAACGCATTTCATCAGGCAAAGGAGACCTCATGGCAAGCCGAGCCATTTCCGATCTGCACCCGCAACTGCAGCCACTGGCTGAAACCTTTCTGCGCCTGTGCCGGGACCAGGACGTGGACCCATTGCTGATCTGCACCTGGCGCTCGGCCGCCGAGCAGGAACAGTTGTATCGCCGGGGCCGGGAACTGCCCGGCGTCATCGTCACCTACGCCCGCCCCGGCGAATCGGCCCACAACGCGATGCTGCACGGCAATCCCGCCGCTCGCGCCTTCGACGTGGTTCCGCTGCACGCCGGCAAGCCCATCTGCGACATCGACCACCCTCACTGGCAGGTGATGGGGCGGATCGCCCAGTCCTTGGGCTTGTACTGGCACGGCACGCTGGAAGCGCCGCTGCATGAGATACCCCATTTCCAACTGTCACTGGAGAAATGAGCATGCGCCTCGCCGACCTGCTCCGCCATCCGCGCAGCCGCCGCCTCAGCCACAGCCGGCTGTGGGCCAATATCGCCTGCGCAGCGGCCACCATCATGTTTCTGGTCAATGGCTGGCGCGGCTCGCTGACCGCCGACATCTGGCTGATCTATATGGGCGTAGTCGGCGGCTACTCGGCCACGCTGCGGCTGATCGCCGCCTATCGCGACCGGAGCCGGACATGATCCCCGCCTCCTTCCTGCGCCTGGGCTCCGGCCTGCTGCTGCCGCTGCTCGCCGCCGCCGGCGGTTACGCGCTGGGCCACAGCCAGAGCCGCCAGTACTGGCAAACCAAGCTGCAGGCCACCGTCGCCGATATGCATTCGGCCGACAGCCGCGCGCAGCAACAACGCCAGGCTGCGGCCATGGAATTGCAGCGGCAATGGCGCCAACGCATCGATCAACTGGAAAGCCGGCTGCTGGAACAACAGCAGGCGCTGCAAGCGCAGCAACGGCGACAAGCGCAAAGGATAGACGATGTCACCCGCAACGATGGTCCCCGCTTTACTGGCCTTGGCCCTGGCAGCCTGCGCCTCTACCGCCAGCTCCTCGGCTATTCCGACCAGCTGCCCGGCGCCCAGCCCCTATCTGCTGGAACTGCCGCCCAAACCCCCGGCGCCGATGCCGGGCTACCGGCGCCCGATCTCCTCGCCCACGCCGCCGACTACGGCGCCTGGTGCCAGCAACTGGAGCAACGCCTTGTCGCCCTGAAACAACTCTACTCTCAACAGGAACCCACACCATGACCGACTTCTTCGACCGGGCCAGCGAGCTGGAAACCGAATTCCGCGAGCAGGCGCTTGCCCGTCATTTCGAACAATGGCGCCAAAACGGCCTCAGCCATTGCGAGGACTGCGGCGATCCGATTCCCGGCCCCCGCCGCGCGGCCATCCCCAGCTGCACCCGCTGCGTGCTGTGCCAGCAACTGGCCGAGAAGTGAGAGGTTTCACGTGGAACACGACAACCTGCTGGCCCTGGGCCGCATAGAAGGCAAGCTTGACATGATCGTCGCCCACCTCGCCAAACAGGACAAGAAATTGGAAGAGCTGGACGGCCGTCTGCGCGACGTCGAAATCCAGGCCGCTAAGAGCGGCGCGGTATCCGGCGCCCTGTCCGCGCTGCTGGTCACCCTGGCCGGCGAACTGCTCAAGCGCCTCGTGCACTGACACCCCTCAGCTAAGCCCCGACGCCGCCCGGCGTCACACTCTCCACATCCTCACCATCGTTCCAAGGAATGACCATGTCCATGCTGATTTCCGTGCAAACCGCCATCGCCGACCGCCTGCGCCAAGGCATGGGCCGGATGGTGCGCGAAGTGGCGGCGGACCTGGACGAAACCGCCCTGTGCGGCCTGCAGCTGGCCCACGGCGATTACGCCAGCCGGCTCACCCCGGGCCAGTCCAGCCCCACCATCAACCCGCAGGCGCTAGCTAGGCTGCCGGCGCTGTGGACCGTGGCCGGCGGCATCACGTCCAGCCAGCCGCAGGCCAGCCAACGCCTGCGCTACAAGGCCAACGCTCTATTCACCGTCATCGTCGGCGACCGCTTGCAAGCCGACGCCAACTACGCCGGCGCCGGCGTCTGGCAACTGGTCTACGCCGCGCGCCGCCTGCTGGCCTCGCAGGATTTCGGCCTGGCGGTGAATCCGCTGCTGCCGGAAAAAGTCCGCCCGCTGGGTCAGGCCCCGCGCGACGGCCAGCCTTGGAGCCTGGTGGCCTGCGACTTCAGCACCTACTGGCTGGACGAGGCGCTGGACAACGGCCACTGGCCGTCGCCGCAAACCGACGCCGACCCGGACGCGCTGTTCCGCGCCTTCGGCGGCCGGCTGGAAGATCCGGCCAAGACCTGGCAGAGCACCCAGCTCAACTACAGCCTGGCCGGCTCCGCCGGCGTCAAGGCGCAGGACGTGGTCGTCAATCCCGTCCCCAGCCAGAAATAACCCGCTTTCCCCTCGCCGCGCCAACCGGCGCGGCACCTTCCCCAACCGCCACACCAGGAGCCTTTCCTTATGGCTAGCGCCAACATCAGCTTCGACCAGATTCCGGCCTCCATCCGCAAGCCGGGCAAATACTTCGAGTTCAACACCAAACTGGCGGTGCGCACGCTGCCGGGCAATCCGCAGCGCGTGCTGGTGATCGGCCAACGCCTGGCCGACACCGCCGCGCAGCCGGCGCTGGCTGCGCTGGACGTGTTCAGCGATGAGCAGGCCGCCCAGGCCTTCGGCCGCGGCTCCAACGCCCACCTGATGGCCCGCGCCGCCATCAACGCCAACCCCTATCTGCAGCTGACCGTGATCGGTGTCGACGATGCCGCCGCCGGCACCGCCGCCACCGGCTCCTTCACCTTCAGCGGTCCGGCCGCCGCCGCCGGCGTGCTGAGCCTGTTCATCGGCGCGGTCCGCGTCGACGTAGCCGTCGCCGCGACCGACGATCCGACCAAGATCGCCGCCAATGCGCAAGCCGCCATCGCCAAGCTGACCGACCTGCCGGTCACCGCATCCGCCGCCAAGGAAGTGCTGACCCTCGCCGCCCGCCACAAGGGCAGCATCGGCAACGGCATCGCGCTGAAGGCGCAGGAGCAGATCGCCGGCCTCGGCGTCGTGATCGCTCCGATGAAGGGCGGCGCCGGCGATCCGGACCTCGCTCCGGTCTTGTCCGCAGTGGTGAGCGGCGGCCACCAGATCATCGCCAGCCCGTTCACCGGCGACGCCGCGCTGACCGCGCTGCGCAACCACCTGGACTTCGTGTCCGGCCCGCTGGAACAACGCGGCGCCATCGGCGTGATCGCCACCACCGGCGCGCTGGCCGACGCCTCCGCCTTGTCCGCCAAGCTGGACAGCGGCCGCATCACCGCCGCCTGGTATCGCGGCTCGGCCAAGCTGTCGGCCGACATCGCCGCCGCCTACGCCGCCGTGATCGCCAGCGAGGAAGATCCGGCCCGTCCGCTGAACACTCTGGAGTTGAAGGGTCTGGACGTGGTGGACTTGGCTTCCCGCACCAGCCGCACCGAGCAGGAAAACGCGCTGTACAACGGCGTGACCCCGCTGGAAGTGGCCGCCGGCGACCGCGTGCAGATCGTGCGCGCCATCAGCACCTACACCAAGGACGCGCAAGGCGTGGACGACGTGTCGCTGCTGGACATCACCACCATCCGCACCCTGGATTACGTGCGCAAGGCTTGCCGCGAGCGCATCGCGCTGCGCTTCCCGCGCGAGAAGCTGTCCGACCGCACGCCGTCCAAGGTGCGCTCCGAGTTGCTGGACGTGCTGTACAAGCTGGAAGAGCTGGAAATCATCGAGCAGGTTGAAGCCAACAAGGCCGGCCTGATCGTCGAGCGCGACCTGCAGGACGTCAACCGCCTGGACGCCAAGATCCCGGTGGACGTGGTCAACGGCCTGCACGTGTTCGCCGGCCGCATCGACCTGCTGCTGTAAGCGCGCGCGGCGAGGCGGCTGATCCCGCAGCGCTCGGCCGCCTCGCCTCTCCCCCTTCCTTCAACACCCCAGCCGGCCGGGCCGCCGCCCGGCCGCACCATCCCGAATCGAAAAGGAAAGTCTCATGGCTTTGAAAGAATACGCAGGCTCCATCGTCCTGGAAGTGAATGGCCAGGAAATCGACGTCATCGACCTCAATGTCAGCAGCCGCACCGGCCGCAAGGTGGTGAAGACGATGAACTCCAGCGGCCGCGCCAAGGGCTTCGCTCGCGGCATCTCCGAATACGACCTGGCGGTCACCGTCTCCATCCCGCTGACCGGCGACCTGGACTGGGAAGCGATCGAAGGCGCCAAACTGACCGAATTCCCGCTGGCGCCGGGCGGCAAACGCACCAGCTACCTGGACTGCTTCACGCTGGAAGTCGGCGAGAAATACGGTGTGGAAAGCGAAGCCCGCCGCGATATCAAGCTGATGTCGCTGCGCAAAGTCGTGGAATAACTCTGCCAGGTCGTTAATCAGTGCTGCCTGTCATGAAAGCAGGCAGCACTTTCAACAGGTACTCAGCGATGACTCTGAAGACACACAGAACACGAAACGGCAAAGCCAATGCGGGATTCGACCTCATCCAGCACGCGTTGGATTTCCAAGGAAAAGGGAAGATAGTTGGCCTAACTGACGCCGAAACACGTGCATACGCTTCAGCTGTCATGCAGAAGGAAAGCGGAGGCAATATAGGCAGCGACAATAGGCAAGGCTATTACGGCCAATATCAATTCGGCGCGGAAGCGCTTGTGGAAACGGGACTGGTAGATCGAGCGAAATATAATTCGGCAGTCGAAGCCGCCAAAAAACAGTATGGTAAAAGCTGGAAGGACCACTGGTACGCAAAAAACACCGGCCTTCACGCTCAATTTCTGGAGAATGAATCCAACTGGAAAGTGGCCGGCGGGTTGAAAAGCTTCTTGGGCAATAAAGCACTGCAAGATGAAAAATTTCTTGAATATACCAACAAGCAAATCAATCAGGGCATCAAGCTAAAGGCCATCAATGCGGATGCACCTGCGGAAAGAATCGCCGCCTTTGCCGGCGCAGCGCACTTAAAAGGCGTTGGCGGAGCTAGCGCGCTCTTCAAGAAAAACCAAGAAACGCGCGACGGCAACGGCACCTCGACTGCCGAGTACGCACAGCGCGCCAAAAACGCGATCAACAGCCTGGCCCCAATGGTTGAAAAAACCATGCAAGGAGGCCAAGCGCCATCCCAGTCACCCAAGATAACGCACCTCTCAGAGCCGCCGCGCCCCACGCCTCCTGCGGCCAACCCGCTCCCAGTCCAAGCTACGCCAGCGCCCCATGCGCAGGCAGCCTCCGGCAAAGTATCGGGAGGGCAGGCCCTCCTGGACCAGCGCAGCCGCTTCAACGGCTACAAATACCTGTACGGCGGCAATGGCCAGAAAGACGCCAAGGACGTCAACCGCATCGACTGCTCCCACTTGGTCAACCAGGCGCTCACCGGCGCGGGCTACGCCATTCCGTACCAAACCACGGCGGGCATGGCCAACTCCAAATATTACGAGGAGGTCGACGCCAAAGACGTCAAACCCGGCGACATCGCGCTGTGGCAGGGAAACAAGAACCACACCGGCATCGTCGAGGCCTATGACGCCAAAACCGGCAAAGGCAGCTTCTTCGGCGCCCAGTCCAAGAAAGGCGCGTCCAGCGCCCAAATGGGCAAAGGCGCATGGTGGGGCCAGCCGCAGAAATTCCTGCGTCCCAAGGCTGAATACCGGCAATCGCCGCCGGCAGCCGCGGCCAAGCCGGCGCAAGCGAAACCGGCCGAGTCCAAACCCGTCGCCGCCAAGCCTGCCGCGCAACCATCCGCGGCGCAGCACGCGGCCCAAGCCGCCCCTTCCAGCCAGCCAGCAGCCGGAAACAGCGTGCAGAAACTGCTGAAGACCGAAGGCACCACCCGCGTCTACCAAATGGCTGACGGCACGGTGCAAACCCGTACCGGCGGCACGGTCGCCTGGCGCAACAACAATCCAGGCAACTTGAAGTTTGGCTACGCCGGCAGCCACGACAAAACCGACCACAGCAAGCGCAGCAAGGCCCGCGCGTTGTCCGACGCGCAAAAACGCTATCAGGGCGTGGTCGATCTGGACCAATGGGGCAACGCCATCTTCGCCGACGAGGCGACCGGGCGCGCGGCCAAAGCCCAGCTGCTGACCAAGCAACACGGCGACAAAACCATCGAGCAGATGCTGCCGAAATACGCGGTGTCCGACTACTCGGGCAAGGCCAATCACGCCAAGTACGCCGAGGGCATCTACCAGTTGGCCGCCAACCGAGGTTTGGATCTGCACGGCAAGAAAATCAAGGACCTGACGCACCCGGAGTTCGAGGCGCTGATGGACGGCATGAAAAAGGTGGAAGGCTTTAAAGCCGGCAAGGTGGACGTCAGCGGTACGGCCCATCCTGCCGCTCAAGCTCAGGCCGCGCCGCCCGCCGCCCCCGCAGCAAAAGCGCCGGCCCCCGCCGCGGCCAAGCCGCTTCCCAAACCCGCGGCCTCCGCCAATCAACCCAAGGCCCAGCCCAAGCCGGCCACGCCGCCCAAGAAACCCGCCGCAGCCAGCCAAGCGCCCGCTGCGGCAGGCAACGCCGCCGAGGCGCAGCTGTCCGCATTGATCGCGCAACTCAGCGCCGCGCTGGCGCAACTGACCCAACCGCTGCGCGTGGTGGTCGACGTGCAAAACGGCAACATCGTCGCCGCCGTCAACGCCGCCAACAGCCAACAACAAAGGAGGAATTGATGTTCAGCCTCAATGTGTTCGCCGGCCTGTCCGCCGGCCCCCTGGTGGACGCCAGCTTCCGCGGCGTGCGCTTCGACTGCCTGAAGAGCGTGGACAGCGCGCAGCGCGACCAGGCGATGCACGAATACCCGTACAAGGACGGGGCCGACGTGGAGGACCTGGGCCGCAAGGCGCGCAAGGTGTCGCTGTCGGCGATGTTCTGGGGCAAGGACTACCAGCACCGGCTGCGCCAGTTCGTCGCCGCGCTGGACGCCGCCGGCCCGGGCGAGCTGGTCCACCCGGTGTTCGGCAGCATGCCGCAGGCCCAGGTGGTGGATTACCAGATCAGCCACGACGCCGACGCCACCGACTCCTGCACCGTGGAGGTCAACTGGGTGGAGGCCACGCCGGGCAACCCCTTCTTCGCCGCCAAGAAGACGCTGCCGCAGGTGGAAGCCATCTCTTCCCAGGTGGACAAGCTGCGCCAGATGGCCGGCGAGGCCTTTTCCAAGGCCCAGGGCCTGGTGGCCACCGCCAAGGGCGCGCTGGCCCGCGTCGCCGCGCTGCGCCAGCAACTGACCGCCACCGTCCGCCAGCTGGCCGCGATGGCCAACCAGGCGGTGGCCCAGGTGACCGACCTGCTCGCCTATCCGCAGGCCTTCGTCGCCCAGGCCAAGCAGCTGGTGGACGCGGCGGCCAACTGGCGCTTCGATCTGCAGGTGGACCTCGGCCCGCTGCCGGCGCTGAAAACCGCCGCCGAGATGTCGTCGGCCACGCTGGCCGACTGGAAGGCGCTGCGCCGCCGGCTGGAGGGCCTGCCGGACGCGGTGCGCCAGGGCATCTCGCCGATCTCCACCAGCGCCTCGCTGTCGGTGTGGAGCGACGACCAGCGCCGCATCGACGCGCTGCTGCAGCTCAACGTATCCACCAAGCTCGCCTCCGCCGCCGGCGGCATCTTCGCCAGCGAATCGCAGAAACCGACGCTGACGCCTCCCGCGCTGGAACAGATCGCCGGCGACGTGCGCGCCTCGCTGCAAACCACGATAGATCAGTGGCGCGCCGCGCTGCCGGCCGAGGACGCCTACAAGGTGGTGGACGGCCTGCGCGAACTGAGCCTGCAGGTGCAGCAAGGCGCCGCCGCGCTGATCGCCGCCAAACCACCGCTGCTGAAGCGCAAGGTGGAATCCGCCTGCAATCTGCGCCAGCTGGCCCACCTGTGGTACGGCGACAGCGAGCGCGCCGCCGAGCTGCTGCGGCTGAATCCGCAGCTGTCCCAACCCAACCATCTGACTCCGGGGACCCTGGTCTATGGCTACGCCAGCTAATCACACCGTCAGCCTGCAGATAGGCGGCCGCCAGCACGGCGACTGGACCCACTATTCGGTCGATTCCGACCTGGTCGTCGCCGCCGACGCCTGGCAGGTGTCGCTGGGCCTGCCCGGCGGGGTCTTCCCGCCCGATGTGGAGCCCGGCGCGATGGTCAAGGTGCTGGTCGGCGGCGAAACGGTGCTGATGGGCCGCATCGACGACATCAGCCACAGCGTCGCCTCCGGCAGCCACCAGCTGGCGCTGTCCGGCCGCGACCTGGCCGGCATGCTGCTCGATTGCAGCGCGCCGCTGTTCACCGGCAAGGGCATGACGCTGCAGGACGTGCTGGACAACGTGGTGAAGCCGCTGGGCATCGCCAACATCCGCGTCGACGCCAAGGCCAAGGGCCAGATCGAGAAGATCAATGTCGATCCCGGCAACAGCGCCTGGGACGTACTCACCCGCGCCGCCCAGGCCAACGGCCTGACCGCCTGGTTCGACCCGGACGGCACGCTGGTGGTGGGCGGCCCGGACTACAGCCGGCCGGCCAGCGCGCGGCTGATCCTGCGCCGCGACGGCAAGGGCAACAACGTGCTCAGCCTGGCCGAAACCCGCTCCCACACGCAGCGCTATTCCGAGCTGACGCTGCTGGGCCAGGGCCACGGCCAGTCGCTGACGCCCGGCCGCCACGCGATGAAGCACCACGTCTTCGATTCCGACGTCTGCTACCACAAGCCGCGCATCCAGGTGGAGCCGGACGCCGCCAGCCCGGCCGAGCTGGCCGCCCGCGCCGACAAGATGCTGGCCGACGCCCGCCTGGCCGGCTACACGCTGACCGCCACCGTGGCCGGCCACCGCGACAGCCAGGGCGCGCTGTGGACGCCGGGCCAGCGCATCGAGGTGGAAAGCGAGCCGCACGGCATCAACGGCACCTATTTCCTGATGGCGCGCACCTTCGAGGGCGGCCGCGGCCAGGGCAGCGTCACCCGGCTGACGCTGAAGGAAGACAAATGCTGGATTCCGGTGATGCGTGCCGGCAAGCAATGAGGAGACCAATATGTGGCATGAAGTAGACCAACGCATCCGCCGCGCCTTCAGCAATGTGCGCCAGGGCTTCCGCGCGGTGCTCACCCATGTGGACAGCGACGGCGGCGTGCAGGCCGCGCAGGCCGACGCGCTGGCCGGCGAGCGGCTGCAGGACGCCGAGCTGTTCCAGCATTACGGCTACACCTCCAACCCGCCGCCGGGCAGCATGGCGATGGTGCTGCCGCTGGGCGGCCGCACCAGCCACAGCGTGGTGATCGCCACCGAGCACGGCAGCTACCGGCTGCAATCGCTGCAACCCGGCGAGGTGGCGCTGTACAGCGACGAAGGCAGCAAGATCGTGCTCAAACGCGGCAGGATCATCGCCGTGGAGTGCGACACCTTCCAGCTCGACTGCAAGACCTGGCAGGTCAACGCCAGCGAACAGGCCAGCTTCGCCACGCCCAAGCTGAACACCAGCGCGCAGTTCATCGCCCAGGGCCAGATCAGCGGCAACGGCGGCCTGGCCATCCAGGGCGGAGGCGGCGCCAAGGTCACCGGCAGCGTCAGCGCCAGCGGCGACGTGAAGGCCGGCGGCATCAGCCTGCAAGGCCACATCCACAACGGCGACTCCGGCGGCGTCACCAGCCCGCCCAAAGGCTGAGCCGACGTCAGGCCGCGCCTCGCGCGGCCACTGACCCCCGTCCCCTGATCCTCCAACCGCCAAACCCGGAAAATAACGCCATGGACCCACTATTGGACCCCATCACCGGCGACTACGCCGGCGGCTCCACCGACACCCTCGCCAACGCCGTCTACCTCCGTCTGATGACCCCGCTGGGCGGCTGGTGGGCCGACCCCACGCTGGGCTCGCGCCTGCATGAGCTGTCCCGCAGCAAGGACAGCAACCGCATCGACCTGTTGGCCTGCCAATACGCCGAGCAGGCGCTGCAGCCGCTGCTGCAGGACGGCCGCGCCAGCCGCGTCCAGGTGTCGTCGCAGCGGCAAGGCCCCGGCCGGCTGCTCCTGAACATCGAAGTCGCCGAAACCGGCGGCCACATCCGCCATTTCCAACACCAAGTGAGGATAGCCTGATGCCCCTGTCCACTCCCGATTTCGCCAGCATCCGCGACACGCTGCTGCGCGACCTGCAAAACCTGCGCGCCGATGCCGACATCGCGCCGGACAGCGATTACTTCGTCCGCGCCAGTTCGGTCGCCAGCGCGGTGGAGGGCCTGTACCAGCACCAGAGCTGGATCGCCCGCCAGATCTTCCCCGACACCGCCGACAGCGAATACCTGGAACAACACGCCCGCCTGCGCGGCATCGTGCGCAAACCGCCTACCGCCGCCAGCGGCACGCTGCGCATCAGCGGCAATGCCGGCGCCGTCGTCACCGGCAGCCTGCAACTGCGGGTGGGTGAGCAACTGTACGCCACCCCGGCCACCAACCCGGACGGCAGCCCATACTCGGTCCGGCTGGACGACAACCAACAGGCGGAGCTGCCTATCTTCGCCAGCCAGGCAGGCGCCGCCGCCAACCAGCCGGACAATCTGCCGGTGGAACTGATGCAGGCGCCGTCCGGCGTCAAACCCAAGGCGCTGCTGCTCAGCATGCGCAACGGCGTGGACGTGGAAGATGACGCGGCCTTGCTGGACCGGCTGCTGGAGCTGATCCGCCGCCCGCCGGCCGGCGGCAACAAGCACGACTACCGCCGCTGGGCGATGGAAGTGAAAGGCGTCTCCGCCGCCTACGTCTACCCGCTGCGCCGCGGCCTGGGCACCGTCGACGTAGTGATCACCGCCAACGGCGACCTGCCGTCGCAGGAAATCCTCGCCAATGTCCAAGCTCATATCGAAGACCTGCGCCCAGTCACCGCCAAGAGCTGCCTAGTGCTGGCGCCGACGCCGCGCCCGGTGGACATCGACGTGGAACTCAACCTGGGCGGCGCGAACCTGGACGCATTCACGCCGCTGTTGCAGCAGACGCTGCAGGCCTACTTCGCCGGCCTCGCCCCGGGCGAACGGCTGGTCAAGAGCCGGATCGAAGCGCTGATCTCCGACCTGCCCGGCGTGCAGGACCGCAAGCTCAACTCACCGGCCAGCAACGTCGATCCCGTCTCTGATCCCACCAAAGTGGAATGGCTGCGGCTGGGCAAACTGTCTGTGGGGCTGCTGAAATGACGCCGCAGCCGCCCTATCAAGACCTGCTGACCCGGCTGCTGCCGCCAGTCAGCTACAACCAGAACGGGCCGCGGCTGCAAGCCGAACTGGCTAGCGAAGGCGCGGCGCTGGACCGCGCGCAGAACTCCGCCCGCCAGCTGGCCGGTGCCGTCACACCCTTTCAGGCGGAGGCGATGCTGCCAGAATGGGAGCGGGTATGCGGCCTGACGCCGCCATCCGACGCCACCTACCAGCAACGCCGGCAGGCGGTGTTGGCCAAGCTGGCCGAAACCGGCGGCCTGTCCATCCCCTACTTCACCCGGCTGGCCGCCGGCATGGGCTATAAGATCCAGATCGACGAGCCGCAACCATTCCGAGCCGGCGTCAACCGCGCCGGCCAGCAGTTGTGGAGCGCCGACATTCCCTGGGTATGGCAGGTGACCGTGTTCGGCAGCAAGGTACGCCCCTACCAGTTCCGCGCCGGCCAGTCGCTGGCGGGCGAGCGCTTGTGCGCCTTCGGCGACCCCAGGCTGGAAGAGCTGTTCAACGACCTCAAACCAGCCCACACCTTCGTCTATTTCGCCTACCAGCCGTAAACGCCGGCCAGCGCGCGCCTCCCGCGCCTTCCCTCCCGCTTTTCCCCTCCCCTCGACGCCGATTCCCATCGGCGCCTCCGTCCCATCCTTTTCCAGGAGCGCCTCATGCAAGACCCGATCAAGCCCGTTCCCACGCCGGACCAGAAGTTCCACGACGGCAACCCCTCCACCGGCGAGCTGGGCACCATCGTCTCCGCCAGTTGGCTGAACACCGTGCAATCCGCCATCCAGACCACTCAGCAGGAAGTGCTGTCAGTGATCAACAGCAACAACGGCCAACTCGCCGATCCGGCGCGCCAGGACCAGCTGCTGCAGTCGATCAAGCAGCTGGCCTGGGGCGGCAACGCCAAGCCGACTACCCTGGCGGGCTACGGCATCGCCGATGGGCTGACCCTGCGGCCGCAACTGGGCGACAAGGTCGACTTGAACAACATCGCCGACGATGGCCTGTATCACAATCCCGCCAACGCTTACGCCGCCAACGGCGCCAATTACCCGGTGCCGTACGCCGGCCTGCTGTTCGTCTTTGCCGATGGCGAGATGGTTTACCAGCAATACCAGAGCTTCAACAACGCCGGTTGCTGGTACCGCTGCCGCTATCGCGGCAACTGGAGCCAATGGCAAAAGCTGGCCGACGCCGCCACCACGCTGGCCGGCTACGGCATCACCGACGGCGCGACCAAGGCCGAGCTGAAGGCGGCGGTGGACAGCCTGGTCAGCGGTGCGCCGGGCGCGCTGAACACACTGCAGGAACTGGCGGCGGCGCTGGGCAACGACAACAACTTCGCCTCCACCATCACCAACCAGCTCGCCGGCAAGGCCGACAAGTCCAGCTCGCTGGCCGGCTACGGCATCAACACGCTGGCGCTCTCCACCGCGCAAACGTCGCAGATCTTCAAAACCACGCCCAACGTCTACGACAACAATCTCTACACCAACGGCACGCTGGAACTGCGCTCCACCGGCACCGACTTCCCGGCCCTGGGCCTGCACCGTCCCGGCAACAGCGCGGTGGCGCTGGTTCACAAGAACTACGGCGACGATACGCTGATGCTGAAGGAAGCCGCCGGCGGCGAATATCGTGTCTGGCACAGCGGCAATGATGGCTCCATCATCAGGAAACGCCGCTATCGCATCAGCTCAGACGACAAGACTTCCCTCGACAACGATGTGGTCGCCGGCGAGATGGGCTTCAATTACGCAACCTCCAGCGGCGTTTACGGCCCTTATCTCGCCTTTGGCGGCTTGAACGGCAATATCGACCATTCTTGCCAGCTGACAGCCGATTACGGCAGTGGCACCACCATGCGTTTCCGCACCCGAAACGATGATGCCAAACGCTGGAACCCATGGCATACGCTGATCCACGAAGGCCATCTGACTGGCCAAGTCGCTTTCTTCGCGATGACCACCCCGCCCGATGGTTGGCTCCCAGCCAATGGCGCAGCGGTCAGCCGCAGTACGTTCGCCTCTCTATTCGCAGCCATCGGCACCACCTACGGCGCCGGCGATGGCACCACCACCTTCAACCTCCCTGACCTGCGCGGAGAGTTTGTGCGCGGCTGGGATGCCAACGTGGATCAGGGCCGGGTATTTGGCTCCAAGCAGAAAGGATCGCTGGTCATTCATAACGACGACCAAGACACCTACGCGGGCGGCATCATCAACAATATGACCAATAAAGCCGTGCGCGATGTCGCGGGCTATGACTTTGTGCCAGAAGTGAAGGATTACACCAGCGGGCTGGTTATCAATAACCTGACCCTGCTCAACCAGCAAACCATCAGCCAAGTCTTCGCTGGCAATCCTCAAAACTGGATGTACATGACCCGCCCCCGCAACATCGCCCTGCTCCCCTGCATCAAGTACTAAGGAAACCGCCATGCAAGACAACAAAACCGTCTACGACTACCACCCGCAAACAGGGGAGTATCAAGGTCCCATCGCAGCTACGCCCTCCCCGCTGGAGCCCGGCATCTGGCTGCTGCCCGCCCACAGCACCGAGTTGCAGCCACCGGTCGCCGCCGAGCGCCAGACTGCGGTCTTCCGCGACGGCGGCTGGACCGTGACGCCGGACTGGCGCGCCGTCAAACTGTGGAGCGTCGACACCGCGCTGCCGGTCCAGGCCCGCTTGGGCGACACGCCCGAGAGCCTGCGCGCCACGCTGCTGCAGCCCTGCGACTTCCCGGTCTGGGACGGCAAGAGCTGGGCCATCAACAAAACCGCCCAGTCCGCCGCGCTGGCGCAGAAGACCAGCGCCGAACTGAAACAGCGCCTGGCCGACGCCTACGCCGCCCGCCGGCCGCTGGAAGACGCCGAGTCCATCGGCATCGCCACCGCCGACGAGCTGCAAAAGCTGGCCGCCTGGAAACGCTACTGCGTGGACCTGTCGCGCCTGCCGGACCTGGCGATGTGGCCGCGGCTGGTGGACGCCGACTGGCCCAAGCAGCCCGCCTGAAAACCTAATTCGCGACACCTGGAAACGGCAGCCCCGCGCTGCCGTTTTTCGCGCTTGCCGCACTGACATCCGTCCACTGAGCCCCCACCTTCGCTTCCCGCACAATCACCGTCATTCCGAATCAGCGACATCTGTCATCGGCCCCGGCGGCCGATTTCTCTTTACCAGCGGGAGGCGCTCCACATGCAAAACCAGCTTAAACCCATCAACAGCTCGGACGGCCAGTTCCAGGATGGCAACCCTTATACCGGCGCGCTCGGCACCGTGGTCACTTCCGAGTGGCTGAACGGCGTGCAATCGGCGGTTCAATCCACACAGCGCGAATTGCTGAAGCTATTGCAAGACAGCAAGCAGGACCCCGACTCCAATCGCGACGACCAATTGCTGCAAGCGGTGCGCAACATCGCCTGGGGCGGCAACAGCAAGCCCGCCACATTGGCCGGCTACGGCATCGCCATCGCAAGCCAGGCCGAGGCGGAAGCCGGCACGGACAACGTCAAAGCGATGACGCCGCTGCGGGTCGAGCAGGCGCTGAACGCCGTTGGCTTGTCCGGCTACGCCAAGAACATCGCCAGCGGCTCGCTGCAAACCATGCGTCCCAACGGCCTCTATCACGTCGACAGCAGCTTGGTAAACGGTACTCCGGACAAAAGCAACGGCATGCTGTTGACCAACTTCCTCAGCGACAAATGGGGCAGCCAGGTCTACTGGATGTGGGGCGGCGCCACTTATGAACAGCGGCTGGAAAACGGCAACTGGCAACCTTGGGTCAAGCTGCTGAAAACCGGGCAGCAAAGCACCCTTGCCGATTACGGCATCACCGACGGCGCCAGCAAAACCGATCTGCAAACCGCGGTCAACAATCTGGTGGCTGGCGCGCCCGGCGCGCTGAACACCTTGCAGGAACTGGCAGCGGCGCTGGGCAACGACCAGAACTTCGCCGCCACCATCACCAACCAGTTGGCTGGCAAGGCAGGCAAGGCCACCACGCTGGCCGGCTACGGCATCGCCGATGCCGCCGCCAAGAACGGCGACGCAAGCCAGGCATTCAATGTCGCGCCCGCCACTCAGGGCCAACATGCGGTTCAGATGAGCCAACTGTTCGGCGGCCTCAGGGGCATGCAGCAGTTCACCGCCAGCAGCGCATTCACGGTGCCGCCCAGCGTAACGCGGTTATACGTGACGCTGGTCGGCGGCGGCGGCGGCGGCGCGGGGGCAATCTCTGGCGCGCCCTATACCCCCGGCGGCGGCGGGGCTGGGGGCGTTCTTTTCAAAGCGCCCCTCGCCGTCACCCCGGGACAGACCATCCCGCTGACGATAGGCGCCGGCGGCGCTGGCGGCATCGGCTCCGGCAACGGCGGTACCTATGCCAGCAGCACAGGCGGGGCCGGTGGCACCACCACCTTCGGCAACCTGAGCATTGCCGGCGGCGGCGGCGGCGCTTGCCAACCCTCCCATTCGAACGGAGGCGGCCCCGGCAGCGCATCGCTGGCCGGCTATGGAGGCCCCGGCAGCGACTTGCCAAGCACGCGGCCAGACGGCGGCGCGGGAGGCTCCAATATCTTCAGCGCCCCCTCATTTGCCGGCCATGGACCGCAACCCAGCGTTTTATATGGCGGCGGCGGCGGCGGCGGCCGAGCCGCAGGTTATAACCAGAATGGCCAAATTGGCGCACCCGGCTTAGTCATCGTTGAATGGTAGGAGGAATCATGAACAACGCGCAGCGCTATATGCTGATCGACCAGAACAGCAACGTGGTAAACGTGGTGATGTGGGACGGGAGCGATGGCTGGCAGCCCTCCAGTGGACTTCAAGCCATCGCATCGGATAACGCCGGCCCAGGCTGGACATACGCCAACGGCGTATTCACCCCTCCCGCGCCGCCTGCATCAATCGTACCGGCAGCAGAGCACGCTTGGGCGCTATACCAACTTCAGGCACAGTCGGCCCTTGCCGACTCGGACAAGACCATTCTTCGTTGCTATGAGGCCGGCGTGGCGGTTCCATCCACATGGGCAAACTATCGCAAAGCGCTGCGCAGCATCATCGGCGCAAGCGCCGGCGATGCATCCAAACCGCTTCCCACTCGGCCGGAGTATCCCGCTGGAACCTAGGTCAGCCCGACAAGCCATTGCCTAGCCCTTCACATGGGCTAGGCGGATGCGGCCCGGCGTCTTGACGGCATCAAACAACGACATACTCGTTAGCGTTTGATGCCGGAAAACCGCCGGGCTCCATTGCCTCTCCCCTGCCATACCACAGGCCTTCCCTGACGGAGCCCACTGAAATCCGTCCACTGATTCGATCATGCGAGCTCCCGCACAATCACCGTCATTCTCAAACAGCGACATCCGTCATCGGCCCTGCGGCCGATTTTTCTTTACCCAGCGGGAGGCGTTTTCCATGCAAGACCTCAAACCCATCAATAGCCCGGACAGCCTGTTCCACGACGGCAATCCCGCCACCGGCGAGCTCGGCACCATCGTGGCGGCCGACTGGCTGAACGGCGTGCAATCGGCCGCGCAGGAACTGCTGACCGTGATCAAGAACAGCGGCCAGACCTTGGATTCCAGACGCCAGGATCAGCTGCTGCAAGCCATTCAGAGCATCGCCTGGGGCGGCAACAGCAAACCCACCACGCTGACTGGATACGGCATCGCCGTCGCCAGCCAGGCCGAAGCGGAAGCGGGCACCGACAACGTCAAGGCGATGACGCCGCTGCGCGTCGAGCAGGCGCTGAATGCCGCCGGCCTGTCCGGCTACGCCAAGAACATTGCCAGCGGCTCGCTGCAAACCGTGCGTCCCAACGGCCTCTATCACGTCGATGCTTTCGGTCAAGTCAGCGGCGCGCCGGAAAAAAACAACGGCATGCTGCTGACAAACTTCCTCAGCGACAAATGGGGCAGCCAGGTCTACTGGATGTGGGGCGGCGCCACTTACGAACAGCGGCTGCAAGACGGCAATTGGCAGCCCTGGATCAAGCTGCTGAAAACCGGACAGCAAAGCACGCTGGCCGATTACGGCATTACCGACGGTGCCAGCAAGACCGACCTGCAAAAAGCGGTCAACGATCTGGTGGCCGGCGCGCCCGGCGCGCTGAACACCTTGCAAGAACTGGCGGCGGCGCTGGGCAATGACCAGAACTTCGCCGCCACCATCACCAATCAGTTGGCCGGCAAGGCAAGCAAAGCCACTACCCTGGCGGGTTATGGCATTGGCGATGCGCAGACCAAAACACAAAGCGACGCCCGCTATTTCCAACGCATCGCCCGCTTCACCAGCAATGGCCAGTTCACCGTGCCCGACGGCGTGACCCGCATCTATGTCTCCGGTTGCGGCGGCGGCGGCGGCGGCGGTGGCAGCGGCGCGAGCAGCGCCAGCGTCATGGCGGCAGGCGGCGGCGGCGGCGCCGGCAACAATGTCATGCGCCAGGACTACCCGGTCAGGCCAGGACAAGTCCTTAACATCGTCATCGGCGGCGCCGGCAGCGGAGGTCTGGGCGGCCCGAAGAACGGCGCGACAGGCTCCGCAGGCATCAGCGGCACCAACGGCGGCACCACCGCCATCGCCGAAATCGGTTTGAATCTGCCTGGCGGCACTGGCGGCGGCGCCGGCAATACCAACGGAACATGGGGGAATGGCGCCAGCCCAGGTAATGGAGGCCCCGGCATGGCACCGGGCACCACGGGCTGGAGCGGACCGACTACCAATATGTGCTATCCCGGCGGGCTGGGCGGCAATTCGCCGTTCGGCGGCGGCGGCGGCACCGGCTGGTGGTACTGGGCAGGCGGCGTGTCCCAAAACGGCTCCGGCTTCGGCTCAGGCGGCGGCGGCGGCTTCGCAGGCAGTGACGGCGGTGGCATCGCCGGTGCAAACGGCGCCCCTGGTGTAATTTTCATCGAATGGTAAGGAGTCAATCAATGAGCAAATTCGCCTACTTCAACCCTCAAGACGGCCTGGTGCTGCAATGGATAGACACCGAGTCCCACGCCTGCCACCTTCCCGATGCCTCGCTGCTTCATGCCTGCACCGACACCGAGTGGCAAATGCGCGATCAAGGCGAAATGATGGTACGCGATGGCGCCGTTCAACCCTACATCGCCCCCCAACCCGCAGCAGAGCAATTGCGTGCCAAGCAGCAAGCCGTCATCCGCGCCGCATGCGATCAAGAACTGGCAGCGCTGCGCCAGGCCTATCCGGAACGCGAGGTCGACAGTTGGCCGCAACAGGAACGGGAAGCCCGCGACATCGCCCTCAATTCGGCTGCGCCAACTCCTCTGCTGTCGGCAATCGCCCAAGCTCGGAGCTTGCCTGTGGAAGAATTGGTCCGCCGAGTTCGAGCCAAGGCGGACGCTTATGCCGCCGCGGCAGGCAAGATCATCGGCCGCAAGCAAGCTTTGACAGATGAATTGGATGCCTTAGATCTGTCCGCACCGGATGCCGCGTCCCGAATTTTCGCCATCCGCTGGGACATGAAACCGGAGTAGCCTGCCCCAAATCAGACTTACCTTGCGTAAAACCGCGCTGCCGCGCGGTTTTACCATGTATCCCGCAGCCATGTCAGCGCTGCATCCATCCACTAAAGATCATTCTAATGAACCCCTTCCCCGCAACCTTGCCTTGCTCGCCTGCATCAAATACTGATGTGACCATCCGCAACGTTCCACGTGAAACCGCGCCTCTGGCGCGGTTTTCACATGAAGCGGTTCAACGCACCACCACCAGCGCGGTGCCGGCGCAGCTCACCGCCGCGCCTATCCAGGCCAAGGGCGGCGGCGGACGCTTCAAAACCACCCATAGCATGGGCAGAATCAGCACCGGGCTCAGCGCCGACAGAATGCCCACCGTCGAAACATTCGCATGCTGCAAGGCCAGCATGATCAGCGTCATGCCCAGGCCCAGCGCCACCAAGCCGTTCAACGCGGTCTGGCCCAGCATCCGCAGCGTGTACGGGCCGCGGCTTTTCGCCAGTTTCCAGCCGCTGAGCCACAACAGATAGTGGGCGCCGCAGCTGACGCCCATGCGCAGCGCCGACGCGGTCACCGGCTCCAGCCCGGCCGCCATCGCCGGCTTGGCGAAGAACGTCCCCAGCGCCTGGCACAGCGCGGCGGCGAGGCCCAGCGCGACGCCGGCGGCCAGCTTGTCGTTGCGCTCCCAGGCGTGGGCGTCCACCTCGCGCCGGCCGAAGGCCACCGCCAGTAGCACGCCGCCGAACACCAGCAGGCTGCCCAGCATCGCGCCCGCGCTCAAGCGCTCCGCCAGGAACAGCACGCCCAACAACACCGAAAACACCGAATGGGTGGCGAACAACAAACCGGTGCGGCGCGGCCCCAGCCGGTTCATCGACGCGAACATCACCGTATCGCCCAGGAAAATGCCGGCCAGCCCCGACAACAGCGCCGGCCACAGGCTGGCCGCGCTGATGGTATGCCAGCCGCCGGACAGCAGGCTGACGCCGCCCAGCACGATGGTCAGCAAGGTCAGCCGCAAGCGGGTGAAGGCGAAGGGGCCGAAATGACGGGAAGGCGCGGCGCCGAGCAGTCCGCCCAGCGCCCAGCAGCCGGCGGCGCCGACCGCGGCAAGGTCATACAGCATCATTAGTCCAGTAAATAGATTTCCACCCGTTCCTTGCCCTTGCCGATGTTGCGGCGCTTGAGGGCGATCCGCCCCACCTCGCCGCTGCGCTTGAGGTGGGTGCCGCCGCAGGGCACGCGGGCGAAACCGGGCAGTTCCCAGTAGCGCCGCCCGGCGGCTTGGTCGGAAAAGGCGCTGACGATGAGCAGATCGTCGTCAATCAGCCGCTGCGCGGCGGCGGCGATGTCGGCCAGCAAAGGCGTGATCGGCTGATCCAGCGCGAAATCTATCCGCGCCTTGTCCTCGGCAATGTGGGCTCCGATCTTCTCCGCGTCTTCCATCTGCTGGCAGATCACTTCCAGCACCAGTTCGGCGGCGAAATGCAGCCGCATTAGCCGGTAGCGGCGCGGCCAGTCTATCTCCACCGCCACCGCGTCGCCGGCACGCAAGCCGTGATCCGCGTCCAGCGTGTAGACGATGTCCATCCCTTGTTTTTCCGCCAGCCGCACCAGATGGCCGGCGATGCGGCCGCTGTCGCTTTCCTGACCGCCGGAGAAGGCGTAGAAGATGGTTTCCTCCAGCCACACCCGCTCGCCGTCCACCCGGCTGACGCGGGTGGCGAGCTCGGTTTGATAGGGATCGGCCCAGAATCGCTTACGCGTCACCGCTAGCCGCCTTTCGCAGATACACGTCCTGATCCAGCCTCTCCATCATCCGCTCCGGCCGGTTCAGCGCGGTGAAGCCGTATTGCGCGTACAGACCATGCGCGTCGGCGGTGGCCAGCATCATCCGGCGCAGACTGGCCAGGTCCGGATGCGCCATCGCCGCCGCCACCAGCCGCTTGCCGATGCCCTGCCCCTGCCAGCCGTCCAGCACGAACACGTCTGCCAAATAGGCGAAAGTGGCGCGGTCGGTGACGGCGCGGGCGAAGCCGATCAGCTGGCCGTCGTCGGCATAGGCGCCGAAGCACAGAGAGTGCGCCAGCGAGCGCTCGAACACCTCGCGCGGCAAGCCGCGCGCCCAATACGATTCGCCCGACAGATATTGGTAAATCCGCTCCCGATCCAGCCGCGCCGGATCGCAGTCTATCTCCACCGCCATCGCCGTTTCTCGCCTTGAGGAAAGTTCCAGCGTAAACAAATACCCGCCGCCAAACAAGCGTTTGGCATACAAACGGCAAGCAAATGGCCGATGCGGGACGATTTATGGCATTTTCCGCCAGCATCTCGCGCATCGCCCCGTTGCCAGCCGCGGCAAAAACTCGCAGGATAAGGGTTTGTCCACGGTAAGCCGCGCCATGTCCCTGCCCTTGCTGAGAAACTTGCTGTTCGCCCTGTTGCTGGCCGTGATCGCGCTGTGGTGCGCCGGCAGCTGGGGCCAGATGCCGCTGTTGACCGAGATCGCCATCTGGCTGGGCGACGCGCTGGTGATGGGCGGGGCCTACCTGCTGCCCACCGTCACCGCAGCGCTGGTCAAAAACCCGCGCCTGAAGCTGGTGGCGCTGGTCAACGTGCTGGGCGGCTGGCTGATCGTGCCATGGATCGCGGCGATGGCGCTGGCGCTGAAACGCGACGACCTGGCCTGATTTCAAGACGACCCGCCGGACTACAGCGCGGGCGCCCGCAAACCAAGAGGAGAAGACTGTGTTCCAACATGTAGACGCCTACGCCGGAGATCCCATCCTGTCGCTGGTGGAAGCCTTCGGCAAAGATTCCCGCGAGACCAAGGTCAACCTCAGCATCGGCCTGTATTACGACGAAGCGGGCCGCATCCCGCGCCTGAAGGCGGTGGAGCAGGCTGAGGCGCTGCTGGCCTCCCAGCCGCAGCCGCCGTGCACCTATCTGCCGATGGACGGCATGCCGGCTTACCGCAGCGCCATCCAGGCGCTGCTGTTCGGCGCCGAGCATCCGGCGGTGAAAGACGGCCGCATCGCCACGCTGCAGACGCTGGGCGGTTCCGGCGCGCTGAAAGTGGGCGCCGATTTCCTCAAGCGCTATTTCCCGGCGTCCGGCGTCTGGGTCAGCGATCCGACCTGGGACAACCACGTCGCCATCTTCGAAGGCGCGGGCCTGGCGGTGGACCGCTATCCCTACTTCGACCCGGCCACCCGCGGCGTGGACTTCGCGGCGATGCTGGCCAAGCTGCAGACGCTGCCGGCCAAGAGCATCGTGCTGCTGCACCCGTGTTGCCACAACCCCACCGGCGCCGACCTCACCGACGCGCAGTGGGACCAGGTGGTGGAAGTGGCCAAGACTCGCCAGCTGATCCCCTTCCTGGACATCGCCTACCAGGGCTTCGGCGCCGGCCTGGAGCAGGATGCCTACGCCATCCGCGCGATGGCCGACGCCGGCATCGCCTTCCTGGTCAGCAACTCCTTCTCCAAGATTTTCTCGCTGTACGGCGAACGCTGCGGCGGCTTGTCCGTGGTGTGCGAAACCGCCGCCGAGGCGGCGCTGGTGTCCGGCCAGCTGAAGGCCACCGTGCGCCGCAACTACTCCAGCCCGCCGACGCACGGCGCCAAGGTAATCGCCGCCGTGCTGAACAATCCGGAGCTGAAGGCGCTGTGGGTATCCGAGGTGAACGAGATGCGCGAACGCATCCAGGCGATGCGCGGCGTGCTGGTGCGGGTGCTGAAGGAAGCGCTGCCCGAGCGCGATTTCGGCTACCTGGTGAACCAGCGCGGCATGTTCAGCTACACCGGCTTCAGCCAGGCCCAGGTGGACAAGCTGCGCGAGCAGTTCGCCGTCTATCTGGTGGGCAGCGGCCGCATGTGCGTGGCCGGCCTCAATGCCGCCAACGCGCCCTACGTGGCCCAGGCCTTCGCTCAGGTTCAGTAAGGCCAAGCCTTTCCTGCCACGGCGGGCTCGTCGCGATGCGGCGGCCCGCCGTTTTTCATCGAGGCACGCGCCCGCCAAAGCCAAACTCTGCCCGAAGGCGGCGTCTGAGCGGCCATAAAAAAACCGGCCCCGCAGGGCCGGTTGTACGCCGAATCAATCGCTTACCACACCTCGCCCGGCCGCCAGTCGGTTTCCAGCGACGCGCTGATGTCCAGCGCCGACGGCGTATGGAACAAGCGATAGATCATCACTTCCTCTTCAGGCGTCTCCACCAGGCCTTCACGGTCCTGGTAGGCCAAGGGCCCCAGCCACAGCTCCCAACCGCGGCGGGCGTAGAAATCGGCCTCGGACGGCGACAATGCGGCGATATCGTAGTCATCGCCGATCAAGGCCGGAATGGTGGAGAGCACCGCGCAGCCATAGCCTTTGCCCTGCCGCTCCGGCAGGGTGGCCATCGCCTCCACATAGGCGGAACGCAGCGGCGGCAGGCCTTCGGCGCGCAGTTCGCGCGGCAGCCAGGCGGCGTGGCTGACCAACTCGCCCTCCTCGCTGACCATCAAGTGAGTGGCGTCGCCCAACAACTCCATATATGGCGAAAAATCCTCTTCGTAGGCCTGAGAGCACAAACTCAGGATGCGGTCGCGCTGCTGCGCGGTCAGATCGCGGTTGGGCACAACCGTGAAGCTGAGTGTGGACATATCGGTCATGGCGGGCTCCTATCGTCGAAAAACAAGAGCGGCTGACGCAAACCTCCGATGCCGGTTCGCTGGCGCAGGCAAGCGCCATGCGACAGGAGCGATGCGGCATCGGGAGTCTGGCCGGCCTCTCGAAAGAGGGCCAGGGGCACCAGCGGCTGAGACTCCGCCGCGCCGGCAGGGTTCAGCCCACCTGCCCTTCCATCCAGTCCGGCGGGTAGCGCCCGCCGGACACATGGCGGTGGAAAGACGAGTACGGCCAATCCCGCACCCGCGCCGCCCAGCCGTGCCGAACCGGGCTGTAATGCAGGAAATCCAGGTGGCGGGCCAGCTCCTCCGCTCCGGCCACCCGCCGCTGTTCGTAGCGCAGTTGCCAGAGCGCGTCCCGCCCGCAAGCCGGCCGCCCGTCCGCGCGCAGATAATGCGCGCCCACCAGCCGCGTCACCCGGCGCTTGATCTCGCGCCAGCGCGCGCCGTGATCGGCGTCGCCGGCCGGCAGCGTCCAGATCGCGTGCATCCGGTCCGGCAACAGCACCCAGCCCTCGATCCGGAACGGCCGCGCCGCGCGCACGGCGACGATGGCCCGCCGCAACGCGACGCGGACCATCTCGTCGGTAAGCACCGCATGCTGGCGCGTGGTGGCCACGGTGAAGAAGAAACACGCGCCCGCCGCGACTCCGGGAGGGAGAGGGGACATCGCAGGCCCCTGGCAAAAGGAACCAGCGTAACGGAAATGGGAAGATTGGGGGACCGGCCGAAAGCCGGGGTGAGTGGCATGTCCATCGTCGCGACATGGGCCCTACGTGAATACAATCAAGCGGTTGCCGCTCATATACCCGCCTCTTTGAAAAAGCGAGTTCCGCCCAAAGGCGGGTCAGGGGCTGCGCGGCCAGCCCCCTGACAACCCCAGGCCGCCCCTACCACGCGCGAAACCCCGCTCTAAAACCGCCCGGCCAGGCGCCGCCGAACTCGCGGCGCGCGCGGAAGGGAAATCAGGATACTGTCGATATACGCCTCCGCTTCTCAGACAAAAAACGGATACACCATCCCATCTCCATTTATCTCTTAACAGCCAACGTTAGTAGCAAGCTCACCACTCAACCATGGCACCACACCCTAGCCCTTTGGGTCATTAGTGCCAGAGCACCATAACCGGTATGAGAAAGTCTCTGGATCATCAGCAGGAGAAATCTGCAGATCAAAACGGATAGCAAACATAAGCTTATTCAGCGCCTCGTCATGAGCCTTTCTTGATGGATTCGGATTGGATCGCGCAATTGCATCCTGAAACTGCCAAAGTGCTAGGAGCACTCGGTGGGAAGCAACCAAACCTATGGTATTTGCAGCTCGTGTCCAGCTTCGTTCCTCCTCAAGAGTCGAATCAGATCCTACCGTACCGCTAAGCGCATCCATAAACTCTCGATAATGCTCCAGCTTTTGTTTTTTCCACTCAGCCTCACGCTCCTTTCGCTTCGTAAGAAAAAAAGTAACCGCTGCGACAACAATAATTGCGGCTGAAGAAATCACAGCAACCAAAATAGGAGCATCCATATTCAAAGGCCTCAGTGAACACAGGACTTTGCTGCACCTAATAGCCTATCAGGCAGGACAATACCCCTACGCTATAGGACCGCCGAACCAATGCGCCCTCTTCCCCATCAGCGCAAGCCGTCTCCGAAGCCATTTCCAAGGTCTTAAGCTGCCGGCTGTTCGACGCGGGGCGACGTTAGCGCCCCGCTAGTTCCGGCGGCTCCTTGGGAATGGCTTTGAAGACGGGGTTTCGCCGCGCTGCTGGGGTCGCCGAGGGGTGTCGGGGAGCTGGCGAAACAGCTCCCCGACCTGCCCGGCGGGCAGCCCCGCCATGAAAATCATCGCCCGCGCAGCGGACACAACACTACAAACCGATCCCAGAAGCTGACTCATTCAACATAGCCGCCAAACAAAAAGGGCAAGCCTCCCGGCCTGCCCTCTCGATCCACCATTTGACGGTGCGTCGCCCTTTCGGGTGACGCACCCTACCCATCCACGTTATAGCGACGGCAACACCTCGCCATCCACCAGTCCATTGAAGCGGCCGCTGGCCACCAGCGCCGCCGCCTTCTCGATGTCCGGCGCGAAATAGCGGTCCTTGTCGTAGAACGGCACCAGCTCGCGCAGCATGCCCTTGGCCGCCTCCAGCTTGTCGCTGGACTTGTGCGGCGCGCGGAAATCTATGCCCTGGCAGGCCGCCAGCAGCTCAACACCTAGAATGCCGGCGGTGTTGCCGGCCATGTCGCGCAGGCGGCGGCCGGCAAAGGTGGCCATCGACACGTGGTCTTCCTGGTTGGCGCTGGTGGGCAGGCTGTCCACCGAGGCTGGATGCGCCAGCGACTTGTTCTCGCTGGCCAGCGCGGCGGAGGTCACCTGAGCGATCATGAAGCCGGAGTTGACGCCGCCGTTGTTGACCAGGAAGGGCGGCAGCTTGGACAGATTGCTGTCGATCAACAACGCCATCCGGCGCTCGGACAAGGAGCCGATTTCGGCGATGGCCAGCGCCAGGTTGTCGGCGGCGAAGGCCACCGGCTCGGCGTGGAAGTTGCCGCCCGACAGGATGTCGTTGTCGCCGGCAAACACCAGCGGGTTGTCGGACACCGCGTTGGCCTCGACTCGCAGCACCTCTGCCGCCTGGCGGATCTGGGTCAGGCAGGCGCCCATCACTTGCGGCTGGCAGCGCAGGCTATACGGGTCTTGCACCTTGCCGCAGTTTTCATGCGATTGCTCGATCTGGCTGTGCGCCAGCAAATCGCGGTACAGCCCGGCGGCGTCGATCTGGCCCTGGTGGCCGCGCACTTCGTGAATGCGGGCGTCGAACGGGGTGCGGCTGCCCAGCGCGGCTTCCACCGACAGGCTGCCGGCCACGGTGGCGGAGACGTACAGGTCTTCGGCGGCAAACAGGCCTTCCAGCGCGAAGGCGGTAGACGCCTGGGTGCCGTTCAGCAAGGCCAGGCCTTCCTTAGGCGCCAGCGTGATCGGCTCCAGGCCGGCGGAGCGCATCGCCACCGAACCCGGCACCCGCACGCCGTCGACAAAGGCTTCGCCCTCGCCGATCAGCACCGCGCTCATATGCGACAGCGGCGCCAGATCGCCGGACGCGCCGACCGAGCCTTTTTGCGGAATCACTGGGTAGATCTGGCGGTTGAACAGCGTCACCAGCGCGTCGATCACTTCGCGGCGGATGCCGGAGAAACCGCGCGCCAGCGAGTTGATCTTCAGCGCCATCACCAGGCGCACGCTGCTGTCTTCCATCGGCGCGCCGATGCCGGCGGCGTGCGACAGCACGATCGAGCGCTGCAGCAGCTCCAGCTCGTCGGTGGCGATCTTGGTGCTGGCCAGCAGGCCGAAGCCGGTGTTGATGCCGTAGACGGTGCGGCCTTCGGACAGCACGCGCGCCACGGTGGCGGCGGAGGCGTCGATGGCGGCGTGGCTGGACGGGTCCAGCTGCAGTTGCAGGCCGGTTTCACGTGAAACGCGGCGCAGGTCGGCCAGCGTCAGCCGGCCCGGTACGATGTTGAGGATGCTCATGGCTTCTGTCTCTCTATGCTTCTTTGTTCTATTGCTTGCGTGTCGCGTTTTGGCGGCAATGCGTGTCGGAGCGGAAAACCTTATCGGTTCTCCGCCCTACCGCGTTTACTTCAACATCGGCAGGTCCAGGCCCTGCGCCTTGGCGCAGTTCACCGCGATGTCGTAGCCGGCGTCGGCGTGACGCATCACGCCGGTGCCCGGGTCATTGCGCAGCACGCGGCCCAGGCGCTCGGACGCGGCATCCGTCCCGTCGCAGACGATGACCACGCCGGAGTGCTGCGAGAAGCCCATGCCCACGCCGCCGCCATGGTGCAGCGAGACCCAGGTGGCGCCGCCGGCGGTGTTGAGCAAGGCGTTGAGCAGCGGCCAGTCGGACACCGCGTCGGAGCCATCCTTCATCGATTCCGTCTCGCGGTTGGGCGAGGCGACGGAGCCGGAATCCAGGTGATCGCGGCCGATGACGATGGGCGCCTTCAATTCGCCGTTCTTCACCATCTCGTTGAAAGCCTGGCCCAGACGGGCGCGGTCTTTCAGGCCCACCCAACAGATGCGCGCCGGCAGGCCCTGGAAGCTGATGCGCTCCTTGGCCATGTCCAGCCAGTTGTGCAGGTGCGGATCGTCGGGAATCAGCTCCTTCACCTTGGCGTCGGTCTTGTAGATGTCTTCCGGATCGCCGGACAGCGCCACCCAGCGGAAAGGGCCGATGCCTTCGCAGAACAGCGGGCGCACATAGGCCGGCACGAAGCCGGGGAAGTCGAAGGCGTTTTGCACGCCCTCTTCCAGCGCCATCTGGCGGATGTTGTTGCCGTAGTCCAGCGTGGCCGCGCCGCGCTCTTGCAGCGTCAGCATCGCGCGCACCTGCACCGCCATGGACCTCTTGGCGGCGGCGGTGATTTCGGCGGCGGCGGTCTTCTGCTTGTCACGCCACTGGGCCACTGTCCAGCCCTGCGGCAGATAGCCGTGCACCGGGTCGTGGGCCGAGGTCTGGTCGGTGACCACGTCCGGGGTGATGCCGCGCGCCACCAGTTCGGCGAACACGTCCGCGGCGTTGCCCAAGAGGCCCACCGACACCGCCTTGCCCGACTGCTTGGCGTCTTCGACGATGGCCAGCGCCTCGTCCAAGGTGGCGGCCTTGCGGTCGACGTAACGGGTTTTCAGGCGGAAATCGATGCGGGTTTCGTCGCATTCGACGGCGATCATGCTGAAACCGGCCATGGTCGCGGCCAGCGGCTGCGCGCCGCCCATGCCGCCCAAGCCGCCGGTCAGAATCCAGCGGCCCTGCGGCTTGCCGCCGAAGTGCTGGTTGGCGACGGAGAAGAAGGTTTCGTACGTCCCTTGGACGATGCCTTGCGAGCCGATGTAGATCCAGGAGCCGGCCGTCATCTGGCCGTACATCATCAGGCCTTTTTTATCCAGCTCGTTGAAGTGCTCCCAGTTAGCCCAGTGCGGCACCAGGTTGGAGTTGGCGATCAGCACGCGCGGCGCGTTTTCGTGGGTCTTGAACACGCCGACCGGCTTGCCGGACTGCACCAGCAGCGTTTCGTCGTCTTCCAGCCGCTGCAGGGTCTCCAGAATCTTGTCGTAGCATTCCCAATTGCGGGCGGCGCGGCCGATGCCGCCGTACACCACTAGGCTTTGCGGGTGCTCGGCCACTTCGGCGTCCAGATTGTTCTGGATCATCCGGTAGGCGGCTTCAGTCAGCCAGCTTTTACATGTGAGCTGGTTGCCGCGCGGCGCGCGGATGTGGCGGGAAGCGTCAAAACGCGGGTCGGTCATGGTTCTCTCTCCTCTGTTTTCCTTGAATCGCGCGATGGTCAACGGCGCAGGTGGCGGCTCAGGCTCCAGGCCAGCCGCGCCGCCGCCTTGGCGCCATGGCTGTCGATGTCGAATGCGGGATTGAATTCCACCAGGTCGGCGCCGGCGAGCTTGCCGCTCTTGGCGATGCGGCCGGCCAGCGCCTCCACCACGGCGATGTCCACGCCGTAGCCGGCCGGGGCCGACACCGCTGGCATCTGCGCCGCCGGCAATACGTCCAGATCGATGGTCAGATAGACAACGTCGACGCTGTCGAGAAACTCGGCCAATTGGCCGCGGATGTCGGCCAGTTGCCAGCCGTTCATGTCGGTATCCAGCCGCCATTCGGCGCCCAAGCGGCGGGCGGTGTCGAACAGTGCCTGGGTATTGGCGGTTTCGGCCACGCCCAGGCACAGGTAGCGGAATACGCGGCCGTGGCGGGCGCAATCGGCGGCGATCTGCGCGAACGGCGTGCCGCTGGTGGCCTCGGGAGCCTCGCGCAGGTCGAAATGGGCGTCGAAATTGACCACGCCGATGCGTTTGTCCGGATGCGCGGCCGACAGGCCCAGCCAGTGGCCGTAGGCGGTTTCGTGGCCGCCGCCCAACACCAGCGGCAGATGGCCGGCGGCGATGACCTGCGCCACGCGCTCGCCCAGGCGGCGCTGCGCGGCGGCCAGATCGCTGTCGGCGCAGACGACGTCGCCAGCGTCGTACAAGGGCAAGGTCGGGTGGTAGGCTAGGTTGGCCAGCGCCTTGCGCAAAGCCTGCGGGCCTGCGGCCGCGCCGACGCGGCCCTGGTTGCGGCGCACGCCCTCGTCGCAGGCGAAACCAATGATGGCGATGCCGGGCGCGCCGTTTTCAGGCATGGCCTGCACCGCCTGGTGCCAGCGCTTGGCCGCCTCGCCTTCGGCCGCGTCCACGCGGCCGGTCCAGATCTTCATGTCCACCATGAGCATGCTTCCTTTATTGCCGTCCCGGCCGGAAGCTCACTGCGTCCGGCGGGCCGAACGGTAATCAGTCGATAGATTGCGCCGCGCCGCGGAACACCCGCCGCTTCAGCAGCGGCACGCCCACGCTGTAGGCCAGCTCGGCCGGGTGGGCGATGTCCCAGACCAACAAGTCGGCGACGCAGCCGGCGGCCAGCCGGCCATGGGTGTCGCCGCGCCCCAGCGCTTGCGCCGCGTGGCGGGTGACGCCGGCCAGCGCCTCCTCCGGCGTCAGGCCGAACAGCACGCAGGCCTGGTTCATCGCCAGGCGGATCGATGCGAACGGGCTGGTGCCGGGATTAAGATCGGTGGACACCGCCATCGGCACGCCGGCGGCGCGCAGCTTGTCCACCGGCGGCTTTTGCGTTTCGCGCAGGAAATAGAAGGCGCCGGGCAGCAGCACCGCCACCGTGCCCGCGCGTTTCAGCGCTTCCACGCCGGCGTCGTCCAGATATTCGATGTGGTCGGCCGACAGGCCGCCGAACTCGGCCACCAGTTCCGCGCCGTGGAGGTTGGACAGCTGCTCGACATGGCCCTTCACTTTCAAGCCATGCGCGCGCGCCGCCTCGAACACCCGTCGGGTCTGCGCCGGGGAAAAGCCCACGCTCTCGCAGAACGCGTCCACCGCCTCGGCCAAGCCCGCCCGGGCCGCCACCGGCAAGATGGACTCGACCACCAGATCGATATAGCCGTCGGCGTCGCCGGCGTATTCCGGCGGCACCGCGTGGGCAGCCAGCAGCGTCGCCGCCACCTCTACCGGCAAGGACGCCTCCAGCCGCTGCGCGGCCGCCAGCTGCTTCAACTCGTCGGCCTGGGTCAAGCCATAGCCGGACTTGATCTCCACCGTGGTCACACCCTCCGCCATCAAGGCCTTCAGCCGCGGCAGGCTGGCCAGCGCCAGTTCCTCCTCGTCCAGCCAGCGGGTGGCGCGGACGGTGGAGACGATGCCGCCGCCCTCGGCGGCGATCTGCTGGTAGGGCACGCCGGTGAGCCGCTTTTCCCATTCCGCCGCTCGGCTGCCGCCGTACACCAGATGGGTGTGGCAATCGATGAAGCCCGGCGTGACCCAGCGCCCCTGCAGGTCGAACACCTCGCCGTCGAAGGCGGCGGCATCCACCTCACCCTGCGGCAGCACCGCCTCGATGTGGCCGTCGCGCAACAGCAGCGCATGGCCTTCCAGCGCGCCGTAGGGCGCGTCATGGACCGAGTCCATGGTGGCCAGCCTGGCGTTGAGCCACAGGCTGGGGCGGTGGGGATGGGGAACGTTCATGGTCGTCCTGCCGGGTTATTTGTATATACATTTAATCGCCTGAACTTCCGGTGTCAAGCGCAGGGGGAAATCTTTTCTCGGACTGTCTCATGCAAGGTACTGATGCTGCATGGCAATAAAAAACGGCCGCTTGTCAGGCGGCCGTTTTTGTCTGCGATTGTCGGCTAATTGTATATACCGTTTACTTCTTCACCCGCGTCTGCGAACGCAGCTTGTAACGCAGCCCCGGATGGGTGAGCCGGGCGAAGCTGACCAGCTTCTTGTGCGACCAGGTGCGGCGCAGCACCAGCAGACAGGGCTCGGCGGCGGCGATGCCCAACAGCGCCTGCTCAGCCGCTCCCGGCAGCACCGCTTCCACGCTATGCTCGATATCGGTGAGCGGGCAACTCTGCATCAGGTAGTCGTTGGGCGTGCGTTCGGAAAAGTCCTGCCGCAGATAGTCGGGCGCGAAGGACGGATTGACGTAGCGGTCCTCCAGTTGGATCGGCACCTCGTCTTCGCAATGGACGATCAGCGAATGGTAGACGGCGCCGCCGGCGCGCATGCTGAGCCGCAGCGCCACTTCCTCGCTGGCCGGCGCCGCCTCCAGCAGGATCACGTGGGCGGTGTGGCGATGGCCGCGCGCCTCGATTTCGGCGGCGATATTGTTGATGTCCAGCAGCGGCGACTCCGCCTTGCGCTCGGCGACATAGGTGCCGTCGCCGGCAAAGCGCAGCAGGATGCCGGCCTCGGCCAGATCGCGCACCGCCTTGTTGACCGTCATGCGCGACACGCCGAACTGCCGCGCCAGCTCCAGCTCCGGCGGAATCTTGCAGCCGGGCAGAAAGTGGCGGTCGCGAATGCCGGACAGGATGTAGTCCTTGATGCGCTGGTAACGGGGTTGGGCGGCGTCTGACACCTTGGCTCCAGTCTTGACGGGAATGAGCGATTGTAGCGCGGGCGGCCGCATCGCTGGCTGATCCAGCGCAGATAAAGGGAGGCGAAACCATGATGACCCTGCCGCAATGGCTGGCGGCCTACGACGAAAGCCACCGCCATCCGTTCAACATCGCCATGCACAAGCTGTGCGTGCCGCTGATCGCGCTGTCGCTGCTGGGCATGCTGATCGTGCTGCCCGGCCCGCTGCCCTGGGCCTGGCTGGCGGCGCTGGCCGCCGTGGCCTGGTACTGGCGGCTGTCGCGCGCGGCGGCGCTGGTGATGGCCGTGCTCAGCGGCCTGGCGTTGCTGCTCTTGACCATCGCCCAAAGCCAGGGCCTGCCGCTGGGCGTCGTCTCGCTGCTGGTGTTCGCCCTGGCCTGGGCCGGCCAGTTCGCCGGCCACGCGCGCGAAGGCAAAAAGCCGTCGTTCACCCAGGACCTGCAATTCCTGCTGATCGGCCCGCTGTGGACGCTGCGCTCGCTATGGCGGCGGCTGGGCTTGATCGAATGACGCGCTGAACCGTCCTGCCGCGCGCTATCATCGATCTTTTCCCGATTCCGATGGAGCGCGCGATGTTCCTTCCGCAAGGCCTGAGCCTGGCCCCCCTGGCGCCCGGCGTCGACCAGATTCTGCTGGCCGGCGACGGCTTCTCCGCCCGCATCGCCCTGCTGGGCGGCCAGTTGATCGACTACCGCCGCGACGGCGAGCCGCCGCTGCTCTACCTGTCGCCACAAACCGCCTGCCAGCCGGGCAAGGCGATACGCGGCGGCGTGCCGGTGTGCTGGCCGTGGTTCGGCCCGCATCCGTCCGACGCCGGCCAGCCGGCGCACGGCGTCGCCCGCCAGCAGCTCTGGACCCTGCGCGACGCCAGCCGCGACGGCGAAGTGTTCCACGTGAAACTGGATGGCCCGCGCCACGGCGATCTGGCCGCCGAGCTGGATTTCCGCATCAGCCCCGACGGCGCCGCCATCACGCTGACCACCACCAACCATGGCGATGCCGCGCAAACCGTCAGCGCCGCGCTGCACAGCTATTTCGCGGTGTCCGACATCGACAGCGTCGAGCTGCTGGGCCTGGAAAACGCCCCGGCGCACGACAAGGTGGCCGACGCCCGCTCCGCCCTGCCGGCCGGCCCGTTCCGTTTCGACGGCGAAGTGGACCTGGTGGTGTATTCCAGCCAGGCCGCGACGCTGCGCGACGCCGGCTGGCGACGCGACATCGCCATCCAGCCGGAAGGCTCGGCCAGCGCGGTGGTGTGGAACCCTGCGCCGGCCAAGGCGCAAAGGCTGGCCGATCTGCCGGACGATGACTGGCGGCGCTTCGTCTGCGTGGAAACTGCGAACGCCGGCGACGACGCGCGCGCGCTGGCGCCGGGCGAGCGCCACCGCCTGGCTTGCCGCCTGCATTTCTCTTGTCACGGCTAGGGGTTATAATCCCCAGTTCGAGACGGCCGCCGCGACCCTCCGGTCCGGCGGCGCTTTCCAGGCTATCCGGACCTCAGCAATGGCACGACCAGACAAGATTTCCCGCTTCCTTCCGCTGACCTTCGCCAACGGCAACAGCGTGCGCCGTTTCGGCAAGCACTGCCCGCAGTGCCGCTCCATGGTGGGCGCCGAGCACATGGAAGGCCTGGCCAGCCTGATGCACGGCAAGATCTACCTGTCCGCCGAAGCCTGCTGTCCGCAATGCGAGCAGCGCTTCCCGGTGGCCTGCGTGATCACCGACGACAAGCGCGTGCACCGCGTGCTGCTGCCGCTGTGGATGTTCCGCCTGTGGATGAAATCGGCCACCCGCCATGATCCGCAGCCGATCAACAATGACAAGTGGGACCTGGAGCAGGCCGACAGCGCGCCCAAGGGCCTGATGCTGCCGGCCGACGCCGATGTGCTGCGCTCCGAGGAAATCCTCGGCCGCTTCCAGGGCGAGCCGATCAGCGCCTGGATCGAATACCAGGGCCAGCGCTTCGTGTTCGACCGCGCCGCCCCCGGCAACAATCTGGCCCTGACCGCCCGCGAACTGCTGCTGGAAGGCCGGCTGATCTACCGCCAGCAATAAGGCCGAGCGCCGCCGCCGAGATCGACGTCCAGCAAACGCTAAAGCTTGTCTTTGCCATTCGCGGTCCGGCCCATGCCAGGAGCCGGCGGCTGCTTCGGCTCAGCGGCGCCGCAAGCCAGCGCCAGCTTGTCCAGCACCGCCATCACCTCCGCCATCGCCCGGTATGAATCGACGGAACCCGCAGCGCCGCCGCAGGCCTGGCGCTTTTTGGCGTCGGCCCGCCATTTGCGGGTGATCAGATCGAGCTTCTGTCGCTGCGTCTGCAAAATCTCCAATACCTGTTCGTCCGGCAACGCCCCTCTCCCTGCAGCATCGCCTTGTACGCCCTCACGCTCCTCACTTCGCTGCCGATCCCGCTCACTTTTCTTCCACCGCGCATTTCATGTCGGCACATGCGCTCCAAACGTCAATCATCCGTTCCGGTCCCGCTCGCCAGCCAATCCCGCAGCGCGGCCGCCTGCGGCGACGCCATGCCGGAAGCCGCCAGCGCGAAACGCCGCGGCGGCGCGCCCTCCAGCGAAAACACCCGTAAACCGTGCCGGTTGTCCGGCAGGACCGACTCCGGCGCCACCGTCACGCCCAAGCCGCCCTTCACCATCGCCAGCGCGCTGTCCCAATCGCGCAGCCGCAGCCTGACATTGGCCGGCGCCGCGCCCAGCGCGCGCATCACGCTCTCGCCGTTCAGGTCGCAGCCGCCGCTGGCGACGATGAAGGGTTGATCGGCCAATGCCGCCGGCGCCAGCGGCAGGCTGCTGGAGCGGCTAGCCAAGGGATGGTCGCCGGGCAACGCCGCCACCCATCTATCCTCGCCCAACAGCAGCGCGTCGCGCTCGGCGGCCGGGTTCAGCACGATGCCCAGGTCCACGCGGCCCTCGGCCAGCCATGCTTCTATCTCGGCGTCGCTGCCCTCCAGCCACAACACGTCCAACCCCGGATGCAGCAGCCGGAAATCATCCAGCCGCCGCGCCAGGCCCTGGGCGAACACCGATGGAAAGCCCGCCACCACCGCCTTGCCTTCGCACAGTCCCCGGCCCTCGTTGGCCAGCCGCCGGATGGCGTCCAGCTCGTCCAGCATGCCGCGCGCGCGGCGCAGCACCCGTTCTCCCAGCGCCGTCGGCCGGGTGCGGCGGCGGTCGCGCACGAACAGCTCGGCCCCCAGCGTCTGTTCCATCTGCCGGATCACCTGGCTAGCCCCGGACTGAGTAATGCCATGGCGGCGCGCGGCCTCGGTCACCGTGCCGTACTCCGCCACCGCCAGCATCAGCCGCCAGTGCATCAGGTTCATCATCGATCGCCCCCTCATGAAAACTACGCGCTGCAACCATCAGCACAGCTAATGGCAGAGTGCTGAAATTCTTGTTTTACCGCAAGCGCCGCCAGGCGGCAGCATGGGAGCCTGAATCGCGTTGGCATTGGCCGCCGCAGGCCACGCCAAACGCGGCACCCAATGGAGAACCTAATGAAACTGTATTTCGCCCCCATGGCTTGCTCGCTGGCGCCGCACATCGCGCTGCGCGAACTCGGCCTGCCATTCGAACTGGTCCGCGTCGACAACCAGACCAAGCGAACCGGCGACTGCCGCGATTTTCTCGATATCAATCCCAAGGGCTATGTCGCCGCGCTGGCGCTGGACAACGGCGAGGTGCTGACCGAAGGACCGGCCATCCTGCAATACCTGGCCGATCTCAAGCCGGACGCCGGGCTCGCGCCGGAAAACGGCGGCTGGCCGCGGGCCCGGCTGCAGGAGATGCTGAACTTCATCGCCACCGAGCTGCATGGCGGCAGCGCGCCGCTGTTCCGCTCCGACCTGCCGGAGACCGCGTTGCAGATATTCCGCGACAAGCTGTTCCGGCGGCTGGACTGGCTGGAAGACAGGCTGCAAACGCAGCCCTACCTGCTGGGCGACCGCTTCGGCATCGCCGATGCCTATCTGTACGCGGTGCTGGGCTGGCTGCCGCGTTTCGGAATAGACATCGCGCTGTGCCCGGCGCTGCATGCCTACTTCCAGCGCATCGCCGCCCGTCCGGCGGTGCGGGCCGCGCATCGGGCGGAAGAAACCGCGGCACCGGCGCGCTGAGCCGGTTTCGCAATGAGAAACGGCCGGGAAACCCGGCCGTTTCGCGGTCCCGCAACAGCTCAATGCACGCTGGCAGGGTAATGGCTAGCCACCCAGCTCTCGAAGCGGTCGAACATCGCCGCGTCGCCGGCCGCGTTGTCGGCGATCAGCTCCGCGCCGTGCACCAGGCGGATGCGGGCGTCCAGCGCATCCGGGTACTGCGCCGGATAGTCGCGGGCGGCGGATTCGGCGATCAGCCTCCGAGCGTCGGCCCAGGCCTCGTCCACGCTCTGGTTGCAGCTGTCGGCCAGGTAGCGGGCGTTGAACGGCTCGCCGGTCAGGCGCAGCAGCGTGGCGTTATGGTTGATGCTGTTGCCCGGGCCCCAGTAGTGCTCGGCCAGCAGCGGGCCGATGGCCGGGTTGTCGGTCAAGTAGCCGAACTTGCCGATGAAGTAGGCGCGGGTCTGGTACACCGCCATATTGGCCAGCAAGTAGCCGTGATAGGCGGCGGCCGACTCCTGGTTCAGCAGGTGCGGAATGGCCAGCAGCGGACGCGGGCTGACGGCGATGCCCAGGATGCGCCGCTCGCTGTCGCGCGCCAGTTGCAGAATGCGCTCGGCGCTCAGTTCGCTCTCCGGCAGCGCGTACAGGGCGCGCTCAAAATACGCCACCACGGCGATCGAACGCTCGGCGTAGGCGGCGAACGGCTGCGTCGCGGCGATGCGAGCGTGGATCAGCTCGTCGGGAATCGCCTCGCCCTGGCCATTGCGGGCGTAGCGCTTCAGCCAGTCGGCGTCGTCCAGCAGGCTGTCGCAGAACATGCTCTGGGTTTCGGCGTAAGCCATCGACGTCGGCGCGAACTCCTGCGAGAAGCACGGCGCATTCTGCGTGACGTTGGCGAAATGCGCTGCGTGGCCGCCTTCGTGGAACAGCGTGTTGATCGCGCGCGCGCCGCTGCCCACCTGGTCCGGCTTGGCGTCGGCGGTGAAGTTGATCTGGCCGGCCACCCAGGTTTCACCGTCGAAGAACGTAGGAATCGGACCGTGGCAGAAACCGTTCTGGTACTTGCCCTGGCGCTCGATCAGATCAAGCTGCATCGTCGCGCCGCGATACTGGATGCCCAGGCGGCGGAAACTCAGCACCCAGCGCTCGACGGCCTTGGAGAACGGCAGGTAGGGGTCCATCTGGCGGATGACGTCGCCGCTCATGTGGAAGCGCAGATTGTGCGCCAGCAGCGCGCCGTCGCCGTGCTTGGCCTGCAACTGGTCCAGCGCGCGCTGGTTGGCGTCGCGGGTGCGGGCCTCGAAATCATCCAGGATCGCGAACAGCTGATCCGGCGTCATCTGCTCGTTCTTCTTCACCTTGTATTCGAAGTAATCGGCGTAGCCCAGGCTGCGGGCGAGCGCGTTGCGCTTGCCCACGATGGCGATGAAGCCATTGTCCAGCGCCCAGCGCTCCAGGCCCATCAGCGCGTCGTGCGAGCTCTTGCGCGCCGCCTCGTCGCGGTTGGTGCCCATATTGGTGGACAGCCCGCTCAGCGTCGCCTCTTCCAGCTCGCCGGCCTCGTTGATGTGGCGCATCTTGTAGCCGCGGCGCTTGGAAAACAGCTCGGACTCCAGCGCCACCAGCTCGGTCATCAGCCGGCGCGCTTCGTCGCTCTCGATGATGTTGCTGTCGAATAGCGCCTGCCAACCTTTGAAGCCGTGCAGCAGCGCATCGCGCTCGGCGCCGGCCGGCAGCGTCTCCAGCTTGGCGATGGCGGCCTTGGTCCGCGCCAGCCGCTCCGGGCTGGAGATGAAGTCCTTGAACGCGCCCTCGGCGCGGGCGAAGCCGGCGTCGTCGTCGGACACCGCCATATACGTATCCCAGAACAGGTCTTCCTTGGCCTTGTGGATGGCCAGGTAATCGCGGTTGAGCGCGTCGAACTCGCCGCGCAGCGCTGCCAATGCAGTCATTTCCATTTTCTCCCGGGGATGTCGCCGCTCTATCGGCGGCATGGTTTGAGCGATGAATATCGCCACGTCATGGATGATTAAGTCTCATACCATATCCCCGCAAGGTCAAGGTATCTCAATGCTATTTCACACAGATCCCCATTTTTAGCATGAGTAAATCAAAACTCGCGCCGATCAGGGCGACATCTACCGCCGGCGAGCCGGCGGCTGATGCCGCAAGCGGCTAGAACATCGACAGCGGGTAGGCTGTGTTCACCCGCCACATCCCGCCGATCAGGTTCAAAAAGCCGGCGATGCTGAACACCGTGCCATTTTCGCCGGTGCAGTAAGCCGCCGCACCGACCGACGGCGCCGACGGACCGACAAACTGGCCGCCGGCTGGCGGCGCGGCAATAATGGCGTGGGTATAGGCGTAACGCACCGACGCCATGATCTGCGCCCGGTTGCAAGCATCCGGATAAAAAGTGGAGCTGCCGGCCCCGCCCTTGGCGACCCATGCGCCTGCCGCCGCGTCATACACCTGGATGCCGCCGCCGACATAGCGATATGGCCCTGGATGGGCCGCGCCGGGCAGCACGATGTAGTCCACGCCACCGGTAATTTGAGCCGCCAACGGCGCAGCGGGCCCCGCCCCCAATACGGGATTGTGTCCGCCCGGCCGGGCGTGGAAACCCACGGCCGCACCAGCGGCGTTGATCTCGCCGCAGAAGATATGCTCCAAATTGATCTGCGGGTTAAGCCGGCTGTTGGCCGCCGGCGGCACGGCGACCTGCATCGGCGCCAGAGCGATATCCGGCGAACCCGGCGCGCAATTGATCGCAGCGGCGGCCGGCAGCGCCGCGGCCAGTCCGAATAGAAGCAACAGAAAGGAACGCATGGAAAACTCCTTGCCTGGCGGACAGCACATGCTGCCTACCAGGCAAGACGAAACGGCTTCCCATCTGTGAAAACCGCGTCCCCTCCGCAGCCGCCCCGCCTCAGGCCGCGAGCAGCAAATCCAGCCGGCGGCCGTCGCGCAACGGCTGCATGTCGAAGCCCAGCCTCTGCGCCAGCAGCAGCATCGCCACGTTGCCGGGCGCGCAATGCGCGCGGAAGCGCCGGTATGCCAGCCGCTCGCGGCCGAAGGCCAGCATCAGCCGGGCCGCCTCCCGCGCGTAGCCCTGCCGCCAAGCGGTTTCGGCCAGCTCGATGCCGAACTCGGCCTCGCCGCCGCCCGCGCCGCGCAAGCCGACCGAACCGATCAGCGCGCCGTCGTCGATGCGCTCGATCGCCAGTTGCCAGTCGCGTCGCGGCGTCCGCCCTTGCTGCGTCAGAGAGTTTTCCAGCAGCCGCGCGCTGAAATCCGCGCTCATCTGCTCCGGCGCGTAATGGCGGCCGAACGCCGCGCCCTTGCGCACCGCCAGATAGGCGTCGAGATCGGATTCGCGAAAATCGCGCAGCCTCAGCCTACCGTCCGGCTCGGCCAGGATCAGCATGCGCAAGTCTCCAGCCGGCGTTGGTCGACGCGCTGCTCCAGCCGCGATCGGCGCAAATGGTCTTCGTCGGCCAGCAGTTGTCGCGGCGGCGCTTCGGTGGAAAGAATGGATAGGGAAACGGGCTCGTCGCCGAGTATGTCGCGCAGCAAGTGGCGCGACAGGATAAAGATCGATGCCATGATGGCGGTACCTGTAAAGAACGATGAAAGAGCGAGGAGTCCAGCGCGCCGGGCGGCGAAACGGCTCCGATAATTCCCGCGGCGATGCGTTTCTCAGAATGCGCCCGCGGCGGAAGCGCGAAGTCTGCTCCCGCCGATGGCCATTCGTCAAGCATAAGGCCGCGCACGCGGCCTTATGCTCACCAGCGCCGGCTTGTCTGCCTGGCCGGCGCGTGCGCCTCGCGCCAGCGGCCAAATCCGGTGCGCAAAGCCGCATCCATCAGCCCCAGCTGCAGGCCGACCATCACCGCGTACAACAGCATGCCCCCGCTCAACGGCATCCACGGCACCGCCCAATCGCTCAGATGCGGATACAGCAGCCAGGCCAACAGCAAACCGGCCACCAGGGTCAGCTCCACCGCGCGCCACGATCGGGTGCGCAGCGCCAGCCGGACGCCGATGTCGGTCAGAAAGAAAACCAGGCAGAGCAGATAGAGTTCCATGATGAAATCCCCGCTACAAGGACAGCGGCGCCGCGGGCTGGCTCCAATTGTCCGACATTGTACGGCGCTGGCAGCCGCCCGCGATTTTTGCGCCCTGCCCCCTTTTCTTAAGGGGTTATAGCCAAACCCGTACCAAGTGTCAGGTACGTCTTTTATGTTTATGGTCTAGCTCAGCCTGTCAGATCCATTACATTGTCAGACAACATCCATAAGGAGTCGAGTTTTATAGCGCTTCAGTACAATGTTTTTCTGGGTGACGCGCCGCTATCCTGCTGAAATCAGCAAACTGTCATAAGGATTTCCATCATGGCCACCAGCACCCAGGGACAGGTTCTCTCGCTGCAAGGCAGCGTCAAGGCGATCGGCGTCGACGGCAAGGTCCGCATCCTGAAAGTAGGCGACATCCTGCAGCCCGGCGAGCAACTGCAGCTGGAAAACGGCGCCTCCGTCAGCATCAGCCGCGCCGACGGCGAAGTGATGCACCTGGACGGCGACCGCCAGGTGACGCTGACCGAGGAGGTGCTGCACGCGCAGCATGCCGACGCGGCGGAAGCCAGCATCGCCCCGCTGGCGCCGGAAGCGCAGCAGATCCTGGCGGCGCTGGACAATCCGGCGGCCAACCCCGGCAATCCTTTTGACAGCCTCGACCCGGCAGCGGCCGGCCTGAACGACGCCGGCGGCGAGAACAGCGGCCACTCCTTCGTCCGCATCGGCCGCATCTCGGAAAACCTGACCGGGCTGCAGCTGGAAGCCACGCAGGCAAGCGCGGCGCAAGTGCCCGAAAAACGGGCCGCAGACGTTCCGGCGCAAAACTCGCCGCCGTTCTTCACCGCCGCCAACGGCGCGCCGCTGGGCAGCGACATGAATGTCACCACCGACGAAGACACGCCGGTCAGCGGCACGCTGACCGCCAGCGACCCCAACGGCGACCCGCTGACCTTCGTCAAAGGCTCCGATCCGCAGCACGGCACCGTCACCGTCAATCCGAATGGCACCTGGACCTATACCCCGGCCCAGGACTACAACGGCGGCGACAAATTCACCGTCACCGTCAGCGACGGACGCGGCGGCACCGCCACCGTGACCGTCAACATCGGCGTCAATCCAGTCAACGACGCCGCAGTGATCACCGGCAACGATCAGGGCGCGGTGACTGAAGACCTGAACGTCTCCGCCGTCAACACGCTGGACTACAACGGCAAGCTGAACGTGGCCGACCCCGATCAAGGCGAAGCGGTGTTCAACACTGCCCGCGTCGACAACAAGACCGCCAACCTCGGCAGCATCACCATCGACGCCAACGGCAACTGGCATTACAGCGTCGACAACGCCC
>NZ_JAJOHV010000056.1 GCF_021129175.1 Chromobacterium piscinae | reverse complement strand
TCGCAGACCCGCCGCATCAGCCATTCCAACGGGCCATGGCGGAAGCGCTTGGACCATAGCCAGGCGAAGGCCACGGCGGCGGAGCAATACAGCGCCGCCGCCGCCGGCACCCGCGCGAGCTCGCCGCTGTCCAACCATCCCATTTCCTCCAGAACACCCATGCCGATCAGGATGTGGGCGATGTACAGGGTCAGCGTTTGCCGGCCCGCGGCCAGCAGCGGCGCGAGCCGGGCAGCCAAAGCCGGGCGCGACGCCAGCGCCAGGCAGCCGCCTATCGCCGCGCTGGCGATGCCGCCTGCGTTCAGCATGTACAGCGGCCCGGGCGGCAATGGCTTCGTTCCCAGAAACGGCGAAAGCCGCGCTGGCGAAAAATCTTGCAGCCAGGCCGACAGCAGGCCGCTGGCCAAAGCCAGCAGCGCGCCGCCCGCCATCAGTTTCCATTGTGTGTCAGGGCGGGCCAAAGGCTGCCGCGACAGCCATAGCCCCCATATCGCAAAGCCCAGCCAAGGCAAGACCGGATGCCAGCCATTGAGCAGCAGGTTGCGCGCGAAGCCCGCCGGCGTCCAGAAGCCTTCGTAGCTGAGGGTGTCCCAGTTCCAGCCACGTCCATAGTCCAGCGTTAGTTGCATGGCGAAGGCCGCCGCCAACGTCAGGCACAGCGCGGCCAGCAGCCATCGCTCAGGCAGCTTCAGCAGCAGGCAGGCGGCGAAGAAATAGAAGGCGTAGTAATGGATGATGTCGGCGGGGAACAAGATGAAGTTGAGCAGCCCGACCGCCAGCAGGAACACGGCGCGCCGGCAGGTCTGGCTTATGGCCTGGACGCGAGCCAGCCGCGCGGTGGCCAGGCCCAGGCCAATGCCGGCTAGGGTGACGAAGGTGGCGGCGGATCGCCCCTCAAAGAGTGAGAACCAGGGCAGCAGCGGGTCCTGGCCGGACGGGAAGGGCGCGATCGCCAGACGGAAGTTGACCAGCACCATGCCGATCAGAGCCAGGCAACGGGCCAGGTCCAGTCCGTCCAGACGGTTAGGGCGCGGGCTCATCGGTTTCCTCCCGCGGGCGACAGCAGCTTGTCGATCAAGACGGAGATGTCAACGTCGTCCAGTTGGGCGCCCAGTAGGGTGCGATTGATGGCGCAGCCTTCCAGCGCGTCCAGCAACCAGTGGGCGCAGGTGGCAAAGGGCAGGCCATTGTCTATGTCTCCTTGTTCGGCGCCGCGATGCAAGGCATCGGCCAAGGCGCTGGCCAGGCGATGGCGGTTGGCTGCGAACATCCGGGCCAGCTCGGCGTCGCGCGCCGCTTCCGCCAGCACTTCGGCGGTCAGGCTGACGTCTTCCGGACGCTCGCACAGCCGCAGATAGCGTTCGGCGAAATCCCGGACGGCGGGGCCGGCGGGGTCTGCCGCCAACGCATCGATCAAGTTCTGTTTTTCCAGCGCTTCTATCGCGGCGATTTCCGCGATCAAGGCTTGCTTGTTCGGGAAGTGGTTGTACAGATTGCCCAGGCTGACGCCGGCGGCGTCCGCGATGTCGCGCATGCCGGTCTGGTGGAAGCCTGAGGCGATGAAACAGACAAGCGCCGCTTCGACGATTTGTTCGCGGCGGTTTTCGGTTTGCTGCTGGCGCTTGGGCGTCATGCGGTTTCCTCTTTCGCAATGTGACTTTCTCAATCATATAATGAACGAACGTTCATTCAATTTTTGGCGTCAAAAAACAGTGATGAATGGCGGATCCATGTGGCGGAAAAACAAAACAAGCGTCAAAGCGCCTGCGATGCGTGCTTGAGGTGAGGATATCCCGGAGTTAGCAGCATCTGGCCAGAGTTTGTCATGCAAAGGGAGCGAAGAAGGCTGCGCCAAATGCGGCGGGGGGTATTCTTGCAATATTGACCGTCAGTTTCGGTTGTCTGGCGAGGCAAATGAAAAGAGGCGCCGAAGCGCCTCTCTTGTGTTGCGGAGCCGGGGGGCGTTTATTTAGCCTCGCCGCCGACGGTGGACACCACTTCCCACTTGCCGCTCTTCACCTGGTAGACGGTGACGGCGCCGTTCTTGATGTCGCCCTTGTCGTCGAAGGCGATCTTGCCGGTCACGCCCAGATAGTCGGTTTTGCCGACTTCAGGCAGGTAGGTCTTGGGGTCGTAGGACTTGGCGCGCTTCATTGCGTCCACCAGCACCATCACAGCGTCGTATTCGAACGGCGCGTAGATCTGCACGTCGGTGTTGAATTCCTTCTTGAACTTTTCGTCGAAGGCCTTGAAGCCGGGCATCTTGTCGCGCGAGATGCCGCAGCTGGACGCATATTGTCCTTCGGACGCGTCGCCAGCCAGCTTGACGAATTCCGGAGTCTGCCAGCCGTCGCCGCCCATCAGCTTGGCCTTGATGCCCAAGCGCTGCATCTGCTTGGCCAGCGGGCCGGCTTGCGCATCCATGCCACCGTAGAACACCAGATCCGGGTTGGTCGACTTGATCGAGGTGAGGATGGCGTTGAAGTCGGTGGCGGTATTGTTGGTGAACTCGCGTTTCACCACCTGGGCGCCCTTGGCCTTGACTGCGCCTTCGAACTGGTCGGCGAGGCCCTGGCCGTAGGCGGTGCGGTCGTCGATGATCGCGATTTTCTTGGCATTCAGGGTGCCGGCGGCGAATTCGCCCAGCGCCTTGCCTTGCTGCACGTCGTTGGCGATCACGCGGAAGGTGGTCTTGAAGCCTTGCTTGGTGTAGTCCGGGTTGGTGGCGGACGGGGAAATCTGCGGGAGGCCTGCGTCGGAGTAGATCTTGGATGCCGGGATGGTGGTGCCGGAGTTCAGGTGGCCGACCACGCCGACCACGCCTGCATCCACCAGGCGCTGCGCGACCTGGGTGCCGATTTTCGGATCGCCCTGATCATCCTCGGATACCAGTTCGAACTTGACCTTCTTGCCGCCGATTTCCACGCCCTTGGCGTTCAGGTCTTCGATGGCGAGCTTGGCGCCGTATTCGTTGTCCTTGCCCAGATGGGAGATCGGGCCGGACATCGGCGAGACTTGGCCGATCTTGACCACGGTTTCGCCGCCAGCTGCGGCTTGGTTCGGAGCGGAGGCGGGCTGACTGCCCGTCGCTGGTTGTTCCTGTTTGCTGCAGGCGCTCATGGCGATGACGGCGGTGGCGATCAGGCTGTAGCGAGCGTATTTGTTCATTGAGAGTTCCCCTGAATCTTATCTGCGTAGACTTTGATGATCTCTTTGGTAAACCAACAACACCATTAAGAGGCTGTTAGTTGCGACTGATTATGGTGACCAGTTTGCGAGGGTGTCAATCTGGCCCGAAGCGCACTCAATGAATATAGGACCAATCTTGGCATTTTGCGGCAAACAAGTTGAAAACGGGCGTATGGCCATTCGGTCATACGCCCGTGTTTTCAGCTTATCTGGATGATTTTTAAAGGTTTGTGCGGCGAGATGGCGTGTGGCGGAACTGACGTTGATGTCAGGAGGATGCCCCCATGTCATGGGCGCGAGCCATTCTTTGATGGCCATCTTCTGCTGAGATTTCTGTCCATCCGGCCAGATTGTTTCTGACAATTTCCGCAAGAGAGGCTATCCATTGCGGCTCTTCATTCAGACAGGAGATGTAGCGGAATTCGCCACCGCCGCTGCTCAAGAAGGTTTCCTTGCCTTCCATTGCGATTTCTTCCAGCGTTTCCAGGCAATCTCCGACAAAACCGGGGCAGACGACGTCCACCTTGCCGGTCTTCGCCTTGCCCAATTCCGCCAGCACTTCACTGGTATATGGCTTTAGCCATTCGGTGCGGCCAAAACGGCTTTGAAAACTGATGACGTATTGATCCGCCCGCAAATGCAGCGCTTCCGCCAGCAGCCGTCCTGTCTTTTGGCATTCGCAATAGTAGGGGTCGCCTTTGTCGCGGGTGAAACGAGGCACACCGTGAAAACTCATCACCAGTTTGTCCGGCTGTTGGCCGTACTGCCATTGCTTGCGGATTTGGGCGGCCAGCGCGGCGATATAGCCGGGGTCATCGTGGAAATGCCGCACGGTGCGGACGTCCGGCATATTGCGCAGCCTGGTCAGCACGCGGAAGGCTTCGTCCAGCGCGGTAGCGCTGGAGGAGGCGGCGTATTGCGGATACAAGGGCAGCAGCAGCAGCCGTTCCACGCCTTGCTCCCGCATTTTGCCGATTACGCTTTCGATGGACGGATTGCCGTAGCGCATCGCGTAATCCACCACCAGATCGCGCAGACCCATTTCCCCTAGCTGGCCTTTCAGCAGTTTGGCCTGGTTTCGGGTGTGGACCAGCAGCGGCGAGCCTTCCTTGGTCCAGATGCTGGCGTATTTCCGGGCCGACTGCTTGGGTCGGGTGTTCAGAATGATGCCGTTAAGAATCAGCCACCACGGCAGGCGTGGAATCTCGATCACGCGCGGATCGGACAGGAATTGCTTGAGGTAGGGGCGCAGCGCTTGGGCGGTGGGAGCGTCGGGCGTGCCCAGGTTGATCAGCAGCACGCCGGTCTTGGGCGTGTAGTCGTGGCGGAGAGCGGGTTCGGGCAGATAGCGGGGCATGGCCATCCTTTATTATGGGAAAGCGGGCGCCGCGGCAACGGCGCCCGTGGGGAGGTCTAGTCTTCTCTGGCCGGTGCCAGCACGGTGCGGTTGCCGTTGCTTTCCATCGAGGACACCAGGCCGGCGGCCTCCATCTGCTCGATCAGACGGGCGGCTCTGTTGTAGCCGATGCGCAGGTGGCGCTGAACCGAGGAGATCGACGCCTTGCGGGTTTTCACCACGATGGCGACGGCTTCGTCGTACAGCGGATCCGATTCGCCGTCCGATTCGCCATCCAGGCTGCCCGCCGCGGAGCTGTCGTCGCCGTCGGCCTGGCCGGTGAGGATGCCTTCGATGTAGTTGGGCTCGCCGGTGGTTTTCAGGAATTCCACCACGTGGTGCACTTCCTCGTCGGAGACGAAGGCGCCATGGACGCGGTTGGGATAGCCGGTGCCCGGCGGCAGATACAGCATGTCGCCCTGGCCCAGCAGAGCCTCCGCGCCCATCTGGTCCAGAATGGTGCGGCTGTCGATCTTGCTGGACACCTGGAAGGCGATCCGTGTCGGGATGTTGGCCTTGATCAGGCCGGTAATTACGTCCACAGACGGCCGCTGCGTGGCCAGAATCAGGTGGATGCCGGCGGCGCGGGCCTTCTGCGCCAGGCGGGCGATCAGCTCCTCGATCTTCTTGCCGGCCACCATCATCAGATCAGCCAGCTCGTCTATCACCACCACCACCAGCGGCAGGGTGTCGAGTGGCTCCGGCGTTTCCGGCGTCAGGCTGAACGGGTTGGGGATCTTCTCGCCGGCTTTGTCGGCGTCCTTGATCTTCTGGTTGAAGCCGGCCAGATTTCGCACGCCGAGCTTGGACATCAGCTTGTAGCGGCGCTCCATCTCGCCCACGCACCAGTTCAGCGCGTTGGCGGCCTGCTTCATGTCGGTGACCACCGGGGCCAGCAGGTGCGGAATGCCTTCATACACCGACAGCTCCAGCATTTTCGGGTCCACCATGATCAGCCGCACTTCCTGCGGCGTCGCCTTGTACAGCAGCGACAGGATCATCGCGTTGATCGCCACCGATTTGCCGGAGCCGGTGGTGCCGGCCACCAGCACGTGCGGCATTTTGGCCAGGTCGGCCGACACGGGCTGGCCTGCGATGTCCTTGCCCAGCGCCATGGTCAGGCGCGAGGCCATGTTCTGGTAGCCGTCCGAGCCGATGATCTCGGTCAGCTTCACGATCTGGCGCTTGGGGTTGGGCAGCTCAAGTCCCATGTAGGTCTTGCCCGGAATGGTTTCCACCACGCGGATGGAAACCAGCGACAGCGCGCGCGCCAAATCCTTCATCAGGTTGACGATCTGCGCGCCCTTGACGCCGACCGCAGGTTCGATCTCGTAGCGGGTGATCACCGGGCCGGGATAGGCGGCGATCACCTTGACGTCCACGCCGAAGTCGGCCAGCTTGCGCTCGATCAGCCTGGACGTGTATTCCACTGTTTCCTGCGACACTGTTTCCAGCAGCTCCTTGGGCGTGTCCAGCAGGCTCAGGCCGGGAAGGGTGGCGTCCTTGGGGTCGGCGAACAGCGACTGCTGAACCGGCTTCTGCGCCTTGGCCGACACTGGCACTTCCAGCACCGGCGGCTCAATGCGCACGGGAGCGGTCTCCTCGATCTTCTTCTTGGCGACCGACACCTTTTCCTCGCGCTTCTGCGCGGTTTCCTTGCCGATCTCGCGGTCTTTCTTCGCCTGCCAGCTCTGCCACAGGCCGACCACGCCTTCCTCCAGCCACGTGCCGATGCGCTCCATCAGATTGAGCCAGGACAGGCCGGTGAACAGCGAGAAGCCGATGGCGGACAGCACGCCCAGCAGAAGGTAGGAGCCGGACAGGCCCAGCCCGTGGGCGATGCCCTTGCCGATGAAGTGGCCGAACATGCCGCCGGCGTCCAGCGGCAGCTTCAGGGCTTTGCCATCCAGCACGATGGCTTCGAAGCTGGAACTGGATACCAGTAGCAGCACGAAGCCGCCGACGGCGGCGGCGGTGATGGGATTGAACTTGAAGCCCAGGCTTTCGATGCGGCGGTAGCCCCAACCTATCGCCACCAGGCAGAACACCACCAGCCACCAGGTGGAAAAGCCGAACACGTACAGCAGCATGTCCGACAGCCAGGCCCCGAACGCGCCGCCATAATTGCGGACGGTGGGGTCGGAGGAGCTGTGCGACCAAGAGGAGTCGAGCGGGGAGTAGCTGGCAAGCACCAGCACAAGGTAGACGGCCGCCACCGCCATCAGCAGCCACCATGCTTCGCGAAGCAGGGAGACCAGCTGAGGCGGCAGCGGCGTCTGGTTGTTCTTGACTACGGCTTTGCGCTTGAAAAATCGCATTTTTTTCATATTTGGCTATGACAGCTGATGATTATAGCCTGATGCGAAGCTTTTCACCTTACCGAGGATACAGCGCGCCCAGCACGCGGGGGCCCTGCGCGCCCGTGACGGAGGGCAGATTTCCGGCTTGGCGATGGTCGAAACGCCAGCCCAGCCAGGCGAAGGCGATCGCCTCGATCAACTGAGCGGGCAGTCCCAGCGCTTCGATCGCGCTTACCTGTTGCCCAGGCAGCAGGCGGGATATCTCGGCCATCAGCGCGCCGTTGCGGGCGCCGCCGCCGCAGGCGTAGACCGCCTGGTTGCCGGAGCAGTGCTCCAGGATAGAGTCGGCGATGCTGCGGGCGCTGAAGGCCAGCAAGGTAGCTTGCACATCTTGAGTTGAAGGCGCGGACGATAGCGCGGCCAGCTTTCCGGCCAGCCATTCGTCGTCGAACAGATCGCGCCCGGTGCTTTTGGGCGGCGGCTGAGTCAGATAAGGCTCGGCCAGCATCGCAGCCAACAATGGCGGGTGGACCGCGCCGCCGGCGGCCCAGCGGCCGTCGTCGTCGAAGGGCTGGCCGGTGTGGCGCAGGCACCAGGCATCCATCAGCATATTGCCGGGTCCGCAGTCGAAGCCTATCGCTTCTTGGCCGTCATGCAGCCGGGCGATGTTGCTGATGCCGCCGATATTGAGGATCACGCGTTTTTCGTCCGGACTGGAGAACGCGCTTTGCTGGAAGGCGGGCACCAGAGGCGCGCCATGGCCGCCGGCGGCGACGTCGCGGCTGCGGAAGTCGGCGATCACGTCGATGCCTGTGAGTTCGGCCAGCTTGGCCATATTGCCGATCTGGACCGTGTAGCCGTCGTGCGGCGCATGACGCACGGTCTGGCCATGGCAGGCGATGGCGCGGATATCCTCCGCGCGGCGGCCGGACTTCTGCAGCAGTTCGCGCGCGGCCTGGGCGTAGATCTCGGCCAGCCGGTTGGCCAGCGTTTCCGCGCGGTGCAGCTCGTCATGGCCGCGGGGCTGCAGCGCCAGCACGGCGGACTTCACCTCAGCGGGGTAGGGGACGACATGGTCGGCCAGCGGCTGGGGCCGGCCGGCGTCGTCGAAATGGACCAGGGCGGCGTCGACGCCGTCCAGGCTGGTGCCGGACATCATTCCAATATATAGATCTGTCATCAATCGATCTGGGCAACGTTGACCGGGATGTTCTGCAGCAGATCAAGCCGCGCGCTCAACACCTGTTTCTTGGCGTCGAACTGCGCGAGCTGGGTCTTGCTCAGGCCCGGCGTGGGCAGGGCGTTGGTGGCCGGGTCCACCGGCTGATCGTTGACCCGCACCTCGAAGTGCAGGTGGGCGCCGGTGGAGCGGCCCGTGCTTCCAACATAGCCTATCACATCGCCGGCTTTGACCTTGCCGCCGGCCTGGATGCCCTTGCCGAAGCCGCGCATGTGGGCGTACAGCGTGGTCAGCTTGGCGTTATGGCGTATCATCACCACGTTGCCGTAGCCGTTCTCGCGCGCCACTTTGACCAGTTCGCCGTCGGCTGGCGCCACAATGGGCGTGCCGGCGCTGGCGGCGTAGTCGATGCCGGAATGCATGCGCAGCGAGCGCAGGATGGGATGCATGCGCAGGCCGAAACCCGAGCTGATGCGGGCGCTGGCCACCGGCTGGCGGCTGAAGCCCTTCTTGACCGGCTTGCCTTCGCTGTCGTAGTAGGCGCCGCTTTCGCTGTCATGGGCGAAATAGAACGCTTGGTGCAGTTTGCCGGCGCGTTCGATCGACACCGCCAACAGGTTGCCGCTGGCGATGGAGGTGCCGGCGTAGACCATGGTCTCGTAGACCAGATTGATGCGGTCGCCAGTCTTCAGGCTGGAGAGCTCGAATTGGTCGGAGAAAACTTCGGACAACTGGTTGCGGATGTCGGCCGGCACGCGGGCGGCGGCCAGCTCGGCGGCGGCTCCGCGCTTCAGCGTGATCGAGCGCACGGTTTCCACGCTCTCGGCGGCCACCGGGTCGGCGCTGGCCTGCCACTTGCCGTCGCGCTTCTCCAGCGCCACCAGCAGTTGCTCGCCGTTGTCGTCGTCCTGCAGGAAGCGCAGGCCGAACAGCTCGCCGGCGTCGTTGGTCTGCACCGTCAGCGTGGCGCCGACTTTCAGCTTGAGCAGATCCTTGGCCACCGGGCTGGTATACAGGAAGGCGCGGGCTTCGTTGTCGCGCACGCCCAGGCGGTTCAGCACCCGGGCCACGGTGTCGCCGCGCTTGACCGCCTCGTCGCGCCAGTAGCGGGTCTGGCTGTCGGCGAAATGGAATTCCGGCAGCGCCAGCCGTTCGATCACTTGTTGCTGCCTAACCTGCTCGGGCAGGGTTTCCTTGGCGCCGTTGGCCACGGCGAAGGCGGTGGCCGTGCCCAGCAGCGGCAGGCAGGCGGCGATGCCGAGCCAGCTCAGGTGGTGATTGACCAGCCGGCTGGCGCACTTTTGCGGGATGTGTAGCAGTTTGCGATAATCCATCACTTTTCCGGGCAGGCGCCGCCTGCCTATGCAAAATATTGATCCGATTCCAGCGCATGCATGCGCCAAAATCATGTTTGGTAGGCGGCTCGCGCGATAGTTCCGGCAAAAGACGTCAGTGTGCCGCAGAATGATGCTCGAGCCAAATGACCAGCGGCCAAAATGGCCGCCATTCCCAACCCATCTGGCAAGAATATGAAATTAACCCTGTTGTTACCCGGTCTATGCTGGCTGGACGCCCATGACGGCGCAGAGGTAGGCA
>NZ_JAJOHV010000055.1 GCF_021129175.1 Chromobacterium piscinae | reverse complement strand
CAGCAGCAGCGCGACGGCGACGATGGCGGCGACGCGCGCCTTGCGCACCACCGCGCCGCGGCGGGTGTGGTGCAGGTGGAGTTCGGGCAGGCCCTGGCGGTCATGGCGTGGGTCGGTCATTTCAAGCGTCCTGTGCGGGAGCCGCGGGGGCGTCGGCCGCGTGTTGTTTGCGTTGCGCCAGGTAGCGGTGGAAGCTGGCGAACACCACCGGTACGAACAGCAGGGTGGAAACGGTGGCGAACAAGAGGCCGCCGATTACGGCGCGGCCGAGCGGGGCGTTCTGCTCGGAGCCCTCGCCGATGCCGATGGCCATCGGAATCATGCCGATGATCATCGCCAGCGCCGTCATCAGCACCGGCCGCAGCCGGGTGGCGCCGGCCTCCAGCGCCGCCGACAGCGGCGGCAGGCCGTCCCGTAGCCGATGCCGCGCGAACGACACCACCAGGATGCTGTTGGCGGTGGCCACGCCCATGGTCATGATGGCGCCGGTCAGCGCCGGCACCGACAGGTCGGTGCCGGTGACGATCAGCATCCAGGCGATGCCGGCCAGCGCCGCCGGCAGCGCGCTGATGATGATGAAGGGGTCCAGCCAGGACTGGAAATTCACCACGATCAGCAGGTAGACCAGCACGATGGCGCCGAGAATGCCGACGCCGAGGCCGATGTAGGACGAGCGCATCGTTTCCACCTGGCCGCGCAGCGCGACATGGCTGCCCTTGGGCAGATGCGCCTCTTCCTCGTTGATCACCTTCTGGATGGCCGAGGCCACCGAGCCCAGGTCGCGGCCGCGCGCGCTGGCGTAGATGTCGATAGACGGCAGGATGTTGTAGCGGGTGACGATGGCGGCTTCGCGGCCGGGCGCGGCGCTGACCAGATTGCCCAGCGTCTGCTCGCCGGCGCCGCGGCTGCCCGGCGCGTTGACCGGCAGCTGCAGCAGCTGGTCCATGCTGCCGATCCGGTACTGCGGCGCTTGCGCCTGCAGGTTGTAGACGATGCTGTTGGATGGATTGAGCCAGAACGCCGGCTGGGTCTGCTGGCTGCCGGACAGCGGCAGCAGCAGGTTCTGCGCGACGTCGAACGGCGCGATGCCCATTCCCTGCAAACGGGCGCGGTCCATGTTCAGCTTGATCGCCGGCGCATCCAGCCGCTGGTGCACATGGACGTCGGCGGCGCCGGGAATCGCCTTGATCCGGGCCAGCAGGCGGCCGGCGAAGGCGGCGTTGGCGGCGTAGTTCTTGCCGAAGACCTGCACGTCGATGGCGGCCGGCGAGCCGAAATTCAGGATCTGGGTGATGATGTCCGCCGGCTGGAAGAAGAATTCCACGCCGGGGAAGCGGCGCTCCAGCCTGGCTGGCAGCGCGGCGATGTAGTCGGCGCTCGGCTGGTGGCCGGGCTTCAGCGAGATCAGCGCGTCGGTGTCCAGCGTGCCGATGGTGCCGGAGTTGCTGTACGACAGGTTGATGCCGCTATAGGGCAGGCCGATGTTGTCGATGATGGAGTCCAGCTCGCCCGGCGGGATTGCCTTGCGGATCTCGGCGTCCACCTGGTCGGCCAGGACGGCGGTGTCTTCGATCCGGGTGCCGGTGGGCGCGCGCACGTGCAGCTTGATCTGGCCGGTGTCCACCTCGGGGAACAGGTCCCGGCCCAGCAACAGATACAAGCCGCAGGAGGCCAGGCAGAAGCCGAGAAAGACTGAGATGAAGCGCTTGCGGTGCGTCAGCAGGTGGCTGAGCAGGTGCACGTACCACTCGCGCAGCCGCTCGAAGCGGGCGTTGAAGCCCTGGTGCGCGCGGTGTATCCACGCCGACGCGCGGCCGTCGTGGTGGCGATGGCCCATCAGCAGCAACGCCAGCGTCGGCACCAGCGTCCGCGACAGCACGTAGGAGGCCAGCATCGCGAACACCACCGCTTCGGCCATCGGCACGAACAAATAACGCGCCACGCCTTCTAGGAAGAACATCGGCACGAAGACGATGCAAATGCACAGCGTGGAGACGAAGGCTGGAACGGCGATCTCGCCGGCGCCATCCAGAATGGCGGTGTACAGCGGCGAGCCCATGTGCAGATGGCGCTCGATGTTCTCGATGGTCACCGTGGCGTCGTCCACCAGGATGCCCACCGCCAGCGCCAGGCCGCCCAGCGTCATCACATTGATGGTTTCGCCGATCATGTGCAGCGCGACGATGGACGAGAAGATCGACAGCGGGATGGAGACGGCGATGATGGAGGTGGTGCGCCAGTTGCCGAGGAACAGCAGCAGCATCACCGCGGTAAGCGCGGCGGCCACCAGCGCTTCGTGGATCACGCCTTCCACCGCCGTTGTCACGAAGATGGACTGGTCGGCCAGCAGGCTGACGCGCAGGTCCTTGGGCAGCAGCGGCCGCAGGCCGGGCAGCTTGTCCTTCAGATGGCCCACCACGTCCAGCGTCGACGCGCCGCCGTTCTTGTAGATCGACATCATCAGGCCGCGCTGGCCATTCTGCTTGACGATATTGGTCTGCGGCGAGAAGCCGTCGCGCACGTGCGCCACTTCGCGCAGGAAGACCGTGGCGCCGTTGGCCGACCGCACCGGGATGTCGTTCAGGCCGGCGATGGTGTCCGGCGAGCCGTTCAGCTCGACGTTGTACTCGGTGCCGCCGATTTTAGCGGTGCCGGACGGCAGCGCCAGGTTCTGGCTGTTGACCGCGTTGATCACGTCGGCCGGCGTCAGGCCCTTGGCGGCGATGGCGCGGGTGTCCAGGTCCACCGACAGCAGGCGCACCTTGCCGCCGTAGGGGTAAGGGATGGCGATGCCTGGTATCGTCACCAACTGCGGCCTGAGCGTGTTGATGGTGGCGTCGAACACATCCTGCTCCGACATCGACTTGCTGGCCAAGCCGATCTGGATCACCGGCACGCTGGACGCGGTGTACTTGATTACCAGCGGCGGCGTGGCGCCGGGCGGCATCTGCTTGACCACCGCCTGCGACACCGACACCACCTGGGCGATGGCGGTCTGGATGTTAACGTTCGGCTGGAAGAAGATCTTGATGATGGCGATGCCGGCCAGCGATTGCGACTCGATGTGCTCGATGTCGTTGACGGTGGTGGTCAGCACCCGCTCGTGGGTCTGGGTGATGCGGTCGGCCATCTGCTGCGGCGCCAGGCCGCCGTAGCCCCAGATCACGCTGATCACCGGGATGTCGATCTCCGGCAGCACGTCCACCGGCGTGCGCATGATCGCCAGCGGGGTGGCCAGCAGGATGACGATGGCCATCACGATGAAGGTATAGGGCCGTTTCAGGGCCGTTTCGACGATCCACATATTGGACGGTGCGTCCTCTCTTCAGATTGCCGCGCCCGGGCGGCTTGGCGGCGCGGTTGTTGCGATCCGCGCCATGCCTTGTTGCAGCTTATGCCAGCTTGAAGGCGTGCAGTGGGCGGATCGTGCTTGGTTGCGATCGGGTTTTGTTAATGAGTGATGCGAGGCCGCCGCGCGCAGCGCGCTGGCATATTCGCCGCGTTCAAGCAGGATTAACTGGCCAGGCGGCTATGGCGTTGACACTTTTCGGCTGGGTAGTAAAAAAATAATCTACTTTACTATTTTAGCCAGTAGAAACCCCGCCGCGCGCAAGGCGGGGCGGGGTTGGAGACAGGCGGAGAGCGCGCTCAGGCGTGGTGCTTGCGCGCGTAGCTGTTGAGCGAAACCACCCGGGTCTTGCCGATGCGATGGCGGTAGATCTCGCGCAGGTAGCACACCGCTTTCTGCACGTGCTCGCGGGTCAGCCGGATGTCGTTGATCGACACGAACTTCTTGCTGTCGCGGATCAGCTCGCGGTACTTCTTCTCGTACATCGGCTTGATCGCGAACCAGTTTGTGTCCAAGATTTTGGCCGGGTTCTCGTACTCGTTCAGCAAGCGCTCCAGCACCGTCTCGTCGAAGGTGTCGGCGGTGATCAGGTCCAGGATCACGTTGTCCAGGCTGTCGTCGAAGCGGTGGTTGCCGTGGGCGAAGCACCGCTTGATGTAGGCGACGATCAGCGTCAGGAAATCGTCGCTCAGGCAGGGGCTCTTGGCAACCAGCGTGGTCAGCGACAGGTTGGTGGACGCGCCGATCACCAGCGCGTAACGCTTCAGCGTGGTGCTGGGGAACAGGTCGTTCAGGTGGCGCTTCAGCCGGTTCAGGTCCAGATAAGACAGCTTGTAGCCCTTGGGCAGCGACAGGATGGCCACCACCGACGAGCAGTTCTGGAAGAAGAACAGCTGGTTCAGCTTGTCCGCCGAGTAGCCGGACTGCTTGTAGTCGGCCAGCGCGGCGCGGTAGTTGGCCGACTCGATCGGCAACAGGCTGATGCCCTCTATCGCCTGGGTCTGTTGGTTGAAGTGCGGCAAGTCGATCGAGCGGTAGAACAGGTCGTCGATGTCCAGCTTGTTGACGAAGCCGTCCGAGCCCAGCGGATCGGATACCACCGATTCGGCGTAGGCCACCGCCACCGGGCCGGCCAGGCTCATGAACAGGTCGTTGGCGTCCAGCCGTATCGTCTCGCCCATGTCGATGCCGGCGCGCAGGAAGTAGTTCTCGTCGTAGTCGCTGGTGACGGCCTGCGCGGTCAGGATGTTGAAGATCTGCTGCGAGATGTACTGGTTGGCGTGGCGCTCCATCGCGTTGACGTCGAGATGCTCGATGTTGCCGCCTTCGCTCTCCTCGGCGTAGCGCATGATGTCGTTGGAGATCAGCATCATCGCGTTCCATGGCCGGATGCGGCGCATCACGCTCTCGGCGCCGGCCTCTTCGTTGTCGAAGTTGTAGGAGAAGTCCCATTCCTCGGACAGGTATTTGCACAGCAGCCGGCCGGCGTTGATGTGCAGCGCCTCCGAGCCCTCGGCGTGCTGGCCGGAGATGTTGGGCAGGATGCAGATGCCGCTGGTGAAGATGGGCTCGAACACGAAGCCGTAGTCGTCGCCCTGGTCTCCCTTGCCCTCGTTGCGGGTCTCGAAGGTCTTGCTCATGTAGGCGTACTGCTGGGCCAGGCCGAATTCGGACGCCATGCCGGAGCCGGTGCCGCCGCCCGCGCTGAAGATGTAGAAATACAGCCGCGACTGGTTGGCCTTGATGCCGCAGGAGTCCACCAGATAGGAGTGGATCAGCGTCCAGTCCGGGTCGGAGAAGCTCAGCGTGTCCTTGTTGAGGATGATCTTGGCCAGGTACTGGCCCAGGATGGGCGCATTGCCGGCGCCGCCGGCGTGGACCTCGGCCAGGTCCATGATCTTCAGCTTGTTGTAGTTGTTGATGAAGTCGCCCTGCTCGCCGCGGCGGGAGAAGCGAATGCGGCCCTTGATGTCCTTGTCCAGGTCGCCCAGCATCACCATCGGCTCGATCAGGAAGGCAGGCTTGGCCTCCTTGTGCTGCGACAGCAGGTTGCGGCGTATCCAGCGCCGCGGCCGCTGCTCCTGCTCGGGCGCGCTCTTGTCGTCCTGGTTGAATTCGTTCAGGTAGAACTTGCGGGCGTTGTAGACCAGGGTGGCCACGTCCAGCGCGATATTGGAACCGCAGCGGCCCAGGCCGATCAGGCAGACCGAAGGGAAGGGTTTTTCGGTGGGGCCGCTCTGGCCGTCTTCGGCATCGCGGGTGAAGGCCATGCCGCGCAGCGTGTCCAGATGCTGCAGTATGCGGTTGGTGTCGTGCTCGATGAAGTACTGGTACAACCCGTTCTGGCCACGCTCATTCAGATTCAGCAATTGGCGCGTGGTGGCTGCCTGCGGGGTGGCGGGAGCCGGCTCGTCGGGAGTTGTCGGGGGATTCGAGGACTGGTCGTACATAGATTGCATGATCATCCATTCTCTCTTCAAGGTTACCCTTGGTTCGGGCGGTCGGGCCGGAGCGGCCGGCCGTTCCTATCAGCAGCGTGCTTATTGGTGTTTTGGTGTTATTCACATTCCATTGTCAGGTCCAATTGGCATTTTGACCACTAAATTCTGTGTAATGGATGGCGGGGGAAAGGCAAGGTGCGGCTAACTTGCCGCAATGACGGGGCGTTGACGGCGGGCGGAAAGAAAAACGCCGCCCGGGAGGGCGGCGCGGAGGGATGCAGCGGGGGGGAGGGACGCTTTAGATGCGGCGTGCCAGTTCCTCGGCCTTGCCCAGGTAGTTGGACGGGGTCAGCTCCAGCAGGCTGGCCTTGACCGCGTCCGGCAGCTCCAGGCTGCGGATGAAGGCGTGCAGCGTTTCGCGGGTGATGCCGCCCTTGCCGCGGGTCAGCTCTTTCAACTGCTCGTACGGATTGGCGATGCCGTAGCGGCGCATCACGGTCTGTACCGGCTCGGCCAGCAGCTCCCAGGCGCCGTCCAGCTCGGCGGCGATCAGGGCCGGGTTGATCTCCAGCTTGTTCAGGCCTTTCAGGCAGGACTTCAGACCCAGGATGGTGTAGCCGAAGCCGACGCCCATATTGCGCAGCACGGTGGAGTCGGTCAGGTCGCGCTGCCAGCGGGAGATCGGCAGCTTTTCCGCCAGATGGCCCATGATGGCATTGGCCATGCCCAGATTGCCTTCGGAGTTTTCGAAGTCGATCGGGTTGACCTTGTGCGGCATGGTGGAGCTGCCCACTTCGTCCTTCTTCACCTTTTGCTTGAAGTAGCCCAGCGAGATGTAGCCCCAGATGTCGCGGTTCAGGTCGATCAGGATGGTGTTGACGCGCATCGCCACCTGGTACAGCTCGGCCATGTAGTCGTGCGGCTCGATCTGGATGGTGTAGGGATTGAAGGTGATGCCGAGGCCGGTGACGAAGCGGCCGCACAGGCTTTCCCAGTCGATGTCCGGATAGGCGGCCAGGTGGGCGTTGTAGTTGCCGACCGCGCCGTTGATCTTGCCCAGGATTTCCTGGTGCACCAGCTGCTCGCGCTGGCGCTTCAGGCGGTAGACGGTGTTGGCCAGTTCCTTGCCCATCGTAGACGGCGTGGCCGGCTGGCCGTGCGTGCGGCACATCATCGGCACGTCGGCCAGTTCATGCGACAGCTTTTGCAGCTTGTGGATCACCTCGTCCAGCATCGGCAGCAGCACGGTGTTGCGCGCGGTCTTCAGCATCAGCGCGTGGCTGAGGTTGTTGATGTCCTCGGAGGTGCAGGCGAAGTGGATGAACTCGCTGGCGGCCATCACTTCCGGATTGCCGGACAGGCGCTCCTTCAGCCAATACTCGATCGCCTTGACGTCGTGGTTGGTGCGAACCTCGATCGCCTTCACCTCTTCGCCATGCTCGACGCTGAAATTGGCGATCACGTCGTCGATCTCGCGGATGGTGGCGTCGGAGAACGGCTTGACCTCTTCGATGCCCGGCTCGGCGGCCAGCATCTTCAGCCATTCCAGTTCCACCTTGACGCGGCACTTCATCAAGCCGAATTCGGAGAACAGGTTGCGCAGGCCTTCCACTTGGGCGGCGTAGCGGCCATCCAGCGGGGAGAGGGCGGTCAACGTAGTCAGATTCATGCTGAGTATTTCCAAACGTGGTTTGCCAAACTGCGGCGGGTTGCTAGTACAGATTCGTTTCAGGCCGCGCTGTCCGCCAGCCTGCGCCTGAGGCCGGCGGCCAACAGGCCGGCCGCTTCGGGGCGGAAGCGGAAGAACAGCTCGGGCTCTATCATTTCCAGCTCCATGACGGCGAGGCGGCCTTGTCCGTCGCGGACCAGATCGACGCGCGCGTACAGCACGTCGAACGGCACCGCGCGCACGGCGGCTTCGGCGAAGGCGATTTCCTCGGCGCTGGCCTGGTGCGGATGCACGCTGCCGCCGTGGTCGTCCTGCACGCGGAAGTCGCCGGGTTTGGGCGTCTTGCGTATCGCGTGGCTGTAGCGGCCGTCCACCACCATCAGCGACAGCTCGCCTTGTTCCAGCACCTGGCGCTGGAAGGGCTGCAGCAGCATCGCTTCGCGTTCGACCAAATCGCCGAACGCGCACTCCAGGCGCTGGCCGTCGCCGGCGTCGAAACGGTAGGTGTGGCGCGCGTTGCCGGACACCGCCGGCTTGAGGATCAGCTCATTCCAGCCGCTGGCGTCGGCCAGTTGCGCCAGGGCGCGCCGCTCGCCTTTTTCAATGTAGAGGGTGGGCACCACGGCCACGCCCTTATTTTGCAGTTCGACGAGGTAGCGCTTGTCCAGATTCCAGCGGATCAGTTCGGCTGCGTTGAACAGCCGGCATTGCCGGGATACGCGCGACAGCCAGGGCGAGAATTCGCCGAAGCGCTCGAAATAGTCCCAAGTGGTGCGGAACAGCAGCGAGCGTGCCTGGCGCCAGTCGAAACCGGCGTCGTCCCAGGCAAGGCGGCAAACCGTCAGGCCGGCGTCACGCAGCGCGTCCAGCACCAAGCCATCCTCATGATGCACCTGGCGGCTGTACCAGTCCTCAGGCTTGTGTTCCAGCTGGCGGCGATCTGTCAGCACCGCGACGTCGAACAACATGTCTTTATCTCAAAAGAAACGGGCGACTGGCGCCCGTTTGTTTTCGCTTACATGCCGGGCATCATGCCCTTCATGCCTCGCATCATCTTCATCATCCCGCCCTTGGACGAGAACTGCTTCATCATCTTCTGCATCTGCTCGAACTGGTTCAGCAGGCGGTTCACCTCCTGCACCGTGACGCCGGAGCCGGCGGCGATGCGGCGCTTGCGGCTGGCCTTCAGCAGTTCCGGCTTGCGGCGCTCTTCCATGGTCATCGAGTTGATGATGCCTTCGATGCGGCGCATCGACTTCTCCGCCTCCGCGCCCTGGACGCCCTTGGCCATCTCGCCCAGCTGGCCCGGCATCTTTTCCAGCAGGTTGGCCATGCCGCCCATCTTCTTCATCTGCTGCATCTGGGCCTTGAAGTCCTCGAGGTCGAAGCCCTTGCCGGACTTCAACTTCTTGGCCATCGCTTCGGCTTCCTTCTGATCGATGCCCTTCTGGACTTCCTCGATCAGGGACAGCACGTCGCCCATGCCCAGGATGCGGCTGGCTATGCGGTCAGGATGGAAGGGCTCGATGCCGGAGACCTTCTCGCCGACGCCGATGAACTTGATCGGCTTGCCGGTCACATGGCGCACCGACAGCGCGGCGCCGCCGCGGGAGTCGCCGTCCATCTTGGTCAGCACCACGCCGGTCAGCGGCAGCGCCTCGTTGAAGGCTTTGGCGGTGTTGACCGCGTCCTGGCCCTGCATCGCGTCGACGACGAACAGCGTTTCCACCGGGTTGATCGCGGCGTGCAGCGCCTTGATCTCCTCCATCATCGCTTCGTCGATGGCGAGGCGGCCGGCGGTGTCCACCAGCAGCACGTCGAAGAAATGGCGGCGCGCGTGGTCGATCGCGGCGCGGGCGATGTCGACCGGCTTTTGCGACGCCTCGGACGGGAACCATTCGACGCCCACTTGCGAGGCCAGCAGCTTCAGCTGCTCGATGGCGGCCGGACGGTAGACGTCGGCGGACACCACCAGCACCTTCTTCTTCTGGGTTTCCTTCAGCCTTTTGGCCAGCTTGCCGACGGTGGTGGTCTTGCCGGCGCCCTGCAGGCCGGCCATCAGCACGATGGCGGGCGGCACGGCGGCTAGGTCGAGCTCGTCGTTCTTGTCGCCCATCAGCTTGACGAGCTCTTCGTTCACCACGCCCACCAGCGCCTGGCCCGGGGTCAGGCTGCCCATCACGTCCTGGCCCAGCGCGCGCTCTTTCACCTGGGCGATGAAGGTCTTGATGACGGGCAGCGCCACGTCGGCTTCCAAGAGCGCCATGCGCACTTCGCGCATCGCGTCCTGGATGTTGGATTCGGTCAGCCGCGCGTTGCCGCGCAGGGTTTTCATCACGCCGGACAGGCGGCTGGTCAAGTTGTCTAGCATGGTGCTGTCCTTACTCTCTGCCAACGAACGGCAGCTTGGTGTAGACTTTCAAATCCATCGATTTTACCACGAGCCGCCCGGGCCGCGCCCGGATTTGATCACATACCTAATATGACCAGCCTACTGCTCGTTCTGTCCTTGCTCCTGATCCTGTCCTACGGGGCTTTCACCTGGCATTACCTGGCCAACTGGAAAGGCGCGGCGCGCTGGCCGCGCAATCCGCGGCTGGAGCACAGCCTGCTGGGGCTGCTGCTGCTGGTGCAGGCCTTTGTCGTCGTGGCGCCGCTGAGTACCAGCGGCGGCTTGTCGCTGGGCGTGGGCCACGCGCTGAGCGTGGTAGTGTGGATCATGCTGCTGATCTACTGGACCTGCAGCTTCTTCTACAAGGTGGAGGGCCTGCAGTTGTTCATGATGCCGCTGGCCATGGCCGCGCTGGCTTTCGCCATCGCTTTTCCGGGGCGGCACATGGTCAGCGACCTGTCCAATCCCGCCTTTGTAATGCACATCCTGGTGTCCATGCTGGCCTACAGCCTGTTCGCGATCGGCGCGTTGATCGCGGTGCTGATGCTGATCCTGGAGCGGGCGCTGCACCACCGGCGGGTGTCGATGCTGGCCAAGCAACTGCCGCCGCTTTTGACGCTGGAAAAGATGATGTTCCAGGTGATCGCCGTCGGTTTCCTGCTGCTGACGCTGACGCTGCTGACCGGCGTGTTGTTCTCCGAGGAGGTGTTCGGCCAGGCCGCCGCGCTGACCCACAAGACGGTGTTCGGCGTGATCTCGTGGCTGATCTTCGCCGGGCTCCTGGTGGGACGCCGCCTCAAGGGCTGGCGCGGCAAGGTGGCGATACGCTGGGCGCTGGCCGGTTTCCTGTCATTGATGCTGGCATACGTGGGCAGCAAGGTGGTCTTAGAATTGATCCTGCAGCGCGGGTGAGTCCGCTCGCCTCGCGCTGACGCATACCAATACATTTCACGACTGCACTTTCATTAGGAGCTTGCCATGAAGAAGCTGTTCGCTGTCTTTGCCGGTTTGCTGTTGCTGTGCAATCTCGCCTGGGCCGCCGTTAATCTGAACACCGCGACGCCGCAACAACTGGAAGCCTTGAAGGGCATTGGCCCGGCCAAAGCCAAGGCCATTGTCGATTACCGGACCAAAAACGGCCCGTTCAAGACTGTCGACGATCTGAAGAAGGTTTCCGGCATTGGGGACAAGACGTTGGAAAGCCTGCGCAAGGAAGTCACCGTTGGCGGCGCCGCGCCGGCCGCCAAGCCTGCTGCCGCAAACGCGAAGCCGGCAACTGCCAAGCCCGCCGCCAAGTAAGCGCCTGCCGGTTAGAGCCGGCGCCGCATTTAAACCGCCATGCCGTTCTGGATGGCGGTTTTTCATTTTCGCGGATTTTTTTAATTTGCCGATTTGACTGATGGGGGGCGTTCTTTGTTGCTAATTGGCAACAATGTGACGGTTTTGTTGTTTTTGCGCGTCTTGTTGGCGCTGCGCGGCTTGTGACAAGTATTTTGTAAACAAGTAGATAGCATTGTTCTGTTGTTTTTTTGTTGATTTTTACCTGTCATGACGGGGCTGTCTTTGTTTTTTTGCAACGCCAGTCTTATATTGGCTACAGCGATCGACGGAACATACCGTCGGCACATAAATGTCCAGGCAAACGGTTTCACCGGGAAGCCCACAGGACAAAATCAACTGACTTGAAAGGATTTGCAATGAACAAGAAGCTCATCGCTTTGGCGTTGGCTGCCCTGCCTGCGGCGGCCATGGCCGACGTGACCATCTACGGTCAGATCCGTGGCGGTTACGAATACAACAAGACTTATAGCTCCACGCTGAGCAAGGATGCCAACGGCAAGCCCCAAGGCAGTTCCGAGATCAACGACTGGACTTCGCGCTTGGGTTTCAAAGGCAGCGAGGATCTGGGCAATGGCCTGAAGGCTATCTGGCAGGTGGAAAGCCGGTTGAAGATTGATGGCTCTGGCGATCCCACCAAGCAGGAAGGCAATCTGGGCGGCCGCGATACTTTCATTGGTCTGGCAGGCGATGGCTGGGGACAGGTACGCCTGGGCCGGTTGTCCAACTATCCCAATCTGGATATGGAGCAAGTGGATCCCGGCTATTACAGCGATCAGAGCGTAGGCGGCCTTGGCATGTTCACTCGCCTCGATACCCGCGTGAACAACGCCATTCGCTATGACAGCCCGAACTGGTATGGCTTCAGCTACATGGTCTTGTGGGGAGTCGATGAGGCGCGTGCTCAGGCTTCGGATGGGTCTCGCACGAACAATCAGCTGATCAATATTGGCTTAAGCTATGAGAATTCCGGCTATTTCGGTAAATATAGCTTTGTGAATATGGGCGACTCCAATAAGGTCGGTTCTGGTCTGAAGGATTGGCATCGTTTGGAAGCCGGTTACAACGCCAATAATATCTATGCCGCCTTTGGCTATCAGCAAGTCCGTGGTTACCTTGGTCAGGCGACGACGACCGTTGGGGGGGTGACCACTGTCACTGGCTTTGCTGATAAGGGCGGAGTGGCTTATAACCTGAATGCGCTTAATGCTGCATTTGCCAGCAATGCCGGATCGTTTAATGCCTCCCAACTGGTTAAGACCAAGGAGTTGGCATTGACCGGAGGTTACACCTTTGGTTCTTTCACTCCTTATCTGAGCTACGTCAAAGGGTATGATGTAAGCATTGGCGGCAGTACGCTGTCGAAATCCGGCTATGACCAGTTCGTGCTGGGCCTGGATTACGCCTTGTCGAAGCGCACCGATGTTTACACCTCTTATGGTCATGTGAACTGGAAGGCTGATAACCTGACGAGCGAAAGCTCCTTCGGGCTGGGCCTGATCCACCGCTTCTAACAAACGGTATTCTTTTCCTCTGAAAAAGGGCTGCCTCGGCAGCCCTTTTTTTGTCCAGTCCACTAGAGAGCCTGATGGACAGGGATTTGCCAGTTCGATTCGCATATAATACCGTCACAGCCTATACCTGATCACGACCGCAAGGTTTGAACCGGATCGATTTCGCTTATGGAAGCTACGGCAGGAATTTCCGGCCTGGGCAGAGCCCTGGTCCAGCACAATATGCTGTTGCAGCAGGATGCGGACGCCATTTCGAAACAGGCGATGATTTCCCATCTCAGTTTCGTCGAGCAGCTGATCCAGAGCAAGAAGATGGCCGCGCGCGACATCGCGATGTTTTCGTCTCGGGTGTTCGGCTACCCGCTACTGGATCTGGCTTCACTGGATACCGATCAACTACCCAAGGGGCTGGTGGACGACGAGGTGATCGCCAGCCGCCGGTTGTTGCCGCTGCTCAAGCGCGGCAACAAGCTTTACATCGGCACTTCCGATCCCACCCAGACCTCTGCCTACCACGCGATCACCTTCAAAACCGGTCTGACGGTAGAAGTGGTGGTGGTGGAAGAAGATAAGCTGTCCAAGCTGATAGGACGATATCAGGACAATTCGACCTCGGCTTTGAAAGAGCTGGAGAGCGAGGATTTTGGTGATCTGGAGTTCGCCGATCCCGAAGCGCAGCTGGACAGTGGGCCGCAGACCGAGGTTGACGATGCGCCGGTGGTCAAATTCATTCATAAGATGTTGCTGGATGCGATAGGCATCGGCGCGTCCGACATTCACTTCGAACCATATGAAAAGTATTACCGCATCCGCTACCGAGTGGATGGCGTATTAAAGGAGGTGGCGCAGCCGCCGCTGCTGCTGAAGGAAAAGATCGCCTCGCGCATCAAGGTGATTTCCCGGCTGGATATCTCGGAAAAGCGGCTGCCGCAGGATGGTCGGCTGAAGTTGGTGATTTCCAAGACCCGGGCGATAGACTTCCGTGTCAGTACCTTGCCTACCTTGTACGGCGAAAAAATCGTGATGCGCATCCTGGACTCGTCCGGCGCCTCGCTGGACATCGAGCAGTTGGGATTCGAGGCGGAGCAGAAGGCGCACTTGCTTAGGGCAATCGCCAGACCGTATGGCATGGTGCTGGTGACCGGCCCCACCGGCAGCGGCAA
>NZ_JAJOHV010000054.1 GCF_021129175.1 Chromobacterium piscinae | reverse complement strand
CTGGCGGAGTACATGGTGCCGAGCGGCTTCGTGGTGCTGGAGGCCTTCCCGTTGACGCCGAACGGCAAGCTGGACCGCAAGGCGCTGCCGGCGCCGGACGGCTCGCAGCTGTCGAGCCGGGCGTACGCGGCGCCGGAAGGCGAGGCGGAGACGGCGCTGGCGGCGATCTGGAGCGAGCTGCTGGGGGTGGAGCGAGTGGGCCGCCACGACAACTTCTTCGAACTGGGCGGACACTCCCTGCTGGCGGTGAGGCTGGTGGCAAGCATTGCAGGCCGCATGCCTTACGCCGCCAGCTTGCAGGATGTTTACGCTTTCCCTTCCCTGGCCGAGCTGGCGCGCCGATTGAGCGCGGGGGGCGGGAACGACGCTGCCATACGGGTGGGGGGACAGGGCGAAGAGGAGCGCTTGTTTATCCTGCACGAACTTCATGGCGGCATCGCTTATGCCAGAGATCTGGCCGAACACCTCGGACAGGGGCGTTCCATCTATGCCTTGCCTGGGATTGATGAGCACGGAAACTTGCTGGCAGAGCCAGACATGGGCGGGCTGGCGCGCATTCACGCGGCTCGGATAAGAAGCTTGCAGGCGAAGGGGCCGTATAGCCTTGCAGGCTGGTCGGTCGGCGGCACGATCGCGCATGCGGTGGCGGCGGAACTGTCCGCTCAGGGGGAGGAGATCGCCTTCCTGGGACTGATCGATAGCATGCCGGACTATTCCAGCCTCGCGGCTAGGCTGGAGCAGCGGCAACGGGCCGAGCGAAACGAGCGTGTCGCCATGCTGTTCTTCTGGCTGGAGCTGGAGCATGGCTATGACGAGGCTGGGCTGGCCAGTTTGCGCAGCTTGCCGAATCCAGACGAGATGCTGTCAACCGCGCTTAAGGAGGTTGGGAGGCCGGCGGCCGGGACGCTAACGGAAGAGTGGTCGCATTTGACCACCCGCTGGATGACGTTAAAAGCCGTGCTTTCTTATCAGCCGAAGCGCTTGGCTGCGCCCACGGTTTTGTTCGTGGCTACCGACTCTCTTGCCGCGAATTTGGATCAAGGATGGCGTCAGTCATGCCCTGATCTGAGGGTAGAGACAATCAAGGGTGATCATTACAGCATATTGCAGATGCCTGCGATCCTGGCGCTGGGGGAGGCGTTCAGAAAACGATTGGCAAAGGAGGCTTGATCCTGACGATGGGTAGGGCGGCTGGCCGGGACAAGCCTCCCCTTCCAGCCGCCTGTCTGCGGATTGCGTTTTAATTTCAAATGAATAAAATATGTAATTCAAAAAATCAAATGTCACAGTGAGGCGAGATGACAGGCAAATCTGCAGTGCGCGCCGCCATCGGCTGCGGTTTGGCCGCGGCTTGGCTCACATCCGCCCTGGCCGCAGGCACGGCCGCGGATCTGGCTTCGAGTCGGACCTATGCGGTCTTGCAAAAAGGCGAGGCGGTTTTTCAGGAAAACGCCAAGCTTGCGCCGAGTGGCGTGTTCCAATATCGACTTTATCTGAGCGGCGCTTCCAATGCGCCAGCGCCAACGCTAAAGCTGTCGGGCAGGGGCGGATCCACGGTGGTGCCGCTTGGAGCGAGGCAGGCTTTTTCTCTGCCGGGAACGGCGGAAAAGTCGGATTCCTCATTGAAGTTGATGGTGTCGCCAGCGAGCGAGAGCGTCAATTGGCGAGCCGAGGTGAGCACACCGGGCCTGCCGGCAGGGACCAGGCGATTGGGCGATTTGCGTTTGGAATGCTTGGTGGATGTCAAAAGCAATCTGAATGGGCTGAATGAAGGCAAGGTCGACTGCATGCCCGCCGCGGCTAAGGAGGCTAACTGCATGGAGGATATGCACAATTGCGCCAAGTATGTGCCAGCCGCAGTCGGCGCGGCGGTTTTGGATGCAATCAAGGGGGTTGCTAGGTTGGAAGTGGAGAACGACCCTTACGAAGCCAAGCCATTCAGTTATTTGTTCATTGCCGACAGACCTTTATTTTCCGTTTCCTTGCAGCAGGGCGAGCGCAGGCTGGTATTGCCGACAGAATGGCTTTATGGACTGCGGCAGCAACGGAGTCCGTTTTTCTACTGGCCTTACCCAAAGCAATATTTTTATTCGCTTCCGCTGAGCGATGCTTCTTGGTCTAACGATGCGCTCGTGGTTTTCGAATATATGGATCCAGTTTGAGCCGAGGAGGGGGAGCATGGCGAGAAGGATGAGGCGAGCTGCAAGGCTGTTTGGCGCGATGGCGCTGGGTATTTTGTTGTCGGCCTGCGCCAGCGTTGGCAATGCCAAGCTGGAGGATGTGGACGAACCGTATGTCAAGCAGGCCTTGTCTCGGGGCGAAGGCACCAAGCAAGGAATGGCGGGCTTATTTGGCCAGCCGCAGCGGAAGATAAGCTTTGATGGCGACAATGAAATTTGGGTGTACAGCTACCGGCAGTACAAAGCCAAACTGCAAAACTTCACCAATGTGAGCGTTTTGTTCCGTGGGCAGAATAATTACAGCAAGGAATTGGTGTTGTTGTTCGACAAGTCAGGAAACGTGAGGCAATGGAAATTGTCGGCTAGCGAGGAAAGCGTGGGTACCGGATTCGCGACTCAGCCATTGCCGGCAGAAAATTAGGCATGGCTTGTCCATGATGAGCTGAATGGCGGCGATTTATCTGCCAATAGGATGAAAGGCTGATGACTGTGAAGCGATGGATGGTGCAGGATAGCGTGAGCAGCGGAGCGGCGCTGGCGAGCCTCGAAGGCGAGGAGTCTGACTGGCTTTGGCTAGCCGCCCTGCCGGAGCATGGATTCCAGACCTTGCAAGGCTTGGCTTATGCGCTGGCGCGCGAGGTGCGCCGTTTGCAGCCTGATGGCCCTTATTGCCTGGCGGGAAAAGGCGTTCTGGGGGCGCTGGCTTATGAAGTGGGCTTGCAGTTGCGAGGCATGGGGCAGACTGTAGCCTGCGTTGCGCTGGAGGGCGCGCCTGCGTGGACTCGACAGTCCGAAGCGCTGGCGGTCGAGCGGTCGCAAGCCAGTTTGCCGGCATGGTTGCGCCGCTGTCTTTCATCCTATGTCCCCGAACCGGGGGATTTTCCATTGCAGCCAACGAATATGCCGGCATCCGCCGAGGCTTTCTGGCGCGATCTGGGCGCGCAAGCGAGCTCGCGAGTTCCGGCTCACCAGCCGCTGGTGATGCTCAGGCAGGGACGGCAATCATTGCCGCCATTGATTTGCGTGCCGGGCGCAGGTGCCAGCGTGGTGGATTTCTTCGCGCTTTCAAGCGCGCTTTCCTATCAAGGGAGCGTGTATGGGCTGCAGCCAAGGGGGCTGGATGGCAGACAGCCCCCGCATGTGACGGTCGAGGATGCGGCGCGATCGTATCTGGACGCGCTGCGGGCGAGCGCGCCAGGGCCAGTACATTTGCTAGGGCATTCTTTTGGCGGCTGGATCGCGCATGAGCTGGCGGCGCAGTTGCAAAGCGCGGGAACCAGCGTGTTGTCGTTGACCGTGCTGGACAGCCGGGTGCCGAATGATGCGCCAGGAGAGTATGGCCAGCGCGAAGTGCTGAGTAGACTGATTGCCTTATATCAGCAGGGGTGCGGAGAGCCGCTAAGACTGGATGCGGCGGAGCTGGCGGAGCGAAGCGCGAGGGAGCAAAGAAAGGCTTTGCATGGCGAATTGCTTAGAGTCGGCATTCTGCCTTCTCGCAGTTCCCCGGATATCTTGAGCGGGGTGCTCAGAACCTTTGCCTGCGCTTTGCGAGCCGGATACCGGCCAGAGCGCTTGTACCAAGGCCCCAGCCGGCTGGTGCTGGTCAAACCGTCGGAAGCGCGCTCGTCAGAAGACGCGATGTCGCGCGAGCAATGGATTGCGGGTTGGCGTAGATGGCTTCCCGATTTAGCGTTCTGGGAGGGGCCAGGCAATCACATCACTTTATTGCGATCGCCTCAGGCTGGGCGCCTGGCGGCATGGTTGGACGAAACGTTGTGCGGCATGAAAGCGGTGCTCTCGTGAGCATGGTGCTGAAGCGATTTCGATCCTTGGGCGCTGCGTTTGCTTGCATGTGGCTGAGCGAGATGATTACGGGCTTGGGCAGTCTATTGCTGCAATTCGCGCTAGGCGTGTGGATTTATCAAAAGACGGGCTCGGTCGAGGACTTTTCTTTTGCCTTATTGACGGGAACCTTGCCTGCGTTTTTGTTGCTGCCCATCGCCGGCGCTTGCGCGGATCTATTGGATCGAAGAAAAGTGCTGATTGCCTGCGATTTCTTACTATTGCTGCTGATTGGTGTTTTATCTTTCATGATCTGGCTGGATGCGCTGCTGGTTCCGGCTGCGATGGCGATGAATGGACTTGTCGCTTTGATCCACCTCTTCCGTAGGCCATCATACCAAGTGGCATTGAGCCGGCTGCTGCCCGTCAACCAGCTGAGCCAGGCCAATGGATTGCGGACCCTGAGCGATGGGCTGGTGCAACTCGCGGGGCCGATGCTGGCCGGCGCGCTGATGTTTCGGTTTGGGCTGACGGGCATTCTGCCTTTGGAGACGCTGCTGATTGCGGCCGCGGTTTTGCTGGTGCTGCGAGCCATGCGGGGAGCGACGGAGCCGGCGGCCGCAGGCAACACGGTTGGCCGTTTGTGGCGGCACAGCCGCTCCAGTCTGAGCAAAACGATGGCCTATCTGAACGGGCAGAGAGCGATGTTCGGTTTGCTGATCTATATGCTGTTGCAGGTGGCGCTGATCACGCTGGTTTCCAGCATGCTGACGCCGCTGGTGCTGGCCCGGCACGGCAGCGACACGCTGGGGATGGTGATGGGGTGCGGCGCCTTCGGCGCGATTGGCGGCGCGATCGCGGTCACCATCGCGAATCCCAAGCGTCGGCTGATGCGTTGGATCATATTGTCGGATCTGCTGTTGGCGGTCGCCGTGGCCATGGCCGGCTTCGTGGAAAAGCCCCTGTTGTGGGCACTGGCCGCCATGGCGGCGATGGCATGCGGCAGCGTGTCCAACAGCTGCACTTTGAGCCTTTGGATGCGCAAGACGCCGTTGGACTGGCGCGGCAGCTTGTTCAGCCTGTTGGCTTCGATCAACCTCGCCGCGGTTTCGGCGATGCTGCTGGCGGGCGGCGTACTGGTGGAGAGAGTGCTCGCGCCTGCGATGATGCCTGGCGGCGGCTTGGCGGATCTGCTCGGAGGCTGGTTGGGGATTGGACAAGGACGAGGCGTAGCCTTGCTCTTTGTGTTGTGCGGCATCGGCAGTTTGGCGATCTCGGTGTTTGCCCTGCTGGGCACCAATCTGGCTCAACTTGACGATATGGTTGAAGACGCGCCAATAGGCCTGAGCGAGTCTGTGGCCTGAGCAGGCCTGCTGACGGGCTGGCGCCGACGGTGAGCAGTCGAGCCTGTCCCGCTGCAAACGGCCAGCGCGCTGCCGCTATGAGCGAAGGCCATGCTTTGGCGCGCATGGGGCAATCTCTTTGCACGCCGGCTGCGTGACGCTGAGACAGACGCCGCGCATCGCGCGGCACGTCGGCGGACGGGCGTCTGGCGCACTCGAAATAGCCGACGAGGGAGGTGTCAGGAATTCTGTGGTTGGTTAGACAAATCTCAGCCTATGGCGTCGGTAAAGCGCTCACCGAACAGAATGGCGAACTGGCTGGCGGCCTGTTTCGAGGTGATAGGCGGCATCTTCCAGCCTTTCTCAATCTTGCGCAAGGCAAGGTAGAGCAGCTTGCTGGCAGCCTCGTCGTTCGGGACATGGCCCCGGTTTTGACGATCTTGCGCAGTTGCATGTGCATGCTTTCAATCGTCTTGGTCGTGTAATGATCCTGCGCACCTGCGACGGGTAGCCGAAGACGGGAATGACCTGTTCCCATTGCCGGCGCCACATTGCCGGTACGGTGGGAGGTCTCCGCTCTCGATCGCCTTCTGCAAACGCATTCAACGTCGTTGCTGCAGCCTCGGTCGTGGCGGCCAGGTAGATCGGCTTGAGCGCGACGCCTCAGGACGGCGGCAAGCCCTAATATTGTAAATGGCGGGCAGGCGCTTCCAAGTCGGGGCGTCGAGCCGGGCGGGGCTGCGGCAGGCCGCAGACGCATCCGCCGTCTTCTACACCGCGAACTGCTCCAGCAGGAAATCTATCAGCCGCCGTATCCGCGCCGGCTGCAACCGGTGGCCGGGGTAGAGCAGATGCAGCGGCGCGGGCTCGGTGAAGTAGTCGTCCAGCACTGTCGCCAGCCGGCCGGCGGCGAGGTCGGCGGCGATGTCCAACTGCGACTTATAGGCGAAGCCGAGGCCCTGCACCGCCCAGCGGCGCAGCACCTCGCCGTCGTTGCTCTGGCGCGCGCGCTCCAGACGCAGCGTTCTGGCCTCTCCCATGTCGCGATAGCGCCATTCGTTCATCGGCCCGTGGCCGGTCATCAGCGTCAGGGTGGGAAGCGTAGCCAGATCCTGCGGGCGGCTGGGCACGCCCAACCTTTCCAGCAGCGCCGGCGCGGCGCAGACCACGCGGCGGCTGGCGGCCAGCTGCCGCGCCACCAGGCTGCTGTCCGCGGGCTGGCTATAGCGGATGGCGAGGTCGATGTCGTCGCTGATCAGGTCGGCCGGCGTGTCGCTGAGCGACAGCGAAAAGTGCACGGCGGGGTGTTCAGCTCCGAAACGGTCCAGGCAGTCCAGCAATCGGTTGCGGCCCAGGTCGGATGGGGCGGACAGGCGGATCACGCCGCTCAGCTCCCGCTGTTCCTGCTGCAGCCGGTGCTCGCCTTCCTCCAGCAGCTCCAGCGCTTGCCGGCAGTAGGTTAGATAGGTTTCGCCGGCTTCGGTCAGCCGCAGCCGGCGGGTGGTGCGCTGGAACAGGCGGGCGCCCAGCGCGGCTTCCATGCGCTGGATGCAGGCGCTGGCGGCCGCGGGGGACAGGCCGTGCTTGCGGCCGGCGGCGGAGAAACTGCCAAGCTGGGAGGCGTCCTGGAACAGGCGCAGGTCGGCCAGGCGGTCGAACGGCATTGGTCTTTCCTTGCTAAAACGAAACAGGCCATGCCGCGGGGCATGGCCTGTCACAGTATCACCGCAGTTTACAGCGTTTCGGTGTTGGCCAGCAGCCAGTCGCGCGCCGCGCCGTCTACCAGCGGCAACAGCCGCGCGCGCACTTCTGCGTGGTAGCCGTTCAGCCAATCGATCTCCGGCCGGGTCAGCAGCGAATGGTCGATGCAGCGGCGGTCGATCGGGCACAGCGTCAGCGTCTCGAACTTCAGGAAGTCGCCGAACTGGTTCTGCTCCGACGCCACGTTCAGCACCAGGTTTTCGATGCGCACGCCCCACTGGCCGGCGCGGTACACGCCCGGCTCGATCGAGGTGATCATGCCTTCCTGCATCGCCATGTGCGGCTCCGGCACTGCGCGCGAGATGCTCTGCGGGCCTTCATGCACGTTGAGGAAATAGCCGACGCCGTGGCCGGTGCCGTGGCCGAAGTCGATGTCGTGCTGCCACAGCGGCGCGCGCGCCAGCGCGTCCAGCATCGGCGACAGCGTGCCGCGCGGGAAATGGGCCATCGACAGCGCCATCGTGCCTTTCAGCACCAGGGTGAAATCGCGCTTTTGCTCCGCGGAAGGGCTGCCGACAGCCAGCACACGGGTGATGTCGGTGGTGCCGCCCAGATACTGGCCGCCGGAATCGATCAGCAGCAGGCCGTCGCCCTTGATCTCGCTGTGCGCTTCCGGGGTGGCGTGATAGTGCGGCAGCGCGCCGTTGGCGTTGAAGCCGGCGATGGTGCCGAAGCTGGGCGAGACGAAGCCAGGGCGCCGCGCGCGCGCGGCGGTGATTTCTTCGTCTATCGTCAGCTCGGTGATGCGGGCCTGGTTGACGTTGGCTTCGAACCAGGCGAAGAACTGGGCCAGCGCCGCGCCGTCCTGCTCCATCGCGCGGCGCACGTGTTCGGCTTCGGCAGCGCTCTTGCGCGATTTCATCAGGGTGCTGGGGTTGATCGCCTCGATCACCTGGACGCCGTCCGCCACCGCCTGGCGCAGGCCCAGCGTGACGCGGCGGGGATCGATCAGCAGCGCGCCGCCGGGCAACGCGGACAGAGCGGGCTTGGCTTCGGCGTAATCGCTCACCCGGACGCCATCGGCGGCCAACTGGGCGGCGAGGGCGGCGTCTACCTTGCCCGGCGCGACGAACAGCGTGGCCGAACCGGCCTCGACCAGCGCGTGGGCGATGAATACGGGGTTGTAGCTGACGTCGGCGCCGCGCAGATTGAACAGCCAGGCGATGTCGTCCAGCGTGGAGATGAAGTGGCGCTCGGCGCCGGCCGCGCGCATCGCTTCGCGCACGCGGGCCAGTTTGGCGGCGCGGCTTTCCGGCGCGTAGGCGGCGTCATGCTGGTAGATGGCGGCGGCGGGCAGCGCCGGGCGGCCGGCGTAGATGGCGTCGATCAGGTCGATATCGGTGCGCAGGGCGATGCTGCGCGGCTCCAGCGCGGCTTGCAGCGCCTTGGCCGCGGCCAGGCCCAGCGAGTCGCCGTCCACCGCCAGCGTCTGGCCAGGCTTCAGCGTGTCGGCCAGCCATTGCAGATGCAGGCTGCTGGCGGCGGTGTCGATTTTCATCAATTGAACGCCGGTGCCGGCCAGTTCCTGTTCGGCCTGGACCCAATAGCGGCCGTCGGCCCAGACTCCGGCGAAGTCGGCGCTGACGATCAGCGTGCCCATCGATCCGGTGAAGCCGGACAGCCATTGGCGCGCCTGCCAACGCTTGGGCAGGTATTCGGAAATATGCGGATCGGACGAGGGCACCAGACAGGCGTCGACGCCGGCGTTCTTCATCGCGGCGCGCAGCGAGGCGATGCGTTGCGGAATGGTGTCCAATTGCGGGGTTGCTACAGTGTTCATGCCGGCTCCGGGAGGGTGGTTGCATGCATTCTGTAAGCAAAGGAAACGCCGCGCAAGTGGATGAGCGCAGCTCATGGTTGGCATGCTCATCCGCCGGCGCGACGGTTGTGGAGCCGAGCGGGGTTCAGCGGTGCTTGACGCGGCGGTGGCCAGGGCGGCCTGCTACGTTGCAAAGCTGGACGAGAGTGGACAGAAAATGCTTCATCGTGGATTCCTTTGTCGTTTTGTCGCCGCTCATGGCTTGGCAAGAGCTTTGTTTGGCGTGAACATTAATGATAATGGCATTTATTGATTTGGCAAGATATTTGATGCAAGGCAAGATGTTGTGCGCATTTTTGTTGCGTTTCCGGCATTCCTGTCGATTCTTACTATACTGAGGCCGGTGTCGGTCATGCCGACGCTCGACTAAATCAGGAGCGAATCATGAGCAAATCCAGACACACCAGCAAAGAGTCGAAGAAACAGCCGTTGATGACGCCGAAGGAGAAACGGGCCGCCAAGCATCAGAAGAAGCATGCGCCGGAAGCCCCCGTCATCGTTCCTCACTAGGCAGCCGCGCCTGAGCGGCGCCATCGCCGAACCCGACCGCCCGGCATGGGCGGATATTTCCGGCCGCTTGGCCGGACAAGAGGACAAGCCTCCCGAGCATGGCGCTGCGGGAGGTTTTTCATTGGGCCTTCAGTCTTGGGCCAGCCGGATCTTCAGGGCCGCGTAATCGTAGCTGGTGATTTCGTAGCCGTTGCCGTCTGGATCGAGGAAATACATCGACCAAGAAAGCTCGTGGTCCACCGCTTCCGGCTGCGCGCCCAGCTCTTTCCGCAGATGGGCGTGCCATTGCAGGAAGCCGTCGGCGTCCACGCCCAGCGCGATTACCGCCCCCGGAACGACTTCGGGCCGCTCGAACAGCGCCAGCTTGAGCGTGCCGGCCGCATTGGCGACGGTCAGCGGCCCGCGGCCGGGGCTCCAGGATTCCAGTTCGGGCACGCGGATGAGGCCCAGCACGCGGCGGTACCAGGCTTCGGCGGCGGCGCGGTCGCGCGTGTAGACGTGGATGTGGTCTATGCCATGGATGTCGGGTGTCATGTCTGTTGCTCCTTTTTGAGCGCGGCGGCGCGCATGCGGTTGGCCAGTCCGGCGACGCGGCGCCCCAGGTGGCGGGCGGTGGCCAGATCGGATGGGTGCAGCTTGCCATCCGGGCTGTGCGCGGTGGCGCCCAGCTGGCAACCCAGACGGTTGAGCCCCTCAGGGCTGTAGCCGGCGGCGATGTCCAGCCCGCACCACAGCATGCCGTGCTGGGCGGCCAGCGTGGAGAAGTAGGCCAGCGTGCATTGCTGGTCGCCGTTCAGGTTGCCGCCTATGGTGAAGCCGGCGGCGATCTTGTCTGCCCAGGCTTGGCGGCACCAGTTGGCGCTGCTGGCGTCGGCGAAGGCCTTGAACTGCGCGGCGGGCCCGCCCATGAAGGTGGGGCTGCCGAAAATAATGGCGCTGGCGTCCTGCAGCTCGTCGACAAAGGCCTGGATGGGGTAGCGGCCGTGTTGGATATGTTGCGGCAGGATGCGCAGCAGGCGGGCGTGGCCGTGTTCCGCCGCGCCTGCCTGGATGGCTTCGGCAAGCAGGTGGGTGCTGTCGCCGCTGGAATAATAGACGATCTGGATATGGCTCATGTCGTTCGCGTAATGAATGATTGCCATGCTAGTATCAAAGTTAAAGTTAACTTTAAGTCAATGCGAATATGGAAGACAGCGCCATCACCATAGGCCGATTGGCCAAACGCACCGGCGTGGCGGCCAGCGCCTTGCGTTTTTATGAGGCGAGAGGGCTCATCCATAGCGTGGGCGAGGCGGGCAAGACCCGGCGCTATCGCCGCGATGCGATACGCCGGGTGTCGTTCATCCGGGTGGCCCAGGCGATGGGCATGAGCCTGCAGGATATCGGCGCGGCGCTGGCTGAGCTGCCGTCGCAGCGCACGCCGACGGCCGACGACTGGGCCAAGATCTCGCAGGCTTGGCGCCCGTTGCTGCAGGCGCGGATCGACGCGCTATGTAGGTTGCGGGATCAACTGGACAGCTGCATAGGCTGCGGCTGTCTGTCATTGGAGCGCTGCAAGCTGTACAACCCGGACGACGAGGCGGGCGAGAAGGGGAGCGGGCCGCGCTTTCTACTGGATAAGAAAGTGTGAACTGCGCCGCCGCATCGGCTTGGGCGAATGGAGCAGGTCCAAATCAGCAGGCCTGGGGAACTGCGGCCGAAGGCGCCACCCAGCAGCTTGTCGCCGGCTGATTCGCGGGTCAAGACCACGAGTGGCTGGTGATCAGCATGGCTCGGCAGTGGGCATGCCTGTCTCCGCTTGGCGCAGAAATCCGGAGGTTCTGTTCTACGGTGAATCGTTTCTTCGTGCCCACACTCCATATCGTGGCGAGCTGGACGCTAAAGTGACATGCTATTCAATAGCGGGGGGAGGGGCGTCGGCAGCGCTTAGAGTGGCTAATAAAACCCCTGATGCTGCGTTGCGCCGACTTGCCGTACTGCTTGTACTGTCTGCCCCGGCGCGCCTTGCCTCAGTCGTAAAACTGAGTTTTGTTAGCCACTCTTAGACCCGCTAACAAAACCTCTTCATGCCAGATGCGTATGCCCTCATCTGGCGAAGATGTAACGAAAAGTCATCAGCCAGAAGCTTTGGAAGTCATTGCAGCCGCTACTCTCCCCGCCGCCGCGTTCCCGCCGGGCTGGGAGGCCGCGGTTGGATGATTTTGCTGCCCTCAACGGCATCTTGTTTGTTCTCACAACCGGCATTCCTTGGGAGGACCTCCCACAGGAACTCGGTTTGGGCAGCGGGATGACCTGCTGGCGAAGACTGCGGGATTGGCAAGCGCAAGGTATTTGGGACCGCCTACATCTGGCTTTGCTGATACAACTACGCCAACACGATCAAATTGATTGGAGCCGGGCCAGCATCGATGGGGGTAGCGTTGCCAGCCCCCGGGGGGCCAAGAGACCGGCCCCAACCCCACCGATCGAGCTAAATGCGGCAGCAAACGGCACATCATCGTAGATCGCCGAGGTTTGCCACTGGCGCTGAGCATTGCTGGCGCCAATCGGCACGACTCCATGGTCTTCGAAACTTTGGTCGATGCGATTCCTGCCGTTCCTGGTTTGCCAGGACGGCCCAGACGAAAGCCTTACAAGCTGCATGCTAACAAAGGCTATGACTACCGCCGTTGCCGTGCACACCTGAGCCGACGCGGAATCTTGGTGCGAATTGCTCGGCGCGGGGTGGAAAGCAGTGAGAGACTAGGTCGCCACCGCTGGGTGGTAGAACGTACCCATTCTTGGCTAGCTGGCTTCGGGAAATTGCGCATCCGCTTCGAGCGGCGGCTGGACACGCATTACGCCTTGCTAAAGCTGGCTTTCTCATTGATATGTCTGCGATTTGTCGACAGGTTTTGTTAGCGGCTCTTAGTGCGCGAGCTGTAATTTTTTTGTTAACTCGATCTTGGAAAGCGGCGGGCTCAGCCAAAAACCCTGAAGCACATCGCAGCCCAAATTATTTAAAACTTCAGCTTGTTCCTGGTTCTCTACCCCCTCGGCAATGACTTCAAGACTCATGGCGTGCGCCATGGAAATGATCATTTCTACCAGCGTCATGGTTTCGCTTTGATCCAGCATGGAGCTAATAAAGGCGCGGTCGATTTTCAGCGCCTGTACTGGCAGCTTTGCCAGGTAGGCAAGAGAGGAATAGCCTGTGCCAAAATCATCGATAGCAATGGCGAGATCAAATTTCCGTAATTGATGTAGTGTTTCAATGCTGTTGTCGATATTTTCCATAATCTGGGTTTCAGTAATTTCAAGATCGATGCCATTTTCACTTGGGTAGCGCTGCAGTATGGATGACAGTGTTGAAATAAAATCAGTTTGTTTGAGTTGCCACGGGGAGACATTAACCGCAATGCGTGGAGTGTGCAGGCCTGCGCTCTTCCATTCATGAAAATCTTCGACAGCCCTCTGCAATACCCAGATGCCAACTTGACCTATCAAACCAAGCTCTTCCAGGATTGGGACAAATTCGGCCGGCGGAACGAGCCCGAAGTCTGGGCTTTCCCAGCGGATCAAGGCTTCCACACTTACCAAACGGTGAGTACGAGCATTGTACTTGGGTTGATAGTGAAGTACGAACTGCTCACGTTCGATGGCCTGCCGCAGTTTGGCTGCCAAGGCCAGCGAGACAAGCGCGCGCTCAGTCATTTCCTGGCGATAAAATAAAAATGGTTTCGCTTCTGCTTTTGAACGGTTCAGCGCCGACTCAGCACGCTCCAGCAAGGTATTGGAGTCCAGTCCATCGTCTGGGTACATGGCAACCCCAAACTTGGCGGAAAGCCTCAGCTCGATATCGTCAATAACGGCAAATGTGCCTCCTAGGCAGTTTTGTTGCAAGTAGTCAATTCGTCGAGCAACCTCCTCTTCATTTTGTGTGTCAGGCAGCATCATTACGAATTGATCTGAGCCATATCTGGCTAACAGATTGGCATCGCCTAGATGTTCCGTCAGACTGGCGGCCAATTCATGAAGAAGGTGATCTCCAACCCGACGGCCAAATACATCATTGATGGTTCTGAAATGCTCAATATCCAGGAGTGCGACTGCTAGCTTGCTGACTTCACGTTCTGCGTCTATCGTTTTCAACGTCAAACGCTCACTAAGCAGGGAGCGATTGGCAAGGCCTGTTAGGCTATCATAATAAGAAAGGTAATCCAGTTTTTCTTCTTTTAAGATATGGTCGAGCGCGAAAGCGATGTCATCTGATAGTTCTTGCAGAAGTGCGGTTTCTTGTTTATCGAATACCCCAACCTCTCTTGCATATAGAGCCAAAATCGCGGTTGTCTCGCCATTTACGATAATCGGTAAATAAGCTGCGGCCTGGGGAGGATGGATGGAAAGGCTTGTGTCGGACTGGGAGGAGATTGTCGTAGACTGCACATCATTGCAAACTACCATTTTCGCAGATTGCACGGCACGATAAACTGCATCATCTCGAATGATAGTATCTTCCCCGGTACTGAAATTAATCTGTTGAGGAGTGCCATCATTCTTGCCGTAATAGGCGGTAACGTGTGCTTCTTGGCTGGAAGGGTCAATAATGCCAAGCCACGCCATCTGATACGCGCCTACTTCTACGGCGATGCGGCAGGCATCGTCAAAAAGCTCATTGCGGCTATGGCAGCGTACAATCAAGGCATTTATGCGGCTTAATACCTCATATACCCTGCTTAGATGTTCTATATGCTGACGTAGCAATGATTGCTGCAAGGCAATGGCTAGTTGACGTGCATAACCTTCCGCAAGATCTTGCTGTATCGCGGTGAAAGCGCCCGGTTCTTTTGACGCGAGGTTCATGACGCCCAATAATTTGCCTTCGGCCAGCAACGGAATCCGGATGTAAGACTGCATGCCTTGTTGATATAGGCGTTCCAGGATAGTTGATCGTTTGGGTATCGAGCCAAGCTCATCCACTCGGCAAACCTCTCCTTTTTCTAAGTGCCTTAAGTCATCCAAGCCATAGCTGAAAAGGGATAGTCGTTGTCCTGGGTTATAGCTTGAGCCTGGCGCGCGCTCCATGGCCAATACTTGCGCCTGATGCTCTTCCCAATCGATAATCATGGCTGTCGCGCCCCAGAATGGTACAAGTTTACGCAGGTAGCGTAAGCCTAGTTGTGCCACCTGATGTGGCGTTTGAGCAGCTAAAATTACCCTTCCTAGCTCATTCAGTGACTCCAAATGCTGCAAATGCGTTTCCAATTCGGTACGAGCTTGCACTCTGTCGCTGATATCTCGTATGACTACCGTAATAAAACGCTTGCCATCCAATTCTAGCTTGGAAAATGATGTCTCCACGGGAAAGACAGAACCATCCGCTCTGATGCCTAGAATTTTTCCATCCTGGCTCCCTGTGCGACGACTGGTTACGGTGCTCTGATTGAAAGCTTTGACACGTTGGATATGTGCAGTGCGAAAAGCTGGAGGCAAGAGGATATCCAAAGGTTGCCCAACAGTATCACAAGCTTTTCTACCAAACATGATTTCAGCCGCCGGATTGAAAAACGTAATATCCTGTACAGCGTCAATTGTAATGATGCCATCCATTGCGGAGTTGACAATGCTGGCGTAGCGCTTTTCGCTGTCTCGCAATTCTTGTTCAGCTGCTTTATGTGTAGTCAGGTCCTGAGTGACTTTGGCAAAACCTACCAGCAAACCAGCCTCATCTCGAATGGAATATACAACCGCTTTAGCCCAGAAACGGCTGCCATCGCGTCGAATACGCCAACCCTCATGCTCCGCTCGGCCATTTTCTGTTGCGTAAGTTAATAATGAATCTGGAATGCCTGCATCTTGGTCTTCCTTGGTATAGAAACAAGTAAAAGATCGGCCGATGATTTCATCGGCAGAGTAGCCTTTAATGCCTTGGGAGCCGATGCTCCAGCTTTTTACCATCCCGTTCGGATCAAGCAGGAAGAAGGCGTAATCCGTGATGGCGTCCATTAGTAGACGAAATTCATGTTCGCTGCGGCGTAATGATTCTTGTATGCGATGCTCCTTGCTGACATCCAATACTGCTCCATGGATATAGACATCTCCGCCAAACTGGATCAACTGCCATGAGAGAAGAGCATGGAAAGTCTCGCCATTAACTTTTCGCAACTGAACGGGGGCTCCGCTTATGCGTTGGCAATTCTGCATTTCGGCTATCAGCCTCGTTCTATCATCTGGATTGAACCAGATTGCTAGATCCTGAGTGGTGCGTCCAATAGCTTGATGCATATCAACATGAAATAATTGTCTGAAAGCTTGATTGATTTCGATCAGCCGACCATCTTCCTTGCGTGATAGCCCCATTGCAACTGGACTACCTTCAAAAATGGTGCGAAAGCGCTCTTCACTTTGTCGCAATTCAGCAGATTTGGCCTCTAATGCGCGTAATGATGCGACTAAGCGTGAGCGAGCGTGAGACTGATGCTCCCCCAGCATGCTCAGCACAACACCATTGAGCACTAGCAGGCTAGTTTGTAACAAATCAATTCCTAGATAGCTGACGCTACCCGCTGACATAGAAAAAAGCAGTGCTATGCTTCCTGTCGAAATTGCTGTTGCAAGTAAACCAGGTCCCAGGCCACCAAGAATGGCGCTTAGGCCAATTGGAATCAGAAATAGTATTAATAGTGGGCGTTGGGTGAACTCTGGAGGAATATTGATGCGAACTATTACAACCAAGATGGAGCCGATGATGGAAAAAATATAACTTTTCCATTTGTCACTAGGCAATATAAACGAAATCGGCGTGGCTGATTTTTCTTCACGAAGGGAGCGTAGACTCCAAAATAAAAGCGTCGCCGTTACGAAAGTAAATAATGCATCTTTGCCACTGGCTATCCATATGCCCACTCCTTGACTGTCAAGCAGCCAGTCTGGAATGACCAGCCAAAGAAGAGCTAGCAGGGTGTAAATTGTGATGATGGAGAGCACCAAACGGTGAGGGTGGGCACATGCCCAACTCGATAGCTTTTCATAGTGGAGGAGCCTGGCAAAATTATTGGGGTGCACTCTGAGCAGAGAAAAGTACAACAAGCTAGCTGACACGAAAATAAAGAATATATCCCATGCGAGCCCGCCAAATACAAGCTCACCTGCTTGCCCATTGAACAGGATGTCCGGAATGACAAGCCAGGCAAGCGCAACAAGAATATAAGTCAAAGTTATTGTTGTTATATGATGCCGGTTGCCCGCAAGCATGCGTCCCTCCCTCCCAGTCCCCGCTTGAAAACCTTATAGGTGGTGTTGGCTTTGCTGATATGCCAAGCGATAGCGCTTGCTTGAGGCGGCAGCCTTCAGTTCAAGCGGCGCTATTCTTTTTTAATCTAGGAAAATTCCAGTAGTTAAACCAACCTGACTTGATAGGGTTGTACTGAGTGCTGATAGGCCCTGCACATTTGTGTGCCTGTTAATAAGCAAGCCTTGGAATAGCGTAAAGGACCTATTGTCAAATAGGCGATGTTGCGATCTGCTCTCCTTGGCGCATGTCCATGCCAATCAAAAGTAGGGAGAGGCCCGTTGCTGTAGGAGAATGGCGGATATGAAAATGAGCGGATCCGCTGAGGGGCAGGTCATCGGCTTTCTCAAGAGCGCCGTGCTCGGCGTGCCGAAATGTCATCGAGTTCCAGCGCGCCTGAGGCCTGGAAACTGAAAGCGCTCGCCCCAAGAAATGGTTGTCCGAGGCCCTGCTCGCCAGATCTCGCGACGGATCATTGCTGCCTGGAGAGATGGCGACAAGCTGATGGGCCTCCATGCCTCGATGGGCTGGATGCCCTAGCCTCGTTTGCGGCCCGCTGAACGGTCAAGCGGCAGTACAATAGCATGGAAGCCCAGAGCCTCTATCCTCGTCGCTGTCATGGCTTGCGAGGATGGATCAGTTCGCACGTAGGGCATTGGGCAGCATCCGCAAGGGAGAATAAGCATGCAACAGGCGATAACAGTGACGGGCTACCACGCCCATGTGTATTTCGACGAAAACAGCAAGACGCGCGCAAGCTGGCTCAGGGAGGCGGTGCAGCAGCGCTTCGATGTCAGCGTTGGACGGTGGCGCGACCAGGCGTACGGACCGCATCCTTGCGGGGCGTACCAGCTGGCGTTCGGTGCCGCGCAGTTCGGCGAACTGGTGCCGTGGCTGATGTTGAACCGCGGCGAGCTGGATATTCTGGTGCATCCGCTCAGCGGCGACGATGTCGAGGATCACAGCGATTTCGCGATGTGGCTGGGACAGCCGCTGGATTTGGACATCGCCTATCTGCGCGAACGGGGGCAGCGCAGGGATGGAGGCGGGAGCTGGGGGAATGAAAAAACCGCCGGCGAAGATCCGGCGGTTTTGATTTGACGGCGGGAGGCGCTTACGGGCGCTCAACCGCGAGCGCCACGCCCATGCCGCCGCCGATGCACAGCGTGGCCAGGCCTTTTTTGGAGCCTCGGCGCTGCATTTCATGCAGCAGCGTCACCAGCACGCGGCAGCCGGACGCGCCGATTGGGTGGCCCAGCGCGATCGCGCCGCCGTTGACGTTGACCTTGTCCGAACCCCAGCCCAGCTCCTTGGCCACGCCCAGCGCCTGGGCGGCGAAGGCTTCGTTGGCTTCCACCAGATCCAGGTCTTCCACTTTCCAGCCGGCTTTGGCGAGCGTCTTGCGGGTGGCGGACACCGGGCCGATGCCCATGATTTCCGGCTCGCAGCCGGTCAGCGCGTAGCCCTTGATGATGGCCAGCGGCTTCAGGCCCAGCTGATCGGCCTTCTGGGTGGACATCAGCAACACCGCGGCGGCGCCGTCATTGATGCCGGAGGCGTTGCCGGCGGTGACGGTGCCGTCTTTCTTGAAGGCCGCGCGCAGCTTGGCTAGGCCGTCGGCGCTGGCGTCATGCTTGATGAACTCGTCGGCGTCGAAGGCCAGCGGGTCGCCCTTGCGCTGCGGCACCAGCACCGGGACGATTTCGTCCTTGAACTTGCCGGCCTTCTGGGCGGCGGCGGCGCGTTGCTGCGACTGCAGCGAGAAGGCGTCCTGCTCCTCGCGGCCAATGCCGTATTTAGCCGCCACGTTCTCGGCGGTGATGCCCATGTGATAGGCGTTGTAGGCGTCGGTCAGACCGTCGTTGACCATGGTGTCCACCAACTGGGCGTTGCCCATGCGGAAGCCGTCGCGGGAGCCCGGCAGGATGTGCGGGGATAGCGACATGCTTTCCTGGCCGCCGGCGATGACGATCTCGGCGTCGCCCGCGAGGATGGCCTGTGCGGCCAGATGCACGGCGCGTAGGCCGGAGCCGCACACCACGTTCAGCGTGGTGGCCGGGGTGGTGACCGGCAGGCCGGCCTTGATCAGTGCCTGGCGGGCCGGATTCTGGCCGCTGCCGGCGGTGAGCACCTGGCCCAGGATCACTTCGCTGACGTCTTCCGGCTTGACGCCGGTTTTTTCCAGCAGCGCCTTGATCACGGTTGCTCCCAGCTCCGGCGCCGGGATCTTGGCCAGACCGCCGCCGAAGCTGCCGATGGCGGTGCGCTGCGCGGCTACGATTGCTACTTCCATGTCTTTCTCCTTTTGCTTGCGGCCCGCGCGGCGGCGGGCCATGCCGCCCTGAGGGGCGTTTGAATGGGGTTATTGCAGGCTGGCAGCAACGGCGGGCATGGCCTTGGCCAGCACGTATTCGCCGGGCGCCGCCTGCAGCGGCGGCAAGTCCTTGCTGCCCAGGCTCTTGGGCGCGGCCACCTGCTTGCCGGACTGCGGCGCCAGCCAGGCGTCCCAGTCCTTCCACCAGCTGCCGGGGCGGCTTTCGGCGCCTTCCAGCCATTCCTCGGCGTGCAGCGGCAGCTTGTCGTTGGCCCAGTAGTTGCGCTTGTCCTTGGTGACTGGATTGATGGAGCCGGCGATATGGCCGGACGCGCCCAGCACGAAGCGGCGGCTGGGCGCGCCGCCCAGGTATTTCAGGCCGGAGAAGGCGGAGCTCCACAGCACGATGTGGTCGTCGCGCGCGGCGAACATGTAGACCGGCACGTCGATCTTGGAGATGTCGATCGGCACGCCGCACAGCGTGATCGCGCCCGGGCGCACCAGCGCGTTGTTCATGTAGAACTGGCGCAGCAGGAAGGTGTGCATCGGCAGCGGCAGATCCACCGCGTCGTTGTTCCAGAACAGGAGGTCGAACGGCGCCGGGGTCTTGCCCAGCAGATAGTTGTTGACCACGTAGTTCCATACCAGATCGTTGGCGCGCAGGCTGGCGAAGGTGCGGCCGATCTCCTTGCCGCTGATGATGCCGCCGGCGGCCATCTTGGCCTCGCGGCCGGCGATGACGTTTTCGTCGATGAAGAACGAGATCTCGCCCGGCTCGGCGTGGTCGATCAGCGAGGTCATGAAGGTGGCGGAGTCGAAGTACTTCAGCCCCTTGGCCTGGGCCACGCACAGCGCGGTGGTGAGGATGACCCCGCCCACACAGAAGCCGAGCACATTCATCGTTGGCTGCTTGGTGATCTTCTGCACCGCCTCCGCCGCCTCGAACACGCCTTTCTCGATATAGGTTTCCCAGGTGAAGTGCCTCATCTCGGACACGGCCGAGCGCCAGCTGATCAGGAACACGCGGTAACCCTGGGCGACGAAGTGGCGCACCATCGAGTTGTCCTGCTGCAGGTCCATCAGGTAGTACTTGTTGATGCAGGGCGGGATGAACAGCAACGGCTTTTCGTACACCTTGTCAGTGGTGGGGGTGTACTGGATCAGCTCGATCAGCTCGTTGCGGAACACCACTTGGCCGGGCGTGATCACCAGGTTCTTGCCGATCTCGAACTTGCTTTCATCCGACATCGAGATGTGGCCCTTTTGGATGTCGTCCAGCATGTTCTTCATGCCTTCGACCAGGCTTTCGCCCTTGGTCTCGATCGCGCGTTTGACCACGTCCGGGTTGGTCAGCATGAAATTGCTGGGCGACATCGCGTCCAGATACTGGCGGGTGGCGAAGGCCAGCTTGTCCTTGGCGTCCTCGTCGAGCTGGGTCTTGTCCACCAGCTCCATCATCCATTTGGAAGTTTGCAGATAGCTCTGCTTGAGGAAGTTGTAGAACGGGTGCTCGTTCCACTCCGGCGACGCGAAGCGGCGGTCGGCGGGCTTGGCGCCCGGCTCGGCCGGCGCTTGCTGGCCGGCAGTCTGGCCGAGGAACTGCGACCACAGGTTGATCTGCTGCTGGTATAGCGAGGACTGCAGGGCGAACAGCTGATTGGTCTGGTTCATCAGCTGGGACCAGGCGCCGGAGAACGGATGGGTTTCGGCGTCGGGGGCATAGGCCGGCGACAGTGAATTGACGAACTGCTGCATCCATTGCTGGTTGGCCTCGGAGAGGCTGGTGAAGAAACCTTCCAGCGCGGCGGTACTATTCTGGGACAAGATGAATCTCCTGAAACGTGCAAATCGTTGTCGAAGCCTGTCTGAATGTCTGGACTGCATGGTCAAGCGGATGTCCCTGCGACTTTAACAGGGTTGCATGACATTTTCACGCCGTCCGGCGGCGAAATCCGCCATAAGGCTGGCATTGGCCGCAGTTTGTTGCTGCGATGCACAAAGCGTCATAAAACACAAAGCGTTTCGCGGTATGGGTTTGACATCGCTTGTGGGATAATCGACTTCGAAATCCAGGGGGAATTGCAATGTCGAGTGTAAAACTTGGCTTACATGCCATCCGCGTCGGCAATATTTTCTGCATCGGCCGCAATTACGCCGCGCACGCCGCCGAGCTGGGCAACAAGGTGGAAGACGAGCCGCTGGTGTTTTTGAAGCCGACCTCGGCGCTGCTGGACGAGTCCTCGCCCATTTGTCTGCCGGCCTATTCCGACGACGTCCATCACGAGTGCGAGCTGGTGGCGTTGATAGGCAAGGGCGGGAACGATATTCCGCCGGACGCGGCGCTGAGCCATGTAGCGGGTTACGGCATCGGCCTGGACCTGACCGCGCGCGATGCGCAGGCGGAGGCCAAGCGCAAAGGCCATCCATGGACCAAGGCCAAGGGCTTCCGCGGCGCGGCCTGCGTGTCCACGCTGGTGCCGGCCGCCCGAGTAGCGGATCCGCAGCAATTGAAGTTCGAATTGCGGGTCAATGGCCAGCTGCGCCAGAGCGGCGACGCCAGCCTGATGCTGCTCACGCTGGCCGAACAGATCAGTTATCTGTCCAGGCTTTACGGCCTGTCCGACGGCGACCTTATTTTCACCGGCACGCCGGAAGGCGTGGCGCGCATCGTGTCCGGCGATCAACTGGACCTCAGCCTGCACGGGCAGGTGTCGGCGCATTGGAAGGTGGAATGATGGCAAGGCAGGATGAACGGGACGACGACAAGGTTCGTCTCGACAAGTGGTTGTGGGCGGCGCGTTTCTTCAAGACGCGCCAACTGGCGCATGAGGCGCTGGAGCTGGGCCGGGTGCTGGTCAACGGCGATCGGGTCAAGGCCTCGCGCGTGGTGAAGGAGGGCGACAGGCTGTTCCTGCGCTTGAATCAGCTGGAATACAACGTGGAGGTGCTGCAGCTCTCTACCCAGCGCCGCCCGGCCAAGGAGGCGGTGCTGATGTACCGCGAGGACGAGGCGTCCATCGCCGCCCGCGAGGAGCGGTCGCTGTTGCTGAAGGCCGAGCACGCTAGTTTCCCGCATGGCGACGGCCGGCCCACCAAGAAGGCCCGCCGCGAGATATCCCGCTTCAAATCGTCGTTTTAGCCGCCATCGCGGCGTCGGTCCGGCCCGGCGCTGGATGGCGCCCGGCATCGAACCTTCAGAAAGATGACAATGCAGTCGTTGTGGCCGTTCGCTTCGTTCTATTTCACCTACTTCACCTTCCAGGGCATGTTCAGTCCGTTCTGGGGCCTGTATCTGCAGTCGCTGTCGTTCAGCGCCTGGCAGATATCGGTGCTGATGGCGCTGTCCACGCTGGCGCGGATCGTCGCGCCGGGCTTCTGGGGCTGGCTGGCAGACCGAAGCGGCCTTCGCCGCAACATCATCGTCACCACTTCCGTTCTGTCGGCCGCCAGTTTCTGCCTGGTGGGGCTGCATGACGGCTTCTGGTGGATTTTCGTCAACCTGGCGGTGTCGCATTTCTTCTGGGCCGCCGCCTTGCCCTTGGTCGAGGCCAGCACCGCCTACCTGACGCGCGACAATCCCGGCCGCTACAGCCGGGTGCGGGTATGGGGGTCGATAGGCTTCGTCTGCCTGGCGATGAGTGGCGGCTACCTGCTGGACTGGCTGGGCATCGCGGCGACGCCGTGGATCGTCTCCGCGCTGCTGGCCGGCGTGGCGCTGGCCGCGTTCAAGGTGCCGGAGGTGGTGCCGCAGGGCAAGCCCAAGCCAGCCGGGCCGATCTGGGACACGCTGAAGAAGCCGGCGGTGATGGCGCTGTTCGCCTGCTGCTTTCTGCAAGCCTTCGCCCATGGACCGTATTACACCTTCTATTCGCTGGGCTTGAAGGCTTTCGGCTATGACAAAGCGGCGGTCGGCGTGCTGTGGGCGCTGGGGGTGGTGTTCGAGGTGGGCGTCTTCATGCTGATGCCGCGCATCATGCGCCGCTTCGGGCTGGAAGCGTTGATGCTGGCGTCCTTGCTGGCGGCGGTGCTGCGTTTCGGCCTGATCGCCACCTGCCTGGCCTCGCCGGCGGTAGCCGCCTTCGCCCAGGCTTTGCACGCGCTGACCTACGCCTTGCACCACGCGTCGGCCATCGGCCTGATCAACCGCATGTTCGCCGAACAGCACCACGGCCGCGCGCAGGGTTTGTACATCGTCGCGTCTTTCGGCGTGGGCGGCAGCGGCGGGGGGCTGATAGGCGGGCTGGTGTGGCCGCATGGCGGCGTGATGCTGACCTTCGCGATGTCGGCCGTCGCGGCCTTGATCGGCGTGCTGGTGTGCCTGCGCTGGCTGCGGCCGGCCGGCAAGCTCAGAGCAGCATCACCAGTTTGAATTCCGGGGCGTTGGCCGGCCGCAGCGTGATCTGCTGCTTCTGAAGCGGGCCGAGCCGGGGGTGGTGAAAGCCGCGTTCGCCGCCTTCGCGCTCCAACACGTCCTGCTGCTGCCACAGCCGGTCGAACTCGGGGCTTTCGCGGCGCAGTTTTTCCAGCATGCCGGCGGTTTCCGCGTCATCCAGTTGCTGGCCCAGGTCGGCGCGCAGCTCGGCGACCACGCGCCGGGCCCGCTCCGGCCAGTTGTCGATGAAGCCGCGCGCTTCCGGCATCAGGAAAATGAAGTCCAGCTGATTGCGGCTGGCGTCGGGTTTGCCCAGCCAGTCGCAGAATAACTCCTCCGCCGCCGCATTCCAGGCCACTGCCCGCCAGCGGCGGTCTAGCACATAGGCCGGCATGTCGATGCGTGGCAACATCGCTTCCAATATCTCCCGCGCTTGCGGATTGGCGTCGGCTCGCTTTTCCTGCGGATTCTTCAGGCCAGCCAGATCGAACAGGTAGTCGGTTTCCGCGCCCGACAGCTGCAGCGCGGCGGCCAGGCGGCCCAGCGTATGCGCGGAGACCGATTCGCTGCGGCCCTGCTCCAGCCAGGTGAGCCAAGTGGCGCTGATGCCGGCCAGCTGCGCCACCTCCTCGCGGCGCAAGCCCTTGGCCCGGCGGCGAAGCCCGGCGGGCAGGCCGGCCTGCTGCGGCGTCAGCCGTTCGCGGTGGGCGCGCAGAAAGGCGCCAAGCGGAGTCGAAGCGGTGTCCATGGTCTTATCCTGTTGGTTTTTATACCAGTATAAATGCTTATCTTGTAACAGGATAAAAACTGTTCGAATATGCAGTCAACGACGACCCGAGGAACCGCAACATGACCGCGCAAACCTTGTACGACAAACTCTGGAACAGCCATGTGGTGCGTGAAGAGGCCGATGGCACCGCGCTGCTGTACATCGACCGCCATCTGGTGCACGAAGTGACCAGCCCGCAGGCTTTCGAAGGCCTGAAGCTGGCCGGCCGCAAGTTGTGGCGCGTCGATTCCGTGGTATCCACCGCCGACCACAACACGCCCACCGACCATTGGGACCAAGGCATCCAGGACCCGATCTCGCGCCAGCAGGTGGAAACGCTGGACGCCAATATCAAGGCTTTCGGCGCGTTGGCTTATTTCCCGTTCAAGGACAAGGGCCAGGGCATCGTCCACGTGATGGGCCCGGAACAGGGCGCCACGCTGCCGGGCATGACCGTGGTGTGCGGCGACAGCCACACCTCCACCCACGGCGCTTTCGGCGCGCTGGCGCACGGCATCGGCACCTCCGAGGTGGAGCACGTGATGGCCACCCAGTGCCTGACGGCCAAGAAATCGAAAAACATGCTGGTTAGAGTGGACGGTCGGCTGGGTACCGGCGTCACCGCCAAGGATGTGGCGCTGGCCATCATCGGCAAGATCGGCACCGCCGGCGGCACCGGCTTCGCCATCGAGTTCGGCGGCGAGGCGATTCGCGGTCTGAGCATGGAAGGGCGGATGACGCTGTGCAATATGGCGATCGAAGGCGGCGCTCGCTCCGGCCTGGTGGCGGTGGACGACAAGACCATAGCCTACGTCAAGGGACGCCCGTTCGCGCCCAGAGACGGGCAATGGGAACAAGCCGTCGCCTACTGGCGCACGCTGCATTCCGATGAAGGCGCGCATTTTGACGAAGTGATCGTGCTGCAGGCTGCCGACATCCAGCCGCAGGTCACCTGGGGCACCTCGCCGGAGATGGTGACGGCTGTGGGCGGCAAGGTGCCGAATCCGGCCAATGAGAGCGATCCGGTGAAAAAGGCAGGCATCGAGCGCGCGCTGGCCTATATGGGCCTGGAGGCGGATACGCCCATCGATGAAATTCCGGTGGATGTGGTGTTCATCGGCTCCTGTACCAATAGCCGGATCGAAGACCTGCGCGAAGCCGCCGCGGTGGCCAAGGGCCGCAGCAAGGCTGGCAGCGTCAAGCAGGTGCTGGTGGTGCCGGGCTCCGGCTTGGTCAAGGCCCAGGCCGAGGCCGAGGGGCTGGACAAGATCTTCGTCGCCGCTGGTTTCGAGTGGCGCGAGCCGGGGTGTTCGATGTGCTTGGCGATGAACGCCGACCGGCTGTTGCCGGGCGAGCGTTGCGCCTCCACCTCCAACCGCAACTTCGAAGGCCGCCAGGGCCAGGGCGGACGCACCCACCTGGTGAGTCCGGCGATGGCGGCGGCGGCGGCGGTGGCCGGCCATTTCGTCGACGTGCGCCGGTTGGCGGCGGGCTAGATCGCGACGGCGGGGAGCAAAAGCCGGCGAGGCGTGTCAGACAAGAATGGAAGGTTGCTCGGCGATTTCGCTAGAATGCCTGTTTTATCTTGTCAGACAGCCCGGCTGTCACCCAATGGAGCGAAAACATCATGAAAAAAACGATGGTTTGTCTGAGCCTGGCCCTGCTGCTGGTCGGCTGCAACACCGTGCAAGGCATTAAAACCGACGCCAAGGAAGGCGGTCAGGCGGTGGGGCACGGTTTGCAGAAGGCGGGGCAGGCCGTTGGCAACGCGGTGGAGAAGGGCGGCCAAGCGATAGAGCATGCCGCCCAGTGATCCCCGCGCATTCTGAACAGGAGCGCAGCATGAAAGCATTCACCACCTTGCAGGGCCTGGTCTGTCCCTTGGATAGGGCTAATGTCGATACCGACGCGATCATCCCCAAACAGTTTCTGAAGTCGATCAAGCGATCCGGCTTCGGCCCCAATCTGTTCGACGAATGGCGCTACCTGGATCACGGCGAGCCGGGCATGGACAACAGCCAGCGTCCGCTGAACCCGGACTTCGTGCTGAACCAGCCGCGCTACCAAGGCGCGCAGATCCTGCTGGCGCGAGAGAACTTCGGCTGCGGCTCCAGCCGCGAGCACGCGCCGTGGGCGTTGGACGACCAGGGTTTTTGCGTGGTGATCGCGCCCAGCTTCGCCGATATTTTCTTCAATAACTGCTACAAGAACGGCCTGTTGCCCATCGTGCTGGCGGCGGACATCGTGGATCAGCTGTTCCGCGAATGCGAGGCGCAGCCGGGCTATAGCCTGAAGGTGGATCTGGCCGCGCAGACGGTGTTCGCCCCGTCAGGACAAGCCTTCCTGTTCGACATCACCGAGCATCGCAAGCACTGCTTGCTGGGGGGGCTGGACGAAATCGGCCTGACCTTGCAGCATGCCGAAGAGATCAAGGCTTTCGAGGCGAAGCGCCGCGCGGCGCAGCCCTGGCTGTTTTCCTGACAGGCGCGCAATGGTTCGCTTGCCTGCCTGCGGTATGAGCACGGGCAAGCTCCATGCGAAGGGGCGCCTGGCGAGGGTGCCGTGCAACCCAACATTAGTTACTGGAAGAGAGCGTCCCATGTCCAACCGCCTTGCCGCATGCAGCTGCGGCCAGCTTACCGCCCAAGTCTCAGGCGAACCGGTACGCGTCTCCATCTGCCACTGCCTGGCCTGCCAACGCCGCACCGGCAGCGTCTTTGGCCAGCAGGCCAGGTTCTACCGCAAGGACGTTGCCATTGCCGGCGATTCCACCGTCTACGTCCGCGTGGGCGACGAAGGCTCCCGCGTCAAATTCCATTTCTGTCCGACTTGCGGCGCCACCGTGTACTACGAACCGGAGGGGCTGGAAGAGTTTGTGGCGATACCAGTGGGGGCGTTTGCCGACCCAGGCTTTCCGGCTCCGAGCGTGTCGGTTTATGAGGAGAGGAAGCATGGGTGGGTGGCGGTGCCGGAGGGCGCGGAGCATTTTGCGTAAGGCAAACCTGTCCGCCAACAGGGCAATTCATTGTTGAGGGAGGCCCGGCATGGGGCAGCGTTACCAGGAACTACAAGACTCGCACCGCGAGTTCATTGCCGGGCAAAAGCTGTTTTTCGTCGCCACCGCCATGCCGGATGGCCATGTCAACCTGTCTCCCAAGGGCATGGACTCGCTGCGGGTGCTGGGGCCGAAGCGGGTGGCTTGGCTGAACGTCACCGGCAGCGGCAATGAAACCGCCTGCCATGTCGAGCATAGTCCGCGCATGACCGTGATGTTCTGCGCGTTTGACGGCAAACCGCTGATCCTGCGCCTTTATGGCCAAGCGCGCGTGGTGCATCCCGGCGATGAGGATTGGAGTAGTTGTTACGGCTTGTTCAATCCCTTGCCGGGCGCGCGCCAGATATTCTTGCTGGACGTGGAGCTGGTGCAAGCTTCCTGCGGCATGTCGGTGCCTTACTACCAGTACTTGGGCGAGCGGGAGCAGTTGAACGACTGGGCCCGCGCCAAGGGCGAGCCGGGCATCCGCGATTACTGGCGAAACCGGAACAGCGTGAGTCTGGACGGTTTGCTGACCGGCATCGTCGAGAAAAGCGGCATGGTCTCGCTGGACGAGGCGGAGCAGGCATGAAAACCGGGGTGAGATCGCCATGAGCGGCCGCGGCTGGCTGGCCTGGTTGCATCGCCGCCCGCTGGCGGCCTTCCTGTTGCTTGGCCTGAGCTTTCTGCTGTTCGGCGCCGCCACCGTCAACCTGGCTTTGCTGCTGCAGCTGAATCTCAAACTGTGGCTGGATGTGGGCTGGCAGGCGGCGATGGACGGCGCGCTGCGCCAGCTGGGAGAACTGTTGCTGTCCGGCTATGCCGCGATGGCGGCCTATATCGTATTCAAATGTTGCGAACGGGTATTGGTGGAGAGACTGACCCGGCGCGACGACGACAAGCGGAAATAAAGGAGCATTCATGAAGATCGCTATCCTGCCGGGAGACGGCATCGGTCCTGAAATCATCGCCCAGGCAGAGCGCGTGCTGGACGTGTTGCGCCGCGACGGTTTGAAGATGGAGACCGAACACGCGCCGCTAGGCGGCGCCGCCTACGACCAGTACGGCGCGCCGTATCCCGAGGCCACGCAGAAGCTTGCGCGCGAAGCCGACGCCGTGCTGCTGGGCGCGGTGGGCGGCCCCGCCTACGACAAGCTGGACCGTCCGCTGCGTCCCGAGCGCGGCCTGCTGGCCATCCGCAAGGACCTGAACCTGTTCGCCAACCTGCGGCCAGCCATCCTGTATCCGGAGCTGGCCAACGCGTCCACGCTGAAGCCGGAAGTGGTGGCCGGGCTGGACATCATGATCGTGCGCGAACTGACCGGCGACATCTACTTCGGCCAGCCGCGCGGCATCGCCGTCAACGAGTTGGGCGAGCGCGAGGCCTACAACACTATGCGGTACAGCGAGAGCGAAGTGCGCCGCATCGCCCATGTCGCCTTCGGCATCGCCATGAAGCGCAACCGCAAGCTGTGCTCGGTGGACAAGGCGAATGTGCTGGAAACCACCGAGTTCTGGAAAGAAATCATGATCGAGGTGGCCAAGGAGTACCCGCAAGTGGAACTCAGCCACATGTACGTCGACAACGCGGCGATGCAACTGGTGCGCAATCCGAAGCAATTCGACGTGATGGTCACTGGCAACATCTTCGGCGACATCCTGTCCGACGAAGCCTCGATGCTGACCGGCTCCATCGGCATGCTGCCGTCCGCCTCGTTGGATCAGAACAACAAGGGCCTGTACGAGCCCAGCCACGGCTCGGCGCCGGACATCGCCGGCCAGAACCTGGCCAACCCGCTGGCCACCATCCTGTCCGCCGCGATGATGCTGCGCTACAGCTTTGGCCAGGAAGCCGCCGCCCGGCGCGTGGAGGACGCGGTGAAAAAGGTGCTAGCCCAGGGCTACCGTACCACCGACATCTACGAAGCCGGCTGCGAGAAGGTCAGCTGCTCCGGCATGGGCGACGCGGTGGTGGCGGCGATGTGACGCCGTTGGTCCGCTGATTGACGCGCGTGGCGCGATCCGCTGAAGGATCGCGCCATTTTTTATATAGATGGTCGGTTGTTGATTGGCGTTTTAAGTCCTTGATTCCACAGTGAAGTGCAATTTTCATGCTCGAATGCGAATAAAATATTTTCACTTTCCGCTAAACTTTCGCCGCAAATCCAGGATAAGGCTGTTCGACACAACAGACTTTTGATGGGGTAGCGGTATGGTTGCAGTAGTGGCGGGTACGGGACTGGGTTTGCGCAACGGTTCGCTGGCGGCGCTGGGCGCATCAGGCCAGCTGGGCGCGGCGGCGTTCGGCCGCGGTGGCGAGCGAGTCTACGTCAACGCCGGCAACGGCAACCTGATCCTGCAGCACCAGGACGAATTCCTGGCCGGCGGCCTGCCGCGGGGCCTGATCCGCACTTACAACAGCCAGGGCCAGGGCGGCGACGCCGGCAACTGGCGGCTGGGCTACAGCCGCCAGCTGAGCGGCCTGTCCGGCGCGCTGAATACGGCGGGCAGCAGCGTCCACCGTCTGGCCGAGGACGGCAGCGACACCCTGTACGCCTACGACGCGGCGCGCGGGCTGTACGTGTCGCAACGCAGCGACAGCGGCGCCGACGACACCTTGCGCGGCGACGCCCAAGGCTGGACCTGGACCGACGGCGCCAGCCAGGCGCAGGAGCGCTACGACGCCGGCGGCCGGCTGCAGCAAACCCGCGACCGCGACGGCCAGACGGTGGACGTCGGCTACGACGGCGCCGGCCGCATCGTCAGCCTGAAGCGCGCCGGCGGCGAAGCCTTGTTTGTCGACTACGACGCCCAGGGCCAGCTGAGCCAGCTGCGCACGGTGTACCTGAAAGACGGCCAAAGCCAGACGCTGACCCGCACCCGCTACGGCTACGACGCCCAGGGGCGTTTGAGCAGCGTCACCACCGATCTCACCCCCGACGACAACAGCGTGGCCGACGGCCAGGTCTACACCACCCGCTATGTTTATGACGGCGCCAGCCGCCGGGTGGCCAGTCTGCAGCAGAGCGACGGCAGCCAACTCGACTTCACTTACGTCCAGGTCGGGTCCGACTACCGGATCCAGACCGTCAGCGACGTGCGCGACGGCCAGAAGCTGATCACCCGCTTCGACTACGACGCCGGCGGCCAGCGCACCACCGTCACCGACGCCGCCAACCAGGCCACCCAGCTCGAATACGACAACGGCCAGCTGCGCCGCCTCGCCGGCGGCGGGGTGGAGCAACGCTACAACTACGACAGCCACGCCCGGGTCAGCGACGTCACCGACGGCCGCGGCCAGAGCAGCCACTACGACTACGACGCCGCCGGCAACCGCATCGGCGCGCGCGATGCGCAGCAGCGGCAGACCAGCCGCCGCTACAACGCGCAGAACCAGCTGATCAGCGAAACCATCGCCGGCGTCGGCACCACCCGCCGTATCTACGACGCCAGCGGCCTGCATCTGCGTTTCAGCGTCAGCGCCGAAGGGCGGGTGCCGGCAAGTACCTGCTCAACTGCTTCGCGCTTGAGGGCCTCAGGGAAAGTACGTCTGGTCTTGGTCATGAACACTGCTCCTTGGTGGGGATTATCCACCTTAAGTTAGTGTCCATGGGGATCGGGACAGACCACACCAAAACGGTTTCTTCAACGGGATTCCACAAGATACTCAGTACACTGAGTATCTTGCGTTTAGGAATGAATCCTTGTTCCAGAATGGTGTTCGCCCCTTGTTGCAGGAGCGTATGAACATATGGAACGATGTGCAGTCTCTCTACCCAGACTTGCCTCAGGGTAAGTATCCATTTGGAGGCCGATGATGAACCAGATGCTTGCCGACCAACTGTCAAGCGCCGACGCGTTGAAGCATACTCGGGAAGGTGGGGAGCTTTTTTGCCCGGTTTGCCGTGCCAAGCTAAGGACGATTCCTGAAAATTGGAAGCGCGGAGCAGTCCTACGCGGCATCGAATGCCCCGTTAGTCAAAAGCACTTCTTCATTCTTGGCGAAGACGCGGGGGCGATGAAGGAGATGAGGGCGCGGATGCGTGAACGGGCCGGAAAAGCCTAGCGACCGAGAGTGCAACCGCAAGTGGGTACACGCCAAGGATTGACCTAACTGATAGCTTTGTCCCACAGCGAATGAGAGCACCGGATGTGCGGTACCTATACCGAGGCTACGGTGACGTACACTATCTTGACGCCGTTATTGACTTGGAAGGTACGCTTGGCTTTGACATTCGCGCTGGAGGTAATAGCGCAACCCTCGGTGGTGGCAAAGATATGTTTTACGGGTTGATGAACCGTTTGAAGCAGGATGGAGTGCAAGTAAATCAGATACGTGGAACTTGGCTCGACGGAGATGGCAGCGTTAACTAGGAAACGTACCGACAATTGACATCTGGTGCGAACCCATTGACGCCAGAGCAGGCGGCATTTTCAACTTGGACGGGTCAGCAAGCCAAAGGGTTCGGTTATACCCAGGTTGTTAAGCTTCAAGATTACGGAGTCGATGTTAAAGTCTGGTTTGGCAAGCCCAACTAAGGAAATAAGGACCATTCAGATGGCAATTCAGCCTCAAGAGTTTACGTCAGCGGATGCTGATGTTTGGAGAGCCAAGCTAAGTACCTATTTGTCGGTGAGTAGGTTGCTGCGCGACCTTTCTGCGGAGTATGGGGTGTCGCGAAATGATGCCGGAGTACTGCTTTATGAGCTCTTTGATAGTTTTTCGCTAGACGACATTTCCTACGTATGGAAGTGGGACTTCGATGGAAGTGGCAAGGGACTCTCGGACGAGGGGCTGGATCAGCGACTTGGTCACTTGTTGGGTAAGTGACGGTACGTTGGAACTGTTGGGACAGAGAGGGCGTAGCTCCAAAAGGTGAGTTGCCGCTATTCTGGTTGTCGCAACCAGGTGGTCTTAACGCCACGGAAGGTAAGCAAGTAGTTAGATGGGATAGCAGGGCCGTAGGTTGGGCTTCAGTTCATTCTCCCCAAGCTATGGTTCTGGCCGCGCGGGCAAAGTTCAAGAAACGGCCCTCTCTGCCAAGCTGAGTTGGATCGTGAAGGTTCATTGTGGGCCTGGCATGGTCCCAAGTATGGAACTCGGAGTGTAAAGCCTGGACTGAAGACTTATCCGCTACCTAGGTCTGGAACTATGCCACGCTCCTTGAAACACTTGCTGATCATCGTCGCGCTGATGGTGGCCGTCGGTTTAGCCTGCCTGGGTGCAGCCGCCTTGATCGGTTCCCATGTCGACGCGAACGGTGTGCTGCGAGAGTCCTTTGCGTTGATCGCCGGCGGCAGCTTTCTGATCGTTGCCAGTGCCGTGGTCGCTGCCACCTATTTGATGTGGCAAGGGTTGGCGGCCTGCTTTGCCCGCAAGCGCAGGTTTTACCGCTAATAGGGCCGTAGATACCGCCTTTCACTTCAAGCGGCTATGCGGAAACTGGTCCATCTGTGCTTGAGCGTGCTGAAACACGCAACCTTACCGGGCCGACTACGCCGGAGCCGCTTGAAGTGAAAGGCGGTATCTATGGTCCTATCGCCCCGGAGACATCTACAAAGCCGGCTGCGAGAAAGTCAGTTGTTCCAGCATGGGCGACGCGGTGGTGGCGGCGATGTAAGAAGCGGGATGGGCGGGCGGGGACATGCCCGCTCTGCCTCTCCTATCCACGGCCATGCAGCGCTAGCGCGGCAGCCTTGCGCCAGCGCGGATCGGCGCGTAAGCCATCTTCTTGCCAGCAGGCGTGTACAAGCTTGATGACATGGTCGTTCTGTTGCTGGCAGGCACGGCGTTTCAATTCGTCCCAGTGGGGCGGTGAATCCGTTTGGGGCAAACCGTGAGGTTTGGGGTCATCCGAGATCATCGCCAGCAGCGCGCTGCGTGTCACGACGTCTTGCATTGCCTCGCTGTCCGGCAGGAAGGGGCTGAGAATGCGCAGCGCTCTGAGCGCGGGCAAGTCAGGCGCAAACGCCAGGGCCGTAGGTTGGGCTGAGCTTGCGAAGTCCAACGTTCACCGCGATACATGGCGATCAATATTTATGGGGTCGTGCATTTTGTCGGTAAGCGTTGGGCTTCATTTCATTCAGCCCAACCTCCGGCCCTATCAGAAGAACAAAACAGAGCGACCTGGGGGGTGAATAATGGTCAATAACTTTACTTACCTGGATTGGGTGAAATACTTGCCGGCTAGCGATGCTGGATATGCTCAGTGTTCATGCCTGGTTTGTAGTTCCATCGGCCTTTCTTATCAGTACTTTGGCTTTGCTGATAGTGAATTCGGCTGGAAATTGATTTGGTGTCGATCGTGCATGAATGGTATTCGAATTTCCAGGACGAGAGTTCCTGCTGAGGTACAGCCTCTTATTGCTGGCGAGGACCAAGAGCAGTTTCTCAATCAGCACTCAGAAATTAACCTGATCGCATAGTTGAATCGGACCAAGCCTTTCGTGGGAAGGTTCGGTGTTTAAAATGCGGCGGTTGCAACATTGGAGAGGGCCGTAGGTTGGGCTGAGCTTGCGAAGCCCAACGTTTGCCGCGATATATGGCGATCAATATTTATGGGGTCGTGCATTTTCTCGGTGAATGTTGGGCTTCATTTCATTCAGCCCAACCTACGGCCCTGTTGTTCTCTTTGGAGGACGTTACGACCCAAAGACAATTGTGCCGATTATTGATGTCCGATTTCCATAATGGGAGATATGAAAGTGATCATTAAGGAAGTGATGGCTTCCCGGCTCGGTATTGAGCCAGCTCATATCCGGTCCTACGAACTTGATGGGCTAGTGTACCTGACTTGGGCTGATAGCTTAGTGGTAGGGGCGCAATGTAGGATTTGCTACTCTATAATTTGGGTTGATCAGCGAGTAAACCCAGTTCTGAGTGAGCCTAAACCTAATGTGGTTCCAGATTATGGGGGCGGGTATTATGAGTATCAGAAAGAGAAAGTTCACCGATTTTTAGCATCAATGCCTGCTTGTCCTAAATGCGGCGGAGAGGATTTTGATCGATTTATTAATAATGTAAATTATCAACGTTTTCAGAGTGGTAAGGAATTTCCAAAGGGTGTTGTTAGCTCGGATCTAATTAAAGAGGATGCTAGTGCTGTTCTGGTTTATTTTGTTGAGTAATTTTTAATGGGTGGAGCCGTAAATTGGGCTGAGCTTGCGAAGTCCAGCGCTCATTGCGATATATGGCGATCAATATTTATGGGGTCGAGTATTTTCTCGGTAAACATTGGGCTTCGTTTTATTCAACCTAGACTACAGTTCTGGCCGAGCGGGCAAAGCTCAAGAAACAGCCCTCTCTGCCAAGCTGAGTAGAATTGTGAAGGTTCATTGTGAGCCTAGCATGGCCCCAAGCATGGAACTCGGAGTGGAAAACCTGGACTGAGAACTTATCCGCTACTTAGGTCTGGAACTATGTCCTGTTCTTTGAAATCCTTGCTGATCATCGTCGCGCTGATGGCGGCCGCCGGTTTGGCCTGCTTGGGCGCGGCCGGTTTGATTGGTTCCCATGTCGACGCGGGCGGCGTGCTGCGCGAGCCCTTCGCGCTGATCGCCGGCGGTAGCCTGCTGATCGTCGCTAGCGCAGTGGTCGCCGCCGGCTATTTGATATGGCAAGGCTTGGCGGCCTGCTTTACCCGCAAGCGCAGGTTTTACCGCTAAGAGTGGCTAACAAAATTCCTGATGCGGCGTTGCGCCGACTTGTCGTACTCAACTACTGCCTGTGTCGGCGCGCCTTGCCTCAGCCGTAACACAGAGTTTTGTTAGCCACTCTTAAAGCGCGGCTGACGGTTTCCCCTGATGCCGTGCTTGTCGTATGGCCCGCTGCTCGGTCAAGCGGGGGTTGAGCCAGGCATGGCGCGGCATTGCCCAAGTCCTGGGCGTAATGCCGCCCAAGCCTTGGTCCTCTGGCCGATGGTGGTGCCTGCCGGGCGCTTCCGGCATCCTTTGGCGCCGGTCTCAATGCCTGCTGGCAAGCCGTTCATCGCGGCTTAATCATTTGTTCTGCGGAACTTCACAATAAAAACGATTTACCCCATTGCCTGCCATCGTGGCGCGCTGCACAATGGGGTAACAAAAATTTAACCGCCGCGCCGGCGTCAGCCGCGCGGCGGTCACGATTCGGACTTAGGACAGACTCGGGAGATTTCCAGTGAGAGTAGGCTTTGTAGGCTGGCGCGGCATGGTCGGTTCCGTGCTGATGCAGCGCATGCGCGAGGAAAACGATTTCGCGGTGATCGCGGAACCGGTGTTCTTCACCACCTCCAACGTCGGCGGCAAGGCGCCGGACATCGGCCGCGACGTGCCGCCGCTGAAAGACGCCGGCGACATCGACGAGCTGAAGGCGATGGACGTGATCGTCACCTGCCAGGGCGGCGATTACACCACCGAGGTGTACGGCAAGCTGCGCGCCGCCGGTTGGAAAGGCTACTGGATCGACGCGGCCTCCACGCTGCGTATGCAGGCAGACTCCATCATCGTGCTGGACCCGGTCAACCGCGAGCTGATCGACAAGGGCGTGGCCAACGGCGTCAAGGATTACATCGGCGGCAACTGCACCAACTCCATCATGCTGATGGGCATGAACGGCCTGTTCCGCGAAGGCTTGGTCGACTGGGTGTCCTCGATGACCTACCAGGCGGCTTCCGGCGGCGGCGCCAACCACATGCGCGAGCTGCTGAAGGGCATGGGCGCGATCCACTCCACCGTGGCCGAAGAGCTGGCCACGCCGTCGTCCGCCATTCTGGAGATCGACCGCAAAGTGGCCAAGGCCATCCGCGAGGACGTGCCGACTGAGTACTTCGGCGCGCCGCTGGCCGGCGGCTTGATTCCGTGGATCGACAAGCAACTGGACAACGGCCAGTCCAAGGAAGAGTGGAAGGGCCAGGCCGAGGTCAACAAGATTCTCGGCACCTCCAGCGTGGTGCCGGTGGACGGTCTGTGCGTGCGGATCGGCGCGATGCGCTGCCACAGCCTGGCGCTGACCGTGAAGCTGAAGAAGGATCTGCCGCTGTCCGAGATCGAATCCATCATCAAGTCCGGCAACGACTGGGTGAAGTGGGTGCCTAACGACCGCGAGATTTCGGTCAAGGAACTGACGCCGGCTGCGATTACCGGCGGCCTGGAAGTGGGCGTCGGCCGCGTGCGCAAGATGAATATGGGCGGCGAGTATTTGTCCGCCTTCGTGATCGGCGACCAACTGCTGTGGGGCGCGGCCGAGCCGCTGCGCCGCATGCTGCGTATCCTGATCGAGCGCTGACGGGTAGAATAGGCGCGAGCCTGGGCCGGCTTTGCCGGCCGCAACAGAATTCAAGGGCACCTCGGTGCCCTTTTCGCATTGCAATGCCGGCGGGCGAGACGCCGCCGGCGGTAACGATAGGAACAACATTATGTCGACTTCTCTGCAGATCGCCGTCGTGGGCGCCACCAGCCTGGTGGGCCAAGCCGTGCTGGAATTGCTGGCCGAGCGCAGCTTCCCGGCCGCGCGAGTGTTCGCCGTGGATAGCGCCGAGCAGGATGGCAGCACCGTGTCGCTGGGCAATCTGGAGCTGGACGTGCACGTGGTGGACGAGTTCAACTTCGAGAACGTCGGCCTGGCCATCTTCGCCGCCGGCGGCGACATCTCGCGCCAGTATGTCCCGCAAGCGCGCGATGCCGGCGCGGCGGTGGTGGATTTCAGCTCCGCTTTCCGCGGCGACGCCGGCGTGCCGCTGGTGGCGCCGGCCATCAATGCCTCCGAGCTGGAGGAACTGGGCCGCGCGCCGCTGGTGGCCGTGCCTAATTGCACGGTGACGCCGCTGGCGCTGGCGCTGGCGCCGCTCGCGCCGCTGGGCATCGCCCGCGTGACCGTGGCCACCTACCAGGCAGTATCCGGCAGCGGCCAGAAGGCGATGGAAGAGATGGCGGAGCAAACCACCGCGCTGTTCTCGCATCGCGACGCGGAAGTCAGCGTCTACGCCAAGCGCATCGCCTTCAACGTGTTGCCGCAGATCGGCGATGTGGACGACAGCGGCGATTCGGAAGAAGAGCGCTCGGTTCGCGACGAAACCGCTCGCCTGTTGAAGCTGAAGCCGGAACAACTGGAAGTCACCTGCGCGCGCGTGCCGGTGTTCTTTGGCCATTCCTGGGCGATTCAAGTCGAATTGCATGAAGAGTTTGACCTCGAACAAGCGCGCAAACGCCTCAAGGCGGCAGGATTGCAGGTGGTCGGCAGCGACCAGCATGGCGGCTACGTGACGCCGATGGAGGCCACCGGCAACGAGATGGTGTGGGTCAGCCGCCTGCGCAAGCACGGCAAGACGCTGGGCTTGTGGGTGTCGGCCGACAACGTCAAGGCCGGCGCGGCGCTGCATTGCGTGCGCGTCGCTGAAATCCTGGCTGGGCAAAGCGCCTTGATGTAAACGACGCGCACGGCATGCCAAGCTGGCATCGGTTGTGAAATCTGGCTAAACGACGTGCCAGGGCCTAAGATTGCAACAGTTGCACACTCATCCCGAAGGGATGAATGCCGATAACATCTGATAATGCGACAGTGCCGGAAGGTAGACAGTGAGAAATCAGGGAAAACTCAAGCTTGGCGTGCTATTGACCGCCCTGGCGTACTCCGCGTGCGCCTGGGCCGGTTTGGGGAAGATACATGTTCGCTCCAATCTGGGCGAGCTATTGAAGGCCGACATCGAGATGACCGGCGTGCAGCCGACGGAGCTGGACGCCGTCAGAGTAGGGTTGGCGGGCATCGAAACCTTTCAGGCCTTGAATGTCGATTACGCCAGCTCCTTGTCCTCCCTGCGCTTCGCGCTGAGTCCCAATACGCGCGGCGCGATGATACGCGTCAGCTCCACCCAGCCCATAAACGATCCCTATCTGCGCTTCGTGGTCGAGGCTAAGGCGCCGTCCGGCCGCTCGGTCCGCGAATATACGGTGTTGCTCGATCCCGCCAACTACGTCGCGCAAAACATTGTCCAGGACGTGCCCAGCTATGCGGACAGCGATCAGGCCAGCCGTTATCGCCAGGCTGCGCCGGCGAAGCTTGCTCCCGCCGCGCCGCGCGAGCTGACGGTGCGTCAGGGCGCCACGCTGCGCTCCTTGGCGGCAAAGGTCAAGCCCAAGGGCGCGTCGTTGCGGCAGGCCATGGCCGCCTTGGTTCAGGCCAATCCGGATGCTTTCGCCGATGGCGACGTCAGCCATCCCAAGCCGGGCTCGACGCTGCAAGTGCCGTCCGCGCGCAAGATGCGCGCTTTGTCGGCTAGCAAGGTGGCCGGCATCCTGGGCGAGCCCGCTCCGGCTGCGCAGGCCTCGTCAGCCGGAGGCCAGGCAGCCGTGCCGGCGGGCAAGGGAGGCGACGTGTTGAAACTGGCGCCGGGGGATGGCTCGGACAGCGCCAGGCTCAATGATTTGCAGCAACAGATCAGCTCCCGGGAAAAGGCGTTGCAGGACGCCACCACCCGCATCGCGGCGCTGGAGCAGCAGTTGAAAGCGTTGCAGAGCAGCCTGCAGGCGCCGGGCGCCAAGCTGGAGCCCGTCGTGCCTGCCGCCGCGCCGGCGCCGTCCAGCGCGCCGATGGCCGCAAGCGTTCCGCATGAGGCTGTTGCTGCCAGCGCGCCTAAGCCGGAGCCGAAACCGGTGGAGAAGCCCCATCCCAAGCCCGCGGTCGCGCATCCTGCGCCGCCGCCTGCGCCATCGCTGATGAGCAGGGTGCTGGGGTATCTGCCGCTGATCGGAGGCGGAGTCGCCGGCGTGGGCTTGCTGGGGTTGCTTGGCGTCATGATCGCCAGGCGGCGCAAAGCTGCTGACGAGAACGCCGGCAGCGCCGCGCTGGGCCGCAGCACGGTAGCCGGGCATGACGCCAACGCCGCAGGCGGCAGCAACTCTTTCATGAGCAACTTCACCCAGGCTGCCGGCGCCATCGATGCGGCGGAAGTCGATCCAGTGGCGGAGGCCGAGGTTTACATCGCCTACGGCCGCGATCAGCAGGCTGAGGAAATTCTCAAGGATGCCCTGCAGAAGGATCCGTCGCGCCATGAGGTGCGGATGAAGCTGATGGAAGTGTACGCCGCCAGGCCGGATGTCGCTGGTTTCGAGCGCTTGGCCAAGGAAATGCATGCCGCCTTCGACGGCAAGGGCGCGCTGTGGGCCAAGGCGGCGGCTTTGGGCAGGGCCATCGATCCGGGCAACGCCCTGTATCAGGCGGGTGCCGGCGAGCCGGAGTCCGCGCCGGTGGCCGCTGGCGGCGAGGTGATCGATCTGGATCAAGAGTTGTTCGGCGAAGAGGCTCCCGCGGCCATCGAAGCGGCACCCGCTCCGGCGCCGTCCGAACCGGCATTGCCGGCGGCGGCCGCGGAAGAGGCAGATCCGTTGGCGGCGCTGTTTGATGCCCCGGCAGGCGGCGAGGCCGCGCCGGAGCCGGAAGCCAGCGCGCTGGATTTCGATCTGGACGCCATGCTGACGGCGGAGCCCGCAGCGGGTGAGTCTAAGGCACCGGAGCCGGAGGCCAATATGCTGGACTTCGACTTCAATCTGGATGGGGCATCTGTGGCGGAAGCCAAGCCGGCGGAGGCGCCTGGCGCCGAGGGGCTGGAGTCCTTGTACGAAGACATGCTGGCGGAGGAGTCGCAAGTTGCCGAGGAGGCGCAGCCGGCTCAGACCGCTCCGGCAGAGGCGGAGGGTGTGTCGGTGATGGATGATCCTCTGGCCACTAAGCTGGACTTGGCCAAGGTTTATCTGGACATGGGCGACCGCGAGGGCGCGCGCGAGGTGCTGCAGGATTTGCTGAACGAGGCCCAGGGGCCGCTCAAGGACGAAGCTCAGGCCTTGCTCGACAAGATCAGTTCCTGAGCGATTGCCGCCCTCCGGCAAGAAAACCGCCTGCAGCCGTGCGCTCAGGCGGTTTTTTCATGTTTGGGCTTTCTCCGAGCCTTGCGTGGGTTTTCAGTAGGGCGCATGTTTTCGCGACAGAACGCCGATTTTCCATTTCCGCGGGGTAGGGCGTCTGGCGTTTGGCCATCGCGGGCGCTAAACGCACAGCCGAAAACGCAGCAGGATGGAAAGGCAAATCCCCTTTTGAGCGTCGGGCGATTCTCATGCGCGGGGATGAGGATTCATCGGTCTGATGGTTGGCGGAGCGGCGCTGCGGAGGAATTGGGATGCCATCAATTCAGTATTGCGTTTCGCATGGGATTGTCAGGCGAAAGTGCTATAAGGTTTAATTATGCGTTTTTGCAAAATGCCGGCTGCCTTGATGGATTAAGGGCCTTTGGGGCGAAGGCGGGTATTTTTCCGTTGGGGCGGGTTGTATCATGCACGCAAGAAGATTGGGAACATCAACGATGGCTGCAAATTTTCGCAAGACAGGCTTGGCGCTGCTGCTGGCAGGCATGGGAAGCATTTATGCGGCGCATGCGGGATTAGGGCCGATACGCGTGCTTTCGGCGGATGGAGAGTCGTTCGCCGCTGAAATACCGGTCGTCAATGAGGATATCGAAGATCTGGCGCAGGTGAATCTGGCCGATCGCAACAATTATCCGCTGCTGTCCCCTTACAGCGGTTCCGCGCCGGTTTTGCATTTCAATCTGGTGCGCAGCAGCGATGGCCGCATCAGCAAAGTGCAGGTCAAGGGCCCGGCGAGCTTCGGCGAACCCTTGCTGCGCTTCGCGGTTGAGGTGCGATGGCCTGCGGGCAGCTTGGTCCGCGAGTTCGAGGTGGATTACAAGCGCGACGGGCCGCGCCGCAAGGCGCCGGTGCCAGCCGGCGGAGACGACGACAAGCGCCATGCCGCGACGCCGGACCAGGGTTCCAGGCTGGATGGAGCGGGCTTGGGCGATATCCGCGTCAGCTCCCGTCTGGGCGAGCCGCTGATCGCAGAGCTGCCCTTGCTGGGCGGCGCTTTCGACAAGTCGGAGCAATTTCGGGTAGCGATTCTGCCGGATGCCGCGCAGGGTGTGGCGATGAAGGAGCAGCTGTCGCAAGTGGCGTCCATCTCTCATCAACTGGACCGTTCACCCAGCGGGCACCGCATGCTGCGGCTGTCCTCATCTCTGCCGATCACCCAGCCGAGACTATCGTTCCGGGTTGAGGTGATCGCCGGCACTATCCGGGCGCAAAAGACTTACAGCCTGGCGCTGGATGGCGCCGCGGCCAAGGGCGGAGCGGCTGTCGCAAAGCCGGAGGCAAGGCTTGCCGGCGCTGAGTCGACGTCTGGCGGCAAGATCTACCAGGTGAAAAGAGGCGATACCTTGTCGGGGATCGCCATGAAGATGAGCGGCCAGGCGCGCGGCGAGGATGTGGCCGGGCGGCTGTTGCGGGATAATCCCGAGGCCTTCGTCGACGGCGACGCCAATCGCCTGCTGGCGGGCGCGGAGCTGCATTATCCGAGCGGCTGGACGATGCCGGAAGCGGCGAAGGGCGCGGGCAAGCCGGAGGAGGCGAAGGACACCGCCAAGTCGGGCAGCATGGCCAAACTGCTGGCGGAAGGGCATCAGGCCGATCTGGCGAAGTCCCGCCCGGCCAAGGCGGCGGCCCAGCCGGAAACCAAGCCGGCGGCGAAGCCCGTTCCGGAGTCGAAGCCTGCCGCTCAAACGGCATCATCGCCGCAGGCGCTGGCGGCCGAGCGCCGCATGCGCGACATGCTGATGAAGCAGGAACAGGCGCTGAAGCAGACCGAGCAAAGAGCCAAGGCGCTGGAAGACAAGATCCGTTCGCTTCAGCAAGCCAAGAGCAAGCCCTCTGCTGCATCCGCGGGCGTTGTGGCGGCCAGCAAGCAGGAGGGGGGCGTGTCCGCCAAACCCACGCCTGCCCCGCCCAAACCACCCGCCAACAAGCCTGAGGCGCAGGCGGCGAGGAAGGAAGAGCCGCCGGAGTCGCCGGCAGTCAAGCCGGAGGTTCCGGCTTTGCATGGGCCGCCGGAACTGCTTCAGTCTCCCGAGAGCAGGCCCGAACCGGTTATCCGGCGGGAGGCCGCTCCTCCGTCTCCGCCGGCGCGCGGCGCGGCGGCAGGCGCGATGTCGGCGTTGAACGACAGGGATGTGCAAATCAAGCTGGGCGGCGCGGCCGCCGCGCTGGGACTGGTGGCGCTGCTGCTGATCCGCCGCCGCCGCGCCGCCGCCGCTGGCCAGGACGCTGGTGGCGGCGCAGGCAATGACGCCGAATCCGCCAAGATGCAGTTGAAGCCGCTGACCTCGCTGATGAGTTCGTTGAAGAGCGATGAGGGCATAGATCTGGGCTCCGTCGACGTGATGGCCGAGGCTGAGGTCTATCTGGCTTATGGGCGGGACGACCAGGCTTTGCTGATTCTGCGGGAGGGCCTGGCGAAAGAGCCCTTGCGGCAGGATCTGCGCTACAAGTTGCTGGAAGTGCTGGCGGCCCAGCCTGACAAAGCCGTGTTCATCGAGGAGGCTACCGCCGCCCAGAGCATGTTCAGCAAGGACAGTACCATGTGGCAGCGGGTCAGCGAGCTGGGCCGCGCCCAACTGCCCGATCACCCCTTGTTCGCACGGGAACCCGGCGCGGAGCCGCAGATTGCTGAGCCCAAGGCCGCGGCGCCTGAGCCGCGCCCCGCGATAGTGGCTCCTCCTCCCGAGGCTCCGGCAGCCGCGCCTGTCGCCGCGAAAGCGCCTTCCGCTCCGCCGCAGGCAATGGAGGCGCCGATCGAGGGAACCGAGGATGTCGAGAAAATGGAGTTGGCCAAGCTCTATATGGAAATGGGCGACAAGGAAACCGCCGAGCTGTTGATGCGCGAGGCCCAGCACGGCCGCTAAGTGCGTGGGCGGGAGTGGCCAATGGCACCGGTTTCGGCCGGTGCCATTTGTTTTTGTATTGAGGCGACGCGTGTGGCGCAAACCGGGCAGGATAGGATAAAGTGGGTGCTTTATCGCTCTGGGCGAGGCTTTGGTCGACTGGAGCGTGGCAATGAATGGATGAGTGGGTATGAGAATCGCGCTCGGCATAGAGTATGACGGTCGGGCGTTCGCCGGCTGGCAGACCCAGCCGCACGGCAATACGGTACAGGACAGGCTGAATCAGGCATTGGGGCAGATCGCCGGCAACCGCGAAGTGGCCACCCACGCCGCCGGCCGCACCGATGCCGGCGTGCATGCCGCGATGCAGGTAGTTCATTTCGATACCGATGCGACGCGTCCGCTCAATGCCTGGGTAAGAGGCGTCAACGCGCTGTTGCCGCCCGAGGTGGCAGTGGTGTGGGCGCGCGAAGTCGGCGACGAATTCCATGCCCGCTTCTCCGCGTTTTCCCGCAGCTACAGCTATTTCCTGCTGACTCATCCGGTCCGTTCCTGCCTGCTGGCGGGCAAGGTGGGCTGGTATCACCAGGCGCTGGATGTGGCGGCGATGCGCGAGGCGGCGGCCCGGCTGCTGGGGCGGCATGATTTTTCCAGTTTCCGCGCGTCGGAGTGCCAGGCGAAGTCGCCGGTCAAGAATCTGCAGCAATTGGATATCGTCGAATCCGACGGCCTGCTGCGCTTCGATTTGAACGCCGATGCCTTCCTGCACCACATGGTGCGCAACATCGTCGGCGCGCTGCTGTACGTAGGCAAAGGGGCGTTGAGCCCTGACGACATGCAGGCTTTGCTGGCGGCGCGGGACCGCACCAGCGCGCCGCCCACTTTCATGCCGGACGGCTTGTATCTGACCGGCGTGGGTTATCCGGACGCGTTCGCGCTGCCGTCCCGCTGCGAGGCGGCGCGGCTCAGGCTGCGCTGAAGTACAACCCTTATCGAGCGGGGCACAGGACATCGTGGTCAGAGTCAAGATTTGCGGCATCACCCGGCCGGAGGACGGCGCCGAGGCGGCCCGCCTGGGAGCGGACGCCGTCGGACTGGTGTTTTACGACAAGAGCCCGCGCAATGTGTCGATTGAGCAGGCGCGCGCGGTGATCGCCGCGCTGCCGCCCTTCGTCAGCGTGGTGGCCTTGTTCGTCAATCCCGAGCGCGAATGGGTGGAGCGGGTGCTGGCCGGTTGCGCGATCGACGTGTTGCAGTTCCACGGCGAGGAGAGCGCTGAGTTCTGCCGCGCTTTCCATCGACCCTACCTGAAGGCGGTGAGGGTGAAGCCGGGCGTGGACCTGCTGGAATGGGCGCGCTGTTATCCCGATGCGCGGGGCTTGCTGACCGACGCTTTCGTCGAAGGCGCGCACGGCGGCACGGGCGCCACGTTCGATTGGACCCTGTTGCCGGACAATCTGCCCTTGCCGTTGATCCTGTCCGGGGGGCTGGACGAACAGAACATTATCGAAGCCGTGCGCCGGGTGAAGCCGGCCGCGGTGGATGTCTCCAGCGGAGTGGAGGCGTCCAAGGGAATCAAATCCGCCGCCAGAATGGCGGCCTTCATATCAGGAGCAAGACATGGATCGGTATGATTTTCCGGATGCGCAGGGCCATTTCGGCCCTTACGGCGGCGTCTACGTCGCCGAAACCTTGATGGTGGCGCTGGATCAGCTGAAAGAAGAATACGCCCGCGTGAAGGCCGATCCGACGTTCTGGCAAGAGTTTCATCATGAGCTCAAGCACTATGTCGGCCGCCCCAGCCCGGTTTACCACGCCAAGCGCTGGTCCGAGCAGCTGGGCGGCGCGCAGATCTGGTTCAAGCGCGAAGACCTGAACCACACCGGCGCCCACAAGATCAACAACGCCATCGGCCAGGCGCTGTTGGCCCGCCGCATGGGCAAGAAGCGCGTGATCGCCGAAACCGGCGCCGGCCAGCATGGCGTGGCCACCGCCACCGTCGCCGCCCGCTACGGCATGGAGTGCGTGGTGTACATGGGCGCGGAGGACGTCAAGCGCCAGTCGCCCAATGTATTCCGCATGAAGCTCCTGGGCGCCACCGTGGTGCCGGTGGAGTCCGGCTCCAAGACGCTCAAGGACGCGCTGAACGAAGCGATGCGCGACTGGGTGACGAATGTCGACTCTACCTTCTACATTCTCGGCACCGCCGCCGGCCCGCATCCGTATCCTATGCTGGTTCGCGATTTCGTATCGGTGATCGGCGCGGAATCCAAGATCCAGATGCCGGAAGCGATAGGCCGCCAGCCCGACGTGGTGGTGGCTTGCGTGGGCGGCGGCTCCAATGCGATCGGCATGTTCCATCCCTATATCGACGTGCCGGGCGTCCGCATGGTGGGCGTGGAGGCGGGCGGCCACGGCGTTTCCAGCGGCAAGCACGCCGCGCCGATCTCCTCCGGCGCGCCGGTGGGCGTGCTGCACGGCTCCAAGAGCTACCTGATGCAGGATGCGGACGGCCAGATCATCGAGACCCATTCGGTTTCGGCCGGGCTGGACTATCCGGGCGTGGGGCCGGAGCATTGCCACCTGAAAGACATCGGTCGCGCCGAGTATGTGTCGATCGAGGACGACGAGGCGTTGCGCGCCTTCCACGATTGCTGTCATCTGGAAGGCATCATCCCGGCGCTGGAATCCAGCCACGCGCTGGCCTGGGCCGCCAAAGTCGCGCCGACCATGGGCAAGGACCAGGTGATTCTGGTCAATCTGTCCGGCCGCGGCGACAAGGACATCAATACCGTTGCCGGCCTGGCCGGCATCACGCTGTGAAGGGGGCGAGAATGTCACGCATTGCCAACTGTTTTGCCGAGCTCGCGGGCAAGAAAGCCCTGATCCCGTTCATCACCGCGGGCGATCCGCATCCCGGCCTGACCGTGTCGCTGATGCATGGTCTGGTGGAGGGCGGCGCCGACATCATCGAGCTGGGCGTGCCGTTTTCCGACCCGATGGCCGACGGCCCGGTGATCCAGCGCGCGTCCGAGCGCGCGCTCAAGCACAAGGTGGGTTTGCGCCACGTGCTGGAGATGGTGGCCGAATTCCGTCGCGACAACGCAACGACGCCGGTGGTGTTGATGGGCTACCTGAATCCGCTGTGCGCGATGGGCTATACCGAATTTGCCGCGCGGGCCAAGGCGGCCGGCGTGGATGGCGCGCTGACGGTGGATTGTCCCCCGGAAGAGGCCGCCGAGCTTCAATCCGCGCTGGATGCCCAGGGCCTGGACACGGTGTTTCTGGTGGCGCCGACCACCCCGCCGTCGCGGGTGGCGGAAATCGCCAAACTGGCCCGCGGATACGTCTATTATGTGTCGCTGAAAGGCGTGACTGGCGCCGGACATCTGGACATTGAGGATGTAGCGCGTAAAATTGCTGCCCTCAGACAACAATTGCCGCTGCCGATAGGCGTGGGCTTCGGGATTCGCGACGCCGCGACTGCCAAGGCCATCGCCGCCGCCGCTGACGCGGTGGTGGTGGGCAGCAGGCTGGTGCAGGAAATTGAGGCGGCGACACCCGAAGCTGCCAAAGAGCAGTTAACTCGTCTGGTAGCCGAATTAAAGGCTGCCATCCGCTAGAACACAGACGGGGGCGCATCGCCCCCGTCGCAATGTGGCCGGAGATATCCGGACACTCAGATTCAAGGAGTCAGCATGAGCTGGTTGAACAAGCTCCTCCCGCCGAAGATCAAGCGCGAAAACCGCGCAGACAAGCCTTCGGCGGTACCAGAGGGGCTTTGGAGCAAATGCCCGGAATGTGAAGCGGTACTGTATTACACAGATCTGGAAAACAACCTCCAAGTCTGCCCGAAGTGCAGCCATCATCATCCGTTGACGGCGCGCCAGCGCCTGAACCTTCTGCTGGATGAAGAGGGGCGGCGCGAGGTGGGCGAAGAAGTGCGGCCGGTGGACATCCTGAAGTTCAAGGATAGCAAGAAGTACCCAGACCGCCTTACCGCCGCCAAGAGCGACACTGGCGAGGATGACGCGCTGGTGGTGATGCAGGGCAGCATCCATTCGCTGCCAGCGGTGGTTGCCGCGTTCGAATTCAAGTTCATCGGCGGTTCGATGGGCTCGGTGGTCGGAGAGCGCTTCGTGCGCGGCGTGCAAGCCGCGGTGGAGGCCAAGGCGCCGTTCATCTGCGTGTCGGCGTCCGGCGGCGCGCGGATGCAGGAGGGCCTGAACTCGCTGATGCAGATGGCCAAGACCAGCGCCGCGCTGCAATTGCTGACCGAACACAAGCTGCCCTTCATTTCTGTGCTGACCGATCCGACTATGGGCGGGGTGTCAGCATCCTTCGCCTTCCTGGGCGATGTTGTGATGGCTGAGCCCAAGGCCCGCATCGGCTTCGCCGGCGCCCGAGTGATCGAGCAGACCGTGCGGGAAACCCTGCCGGAAGGTTTTCAGCGCGCGGAGTTCCTGCTGGACAAGGGCGCGGTGGACATGGTGGTGGACCGCCGCGAGCTGAAGCGCAAGATCGCCGGTCTGGTCACGTTGTTGATGAGGGAGCCTGCCGCCGTTTGAGCGGCTTGCGCCTAGGCATATCGAATGCCGCCTTCGGGCGGCATTTTCATTTGGGGCGGCAGTTTTGCAGCGCGTTGTTGAACTGGGGAAGGAATTGAGGTCCTTCGCGGGCGAGGAAGGATTTGCCGAAGTAGAGGCCCATCGGCAGCGCTTCGGCCAACTCGCTGCGCAGCTCTGTCTGAAGTCCCAGGCGGGCGATCAGCGCGTCCACCGCGTAGCTGTTGCCCAGCACGGCGTCCACCCTGCGGGATTGCAGCATGCGCAGCAGTTGCTCGCTATTGCCTGGGGTGGCGCTCAGGCGATAGCCGTGGTCGCGCAGCCAGATATCCATATTGGAGCCGCTGAAGGCGGCGATGCGCGCTTGGCGTTTGAATTCGGGGCTGGAAGGCGACAGCGGGTTGGCTTTCAGTAGATACCAGCGCCGCTCGTAAGGAATCAGCGGGGCGGACAGCGTCGCGTAACGGTCCCGCTCTTCGGATTGCGTGGCGGCGAAGAAGCCATCGGATTGCAGATGCTGGACCTGCCATTGCGCGCGGGGCCAGGGCACGAAGTCCAAGGTGTAGGGGCGCTGCATCTTTTTCAGCGCGCAATCGACGACCTGCACCGCCAGGCCGTCCGCCTGGCCGTTGTCGCGAGTGAAAGAGAGAGGTGGCTGAAGATGGGTGGCGAGGCGGATGGGTTCTGCCGGAAAAACGCGGGGCGCGGCCAGCAGCAGGCTGGCCAGCAGAAGCTTGTGCGTGAGCGCATGCGGCATGGCGCGTTCCGGTTCGCGGGGAACCCCGCCTCTTCTTAGCGTAAGAAGACGGCGGCGGAGATTACAAGTAATTTCTCTCGCCGCCATGATCCGTCGCAAGCGGCGCTAGTCGGCCTGAGCCAGCGCTTCCAGTTGTTCCTGCACTTCCATCCATTCCTCTTCGACGACTTCCAGCCGCCCCGCGACTTCGCCCTGGCGCCGCACGCTGTCGGCCAGTTTCTGCTTGTTGGCGTCGTCATAGGCGTCACTGGATGACAGGAAAGTCTCCAGCTGGCTCTTTTCCTGCGACAGCTTGTCCATCTCCTGCTCCAGCTTGGATAGGCGGCTCTGCAAGGGTTTGCGCTGTTTGGCCAGCTGTTGGCGCGCTTCGGCCTCTTGCCGTTTCTGCTCCTTGCGGTTGACGCCCTGGGCGTCGCCTTCGGATGGTTTGCCGTTTTCCGCCAGCTGGGCAAGGCGCCACTGGCGGTAGTCTTCCAGGTCGCCGTCGAAGGGCTGAACCTTGCCGCCGCTCACCAGCCAGAATACGTCGGTGGTGGACTCCAGCAGGCTGCGGTCGTGGGATACCACGATCAGCGCGCCGGTGAAGTCCTGCAGCGCAAGCGTCAGCGCGTGGCGCATTTCCAGGTCCAGGTGGTTGGTCGGTTCGTCCAGCAGCAGCAGATTGGGCTTTTGCCAGACTATCATCGCCAGCGCCAGGCGGGCTTTTTCGCCGCCGGACATCGGGCCCACCGGGTCGGTGGCGGCGTCGCCGCGGAAGTTGAAACCGCCTAGGAAGCTGCGCAACTCCAGCTCGCGGGTGGTCGGGGCCAGGCGTTGCATATGCTGCAGCGGCGACTCGTCCGGCCGCAGCGTTTCCAGCGTGTGTTGGGCGAAATAGCCTATCTTCAGCATCTGCGCGTTGACGCGCTCGCCGGTCTGCGGCGCGAGGTCGCCGGACAGCAGCTTGACCAGCGTCGATTTGCCGGCGCCGTTGACGCCCAACAGGCCGATGCGCGCGCCGGCTTCCACCGACAGGCTGATGCCGGACAGGATGGTCTTGTCGCCATAGCCGGCGTCGGCCTTGTCCAGCTTCAAGAGCGGGTTGGGCAGGTGCTCGGGGCTGTCGAAATGGAAATCGAACGGCGAGGCGGAATGGGCCGGGGCGATCCGCTCCAGCTTTTCCAGCGCCTTGACCCGGCTCTGCGCTTGGCGCGCTTTGCTGGCCTTGGCCTTGAAGCGGGTGATGAACGATTCCAGATGTGCGATCTGGCGCTGCTGCTTTTCATACTCGCCCTGCTGGCGCGCCAGTTTCTCTGCGCGCATCACTTCGAACTGGCTGTAGTTGCCGGTGTACAGCGTCAGCGTCTGGTTGGCCACCTCGACAGTGTGGCTGCAGATGGCGTCCAGAAAGTCGCGGTCGTGCGAGATCACCAGCAGCGTGCCTGGGTAGGCCTTCAGCCAGTCTTCCAGCCACAGCACCGTTTCCAGGTCCAGGTGGTTGGTCGGCTCGTCAAGCAGCAGCAGGTCGGAGCGGCACATCAGCGCTTGGGCCAGGTTGAGGCGCATGCGCCAGCCGCCGGAGAAGCTGGCCACCGGACGCTGCTGGCCGGCTTCGTCGAAGCCCAGGCCGGTCAACAGCTTGCCGGCGCGGGACGGAGCGGAGTAGGCGTCGATATGGGCCAGTTCGCCGTGAAGATGGCCGATGGCGTTGCCGTCGTGCTTGTCTTCCGCGATGGCCAGTTGGGCTTCCAGCGCGCGCAGCTCCTTGTCGCCGTCCAGCACGTAGTCGAGCGCGCTGCGCTCCAGCGCCGGCGTTTCCTGCGCCACGTGGGCGACGGTCCAGTTGGGCGGCAGCAGCATGTCGCCGCCGTCGGCGTGCAATTCGCCCAGCAGCATCGCGAACAGGCTGGACTTGCCCACGCCGTTGGCGCCGGTCAGGCCGGCCTTGTAGCCGGGGTTCAGCGTCAGGTTGGCGCCGATCAGCAGCTCTTTCAGGCCGCGGCGCAGGCTGAGGTTCTTCAGTTGGATCATATTCTTCTGGCCGCCCGTTTGCGCGGGCGGCGTATGAGTTCGGTTTAAACCGCCGGCAGGCTGGACAAGTCCCAGCGCGGCTTGATGGTGAAGCCGCCTGCCGGCTCGGCGAATTTGACGCGCATCGCGCCGGCGAAGGCGATCATTGCGCCGTTGTCGGTGCACAGCGCCAAAGGCGGGTAGAACACCTCGAAACGCTTGCGGGCGGCGGCTTCGTCCAGCGCGGCGCGCAGCTGTTTGTTGGCGCCGACGCCGCCGGCTACCACCAGCCGCTTCATGCCGGCTTGTTTCATCGCGGCCAGCGATTTCCTCACCAGCACCTCGACTATGGCTTCCTGAAAGGCGCGGCAGATGTCCATCCGCGTTTGTTCGTCCAGCTCGCCCTGGGCGGACTCTTGCTGGCGCACCAGTGTCAGCACCGCGGTCTTCAGGCCGGAGAAGCTCATGTCCAGGTTGCCGGAGTGCAGCATGGGCCGCGGCAGGGTGAAGCGGTCCGGACTGCCGGACTCCGCCAGCTTGGATAGCAGCGGGCCGCCGGGATAGGGCAGGCCCAGCAGTTTTGCGGTCTTGTCGAAGGCTTCGCCGGCGGCGTCGTCCACTGTTTCGCCGAGGATTTCATAGTCGCCGACGCCGCGCACCGCCATCAACTGGGTGTGTCCGCCGGAAACCAGCAGCGCCAGGAAGGGGAATTCCGGCTTGGGATCGGCCAGCAGCGGCGACAGCAGATGGCCTTCCAGGTGGTGTACCGGGATGACGGGAATATTCAGGCCGAAGGCCAGCGCGTTGGCCATGCTGGCGCCCACCATCAGCGCGCCGCCCAGGCCGGGGCCCTGGGTGTAGGCGACGGCGTCCAGATCGGCCAGCGTCTTGCCGGCCTCGGCCAGGCAGGCTTCGGTCAGCGGGATTGCGCGGCGGATATGGTCGCGACTAGCCAGCTCGGGCACCACGCCGCCGTACTCGGCGTGCATCGCCATCTGAGTGTGCAGCTGATGGGCCAACAGGCCTTGTTGGGTGTCGTACAGCGCGACTCCGGTTTCGTCGCAGGAGGATTCAATGCCAAGTACCAGCATGGGTGCAGCTCGGAATATAACGGGACAATCTTTCTATTCTACCGGTGAATCTTTGTCCGCCCAAATCGGCAGTGTTAGTCTGATGGACATTTTTGATCAAATAGGGGAGCGGGACGATGCAGGCGAGGCTGAAATGGGTGGACGGCGTGTGTTTCATGGGCGAGACCGGCAGCGGCCACGCGGTGGTGATGGACGGCGCGCCGGAGGGCGGCGGCCGCAACCTGGGACCGAGGCCGATGGAGCTGGTGCTGCTGGGCACCGCCGGCTGCACCAGCTATGACGTGATCACTATCTTGAAAAAATCCCGTCAGGACGTGCGCGACTGCTGGGTGGAAATCCAGGCCGACCGCGCCGACGTCGATCCCAAGGTGTTCACCCGCATCCATTTCCACTTCGTGGTAGTGGGGCGCGATTTGAAGCCGGACGCGGTGGAGCGGGCGATCAAGCTGTCGGCGGAGAAATACTGCTCCGCGTCCATCATGCTGGCCAAGACCGCCGACATCAGCCACGATTTTGAGCTGCGCGAGGACTGATTTCACCTGGCAGATCGCTTGTCGGGCGGTACCGCAGCGCTTACGAGGTCGGCGGGCGGCTAGGCACGTAGCTGCCGTTTTGGGCGCGGCGAAGCAGGCCGTTTATGACTGTGGGGAAAGCGACATGTCGCGCAATGGCTGGCCGTAGCGGGCGAAAGCGGCGTTCGAACTGGCGCATGCTCAGGCTGGATGGTTCTGCCAGCAGCCGGGAGTCGAGAAACAATGAGACGGACGGCTGCCGCCAGTGGTCGAGTCCTCTCTGGGGGCGCCGCGCCAGCCTGCGCATGATTCAGTCAGACAGCGGGTCTGTCCATTGCTAAGCGCCGTATCCGGGATGCAGGCTGTCGAACAGCGCCTCTTCCTCCGCGCGGCCGATGAGCGCGCCCAGCGGCCAGCTCTGGTCGGTCAATTCATGGTTGGCAATGCCGAACAGTGTTTGTAGCTGGCTGAGCCGCAGCTGCGCGCTGGCGAAAACGGCTCCGGCGGAAATGCGCAGGCTGACCGGGCGCGACAGCGCGCCGACGGCGAAGCTGCGCGGGGACGCCATGCGTTTACCCCCGCGCTCCGCGCAGCTGTCGCCGCTGAGCAAGACGCTGAAGTAGGGAAAGGGCATGGCGGGCATTTGCAGCACGCGGCCGTCGGCATGCTCGATGTGGAAGTAGTGGACGCTGCCGCTCAGCGATAGCCGCGGCGGAGGGGCCGGCGGCTCATGGCTATCGATGATAGGCGAGTCGCCATTCGAGCGTCATTGGCATTGTTGGCGTCTTTTGCTGCTCCGCTGCTAAGCAAATCGCCAGTCTGTCTTTATGCTCTTAGAATATTGGGTGTAGCATGGCCCCACGCATACAAAGACAGAAAGAGGCAGAGACATGAAGCGAACTTTGGTGGTGATGGCGTTGGCGCTGGCTGGTTTGATGCCGATCGCGCATGCAGACGTCAGCGACGGCCATGCCTTGCCGCCTGGCATCGGCTGGCAGCAGGGCGACGTGCCGGCGGCGTTCGCGCGCGCGCAGGCGGAGAACAAGCCGGTGTTCCTGTATTGGGGCGCGGTGTGGTGCCCGCCGTGCAATCAGGTGAAGTCCACCATCTTCAACCGGCCGGACTTCATTGCTGCCACCCGCCAGTTCGTGCCGGTGTACCTGGACGGCGATAGCGAGAACGCGCAGCAGCTGGGCGAGAAATTCAAGGTGCGAGGCTATCCGACCATGATTCTGTTCCGCCCGGACGGCGCGGAGATTACCCGCCTGCCGGGCGAGGTGGATCCGGAGCGTTACCTGCGCACGCTGCAGCTGGGCTTGACGGCGGTGAAACCGGTGAAAGCGCTATTGTCCGACGCCTTGGCCGGCAACAAATTGGCTGCTGCCGACTGGCAACTGCTGGCCGACTACGCCTGGGATGTGGACCGCGGCCAGTTGCTGCCGGAGAAAGACGTTCCCGCCACGCTGGAAAAACTGGCTGAGAGAGTGCCGTCCGAACCGGCTTTTGTCGCGACCCGCTTGCAACTGAAGGCGCTAGCCGCGCTGGCGGGTGAGAAGGAGCCTCTGGCTTTCGACCGGAACCAGGCGCGCAACCGGCTGTTGAAGGTATTGGGCGATGACGCGCTGAGCCGCGCCAACGCCGACATCGTCATCTACTCCGCCAGCGACGCGCTGAAGCTGCTGGGCGACGACGCTGCGCTGCGCCAAGCCTTTGATGTCCAGCTGAAAAAGCTGGAGGCCGACTCGACCCTGTCCTGGAGCGACAGGCTGGGCGCGACATCCACGCTGCTGTCCCTGTACAAACAGCAGCACCCCAAGCAGGCGTTGCCGGCCGGTTTGGTGGCCGATGTGAAAGCCAAGGCGGCGGACGCGGACAAGGCCAGCGCTAACCCCTATCAGCGCCAGGCGGTGATCACCGCCGCCGGCGAGCTGCTGGCCGACGCGGGCCTGCTGGACGAGTCGGACAAATTGCTGAAGGGAGAGCTGAAAACTTCGCACGCGCCGTATTACCACATGCTGATCCTGGCCTCCAACGCCAAGGAGCGCGGTGACAAGGCGGCGGCGCTGGATTGGTACCAGAAGGCCTATCAGGCGTCGGAAGGGCAGGCCACCCGGCTGCAATGGGGCGCCAGCTACGTCAGCAACGCGGTGGAACTGGCGCCGCAGGATACGGTCCGGATCGAGACCGCGGCGAGCGAGGTGTTCATCGATGCCGGCAAGTCGGGCAGCGCGTTCTACGAACGCAGCCGCCGTTCTCTGGAGAAGGTGGCCGGGAAGCTCAAAGCCTGGAATCAGGATGGCAGGCACGCGGAGGCCGTCGGCCGCCTGGCGGGCCAGCTGGACGGCGTGTGCGGGAAGCTGCCGGCCGACGACGCGCAGAAACCGGTGTGCGACGGGCTGGTGAAAAATCTGAAGTCGTGACAGGTTAGGCTTGGTCGAGACCCGCCCGCCGGCCTGTCCGGCGCGGCGGGTTTTGTCTTTTGCCGGTAGGCGGAGGGTTGAGCGATAACCGCGCGAGCCATCGGGTCCGCGCGGTTTATAATGGGTGTTTAGCAATGATTGTTTCCGCCATGCCGCCATCCCTGTATCTGGTCAAAGAGGACGAGATGACGTTCACCGCGATGCGCGCCCAAGGCGCCGGCGGCCAGAACGTCAACAAGGTCTCGTCCGCCGTCCACTTGCGTTTCGACATCGCCGCCTCGTCTCTCCCGGAATGGCTGCGCGAAAGGCTGTTGGGCTTGAACGATCAACGTCTTAGCAAGGATGGGGTGTTGGTGATCAAGGCGCAGCAATACCGTACCCAGGAGCAAAACCGCGCCGATGCGATCGAGCGGCTCCAGGCGCTGATCGATGCCGCCGGGCATACGCCGAAAACGCGCCGCGCCACCAAGCCGACCTATGGCTCGAAGCAGCGCAGGCTGGCCGGCAAGTCGCAGCGGGCGGCGATCAAGTCCTTGCGTGGCCGGGTGGATGACTAAACCCGCGCTTGCGCGCAGGCCAAAGCCGGGTACAATGCCCGGCTCGATAATGTATTGAATCGCAAGGAAATCCCGATGTCGAAGAAGCCGCAGGAAAAACTGGACGAGGAAACGCTGGCGCTGCTGGCCTGGTGCGCCGAAGTGGAAACCCATCTGGTCGCCGCAGGCGCGACCGAGGCCGAGGCTCAGGAACACATCGAAGAGCAGGCCGAATGGTATACCGACCAGTTCTTCGACGGTCTGACGCCGGAAGAGGCGGCAAAGGCCGCTCTGGCATGAGGCAGCGCGTCGCCGTCATCGACTTCGAAACCAACGGCGCATCGCCGGGCGGCGACTGCCGCGCCACCGAGATCGGCGTGGCGATGGTGGAAGACGGCCGCGTGGTGGACCGTTTCCAGAGCCTGATGAACGCCGGCGTCTGGGTGCCGCCGATGATAGAGCGGCTGACCGGCATCAGCAACGCGATGCTGAAAAGCGCGCCGCCGGCGGATCAGGTGATGCGCGACGCGGCCCGTTTTGTCGGCGATGCGCCGCTGGCCGCGCACAACGCCAGCTTCGACCGCAAGTTCTGGGACTATGAACTGGGTTTGCTGGGTCTAGTCCGCCGCCAGGACTTCGCCTGCACCTTGATGCTGTCGCGCCGCCTGCTGCCGCAGGCGCCGGACCACAAGCTGGGCACGCTGGCGCGCTGGGCCAGCCTGCCGGATACCGGCCGCGCCCACCGCGCGATGGCCGACGCCGAAATGGCGGCCCACTTGATGGCGCTGCTGAGCGATACGCTGCGGCAGCAATTTCACCTGCCGGACATCGACCACGCCTTGCTGTGCAAGCTGCAGAAAGTAACGGCCGCCAAGGTCAAACCCTATCTGAGAGAGTTGCAGGCTGGGGCGGCGGTTTGATGACGAGAGGCGTATGCGCCTCGTTTGCCGCTATAGCTGGCTGTCGCCCGAAATCCCATTCCGGTAAATGGTTTCCCTATAGAGCTTGCCTTGCTCGTCCCAGAAGCGGGCGGGTCCGTTTTCGATGCCATGCGCGAAGGTGTATTCGCTCTTTTTCTGCCCGTTTTCACGGTAGTTGACAGCTAGTCCTTCGGCTTGGCCGTCGACATATTGGGTGTCGGCCCAGAGCTGGCCGTTATCCTGCCAGATCCGTTCCCGGCCATGTTTCTTGCCGTTCTTGTACATAGTTTCCGATTTGAGCTGGCCCGGTTTGAACCATACTTTTTCCCATCCTTCCATATTGCCGGCCTGATAAATGACCCGGCTGACAAGGAAGCCGCGATCGTTCCAGAACTGATATAGGCCCTCTCTCTTGCCATTCTGGTAGCTGACCTCCCAGCGTTTCTGGCCATTCTGATGCCAGGTCAGCGATGGCCCCTGCTGCTTGCCATTCCGATAATCATCCGATGCGCTCATTTGGCCGTTTTCATACCATTGCTCCGACTTGCCGTTTTTGTCTCCATCTATGTAATGGCAGAGTTCTTGTTTCTTGCCATTTTCGTACCAAGTTTCGTAAGGGCCGTGCCATTTTCCATTTTGGCTGTAATAATGGCTGGCCATTTGTCCATTCGGATGCCAGGTGGTGATCTCGCCTTGCTGGGAGAGCCGAGTGTCAGGCTTGTCTCCGACGATTTCCCGCCGCTTCAACCAGTAGCGGCCTTCCTTGTCCTGTTGGTATATCTCCTGTTGACGACCGGCCGGAACCATTTTCCAGACGAACTTCTGTTGGTAATTCGCCAGGATCTTCCAACCTGAGATCTCCACTCCTCCGCGATAGGTTGCATCCTGAACTAGCTCTCCGCTCTCATTCCAATTGCGCCAACGGCCGTTTTCCAGATCATTCTGATAATTGCCGTCGGCAACTTTTCTGCCGTTTTCATCCCATTGTTGCCAGCGGCCATTAAATAAGCTGTTTCCAATGCTATAGCTGACCAGCTTGCGCCCCTGATCGTCACGGACGGTGTATTGCGCGCTTTGTCCGGTCCGAATGACGACTTTATCCAAGCGTGCCTGACCATCGGGATAAAAAATACCGAATTCGGCGATGCCATTTTTTTTGTCTAATATGCTCAGGATGCTGCCGCGTTTGCCTGGGAGAAGCCTGCCGACAGGGATGCTACTGATACTGTAGGAGTCCATGAACTGTAGCGGGCATCCTGGGATATGGCTGTCGACTTCTGTCGGCAATTGCAAGCACTGCGCTTGCTTGCGAGCTATCTCCGGCGTGGAGGCGAATTGTTCTGCAGCTTCGCGCATAATGGCATCCAGTTGCGCCATGGTGCTAGAGTATTGAGGAGGTGCAGCATGAGTGGGGAGACTGTTAAGAGTCATCGCGAGCAAAAATGGGAGGATGGGGTTGAGCAAGTTTTTCAATTTGGTCTTTTATAGCGCATGTTGGAAACAGCCATGATAGGTTACTTATGCGGGCGATACGAAAAGATGGGTGTAAAAAGCGGAAGCTAGGGGCTTCCGCTTGTCGTTTATGGCTAGCTTACTTTTCCTGCGGCGTGATGACCTGCACCACGTAGGCGTAAGGACCGTTGGGCGGGCGTTCCGCGATGTAGGCGCAATACCAGTTGGAGCCCCAGGGCAGGCCGGTGTCCCATGGCGTGTTCTGGGCATCGTCCCAGGTCCATTTCTTGGTTTTGTCCTGCGGGTTGGACGGGAAACTGGTTCCCTCGTAAACGTGGATTTGGCCTTGTTGGGCGCGGAACGGCGCGGTGCTGCTCCATCTGAGCCAGAGATTGCCGTGTTGCTGGAACGCGGTCAGCGTCCAGGCATAGCTCTTGGTGGCCGTCGCTTCCGCGATGGCGGTCTGGGTTTCGGTGGCAGTGGTCATATGCCCTCCGGGAGTGTTTAGGAAGGTGGGGGCGGCAAGGATGAGTCTTCGGATCGCCGGATGGACGATGTGAGTGCGAGCCAGGCGAGTGTCGTCGGCAGGGTATGGAGCCGCCCTGGTCCATATTAGGCAGTGAGGGTTGGCTTAAAAATACGTATCAATACTGTTCTTGTTAAAGTAATTTCACGGGTCGCTGTAAAGCGGCGGAGGAATATGGATACATTGCATGGACAGGCTAAAGCAGGTTTTGCCAAGGAGGCTCAGGCTTATGAGCGCGGCCGGCCGGAATACGCGCCGGAACTGGCCGACTGGCTGAAGCGCGAATTGGGCCTGAGGCTAGATTCGGCGGTGTTGGATCTGGGCGCGGGCACCGGCAAGTTCACCCGTTTGTTGGCGACGGTGGCCGGCGAGGTGGCGGCGGTGGAACCGGTGGATGAGATGCGAGCTCAGTTGCAGATGCGTTTGCCGGGGCTGCGGGCGTTGAAAGGCACTGCGGGGGAGATTCCGCTGCCTGACGCGTCGATGGACGCCGTCGCGTGCGCGCAGGCTTTCCACTGGTTCGCCAATGAAGATGCGCTGCGGGAAATCCACCGGGTGCTGAAGCCGGGAGGGAGCCTGGGGCTGATCTGGAATGTGCGCGACGAGTCCTGCGACTGGGTGGCGCGAATCAGCGAATTGCTGGCTCCGTACGAGGGCGATACGCCGCGGTTTCATTCCGGCGCATGGCGCAGGCCGTTCGAAGCCGTCCGCTACTTTGCCGCGCCGGCCTTGACCATGTTTTCGCACAGCCATGTCGGCCCGCCGGAACGCGTGATCGTCGATCGTTTTCTGTCGGTCAGCTTCATCGCCGCCTTGCCGGACGATGAAAAACGGCTCTTCGCCGAAGCGTTGCGCCGTTTGATCTACACGCATCCTGATCTGCGCGGCCGGGACGAGGTCGCCTTTCCCTATCGGACGGAAGCATACCGCTGCCTTAGGCGCTAATCTTCGGCGACCCCGGCTCTGGGCTGATAATGCTTGAGCCGGGGTGGGGCCGGCTGAGGAGTCTGGGGCTTGTTCGCGCGGCCGCGTGCGCAGATGCCGGCTTTGCGCGCCGCGCTGATTGCGGAACGCTCGCGAGCAGTCGCCGTGGTGTACATTCCGAACAGGGGCCGGTCTGGCATGAGGGTGTTGCGATGTCTAGTCGGAATCTGTCGTGGAATGTGGCTTTGTTGGCCATCCCCGCCGCGGCTTTGCTGCTTGCGCTGATCCGCCAGGCATGGGGCGGCGGGGGAGATGTATCTCCGCTGCTGCTGTCGTCCGCGCTGCCCATGCTGGGCGTGCTGTTGTTTGACGCCGCGGGGGCCTTGAAACGGCGGCAGATCGGAGTGGATGTGCTCGCCGTGCTCTCTATCGCGGTCGCCATTGCGCTGGAAGAGCAAGCGACAGCGGCCGTCGTCGCGGCGATGGCCGCGACCGGGCGTCTGCTGGACACTTTCGCCGCCGGCAAGGCCGCGCGTGAAATGGCGGCCTTGCTGCAGCGCGCGCCGCGTCTGGCGCACCGCTTGGACGGCGAGGCGCTGAGCACGGTCGCGATAGAGGAAATTCGTCCTGGGGACGTGCTGCTGGTCATGCAAGGGGAGATGGTGCCGGTCGATGGCCCGCTGGTGGGCGAGGAGGCGGCGCTGGACGAATCGCCGCTGACTGGCGAGTCCTTGCCGGTCCGGTTGCAGGCTGGCGGGTGGTTGCGCAGCGGCGCCATCAATGCCGGCGACAGCCTGCGCATGATCGCGGCCCGCCGAGCCGAGGACAGCACTTTTAACGGCATCGTCAAGCTGGTGGGGCAGGCTGCTTCCAGCAAGGCTCCGGCATCGCGGCTGGCCGACCGTTACGCTTTGGGATTCATTCCCGTGGCCTTGGTGCTCGCGGCGTTGGCCTGGTGGGCGAGCAGCGATCCGGCCCGAGCCTTGGCGGTTCTGGTGGTGGCCACGCCCTGTCCATTGTTGCTGGCGGTGCCAGTCGCCTTGATGTCTGGCATTTCCAATTGCGCCGGGCGCGGCGTGCTGGTCAAGGGAGGCCATGCGCTGGAAGCGCTGGCTGCGGCCGATGTGCTGTTTTTCGACAAGACCGGCACCTTGACTGGCGGCCAGGCGGCGTTGTCCGACATTCGAGTCTATGGCGCGCGCGAAGCGGGAGCCTTGCTGCGCCTAGCCGCCGCGCTGGACCAGATGTCCTGCCATGTGTTGGCCACAGCCATCTTGAGAGCGGCGCATGAGCGCGGCAGCGGCCCGCTGCCTTTGCCGGAACAGGTTGAGGAAAAACCAGGCGCCGGCATCTGCGGCGTGGTGGAGGGGCGGCGCGTGGCGATCGGCACCGCGCAATATGTCTTGCTCCACGCGGCGGCGGAGCCGTGGCTGCTCGAGGAGGAGAAACGGATGGCCACGGAGGGCGCTTCCGCGGTCTTCGTCGCCGTGGATGGACGGCTGGAGGGCGTGCTGGAGCTATCCGACCAGCTGCGGCTGGAAACGCCGCGCGCCTTGAGGCTGCTGCGCCGAGCCGGCGTGCGTCGCATGGTCATGCTGACAGGAGACCGGCGCGAGGTGGCTGAGTCCATAGGCGGCGGCATAGGCGTGGATGAAGTGCATGCTGAGTTGTCGCCGGCGGACAAGTTGGAGCGAGTCGTCCAGGCGTCGCGCGAGCGGCAGCGTAGCGTGATGGTGGGGGACGGCGTCAACGATGCGCCGGCCTTGGCGGCTGCCGGGGTCGGCGTGGCGATGGGGGCGCGCGGCTCGGCCGCGGCGGCGGAAAGCGCCGACATCGTGCTGCTGGCCGACCGGCTGGATAAATTGGCCGAGGCCAAAATGGTGGCGGCTGCCGCGCTGCGGTTGGCCGCGCAAAGCGCGGCTTTGGGCATGGGCCTGTCGCTGCTGGCTATGCTGTTGGCTGCGGCCGGCTATCTGCCGCCGCTGGAGGGGGCCTTGTTGCAGGAGCTAATCGATGTTGCGGCCATCGCCAACGCCTTGCGCGCGCTAGGCGTCCGCCCTTTGCGGGGGCAGGGCAAGACTTTGCCGGAGGCGAAGCTGAGCGCCTTGCGCTCGGAGCACAGGCTGCTCCAACCCTTGCTGGCCAAGCTGTCGGACTTGGCCAGATCGCTGCCATCGATGGCAGCCGAGTCAAGATGCGTCGCGATGGATGAGCTAGACGCTTGGCTGCAGCTTGAGCTATTGCCGCATGAGCAGGCCGATGAGCGCGCGTTGTACCCCGAAGTCTCACCGCTATTGGGCGGCGACGATCCCTTAGCGGCGCTGAGCCGCAGCCACCAGGAAATCTTCCGCGGCATTCACAGGCTGGCGCGCTTGTTCGCTCAGCATAGGGACTCGCCGTCGGAGCTGGGGATCCAGGACATCCAGCAGGCGCTTTACGGCCTGGAAGCGGTGCTCAGGCTGCATTTCGCCCAGGAAGACGAGCTGTTCCACAGCCTGAGCGCTTGAGTAGGACGGCCAGGTCCGCCGCAGCGAGGCGCGCGGCGGCGGCCGGGATTAGTCGATCTGCAGAGGCGCGAAGGACTTGACTAGGTCGTCGATGGCCTTGAGCTGGGCCAGGAAGGGCTCCAGTTGCGCCAGCGGCAGCGCGCTGGGGCCGTCGCATTTGGCTTCGGCCGGATTCGGATGGGCCTCCAGGAACAGGCCGGCGATGCCGACCGCCATGCCGGCGCGGGCCAGCTCCGCCACCTGGGCG
>NZ_JAJOHV010000053.1 GCF_021129175.1 Chromobacterium piscinae | reverse complement strand
GCCAGCAGGCCGCCCAGCGCCAGCATGATCAGATATCGCTTCATGTCGATATTCTATCCTGTCTGTTGACCGCGCTGCCATCGCCGCTCAAAGCGGCGAAACGCAAGCCCGGCAAGGCATCGGATGGGGATCAGCGTCGCAGCGATCCGTTTTCCGGAAGGGGCGGATTCGGCCAGCGTCATGAAAATACTGCATATTTCCCGCTTGAAACGGCTTCCGCGCCGGCCATTTGTTCCAGCTTAAGCGCAAGCATTTGCGCGGACGTCAATGGGGACGTCACAATTGTTAACGACTGTATCGCGACGTGGCGGCTTAACATCTGTAAAAAACAAGGCGTCCCAGCCTGCGCCATGCCGCGCTAAGCTGGCAGCCGGAACACTGAAGGAACAGCATATGGAACATAATAAAATCCTGGTCGTCGACGACGACGCCAAGCTGCGCGAACTGCTGACCCGCTACCTGACCCAGCAGGGCTATATCGTGGAAACGCTGCCCGATCCCAAGGATCTGGATCGCAAGCTGGCGCGCAACCGCCCCGACCTGATCGTGCTGGACGTGATGATGCCGGGCGAGGACGGGCTGGCGGTGGTGCGCCGGCTGCGCGCCCAGGGCGAATCGCTGCCGGTGATCATGCTGACCGCCCGCGGCGAGGACATCGACCGCATCCTGGGCCTGGAAATGGGCGCCGACGACTACCTGCCCAAACCCTTCAATCCGCGCGAGTTGACCGCCCGCATCCAGTCGGTGCTGCGCCGCCATCACACCACGCCGGCTCTGGCGGCGCTGCACGACGCCGACGACGTGGTGGAATTCGGCGAGTTCGTGCTCAACCTCGGCCAGCGCGAGCTGCGCCGCGGCGGCCAGCCGGTGTCGCTGACCAGCGCCGAATTCGCGGTGCTGTCGGTGCTGGTCAGCCATCCGCGCCGCCCGCTGACCCGCGAACAGCTGATGGAGCTGGCGCTGGGCAAGGGCAACGGCGAATCGCTGGACCGCAGCATCGACGTGCACATCTCCCGCCTGCGCAAGGCGCTGGAAAACGGCGAGACCGACAGCCAGCTGCGCTACATCCAGACGGTGTGGGGCTATGGCTACGTGTTCGTGCCGGACGGATCGCCCAGGGAGTAGGTCTTGTTACGCAAGCTGTTAGGCTCGTTGTTCTTCCGGCTGGCACTGCTGGTGGTCACCGTGGTGATCACCACCCAGCTGTTCACCATCTGGCTGGCCAACAATGAGCGTCACAAGCTGCTGGAGCGGCAGCTGTACATCCAGGTGCTGGACACGCTGTCCTTTCTCGAAGACTCGATGACCGGCATGGTGGAGGAAGAGCGGCAGGCTTTCCTCGACAACTACAACCGCCCCGGGCTGCCCAGCCTGCTGCCGTTCAACGCCGACCGCGGCCAGCAGTTCAGCGAGGATCTGCCCAAGATCGGCGCGATGCTGGCGCAGCGGCTATCGCATGACCTGAACGAGCCGGTGCAGGCCCATTACGCGCGCCGAGCCGACCACAGCGAACTGTGGGTGCACGTGCACGTGCTGGACCAGCCGTATTGGCTGGTGATCCCCTTCGGCCGCTACCGCGACCGGATGGTCAGCCCGATGCTGCAGGCCTCATTGCTGGCGGCGCTGTTCGCCACGCTGCTGGCGTCCTTGCTGGCTTGGCGCATCACGCGGCCGATCAGCCAGGTGGTGCAGGCCAGCCGCCAGCTGGCCAGCGGCTCGATGCCGCAGGCGATTCCGGAAACCGGCCCGCGCGAGATGCAGCTCTTGGCGCACAACTTCAACGGCATGGCCCAGGCGCTGGACAACGCCGCGCGCGAGCGCCGGCTGATGCTGGCCGGCCTGTCGCACGACCTGCGCACGCCGCTGACCCGGCTGAAGCTGACGCTGGAAATGCAGGAAGCCAGCACCGACCAGCACGACATGCTGTCCGACATCGACGAGCTGTCGCGCATCGTCCGCCAGTTCATCGATTTCGCCCGCGCCGAGGAAACCAGCCGGCTGGAGCCCGTGGCGCTGGCCGATCTGGCCGCCAGCGTGGTGGCGCGCTTCCGCCGCGAGAACATGGACGCGCGGCTGGACATCCGCGACGAGATCGAACTGAAGGCCGACGCGCTGGCGTTGGAGCGGCTGTTGAGCAATCTGCTGGAGAACGCCCGCCGCTACGGCCGCCCGCCGGTGGTCATCCGGCTGGAGAAAGCCGCCGGCGACGCCATGCTCAGCGTGATCGACCACGGCGACGGCATTCCCGCCGCGCTGCGCGAAACCGCGCTGGCGCCGTTCGAGCGGCTGGCCGAGCACCGCGGCACCGACGGCGGCAGCGGCCTCGGCCTCGCCATCGTCTCGCGGGTGGCCAAGCAGCACGGCGGCGCGCTGGAGCTGACCGACGAGGACGGCGCCTTCAAGGTGGCCATCCGCCTGCCGCTGGGCGAGACGCTCAGCGAAAGCGCAGCATCATCCACAAGCCAGCCAGGCTGAGGCCCAGCCCGGCCAGCCTGCCCGGCGACAGGTTCTCGCGGAACAGCCAGTAGCCTATCGGCAGCAGCAAGGCGGTGCTCAGCACATTGGAGCTGAGCGCCGCGTAGCCCAGGTTCCAGCCGGCGCGGTAGGCCAGCAGGAAACCCATCTCGATGCCCAGTATCCCCAGCGCCACGCCCAGGCTGCTCCAGTTCAGCGCCGACATCCCGCGCTGCCCCGCCGGCAGCCACCACATGCCCGCCAGGCACAGCGACATCGCCAGGCCGTAGCTGACCGCCAGCGAAAAGAACGGGTTCACGGCCTGCGGCAGCTGCTTGATCGACAGGTGGTAAACGACTGAGCCCGCCACGGCCAGCAATAGTGCGACGAAAAACATTTCCTTCTCCCGGCAACGGATATCGACTGTCCGATGCTAAACAAGCGCTGGCGTTATCGGTAGACTGCAAAAATCGCCAATCGCTATAAGCAAACCATATGACTGCCGACATCGACACCGCGCTGCTGCGCGCGCTGGCCGCGGTGGCCCGCCATGGCAGCATCAACCGCGCCGCCGCGGAACTGGGCCGCAGCCAGCCCGCGCTGAGCCTGCAATTGCGCAAGCTGGAGTCCCATTGCGGACAAACGCTGCTGCGGCGCTCCACCCGCGGCGTGGCGCTGACGCCGGCCGGACAGACGCTGCTGCCCTACGCCGAGCGCATCGTCAGCCTGGCCGAGCAGATGGTGCCGGCCGCGCCGGCCGCCGCGCCGCGGCTTTGCCGGGTCGGCCTGATAGAAGACGTGGTCAGCCAGCATCTGCCGCGGGTGCTGGCCGACTTCGCCGCCACCCATCCCGGGCTGAAGCTGGAAGCGAAAGTCGCGCCGGGACGCGAGCTGAGCGCCGCCTATCGCCGGGAAGAGCTGGATCTTCTGATCGCCAATCCGCGCCTGTGCGGACTAGCGCAGGCGCCGGCCTGGGCGATGGAGTGCGCGCTGCCGTGGCTGGCGGCCGGCGGCGTCTGCCCCGAGGAGGACGAGCTGCCGCTGGTGCTGTTCGCCGCGCCGTGCAGCTGGCGCGACGCGATGCTGCAGGCGCTGCAATTGGCCGGCCGCCGCCACCGGGTCGTGTTCGAGAGCTCCAGCCTGCTGGCGGTGCAAGCGGCGCTGGAAGCGGGACTGGGCGTCGGCGCGCTGCTGCCGGATGTCGCCAGCGGCAAGCTGCGTCCCTTGCCGCCGGACAGCCTGCCCGCCTTGCCGCCGGTGCCGCTGGCCTTGTACCGGCGCGCTGATCGCGCCGGCGATCCGGACCTGGAAACGCTGAGCCGGCTGTTTTTCCGCGAACTGAGCCGGCTGTCCGCCTAGCGCCGCGCGTTCAGCGCCAATACCCCGGCCAGGATCAAAGCCGCGCCCAGCAGCATCGCGGCGCCGATGGTTTCGCCGAGGAACAGCGCCCCCCACAGCACGCCGAACGCCGGCACCAAGTAAGTGACGCCGCTGGCGCGGGTTGCGCCCAGCCGGTTGATCAGCCGATAAAAAATCAGATACGCCAGCGCGGTGCAAAACACCGCCAACAGCGCCAGGGCGATCCAGGCTTGCGGCGGCGGCGGGCTCGCCGGCCAATCGCGCCACGCCAGCGGCAGCATCAGCAGCGCGCCGCTGGCCAGGCCGCCGCAGGCGGTCACCAGGGGCGGCATGCCGGGCAGCCAGCGCCTGGCCATATGCCCGGCCCAGCCGTAGCTGGCGGTAGCGCCCAGCATCGCCAATACCGGCGCCAGCGAGCGGACCTCGAAACGCGCGCCGTGGCCGGCCAGCAAGGCCAACACCCCGGCCAAGCCCAAAGCCAGGCCCGCCGCCCGCCGCGAAGACAGCCGCTCGCCGGCCAGCGGCCACGCCCACAGCGCGGTCATCAGCGGCGTGGTGGCGTTCAACACCGAGGCCATGCCCGCCGACAACGACAGCTGGGCCCAGGCGATCAGGCTGAACGGAAACGCTGTGAAAAACACGCCGACCACGGCGATGGGCAGCCAGTTGCCGCGCCACAGCGGCCATTGCCCGCGCCACAACAGCAGCGGCAGCAACAGGCAGGCGGCTAGGCCGACCCGCAGCGCGATCAATGGCAGCGGGCCGAAAGCCGGCGCGGCGACGCGCATGAACAGGAAAGAGCCGCCCCACAGCGCCGCCAACAGCGCGAGCAAGGCGAACTCCCGCTTTTGCCCGCTCAAGCCGTCGCCTCTTCGCGGCTGAGCCGCGCGCTCTCCCAGCCTATCAGGTCCAACTTGCGTTCCTCGCCCCAGCGGTAGCCGCCCAGCGCGCCCTCGGCGCGGATCACCCGGTGGCAGGGAATCAGCCAGGCCACCGGATTGGCGCCCACCGCGTTGCCCACCGCGCGCGCCGCGCCCGGCCGCCCCATTTTTTCCGCCAATTGGCCGTAACTGAGCAAGCCGCCGTAGGGAACGGCCAGCAACGCCCGCCATACCTGGATCTGGAAATTGCTGCCCTGCACCCGCAACGCCAGCGGCGAGCCATCCGCCTCGGACAAGGGATCGAACAAGCGGCCGCACAACGCGCGCGCATGGCCAGGGAGATGGCGCAGCGCGGCGCGGGGCCATTGCGCGCGCAGCCAGGCCTCCGCCTCGTCGTCATCCGCCAGAAACTGCAGCGCGCACACGCCGCGCGCAGTCTGCGCCAACAGGACCGGACCGAAGCGACTGGGCTCGACGCTCCAGACGATGTCCAGGCCGGCTCCGCCTTGCTGGTATTCGCCGGGCGTCATCGCCTCCAGCGTGACGAACAGATCGTGCAGCCGGCTGCTGCCGGACAGTCCCAACTCATGGGACAGCGGCAGCAGCGGCGCGCCGGCCGCCAGCCGCGCCTTGGCCGCCTCGCAAGTCAGTTGCTGGATGAAGCGCTTGGGGCTGACGCCGGCCCAGCGGCTGAACAGCCGCTGCAGCCGCGATTCCGACAAACAGAGCGCGGCGGCCACATCGGCCAGCTGCGGCTGCTCGCCGGCATGGGCGACCAGGTAGCGGATGGCGTCGCGGACGCGGGCGTAATCGCGGCCGGCTTCCTCATCGGCGTGCAAAAGGGCGTCCATTTCACTCGCTCCGGTTCAGCCGCAGCGCGTAGCAGCCATGTGCGGGAAAGCGCAGCATCGCGAACGCGATCTCTGGCCGCGCCTCCCAGCGCGCCAGCGTCGCCTCAGCCTCGCGCGTCGGCAGCAAGGCGGCTTCCAGCAGGGTTTGTTCGCCGTCGTAGGCCCGCAACGCCACGCTTTCGCCGAGATAAGCGCCTTCGCCGGCGCGGCTCAGCAGCGATGACAACCCCGGCAAGGGCTCCTGCTGCGGCTCCGCGGCCAGGAAAACCGGACCGTATTCGCGGTAGGGCCCAATCTGGCGGAAGGGGCTGTAGCCCGCCAGAATCAGCGTTTCGCCCGCACGAGCGCGGCGCAGCGCGTCGCGGAACGGTTCGCCGCCGGCGGCCGGCCGCCGCCGCACCGGCTGGCCGAGGGCGTCGACGCCTTCGCGCCGCGCCCGTTCGACGAAAACCGGGTCCAGGGTTTCCAGTTGCCAGGCCATGCCGCTCTCCTTCGTATCATTGCGATGTCCGAAGTCTATGGCGGCGCGCGCCCGGCGGCGACCCGATTCTTGCCGTCCGCGCAAAGCGTCAGCCGGCGTGCAGCAGCGAGTACTGGATTTCCGACAGCGCCTGCGGCACGCGGATGAAGGACAGCGGCTGTCCCAGCAAACGCGCCATGTGCGAGGTGGAGAACAAGCCACACAGCTCGTGGTGGCCGTTGGACGGATTCACTTCCACCACCAGCGCGTGCTGGCGGCCCAAATGCTGCATGGTGGCGACCAGCTGGCCGACATTAGCTATGGCCACGTCGGCCAGGCTCAACGCGTCCAGCCGCCCGCGCGGCGTCATCACGTCGGATACCTGGATATCGGCGTAGTGCTTGCCGTGTTCCTTCATGCATTGAATGGGCCGCTCGCCCAGCAGGTCGACGGCGGTGACCAGGCCTAGCAGGCTGCCGTCGTCGTCATGGACGAATAGCAGGCGGATGCCGTGGCTGACCATGCGCTGATGGGCTTCGCGCAGATCGGCGTCGGCGCGTATGCCTATCGGATTGACCAGCTTCAGGTCGGTCATCACGCTCAACGCCGGACTATCCACGCCTATCGGCGGATGGGGCCGCTGGTCCAGTCTCACCAGGTCGGTGGTGCGCGGCAGAGTCAGAGTGGGCAAGGGAGAAAAATCTTTAGCCATGACGGCTCCTCGCAGGGCGACTCGAAAAGGCGAAAACGGGCCGGCCCGCCCAGTGCGGTCGACCCTGTTTTCAACTTAGCGGAACTTTGCGTTTACTATTGGCCTCATTAGTATGTTTGTTCTACTTTTGTAAAAATCTATGAAGCATAACGCCACCCACCAAACCCATGCCGTAAGATTTCGCCAACGGACGCTGGCCTGGATGCTGCCCGCCGCGCTGCTGATGGCCGGCCAGGCCCGCGCCGAAGCCTGGTCCTATCCCGGCTGGCAAGACGGCGCCGAGACCCGCGTCAAGGCGCAGGCGCTGCTGCAGACGCTGAACGCCACCCTGCTGAGCAATCCCAGCGCCACCCGCACGCTGCAGCAATGGTGCGGCGAGCACAAACTGGCCGCCGAGGCCCGCATCCGCGCGCTGCGCGACACCGCCACCCGCAAGCCGGCCGACGCCGAGATCCGCCGCCAGTTGAAGGTGGGCGCCGACGAAGCCATCGGCTACCGCCGGGTGCAGCTGGCCTGCGGCGACCGCGTGCTGTCCGAAGCCGACAACTGGTACGTGCCGGCGCGGCTCACCGCCGAGATGAACCGCCTGCTGGACACCACCGACACGCCGTTCGGGGCCGCGGTCAAGGCGCTGGACTTCACCCGCCGCACCGAAAGCGCGAAGCTGTTGTGGTCGCCGCTGCCGCAAGGCTGGGAAACCCGCCCGCTGCCGGCCGCCGACGCCAAGCGCGGCCTGGACATCCCGGAACAAGTGCTGCAGCACCGCGCCGTGCTGTACAAGGACGGCAATACCCCGTTCAGCCTGGTGGTGGAAACCTATCGCCGCGACCTGTTCGCCTTCCCCCTGAACCCGCGCGAAGGCAGCCGATGAAAGCCCCAACCATCGCTGCCGCCTGCCTGGCGGCGCTGCTGCTGAGCCCGGCCGCCCAGGCCGACCGGCTGGATGACATCCTCGCTCGCGGCGAGCTGCGCGTAGGCACCACCGGCGACTATCTGCCGTTCACTCGGCTGGACTCCGCCAGCGGCCAATACCGCGGCCTGGACATAGACATGGCCGCGGATTTGGCGCGTTCGCTGGGCGTGAAGCTGCAACTGGTGGCCACCAGTTGGCCGACGCTGATGCGCGACCAGCGCGACGGCAAGTTCGACATCGCGATGAGCGGCATCTCCATCAGCCTGGAGCGGCAGAAACAGGCGCTGTATTCCGCCGCCTACCTGAACGACGGCAAGACGCCGATCGCCCGCTGCGACAATGCGGCCCGCTTCCAGACCCTGGAACAGCTGAACCGCAAGCAAACGCGGCTGGTGGTCAATCCGGGCGGCACCAACGAGCGCTTCGCCCGCCAACGCCTGCCGGATGCCGATTTGACGGTTTTCCCCGACAATAACCGCATTTTCCAGCAGATCATCGACGGCAAGGCCGATGCGATGGTCACCGACGCGGTGGAAACCCGTTACCAGCAGAAGCTGCATCCGGAATTGTGCGCCATCCATCCGGACAAGCCGTTCGATTTCTCGCAGAAAGCCTACCTGCTGCCCAACGACTGGCGCTGGAAAGCCTGGGTCGATCAATGGCTGAGCCAGCGGATGCAGGACGGCGGCTTCGCCAGGCTGTCCGCCACATGGCTGGGACAATGACGCCAGCCATGAAAAAAACCGCCCGGCAGGGCGGTTTTTCATTTTTAGGCCGCGCGGCCCGGAAAAGGCTTTGAACGGCCGTCAGGAAGACAGCGCCTGGCGGATCAGCGCCAACATCCGTTCGCTGGCGCCGCGGTGGGCGTCGCGAAAGCGCGCCGCGCCCTGGCGCATCGCCTCGCCGGCGGCCGGATCGTCCATCAGCGACAAGGCCGTCGACACCAGCTCGGCCGCGTCGCCCACCTGGCGGCCCGCGCCGGCGGCCAGCGAATCTGCGGCGGCCTGCTGGAAATTGAACACCGACGGGCCGAACAGCGCCGGTACGCCCATCTGGGCCGGCTCGATCAGATTGTGGCAGCCGTAAGGCAGCAGGCTGCCGCCGATGAAGGCGACGTCGCACGCTCCCAGGTAGCCGAACATCTCGCCCATGCTGTCGCCCAACCATACCCGGGCATCGGCGGCGATGGCGGCGCCGTCGCTGCGGCGCTGTGGCTTCAGGCCGCGCTCGGCGGCCAATCTTTCCACCTCGTCCCATCGTTCCGGATGGCGGGGAACCATCACCAACAGCGCGTCGCCGACCGCGTCGCCGGCGGCCATCCAGGCGTCCAGGATCAGCGCTTCCTCGCCGTCGCGGGTGCTCGCGCACAGCAGCGTCGGCCGCCCGCCGACCCGCGCGCGGAAGTCGGCGGCCAGATGACGTTGCGCTTCCGGCACCTCGATATCATATTTGCTGCTGCCGCAGACTGAAACATTCCGCGCGCCCAACTTCGTCAAACGCTCGCCATCTTCCACCGTCTGCGCGGCAACAGCGGTCAATTTCGCCAAAGCCGGCGAAATCAGGCCGGCGATCTTGCGATAGCCGTTCAGCGATTTTTCCGACAATCTGGCATTGGCCAGCAGCAAAGGCACCCGCTGCGCCGCCGCCGCGTGGATCAGATTGGGCCAGATCTCGGTTTCCATCAGCACGCCGCAACGCGGCCGGTAGGCGCGCAGAAAATCGGCGGCGGCCTGTGGATAATCGTAGGGCAGGTAGCGGATCTCGGCGTCCGGGTACAACTGCTCGGCGGTGGCGCGGCCGGTCGGCGTCATCTGGGTCAGCAACAGCGGCGCGTCCGGCCATTCGCGGCGTAGCGCGGCCACCAGCGGCTGCGCTGCACGCGTCTCGCCTACCGACACCGCGTGGATCCAGATCGCGCCCATCGCCTTGGGCGACAGCGCCTGGCCGAAACGCTCGTCCCAGTGCTCCAGGTAAGCCGGCGCCTTGCGCGCCCGCTTCCTCAGATAGCGCCGCACCAGCGGCGTCAGCGCGCGCCACAGGCCGTTGTACAGCGCCAGCTGCCAGCTCATGTCCAATCCCGCCGCGATTGCAGCGCCGCCAGCACCTCATCCACAGTGGGACACTGGCCGATATTGCCCAGATTGGTCGCCCACGGCGTTTCCACCACCCCGGTCTGCTGCGGATCGGTATCGGTGTAGATGGCGGCCACCGGCACGTTCAGCGCGTTGGCCAGGTGCACCAGGCCGGTGTCCACGCCTATCACCGCGCTGGCGTGGCCCAGCAGCCCGGCGGCTTCGCCCAGGCTCATCTTGGGTGCCACCACCGCGGCCGGCAGCTGCGCGGCCAGGCGTTCGGCGCGCGCCTTTTCCTTGTCGCTGCCCCAGGGCAGCACCGTCACCATGTCGTGATGGGCCGACAGCGCGGTTCCCAACGCCACCCAACGCGCTTCCGGCCATTCCTTGGAGGCGCGGCTGGTCGCGTGCAGCAGCACCGCGTAGCGGCCGCTGAGCATCCAGCTGGGCCGCTCGCCGGGCCGGACGCCGAACAACGGCTGGCCTTCCGGCGCGTAGCCGAAGCTAAGGCCGAATAGCAGCCGGTTGCGCGCGATCGCCGCCAGCTTGCGCGAAACCTTGTGCTTCTTGTCGTAGAACAGGCTGGCCAAGGCCTCGCGCGCGCTGCTCCAGTCCAGCCCGGCCAACGGCGCGCGCGCCCAGCGGGCGGGAATCGCGCTCTTGAGCAAGCCCTGGCTGTCCAGCACCAGGTCGAAGCGCGCGTCGCGCAGCTTTTGCTTCAAAGCCTTCAGTTCGCGCCAGGCGGCAGGCTGCCACAAGCGCCGGCGCCAACTGCGCCAGCTCAGCGTCAGCACCTCGTCCACCTGCGGGTGCAAGCGGGCGATGTCGGCGAAGCTTTCCTCGGTCAGCCAGCTCAAGCGGATATTCGGGTAATGCGTTTTCAGCTCGGTGATGGCCGGCCAAGTGTGGATAAGGTCGCCCATCGACGAGGTGCGCACAATCAGCACATTCATCATGGCGCGCATTGTACCCGAGCGGGGCTGTGGTTAACCACGTAAAATCCCTCGTGACGGGATGTGGATAAGAGGCTGTGAATAAGTCCGGCCGGATTTATCCACAATCTGCCCTGCCATTGCCCTATACAATAATCCCATGCCTATCAACAGGGCAAACCTATGAAGCAAAGGCATTTTTAGCAATTGTCCACAGCAAAGTGCCACCTTCAGCAGTTTCATCATTTTATAGTTGCGTTAATGAAAAACCGCTGAGGTAGGCCAACTTGAATGCAAAAAAAGTCGTGCACAAGCCAGTCTGCAAAACTGGATCAACAACTGTGGACAACCATGAGTCTGCAGAAACCGCTAAAGTTATCCACAACTGCTCACCCGATTGCGAGCACGGCTGACAACAGCTTTTGGATAGAATCAATGTATTGAAAATAAACGGATAAATGTACTTATCCACAAGAAGAAGCAACCTTCTACCAGTTTCATCACTTTATAAATGGGAATACATGAAAAGATGCGAGTAGCTGTCAGCGCGGTGCTAATCACCAAGAATGCAGGCAAACAATTGGAACAATGTCTGCAGAAATTGAGCTTTGTGGACGAGATCGTGGTTGTGGATTCCGGCAGCAGCGATAGCACATTGGCAATAGCCTCCGCCTATCAGGCTAAAGTTATCCACCAGGAATGGCTGGGATTCGGTCCGCAGAAGCAATTCGCGGTCAGCCAAGCCAGCCACAACTGGGTGCTGTGCCTGGATGCGGACGAATACCTGTCCGAAGAATTGTCCTTGTCTATCAATAAGATGCTGGAAAATCCACAGGCCGCCGCCTATCGTTTCCCGCGCTGCAACCGTTTCATGGGACGTTTCCTGAAACACGGCGAGGGTTATCCGGACTGGTCGCTGCGCTTGTTCGATCGCCGCCGCGCGCGCTGGTCCGATGACGCGGTGCACGAGTACGTGATCTGCGACGGTCCTGTGGAAAAGCTGGATGGCGACTTGATGCACGAGTCCGGCGAGGACATCGCGCTCTATTTATCCAAGCAGAACAGCTATACCTCGCTGCAGGCGGAACAGCTGTACAAGCGCGGCAAGAAGGTGGGCGCCGGCAAGCTGCTGTTCAGCCCGTTGCTGCGCTTCTTCAAGTTCTATTTTGTCCGCCGCGGCTTCCTGGATGGTTTGCCGGGCCTGGTGCACATTTCGATCGGCTGCTTCAACAGCTATATCAAGTACGCGAAGCTGATCGAACTCCGCCGGCTGAACAAGAACGGCTGACAAGCTTCTGAACGACGGGCGGCTGGCGCGGGCTGGTTCGCCGCGCGAAATGACATTTGGTTTGCCTGCCGGATTCCCTTAGGATGGGGTTTTGCTTCGGAACCGACCACATGAACCCCATTCTCATCCGCACCATGACGGAAGCCGATATCGGCGCGGTGGCGCGCCTGTGCGGCGACCTCGACTATCCGACCACGCCCGAGCAGCTGGCGTCCCGCTACGCCACGGCGCGGGACGCCATCAACAACGAGATTTGGGTAGCGGAACGGGAGGGCGAGGTGGTCGGCTGGATCCACGGCCATGGCGGCCATCTGCTGCAAGCGGACAGCTATGTCGAAATCGGCGGCATCGTCGTCGATCCTGGCTGCCGCGGCCTGGGCATAGGCCGGCTGCTGCTGGAAGCTTGTGAAAGGTGGGCGCATGAACGCGGCTATCCGCGCATCCGGCTGCGCTCCGGCATCCACCGCACCTGGGCCCACGCCTTCTACCACCGCATCGGCTACCAGCAGAAAAGCACCGGTATCACCTTCGCGCTCGATCTGCCGCGGCGGGATTGAGCGCGGCAGACCCATCCGCACGCTTCGAGACCACATCCATGCCTATCCGCTTTCCCGCGCCGCTCCAGCCCGGCGACGCTATCGCCGTCACCGCTTTTTCCTCCGGGGTCCATCCGCAGCTGCACGGCCGGCTGGACGACGCGCTGAACGAGCTGCGCGCGCGCGGCTACCGTGTGGAGGAGGGCGAATGCTTGCGCGACGAGAAACACGACGCCAGCGCGCCCGCCGCGGCGCGGTTGGCCGAATTGCGGCGTTTCCTGTTCGACCCCGGCATCCGCGCCATCCTGCCGCCCTGGGGCGGCGAGCGGGCGATCGAGCTGCTGCCGGGCCTGGATTTCGCCGCGCTGGCCGAGCTGCCGCCGAAGTGGGTGGCCGGCTTCTCCGACGTGTCCACGCTGATGGCGCCGCTGACGCTGCGCGCCGGCTGGGCGACGCTGCACGGCCCCAACTTGATGGATCTGCCCTTGAAGGATCGGGCATTCGGCAACGAGGCGCTGCTGGCGGCGCTGGAAACCGGCCTGCCGCCGGCGCAGGCGCAGCATGGCCGCTACTGGCGCTGGGACGAGCCGGGCCGGCAGTTCGCCAACCGGGTGCGGCTGCTGGGCGGCGGGAGCGGGAAAATGGAGGGCAGATTGATCGGCGGCTGCCTGGACGTGCTGGCGCCGCTGCAGGGCACGCCGTATTTCGATTTGGACGCGTTCAAGGCGGAGCCGGCCATCTTGTATCTGGAAAACTGCGAACTCGGGCCCTGTGGCGTTTTAAGGGCCCTGGCGGGCCTGCGGCTGTCCGGCGCGCTGGATGGCCTCGCCGGGCTGGTATTGGGCCGCAGCAGCGGCCCTGACGCGGCCGACGGCGATGCTTTGAGCTATGAGGGGGCGTTGCGCGCAGCGTTGGACGGTTTGCCGTATCCGGTGGCGGTGGATGCCGACATCGGCCACGTGCCGCCGCAATGGAGCCTGCTCAACGGCGCCTGGGCGACGCTGGAGGTGTTCGGGGAGGGGGAGGCCAGGCTGGAGCAGCGCGCGGCGCGCTGAGGACGTTTACAGCGCCATCCGGTAGAACACCACGCGCTCGGTTTCCTCGAAGCCCAGGCCCAGGTGCGCTTGCTGCGAGACCAGATTGTCGAGGCCGGTGTCGGAGGCCAGCTCGGCGCAGCCGCGGCGGATGGCCCAATCCTTGGCCGCAGCCAGCAGCAGGGCCGCCATGCCGGCGCGCCTATGCTCCGGCGCCACGTACAGGCCTTCGACGAAGGCCACCGGCGAGCTGGAGGCGCCGTTGACGTAATCGACGCGCAGCGCGAGCTCGATCAGGCCGACGGCGTCTCCGTGGCCGTCGAGCGCGATAAAGGCGGCGCAGCGGCGGACATCGGCGCTCTGGGCGTCGATTTCCTCCTGGTGTCTATCTAGCGGGCAGTGCGGCCACAGCGCGGCGCGCAGGGCCTGCCAGGCGTTGGGACGGGAGGCGGCGGGGACGACGTTCATATCGACTCGAACTCCGGCTGCGGCAGGTGATGGCGCTGCACCAGGATCTTATCCACCCGGGTGCGGTCCATGTCCACCACCTCGAAGCTGAAGCCGTTCCATTCGAAGCGGTCGGTGACGCTGGGCACGCGGCCCAGCTGGTGCAGGATCACCCCGGCCAGGGTGTGGATGTTGCCGCCGGCCTCGCCGGGCAATTGAGCCTCCAGCTCGAAGAACTCGCGGAAATGCTCCAGCGACACCATGCCGTCCACCAGCCAGCTGCCATCCTCTCTCTGCACGATCTCGTCGCTTTCGCCGCCAATGGCTGGAAGGTCGCCGACGATGGCTTCCATCACGTTGTTGATCGACACCAAGCCCTCCAGCTCGCCGTATTCGTCCACCACTAGCGCGCTGTGGCTGCGAGCCTGCTTGAACTGCTCCAGCAATTGCATCAGCGAGCAGGTGGACGGCACGTACAACGGCGGCGACAGCTCGGCGGCGAAGTCCAGCGGCTCGCCGCGCAGCAGGCGGTCCAGCAGGGTCTTGGCGTTGAGCACGCCTATCACCTGGTCGGTGTCGCCGCGGCAGACCGGAAAATGGCTGAATGGATAGGCCAGCAACAGCTCGCGATTGCGTTCCGGTCCGTCTTCCAGGTCCAGGATCACCACGTCCTTGCGCGGCGTCATCACCGCCGACGCCTTGCGGTTGTCCAGGCGGAAGATGTTTTCCACCAGTTCCTGCTCGGCGCGGTCGAACACGCCTTCGTCGGCGCCCTGTTCCATCAGCGTGCGGATCTCGTCTTCGGTGATCGACGGCTCGTCGCTCTTCTTGGCTCCCAAGAGGCGCAGCAGGCCGTCGGTGACGCGGCTGAACACCTGCACCAGCGGCGCGCTCGCGCGCGACAGCAGCAGCATCGGCCGCGCCAGCGCCATCGCCACCCGTTCCGGGTTCAACAGCGCCAGCCGCTTGGGCACCAGCTCGCCCAGGATCAGCGACAGCGTGGTGATGAACAGCACCATCAGCGCCACCGACAGCGGTTTGCTGTACGGCGCCAGCAGCGGCACGTCCAGCAGCGCGCTGCGGAGATGCTCGGACAGCGCCGCTTCGCCGTAGACGCCGGACAGGATGCTGATCGAGGTGATGCCGATCTGGATGGTGGATAGGAAGCGGGTGGGTTCGGAAGCCAGCGCCAGCGCGGCGCGGGCACCCTTATGGCCGTCTTCGGCCTTTTGCTGCAGCCGGACTTTGCGCGAGGAGACGATGGCGATTTCGGCCATCGCGAACACGGCGTTCAACAGGATCAGGCCCAGCAGCAGCAGGATTTCCACGATGAGAGCAGGGGAGTGGAGGAGCTACTAGCTTAGGGCAAGCGGCCCGCCGCGCAAAGCGGCGCGGCGGAGCCGTTGTCAGAACAGGGCGTTCTGCGCGGGAGCCGCTTCCCATCGCACCGGCTGGCGGCCGCAGGCGATCAGCCAAGCGTTGACCTGAGAAAAGTGGCGGCAGCCGTGGAAGCCGCGGCTGGCGGACAAAGGCGACGGGTGGGCGGCGGTCAGCACCAGGTGGCGGCCGGCGTCGATGCGCTCGGCCTTGGTCTGCGCCCAATTGCCCCACAGCAGGAACACGCAGCCGGGGTTGTCGCGGTTGACGGCGTCGATCAGCGCGTCGCTGACCGTCTGCCAGCCGAACTTGCCGTGGCTGCCGGCCTTGTCCCGTTCGACGGTGAGAACGCTGTTGAGCAGCAGCACGCCCTGTTGCGCCCAGTGGCTGAGATCGCCGCAGGCGGGCATGCCGTGGCCGAGGTCGGCCGCCAGCTCCTTGTAGATGTTGCGCAAGCTGGGCGGCACGCGCATGCCGGCCGGCACCGAGAACGACAGGCCCATCGCCTCGCCGTCGCCGTGGTAGGGGTCCTGGCCCAGGATCACCACCTTGACGTCGGCCGGCGCGGCGAAGGTCAGCGCGTTGAATACCTGGGGCGGGGGCGGAAACAGCGTCTTGCCGTCGCCTTGCTGCAGGACTAGCTGGCGGTCGATTTCGGCCAGACGGGCGGCGATGGCGGGCTGGCCCAGCACCTTTTCCCAGGCGGGGTGGACGCGGGCGAGGGCGGGAGCGAGGTAGGTCAGAGAAGACATATCGGGTTCTTTGCTATGGATCGCCAGGCGGTTAACGTGGCTTGGAAAGATGGCTGCGCGATTCGTTCCAAAACAAAACACCGCCCGGGGGCGGTGTTTGCAGGGCGCGTCGCGTCAGAGGGGCGACGAACCGTCCAGTCCAGCATCAATACCGGGCGACGGCCGGGTCCACCTGGGTCGACCAGGCGTCGATGCCGCCCTGCAGATTGATCACGTTCTCGAAGCCGGCGTTCAGCAGGAACAGCGCCACCTGGGCGCTGCGCATGCCGTGGTGGCAGATGGCGACGATGGGCGCATCGTCCGGCAGCTCGCTCATCCGGATCGGGATCAGATTCATCGGGATGTGCACGCTGCCTTCGATGCGCGCCAGCTGGTATTCCCAGCCTTCGCGCACGTCCAGCAGCACCGGGCGCGCGGCCTGCGGGTCGGCTAGCTGCGCCGCCAGCGCCGGAGCGGTGATTTCGCGCAGCATGATCAGAAGCTGAAACGGGCGGGTTCAACCGCCTCGAATTTCTTCAGCCGCTCGACACAGGTCTCGAACAGCGCGGTTTCGCGGAAGCTGGTGTCGGTTTCGCGCTCGATCAGCTTGCAAGCCATCACCGGCAGATCGCCGGCCACCAGGATCAGGCGGCCGCCGACGGCCAGCTGGTCCTTCAGTTCTTGCGGCACCACCGGCAGCGAGCCGCCGACGACGATCACGTCGTAAGGCGCTTGCTCGGCCAGGCCCAGCACGCCGTCGCCCTCGACCAGGGTGGCGTTGGCGATGCCGGCTTTCTTCAGGTTGGCGGCCGCGCGTTCCTTCTGCGCCGGATCGATTTCCACGCTCACCACCTGCTTGCCCATCTTGGCCAGCAGCGCGGTCAGGTAGCCGCTGCCGGTGCCGATTTCCAGGATCTTGTCGCTAGGCTGGATGGCGGCGTCCTGCACTAGGCGCGCTTCCATCTTGGGCTGCAGCATCTTGCTGCCGTTGGGCAGCGGCAGTTCGGTGTCGACAAAGGCCAGCTGGCGCTGATTGTCGGCGACGAAGTCCTCGCGTTTCACGTGAAACAGCAGATCCAGCACATTGGTATCCAGAACATCCCATGGGCGAATCTGCTGTTCGACCATGTTGAAACGGGTTTTTTCGAAATCCATCAACTTAAACTCCGGAGGGCTGGGAGTCCGCTCCGCCCATGGAGGACAGCGTCGGCGGCAAGGACTCGAGTCATGACGATAACTTGCGATTATCCCATATTTGCCTTACCTTCACACGGCATCGCTAGGGGTCCTGCGCCTGGCGTTCGGCGCAGATGGCTAGCAAAGTGTAGGCCATGGCGCCGGATGATGGAGCGCGGGTGAGAAATACCCTTGGAACCTGACCCGGATAATACCGGCGTAGGGAAGCGTCACCTGCCATATAGGCCCATTCGGGCCCGCAGCCGGCCATGCCGGACCGCTCCTTGCGCCGCTTCATCGCTTTTGGAGAAGCCCGCCCGATGAACGCGCCCGTGAACAAGCAGATGGTGGTGGACGCCGCCGCCATCCAGCCTTTGCCCAACTCCCGCAAGATCCACGTCGAGGGCAGCCGCCCGGATATTCAAGTGCCGATGCGCGAGATCCGCCAGGCCGACACGCCGACCCAGTTCGGTGGCGAAAAGAATCCGCCCATCTTCGTCTACGACACCAGCGGTCCGTACAGCGATCCGGCCGCGCAGATCGACATCCAGAGCGGCCTCGCGCCCTTGCGCGCCGCCTGGATCGCCGAGCGCGGCGATTGCGAGCAGCTTGCCGGCCTGTCCAGCGAATACGGCCGCGCCCGAGAGGCCGATCCCAAGCTCGCCGAGCTGCGCTTCAACCTGCAGCGCAAGCCACGCCGCGCCAAGGCCGGCCGCAACGTCAGCCAGATGCACTACGCGCGCCGGGGCATCGTCACGCCGGAGATGGAGTTCGTCGCCATCCGCGAGAACCTGAACCGCCGCGCCTATGTGGAATCGCTGAAGGCCGCCGGCAACCAGCGCCTGCAGGACCTGATGACGCGCCAGCACAAGGGCCACAGCTTCGGCGCCAATCTGCCGGAGGAGATCACCCCGGAATTCGTGCGCCAGGAAGTGGCCGCAGGCCGCGCCATCATCCCGGCCAACATCAACCACCCGGAATCCGAGCCCATGATCATCGGCCGCAACTTCCTGGTGAAGATCAACGGCAATATCGGCAATAGCGCTGTAACGTCGTCGATTAGCGAGGAAGTGGACAAGATGACTTGGGGCACGCGCTGGGGCGCGGACACCATCATGGACCTGTCCACCGGCAAGAACATCCACGAAACGCGCGAGTGGATTTTGCGCAACAGTCCGGTGCCGATCGGCACCGTGCCCATCTACCAGGCGCTGGAAAAGGTGAATGGCAAGGCCGAGGACCTGAGCTGGGAAATCTTCAAGGACACGCTGATCGAGCAGGCCGAGCAGGGCGTCGACTACTTCACCATCCACGCCGGCGTGCGCCTGGCCTACGTGCCGATGACCGCCGGACGGATGACCGGCATCGTGTCGCGCGGCGGCTCCATCATGGCCAAGTGGTGTCTGGCGCATCACCGCGAGAATTTCCTCTACACCCACTTTGAAGATATCTGCGAAATCATGAAGGCCTACGACGTGGCCTTCAGCCTGGGCGACGGCCTGCGTCCGGGCAGCGCCTGGGACGCCAACGACGAAGCGCAGCTGTCGGAGCTGAAAACGCTGGGCGAGCTGACCGAGATCGCCTGGAGGCACGAGGTGCAGGTGATGATAGAAGGCCCGGGACACGTGCCGATGCAGCTGATCAAGGAGAATATGGACAAGGAGCTGGAATGGTGCCGCGAAGCGCCGTTCTACACGCTGGGGCCGCTGACCACCGACATCGCGCCCGGCTACGACCACATCACCTCGGCCATCGGCGCCGCGCAGATCGGCTGGTACGGCACCGCGATGCTGTGCTACGTGACGCAGAAGGAACATCTGGGCCTGCCGAACAAGAACGACGTCAAGGAAGGCATCATCACCTACAAGCTGGCGGCGCACGCGGCGGATCTGGCCAAGGGCCATCCCGGCGCGCAGATCCGCGACAACGCGCTGTCCAAGGCGCGCTTCGAATTCCGCTGGGAAGACCAGTTCAATTTGGGGTTGGACCCCGACAAGGCGCGCGATTTTCACGACGAGACGCTGCCGAAAGACAGCGCCAAGGTCGCGCACTTCTGCTCGATGTGCGGTCCGCACTTCTGCAGCATGAAGATCACCCAGGACGTGCGCGAATACGCGGCTAGCCAGGGCATAGGCGAGCAGGACGCGCTGCAGCAGGGCATGCGGGAAAAGTCGATCGAATTCGTCAAAGGCGGCGGCAAGCTATATGACAAAGTCTGATTGATGGGTGTGTTTTGGTATTTTTTGCGATTTTAAAGGCATAAAATGTCTGCGGGCCGGCTAATTAGCCGGCCCGTTTTTCATTTGGATCGCCCATACATGCTGAAATCGTTTTTTTCCGTCGCGGAGACCGGCGGCGCTACCGTGGCCACCCGTCTGTCGAATCCGCGCCTGAAATCCGGCGAAACGCTGCGCGGAGAGGTGAGGGTCTGCGGTGGAGCGGTCGACCAGCGCATCGCCAAAATAGAACTGCTGCTGCTGGCTGAAGCCGCAGGCGAGCGGGGCGGGGAAACCCTGCTGCTGGCCAGCCTGCCGGTCAGCGGCCCGTGCCGGATTCCGGCCGGCTGCGAATGGCGCTTGCCGTTTCTGCTGCCGTTGCCGGAGGCGACGCCGGTCAATTGCCACCCGGCCCTGGGAGGCGAGCCGCTGGTGTGGGTCCATACCGATCTGGCCTTGGACCAGGCGCGGGACGCCGGCGACAGCGACCGGCTGCAGGTGCTGCCGCCGCCGCGCATGGACGCCTTGTTGCAGGCGTTTTCCCGGCTGGGCTGGGAGTTGGCGGGCGCTGGGGTGGAAGCCGGCATCGCCTATGTCGGCGGCGTCGCCGGCTCGCTGGGCTGCTATCAGGAATTGGAGCTGAGGCCGCGCGATGCCGGCTGGAACTGGCGCGAGATCCGGCTGACCCTGGTTCCCGACAGCCATGGAGTTGTCCATGTATGGATAGAAATCGCCGGCGATGGCCGCGACTATTGCCTGAGCCTGAGAATGGAGCCGGGTTGGGAGGCGGTGGACTGGACGGCGGAGATTCGCGCCAGGCTGGGCTTGTAAGCGCGGAAAACCGGCCGATGGGGCTGATTAGGCGTTCGCCGTGGGACAGAGGCGGCGGAGGCGGTCTAGCATGAGGAGGTGGAGCCACCTTAGGGAGTCGATGATGGACACCAGCAATCATTTGTTGCCCGGACTGTTTCGCCAGCTGGGCTTGCCGGACGAGCCCGCCGACATCCGGGCCTTCATCTCCAGCCACCCGCTGCCGCCGCGCGTCGCCTTGGCCGAGGCGCCGTTCTGGACGCCGGCCCAGGCCGCTTTCTTGCGCCAGGCTTTGGAGTGCGACGCCGAGTGGAGCGAGGCGGCAGATGAGCTGTCGGTATTGCTGCAGCAGGGCGAAGCCTAGGGCTTGTGGATAAATCTGAGAACGAGAGGGGACTGTGGATAAGCCGCCTCTCGTCGCCCTACCTGATCCGCTGCGGCTATTCGGCGGCGACGTAGACCCAGGCGCGCTCGCCGTTGTCGAGCCGGGCCTCGATGCGGCGGTAATCGGCCGCCTCGTAGCGGTCGGCCTGCGCCAGTTCCGCGTCGCTGATGTCGAACACCGCGCCGGGCACCCGGTTTGCCGCTTGTCCGCTATAGCGGACGATGGGGTGGACATTCTTGCCGCTGGCGGCCACCACGGCGGGATCGACAATGGACAGCCAGTCGAGGCGGTAGCCGGGCAATGCGGCGGTGCGGCCGGCGAGCAGGTGGCCGAAGGCGGCCAATTGCACCGCGTCCTGCCGCAGCGTGCCGTAGGAAAACAGTTTAGGCATATCAAGCTCCCGTTGTTTATCGAGTGAAGTGGCCATCCTCCAGCAGCAGGTCTTCGAAGAATGCGCCGTAGGGTTCGGATGGGTGGCGGATGTGGATTTCGAGCACCCATAGCAGCTCGCTCGGCGCGTGGTCGAAGTCGGCCAGCGCGCCCTTGTGGATGGCCGCGTGGGGAAAATCCGCCAGCCGGTGGCCGGACAGGTCCAGATTCAGTTCCCAGCCGCGGCGGCGCGCGCAGTCTTCGGCGTAGTGGTACAGCTCGCGCCCGCTGCTGCGCTCTTCCAGCCATTTTGCCCGCACTTCATGAAAGATCGCGCGGGCATCGGCGGCGCAGCGCGCTCGTTCCGGATCGGCGCCGGTGACGAAGGTGTCGCCGCCGTCGCCTTCCCATTGCTTCCATACCGGGCCGATGTCGACGAAGAAGATGTCGTCGTCGCCCAGCCGGGTATCCGGTTCCGACGCCGCGCCGAAGGTTTTCAGCGTGTTGCGGCCGAAGCGCACATAGACGTCGTGCCAGCCGCGCAACATGCCGGCTTCGGCCAGCACGTCGCGTGCCATTTCCACCGCGTCCTCTTCCAGCATGCCGGGGCTAACGTTGGCGGCGATGTCGCGGACCGCTTTCAGCGTGCGGCGGCGCACGTCCAGCATCGCATCGCGGTCGAAGGCGGCGCCGACGGCTTCTTGCTGCAGACAGGTTTGTTCCATGCTTGTGTTCCTTGTCGGGTTAGGGATGTTTGCTTAATTGCAGACCGTCCAGCGCGGCGGCGAGCACGATCTGGCAGGCCAGTCGGTGGCGGGGATGCGCGCCGTCCAGCGAGGACAGCAGCCGTTGCTCCTTGCGCCCGGGCGGGGGCAGCCGGTCCAGCCAGTCTGGGTGGACGGCGACGCGGCAGGCGCCGCAGGACGCTTCGCCGCCGCACACCGGCAATACCAGTTCGGCCGCCGCCAGCGTGTCGACTAGGCGTCCGCCGGAAGCGGCCGCCAGGCTCTGCCAACCATTGTCCGGCTGCCGCCAGCGCACCGTCAGTTCCCCGGTTTCGGCGGGGGCGGCGGTCAGGGCGGGGATGAAGGCGTCGGCGTGGAAGCATTCGGCCGGCAGCGCGCAGCGCTCGGTCAACAAGCGGCGCGCGTCGTCCACCATCGCCGGCGCGCCGCAAGCGTAAACCCGGGCGCCGTCCAGGTTGGGATGGTCGGCGGCGGCGGCGTACTGCGCGCGGCCGCGACGGCCTCGCCAATCCGGCGGCGCGTCGCTCAGCACCGGCGTGAAGCGGAAAGAATGGCGGCGCGCGGCCAGTTCTGCCAATTCGTCGGACAGGTACAGTTCTTCGGGGCGGCAGCCGCCCCAGTACAGGGAGATGGCCGGCCAGTCGCCTCCTTCCGCGTCCAGCGCGGCTAGCATCGCGTACAGCGGCGCGATGCCGGTGCCGGTGGCTAGCATCAACACCTGTTCGCCCGGCGCCGCGGCGCGCCATGTGCAATCGCCGTAGGGGCCGGACAATTGCAGGCTTTGTCCAGGCAGGGCCTCGCGGCGCAGCCACTCCGAGCAGCGGCCGCCGTCGCGCAGCCGGATATGGGCTTCCAGGCCGCCGTCCGCGCGCGGCGCGCAGGCCAGCGAATAGCTGCGTGCGGTTCCGTCCTGCAGGCGCAGACTGAAATATTGTCCGGCTGCGATCGGCATCCCGCGGCCGTCGCCGGGCCGCAGATCCAGCCGCAGCGTTTGCGGCCCCAGCGGCTGGATGCCCGCCAGCGTGTAGGAATAGAGTTCGCCCATTCGGCCTCCCATCTTGGTCCGTCATGTGAATGGGCTTATGCTAGCCAGCCATTGGACCGGTAAAAACATCCAGTTTTTATAAAATAAACTGGTCCAGAAGCGGGAGCATGCCGATGTTGAGACCCTGGCCCTTTCTGTTGAGCGTGGCGCGCGACGGCGCCCTACCATTGCATTTGCAGATCGTGCGGCAGATCGCCGACGCGGTGCAGCGCGGACGCCTGGCGCCCGGCTCCGCGCTGCCCGGCAGCCGCGAGCTGGCGGAGCGGCTGGCGATCAACCGCAAGACGGTAGTGCTGGCCTACGAGGAGCTGGCGGCCCAGGGCTGGGTCAGCGCCGAGGGCCGGCGCGGCACTTTCGTCGCCGCTTCGCTGCCGCCCCCGCTGCGGGAACCGGTGGCTGGAGAGGCCTTGCCGCCGGCGGACTGGGAGGATGCGGCAGCGGACGGCGACCTGATCGACTTTTCTGAAAACGTGCCGGATTCGCGGCTGATCCCCTTCGACGCGCTGGGGCGCGCCTACCGCCGCGCGCTGATCGCCACCGCCCGCTCCGGCCGGCTGGCCTATGGCGATCCGCGCGGCGAGATCGGCCTGCGCCGCGCGCTGCTGCGCATGCTGACGATGGAGCGCGGCCTGACCGCGACGCTGGACAATCTCTGCCTGGCGCGCGGCAGCCTGATGGGCATCTACCTGGCCGGCAAGGCGCTGCTGAAACCGGGCGACGCGGTAGCGTTGGACCGCCTCAGCTATCCGTCGGCGCGCAACGCCTTCCGCTCGCAGGGCGCGCAGTGCCTGGACGTGGCCTGCGACGGCCACGGCATGCTGCCGGATGCGCTGGAAGACTTGTGCCGCGGCCATCCGGTGAAGGCGGTGTATCTGACCCCCCACCACCAGTTTCCCACCACCTTAATGATGCCGGCCGAGCGCCGGCTGCAACTGTTGGCTTTGGCCGAGCGCTACGATTTCCACATCATCGAGGACGATTACGACCACGAGTTCCACTTCGATCACCGACCGATGCCGCCGCTGGCCAGCCTGCCCGGCGGCCGGCGCGTGGTCTACGTCGGCTCGCTGTCCAAGGTGCTGGCGCCGGGATTGAGGGTGGGTTACGTGGTGGCGTCGGCGGAGCTGATCGCGCGCTGCGTCGACAACATCCTGCTGATAGACCGGCAGGGCAATCCGGTGACCGAGCAGGCGGTGGCCGAGCTGATGGACCACGGCGAGCTGAAGCGCCATTTGCGCCGCGCCTGGCGGGTGTACCGGGAGCGGCGGCAAACGCTGGCTGAGGCGCTGGACCGAGAGTTGGCCGGCCTCGCCGAATTCGAGCTGCCGGCCGGCGGCCTGGCCGTCTGGCTGCGGTTCGACCCCCGGCTGGACATGGACCGGCTGGTGGCCGACGCCCGCCGGCACGGCGTGAAGATTCTGCCCGGCAGCCATTTCACCGGCGACGGCAGTCCGGAGCCCGGCCTCCGCCTGTGCTACGCCGACCTGGAGGGCGCTAGGCTGCGGCAGGGCGTGGCGCGGCTGGCACGGGCCCTGCGTGGACAGATGGCCAGTTTCGCCGCGGAAAAGGTAGTTGCCGGGATTGAATAGCGCCAAACCGGCATATAGCTTTAAGGTGATACCGTCGTCCTGGGGAACGGGATGAAACAAACCGATCAGACCCTGCTGGAACAGCTGCGCATCACCGAGTTCGAAATCGAGCAGCGCAAACATCTGTTCGCCCTGGAGCCGCGCGACGAAATGCTGCTGCACGCCGCGGGCACGCTGGTGGAGTCGCATCTGGAAGAACTGGTGACCCGTTTCTACGAGCTGCAAACCAGCACGCCGGAGATCGCGCTGCTGATCGGCGACGCCGACACCCTGCAGCGGCTGCGCGCGGCGCAGCGCCGCTACGTAGTAGACCTGTTCAGCGGCATTTACGACCTGGAATACGTCAATATCCGCCTGCGCATCGGCCTGGTGCACAAGCGCATCGGCGTGGAGCCCAAGCTTTACTTGGCGGCGGTGGATTCGCTGAAGTTCCTGCTGGCGGAAAAGCTCACCGAGCTGATACCGGAGTCCGAGGTGCGGCAGCATACGCTGCTGGCGCTGGACAAGCTGATGATGTTCGACGTGGCGCTGGTGTTCGAAACCTATATCCGCAGCCTGGTGGCCGAGATCGAAACCTCGCGCAATAAGTCGGAGCAGTACGCGCGCGCGCTGGAGGAAAAGGTGGCGACGCGCACCCGCCAGCTGGAGGAGCTATCGCGCACGGATCCCTTGACCGGCCTGCTCAACCGCCGTTATCTGGACGAGACGCTGACCCGGGTGCTGCGCAGCGCCCAGCGCCGCTACGAAAAGGTGGCGCTGGTATACCTGGACGTGGACGATTTCAAGCTGCTCAACGACAGCGAGGGCCACCAGCGCGGCGACGAGGTGTTGCGCATGCTGGGCGAGGTCATCGGCCGCATCACCCGCCTTGAGGACAGTTGCTTCCGCTACGGTGGCGACGAATTCTGCATCGTGCTGCCCAATTGCGACCGCAAGCAGGCCGAGGAAGTTTTTCTCGTCCGCCTGAGTGACGAACTGGCCGCGGCCCTGCCCGGCTTGACCTTGAGCACGGGCTGCGCGGAAACCGGGCCCGATGATTTCGTGCTGCCGGAAGAGCTGCTGGGCAAGGCTGACCAGCGCATGTACGAGATGAAGCAGCGTCACCGGATGGATCTGGCAGCCGGGCCCAGCGCTCCGGCGGACAAGGCCGGCGAAAAAGCCAGCGAGGAGCAGCCCGTCGTCGGCCGCTAGAGCCGGCGCACTTGGTCGCGCCCCGATTGCTTGGCCAGATACAAGGCTTGGTCGGCTTTCTGCTGGGCGTCGGCGAAGTCCTGTTGCCGGCAATGCCATTCATGCACGCCGGCGGAGAACGCGCAGCGCAGCTCCGGTTGCTTGGGCAGCGGCGCCAGCTGGCGGAAGGCCTGCAGCAGCCGCTCCGTCGCCAGCATCCCGTCCTCGATGTCCGCGTCCGGCATCAGCAGGCAGAACTCCTCGCCGCCATAGCGGATCAGCATATCGTTGTCGCGGATGCCGCCCCGCAGCACGGCGGCCAGCACCTGCAGCACCGCGTCGCCGGCCTGGTGGCCGTAGCGGTCGTTGACCGATTTGAAATGGTCGATGTCCAGCATCACCACGCAGACGCGCTCCACCGATGCCTCCAGCGTGCGCAGCCAGTATTGCAGCGCGCGGCGGTTGCCGGCGCCGGTCAGCGGATCGAAGTTGGCCGCGTCCTCCAGCCGGTTGTGCTGGCGCTGCAGCACGATGTTGAGAAAGCCGACCGCGCCACATACCTGGGCGGCGGCGGCGAACGCCAGCGCCAGCTGGTGCAGCTGGTCTAGGCTGTCGGGCGCGGCGGAGGTTTGCAGCCTGAGGTAGAAATCGCTGGCGTCGCGCCAGACGAACAGCAGCGCGCCCAACAGGAACAACAGCGCGGTGGGGCTGAAGCGGTTGCGGCTGACCAGCCGCTCGGCGCGTTGGTACAGCCAGGCCGCGGCCAGGTAGAGCAGCGGAATCTCGGCGCTTTCCAGCACCAGCATCAGCGGGCGGTAGGGCAACAGCTTGTCCAGCGTGGAAACCAGGCCGACGGCCAGCCATAGCCAGTTGGGTGGCTTCAATCCGGTGACGCGGGCAATGATGGTCAGTTGCAGCGCGATGCCGGCGTTGCTCATGCCGCTGCCCAGCGCCAGCCGCAGCATCTCCCCCTTGCCGGGTTCGACATAGCCTTCCACCAGCATGCCGACGGCCAGCAGCAGCGAGGCCTGCAGCCAGCGGCGCCGCGCCCGGATGAGGTCGGAGCGCACGCTGTGCTGCCAGGTGATGAGACCGATGCTGGCGACCGCCAGCGAAACCATGATCAGCAGGGAATTGGACATGCGGGCCTGTTGCGTAGAAATGGAGCCATCGTCTCATCCTAGCAAAGGCGTTTTTCCGCTGTCACGGTCAGAAGCGGGCCGTCACCTTGCGGCGCACGCTGTAATCGGGCCGCAGGCTGGCTTCGGCGTCGAGGAAATAGCGGTTGCTGTCCAGCATGAAATGAGGATCGTTGCTGGGTTCGGGGTCGGACCAGCGCTGGAACAGGCTGTCGACTTGGTCTGGGAGGCGGCAGGCGGCCAGCTCGGCGCGGAATGGGCGCTCGCCGAAGACACGGGCGATCTCCGCCAGCAGTTGCAGATGGGGGGCGCGGGTGTCGCGCGGCAGCAGCAAGACCAGCAGGCTGTGCACCGGCTCTCCGTCCAGGGCGTCGAAATCCAGCCCGCGCTTCAGGCCGAGGAACAGCGCGCGCACGTCGGCCAGGCCGGCGATGCGCGCGTGCGGCAGCGCCAGGCCGTGGCCCAGCGCCGTGCTGCCGGTTTCCTCACGCTGCTGCAGCGCCGCTTGCAGCGCCGGCGCGTTCAGCGCGTGGCGCTGGCCCAACTGGCGGGCGGCGTATTCGAACAGCTGGCGTTTATTCGATATGTCGACGTCCAGCAGGATGTCGCTGCCGTGACAGATGTCGGCCAGGGTTTGCATGGACCTTCTCCTGTGTGGTGGATGCAGGCTCATGCTAGGTCGGCGTGTCTAAATTGAATCTAAATAAACGGCGGCCGGACATCAAAATCTCGTTAACGCTATTCTTTCTTCGGCAGGATGGCTCCCTTGAGCGCCGATGCTTGTTCCTTTAGCTTGTCCACCTGCTGTTTCACCTCCGGATTCTGGGCGGCGGCCGAGGCGGCCAGCTTGGCCGCGCCGATCGCGGCGCTGGCTTGGTCCTTCAGCTGGCCGAGCGGCGCGCTGGCGTTGTCCACGCCCTGGTGCACGCTGCCGATGGCGGCCGATGCGGCCTGTTGCAGCTGAGTGGTCTGTTGCTGGTTGCAGCCGGCGAGCAGCAGCGCGCTGCCGGCGGCGAGCATCACGATACGCATGGTTTTGTCCTAAGCGGTGAAAGATGCTGTTAAAGAGCGGGATAAGGCGGCGCAAGTTCCATTTTGTCGGACAGCCAGTCATGAATGACATTGGCAATGCGGGAGTTTGGGTTTAAGTTGAGGTCTCCCCTTTACCGCCACGGAGTTCCAGATGATCACCGTCAGCGTCATTTATCCCCAGCGCGCCGGCGCGCGTTTCGATTTCGATTATTACCTGCGGCAGCATATGCCCATGGTGCAGCAATTATTGGGCGCCACCTTGAAAGGGGTACGGGTGGACCGCGGCCTGTCCGGCACCGAAGCAGGCAGCGCGCCGGGCTATGTGGCTCAGGCCTTGCTGCTGTGCGAGTCGGTGGAGGCTTTCCAGCAGGCCTTTGGTCCGGTGGCGGCGCGCATCATGGGCGACATCCCCAATTACACGGATATCCAGCCCGATTTCCAGTTCAGCGAAGTGGCGCTGTGGGACGAGCGCCAGCCCGGCGTCAGCGGCTGGTACGCCAACGCGCAATAGGCGCTAGCAACCTGTTCTGAAGTCTCGCCGACGCGCAGTGGGCATTGAACAGGTTCTCAGGCCAGGATGCGCGCGGCCAGGTCCCCCGGCGCCTGGCCGATGGCCAGCCGCGGCGCGCCGTGCCAGGCGGCCATCCGGCAGAGCGCGGCGGACAGGTCGTCGGCCAGCCGCTGGCTGACTCGCGCGCCCGGCTCCAGATGCAGCGACTTGACCTCGAACACGCCTTCCTTGCGATGGGCCTTGGCGTCCAGCCGGCCCACCAGCTTGCCGCGGTTGAGGATGGGCAGGGTGAAGTAGCCGTAGCGGCGCTTGGATGCCGGCGTGTAGCACTCGATCTTGTAATCGAAATCGAACAGCTCCAGCGCGCGCTTGCGGTCCCACACCAGCGGGTCGAATGGCGACAGGATGGCGGTGTTGCCGCTGTTGAGCCTGTCCGCCGCGGCCAGCTCCAGCTCGGCGGCCAGGCTGGCGTGGACGAAGGCGTCGTGGCTCCAGCCTTCCACTTTCACCGGGATCAGCTCGCCCTTGTCGGCCAGGCCGTGCAGCAGCTCGCCGTACGGCGCGCGCTTCAACCGGTAGTAGTCGGCCGCCCAGCCGGGCTTGACCACGCCCAGCGCGCGGCAGCTGTTGCGCACCATGTCCAGCTGCGCGTCTTCCGGCGACGGCAGGTCGCGCGCGTCGTCCCAGTCGGGCAATACCCGCTCGGCCAGATCGTAGACGCGCTGGAACCCGCGCCGCTCCTTCACCATCAGCCGTCCCAGCGTGAACATCACTTCCAGGTGGCGCTTTTCCGGCTTCCAGTCCCACCAGCCGTTGCCCTTGCCGCCCTTGCGCTCGAAATCGGCCGAGCGCGCCGGGCCGTGGGCGCGGATGTGCTCGACGATGGCGTCGATGTCGGCGCGGTGTTGGTCCAGCCAGCGCTGCGAGTATTTCCAGCCCATGCTTTCGGCGTTCAGCATCCGGTGGCGCAGCAGCCGGTAGTCTTCCGTCGGCACGAAACAGGCTTCGTGCGCCCAGTATTCGAACAGCGCGCCCTCGGCCAGCAACTGGTCCAGCCAGGCTGGTTCGTAGGCGCCGATGCGGCTGTACAGCACCAGGTAGGGGCTGCGGGCGACCACGCTGATGGTGTCGATCTGCAGCAGCGCCATGCGGCGGATGGCGGCCAGCGCGTCCGTCTTGGCCGCCTTGCGGCGCGGCGCGGCGAGCAGGCCCTGGGCGGCCAGTTGCAGGTGGCGGGCGTGTTGCAGCGACAGATGGAGGGTCATGGCCGAACCGGTAAGCGATGGGAAAAACGACTATACCAGCGGCGGCCATGGTCATGGAATGCCGAAGGCATGACAAGCCGGCGCGCTTGTGGCAGGGTGGACAGTCCGTTTCCCACCCGGGGCAATGGCCATGATCAGCCATATCGACCACATCGTCCTGACCGTGCGCGACATCGAGGCGGCGGCGGCGTTTTATCAGCGCGCGCTGAAGCTGGAGGCGGTGACCTTCGGCAACGGCCGCCGCGCGCTGCGTTTCGGCAACCAGAAGATCAATCTGCAGTCTTTGGGCCAGGAGACCCGCAATCATGCGGCGATCGGCTCCGGCGATCTGTGCCTGATCGCCGCCACCCCCCTGCCCGGGGTGATCGAGCACCTGAAGCGCGAGGGCGTGGCCATCGTCGAGGGGCCGATCACCCGCAGCGGCGCGATGGGCCCCATCACCTCGGTGTATTTCAACGATCCGGACGGCAATCTGGTGGAAGTCAGCAGCTACAGCTTTTGACTCTCCGGACGGAAGGCCGCGCAGATGGCGGAAGTGGACAGGAACGATGTTGAATGGTTTGGATACTGTCTTTTTTATGTTATTGAAATGAAATGGTACTTGTCGTTTAATTCAACGTCATTGCCGGATGGCCGGCGATTCAACCCGGACGCCGGACGAGTGCCGGCGCCCATTCCCAGGGCGATTTCATGGACAGCAGCAAGGCAGTGATTCAACGTTTCAACCGCGAGGTGATAGAGAACCGCGACATGGGGGCATTCGCCGAATTGGTGGCGCCCGACTTCGTCAATCACTCGGCCCCGCCCGGCGTCCCCTCGGGGCCGGATGGTTTCGCCGGCTTCTTCACCGGCATGCTGCACCCGGCCTTGTCTGACATCCGCGTTCACATCCATGAACAGATCGAGGAAAACGGCAAGGTGGTGACGCGCAAGACCATAGAAGCCACCCACACCGGCGCTTTCTTCGGCCAGGCCGCCAGCGGCAAGCGCATCGCGATTTCCGCGATGGACATCGTGGTGGTGCGCGACGGCAAGTATTCCGAGCATTGGAGCTGCGCCGACCTTTACGGCGCGCTGGCCCAGATCCGCGGCGCCTGAGGCGGCGCGCTCAATCGCCGCCGCGGGCGCTGAGGAAATCCCGCACCAGCTTGTCGTAGCTGCCGTCCTTGCGCATGCCCTCCAGCGCCAGGTCGAAGCGGGTCAGCAGCGCCTGCTGCTGCGAATGCTTGTTGATGGCGAGGTAGGAGTGGTTGGCCGACAACGCTTCCGCCGACAGCGCGAAGCCGTGGTGGCCGCCTTCCCGCAACGCCAGCTCCAGCGGCTCGTTTATGCCCAGTACCACGTCCAGCCGGCCCATCTTCAGCCGCTGCAGGTTTTGCTGGTCGCTGTCGCCGTCGAAGGCGGCGAACTTGCCGTCCTTGCGGGCCTGGTCGAACGCGTCGCCGTAGCTCCAACCGGCCATCACCCCCACTCTTTTGCCGTTCAGATCCTCCAGCCGGCGGTAGGGCTGGCCGCCGGCGCGGGGATAAGCCATCACCACCCGTTCGGTGAACAGCGGCTGGCTGAAGTCGAACAGTTTTTCCCGGCTGGCGGTCTTGATGATGCCTCCGGCGGCGGCGTTGCCGCTGCGCAATTCCTGCAGCGCCATGCGCCAGGAGACAGCGCGCAGGGTGACGGCGATGCCGGCGCGATCGCAGGCCTTGGCGACCAGCAGCGGGTAGAGCCCGGCCGCGCCCTGCTTGCCTGCGTACATCAACGGCGGGTTGCTGGCGTCGAAATCGACGATCAGGCCGGGCGGCTCGCCGGCGCGGCTGGCGAGGCAGGCCGCCAGCAACAGCAGCGACGCGAGCGCCTTGCGGAAAAACGTCGGCCGCATCGGGACAGGCTCTTGGAGGTGGTCACTGTTGCAGCATAGTACCTGCGGCGGGCGGGCAAGAAAAAACGGAACCCGAAGGTTCCGTTGTCGCTGCCATGCCGGCCGAGTCTTACGGATAGACGATGCGCAAGAGATTGGTGGAGCCCGGGGTGCCGAAGGGCACGCCGGCGATGATCACCATCGGCTTGCCCTGCTCGGCCAGGCTGAGTTTGGTCGCGCAGAAGGTGGTCTTCACCACCATGTCTTCCAGGTTTTCGGCGTCCGGACCGTGATAGGCGACTACGCCCCACACCAGCGTCAGCCGGCGCGCGGTTTCCAGCTTGGGCGAAATGCCCAGGATGGGGGTGGACGGGCGTTCGCGCGCCAGCGACAGACAGCTGGCGCCGCTGGTGGTGAAGGCGACGGCCACGGTGACCGGCAGCAGGGTGCTGACCTTGCGCACGCAGGCGGCGATGGCGTCGGTGCGGTCCGGCTCGTCGGCGGCGCTGTAGTCCAGCGCCATCACCTTGCGGTAGTCGGGCGCGCTTTCCACGCGGCGGATGATGCGGTCCATGATCTGCACCGCTTCCAGCGGATACTGGCCGGCGGCGGTCTCGGCCGACAGCATCACCGCGTCCGCGCCTTCGTAGACCGCGGTGGCCACATCGTTGGCTTCGGCGCGGGTAGGCGTCGGCGCGGTGATCATCGATTCCAGCATTTGGGTGGCGACGATCACCGGGCGGCCCAGGTGGCGGCAGTGGTGGACGATGCGGCGCTGCGCCACCGGCACGTCTTCCGGCGGCAGTTCCACGCCCAGGTCGCCGCGCGCCACCATCACGCCGTCGGCCAGCGTGGCGATGGCTTCCAGATCGTCCACCGCCGACGGTTTCTCGATCTTGGCGACGATGCCGGCGCGTTTGCCGATGATGCCGCGCAGTTCCTTGACGTCGGCCGCGGTCTGGACGAAGGACATCGCCACCCAGTCGGCGCCTTCTTCCAGCGCGAACTCGGCGTCCTTGCGGTCCTTGTCGGTGATGGCCGACAGCGGCAGCACGGTGTTGGGCAGGTTGAAGCCCTTGTTGCTGGACAGCTCGCCGCCGACGGCGACGCGGGTGACGATGCGGCGCGGATGCATTTCCGTCACCTCGAACGCCAGCTTGCCGTCGTTGACCAGGATGCGGTGGCCGGGCTCCAGCGCTTCGAACGCCTCCGGATGCGGCAGAGTGGCGCGCTCGGCGCCGCCGTCGGTCTCGTCCAGCGTGAATTCGTAGCGGTCGCCGGTTTTCACCGTGGCCGGCTGCGGAAACTTGCCGATGCGCAGCTTGGGGCCCTGCAGGTCCACCAGCACGCCGATCGGGCGGTCCAGCGCTTTCTCCGCGGCGCGGATGGCCGCCAGGCGGGCGCGATGGTCGTCATGGCTGCCGTGGCTCATATTGAGCCGGAAGATGTTGACCCCGGAACGGGCCAGTTCCAGGATTTTTTCCGGAGTGCTGGACGAGGGGCCGAGCGTGGCGAGTATTTTGGTGTTGCGAAGCATGACAGTCCTTTGCGGCCCATGCGGCCGAGTAGCTTGGAACCATGGCGTAATTCTTGCGGCGGGCGGTTGCCGGACGGGGCGCCGCGTCGCGTATCCGGTTGCGGCGATGATGCCATATCGCCGTTTTCGCTTTCTTGCGCTGGGTCGAATGCCCGGCGTTTCGCGCCGCGCGGCCCGTTGTGGAACCGGAGCCGGCCTTGTTGTTTATGCTGCCATATCTGCGTTGTAGCGGCAGGATTACGTGTTTGCGGCCATTTGTTGGCGAAACAACGTTTTGCGACGATGGTCTGATCGAAGCGTCCGCTTTTTAGTTTCGGTTATTTTCTTATTTTTTCGTTTTCAAGCAAGCAGCTGTAGCGCATGCAAATGCTTGTTGCAGTGCGAAATAGGCGCTTTTTACATCCATTTGTCCTGAAGCCAGGCCTGTTCTCGCCGCGCGGGCGGGCATGGCGCGCTGTTTTTCCGGAACGGGGGCGTGGAAATAAGCGCATGTGAAAATGTAGCGCGGAGCTACATCTTTCAGTGTGTTGATATTAAAGGACTTATTCTGTATTTCGCTGACGGCGATCTCTGGTTGCAGCGCGGAAAATGTATTTTTTTTTACCGGAAGATTGACAAGGTTCTGTTCGGGCCTAGAATTGTCCGCAAATAAAACGAACGTCATAAGCAAAAAAACAAACATTCGCGCAACGTCGACACCCAGGCATGTCCACCATGCCGCCTTACCGGCAAACAGGAGAAAGTCATGACCGATCAGTACGTGCTGGCCCTGGACCAGGGCACCACCAGTTCCCGCGCCATCCTATTCAACCGCGGCGGCGACATCGTGTCGCTGGCGCAGAAGGAATTCCGCCAAATCTATCCGCAGCCGGGCTGGGTCGAGCATGACCCGCAGGAAATCTGGGGCGGCCAGGTGGGCGTGGCCGCGGAAGCGGTGGCCAAGGCCGGCATCGACGGCCGCAGCATCGCCGCCATCGGCATCACCAACCAGCGCGAAACCACCATCGTCTGGGACCGCGAAACCGGCCAGCCGGTGTACAACGCCATCGTCTGGCAAGACCGCCGCACCGCCGAGTTCTGCGATGAGCTGAAATCGCGCGGCCTGGGCGAACTGATCCGTTCCAAGACCGGCCTGCTGGTCGACGCCTATTTCTCCGGCAGCAAGATCAAGTGGATCCTGGACAACGTGCCGGGCGCGCGCGACCGCGCCCGCGAAGGCAAGCTGGCCTTCGGCACCGTCGACAGCTGGCTGATCTGGAACTTCACCCACGGCAAGGTGCACGTGACCGACGTGTCCAACGCCTCGCGCACCATGCTGTACAACATCCACACCCTGGAATGGGACGCCGAGCTCTTGGACATCATGGGCATCCCGGCCAGCATGCTGCCGGAAGTGAAAAGCTCGTGCGAAGTGTACGGCCACACCCACGCCGCCCATCTGGGCCGCGAAATCCCGATCGCCGGCGTGGCCGGCGACCAGCAGGCCGCGCTGTTCGGCCAGCAGTGCACCACGCCGGGCATGGTGAAGAACACCTACGGCACCGGCTGCTTCATGATGCTGAACACCGGCGACAAGCCGATCGAATCCAAGAACAATCTGCTGACCACCATCGCCTGGTCCGTGGACGGCAAGGTGCAGTACGCGCTGGAAGGCTCGATCTTCATCGGCGGCGCGGTGGTGAAATGGCTGCGCGACGGCCTGGGCATCATCCGCCACTCGGCCGACGTCGGCCCGCTGGCCCAGGAAGTGAAGGACAGCGACGGCGTCTACCTGGTGCCGGCTTTCGCCGGTCTGGGCGCGCCGCACTGGAACGCCAGCGCCCGCGGCACCATCGTCGGCGCCACGCTGGGCACCAAGGCCGCCCACATCGCCCGCGCCGCGCTGGACAGCATCGCCTACCAGACCCGCGACGTGCTGAAGGCGATGGAAGCCGACGCCGGCATGAGCATCGCCGAGCTGCGCGTCGACGGCGGCGCCACCGTCAACGAGCTGCTGATGCAGTTCCAGTCCGACATCCTGGCCGTGAACGTGGTGCGTCCCAAGATCACCGAAACCACCGCGCTGGGCGCCGCTTACCTGGCCGGCCTGGCCGTCGGCTACTGGGAGAGCGTGGACGACATCCAGGGCCAATGGCAGCTGGACCGCCGCTTCCAGCCGGCGATGCCGGCCAGCGAAGTGGCCGCCAACGTCAAGGGCTGGCAGCGCGCGGTCAACGCCGCCAAGGTGTGGGCCGACGATCAGGACTGACGGCGCGGGGGCCGGCGCAAGCCGCTGCCGGCCGCTCGCTAGTGATGACGGCATGACCCGCCGCGCCAAGCGGCGGGCAACTCAAGATAAAGTTGGAAAGAGACAATCATGAATCCTTTGATGGGCGAATTCATCGGCACCGCCTTGCTGGTGCTGCTGGGCAACGGCGTGGTGGCCAACGTGCTGCTGAAAAACACCAAGGGCCACAACAGCGGCCTGATCGTGGTGGCTTTCGGCTGGGCGATGGCGGTGTTCGTCGGCGTGTTCAGCGTGGCGGCGATCAGCGGCGCCCACCTGAATCCGGCGGTTTCTGTGGCGCTGGCGGTGGCCGGCAAGTTCCCGTGGGAAAAAGTGCCGGGCTACGTCGCCGCGCAGATGCTGGGCGGCATGGCCGGCGCCGGCCTGATGTGGCTGATCTACCGCAAGCACTACGAAACCACCGACTGCGCCGACACCAAGCTGGCCACTTTCTGCACCGGTCCGGCCATCCGCAGCCTGCCGGGCAACCTGATGTCCGAGATTGTCGCCACCTTCGTGCTGGTGTTCGCCATCCTGTCTATGGTAGCGCCCAAGATGTCGCTGGGCGCGATCGACGCGCTGCCGGTCGCGCTGCTGGTGTTGGGCATCGGCGTGTCGCTGGGCGGCACCACCGGCTACGCGATGAGCCCGGCGCGCGACCTGGCGCCGCGCATCATGCACGCCATCCTGCCCATCCCCGGCAAGCGCGACAGCGACTGGGGCTACGCCTGGGTGCCGGTGGTCGGTTCGCTGATCGGCGGCGCGCTGGCGGCGCTGGCTTTCACGTTGCCGCTTTGATGTTTTAGCTGTTTCGACGCCGCCGTGTCCGCACGGCGGCGTTTTCATAAGCCAGCGCAAGACTGGCCCAAGCGGGACCGCCGCCGACAGAGCGCGCGGCCCGCCGGAGCGATCCGCCCCACGGGCGACGCCTTATGGTTTCGCCCGGGATGGTGGATGGCTGTTGTCCGCACCTCAACTCGGAAAGAAGTCCCATGATCAGTCTGTTCAAACCCGCGCCACACCTTCCTCCGCTGCCCGACGCGCAGCAGCACGGCCTGTACCGCCGGCTGCGCTGGCAGATCTTTCTCGGCATCTTCATCGGCTACGCCGGCTACTATCTGGTCCGCAAGAACTTCTCGCTGGCGATGCCCTATCTGGTGGAGCAGGGCTTCTCGCGCGGCGACCTCGGCTTCGCGATGTCGGGCGTCGCCATCGCCTACGGCTTGTCCAAGTTCCTGATGGGCGCGGTGTCAGACCGCTCCAACCCGCGCGTGTTCCTGTCCGCCGGCCTGGTGCTGTCCGCCGCCGTCTTCCTGCTGATGGGCTTCGCGCCGTGGGCCACTTCCAGCGTCGGCGTCATGTTCGTGCTGCTGTTCCTCAACGGCTGGTTCCAGGGCATGGGCTGGCCGGCTTGCGGCCGCACCATGGTGCATTGGTGGTCGCAGAAGGAGCGCGGCGGCGTGGTGTCGATCTGGAACTGCGCGCACAACGTCGGCGGCGGCCTGATCGGCCCGCTGTTCATCCTGGGCATGGGCTGGTTCAACGACTGGCGCGCCGCTTTCTACGTGCCGGCCGCCGCCGCGATCGGCGTCGCCGTCTTCGCCTGGCTGACCATGCGCGACACGCCGCAGTCTTGCGGCCTGCCGCCGGTGGAGGCCTATCGGAACGACTATCCGGAAGACTACAGCGACACGCATGAACAGGAACTGACCGCGCGCGAAATCTTCAAGAAATACATCCTGCCCAACAAGCTGCTGTGGTACATCGCGCTGGCCAACGTCTTCATCTACCTGCTGCGCTACGGCGTGCTGGACTGGGCGCCGACCTATCTGAAGGAGGTCAAGCACTTCTCGGTCGACAAGTCGTCGTGGGCCTATTTCCTCTACGAGTGGGCCGGCATTCCCGGCACGCTGCTGTGCGGCTGGATGTCGGACAAGCTGTTCCGCGGCAACCGCGGCGCCACCGGCGTGTTCTTCATGGCGCTGGTGACCCTGGCCACCGTCGTCTACTGGCTGAACCCGGCCGGCAACCCGACCGTGGACATGCTGGCGCTGATCGCCATCGGCTTCCTGATCTACGGCCCGGTGATGCTGGTGGGCCTGCACGCGCTGGAGCTGGCGCCGAAGAAGGCCGCCGGCACCGCCGCCGGCTTCACCGGCCTGTTCGGCTACCTGGGCGGCTCGGTGGCCGCCAACGCCGCGGTGGGCTACACCGTCGACCATTTCGGCTGGGACGGCGGCTTCGCGCTGCTGATCGGCTCCTGCGTCGCCGCCATCGTGCTGCTGGCGCTGACCACCTGGCATGGCCATCAACAGGGCAAGCTGGCCTCGGCTTGAGCGTGATGGGCGCGGCTGGCGACGCGTCGGCCGCGCAAAAGCCCATTCGCGTACATAAAACGCGCAAAATAAAACGTAAAACGAAAATCTTGTGTTGTATTAAGGTTCGTTATTAATTATTCTGGGTAGTAAAGCTGGCAAGGCCAGTCCGGACTTTAGCGAGGTATGCGGTGGAAACTTACGATCTGGTAATCATAGGCGGCGGCATCAACGGCGCGGGCATCGCGCGCGACGCCGCCGGGCGCGGCCTGTCGGTGCTGCTGTGCGAGAAGGACGACCTGGCCTCGCACACGTCGTCGGCCAGCACCAAGCTGATCCACGGAGGCCTGCGCTACCTGGAATATTACGAGTTCGGCCTGGTGCGCAAGGCGCTGCAGGAGCGCGAGGTGCTGCTGAAGGCCGCGCCGCACATCATCTGGCCGCTGCGCTTCGTGATGCCGCACGCGCGCGACCAGCGCCCGGAATGGATGATCCGCGCCGGCCTGTTCCTGTACGACCATCTGGCGAAGCGCGAAGTGCTGCCGGGCTCGGAAACCATCAGCTTCGCCAGGCACCCGTCGGGCGCGCCGCTGAAGGACGCCTTCAAGCGCGGCTTCGTCTATTCCGACGGCTGGGTGCAGGACGCGCGGCTGGTGGTGCTGAACGCAATGGACGCCGCCGAGCATGGCGCGAAAATCCATGTCCGCACCGCCTGCGTCGCCGCCCGCCGCGATGGCGAGCACTGGCTGGCCACGCTGGAGCGCGAGGACGGCAGCCGCTTCGAGGTCCGCGCCCGCGCGCTGGTCAACGCCGCCGGGCCGTGGGTGCAGAGCCTGATCGAAGACAAGCTGGCGATGCCGTCCAGCAAGTCCATCCGCCTGGTCAAGGGCAGCCACATCGTAGTGAAGAAGATCTTCGACCACCCGTTCGCCTACATCTTCCAGAACCCGGACAAGCGCATCATCTTCGCCATTCCGTACGAGAAGGATTTCACGCTGATCGGCACCACCGACGTCGAATACCATGGCGACCCGGCCCAGGTGGCGATAGACGGCGACGAGATCAATTACCTGTGCCAGATGAGCAACCGCTACTTCCACAGCCAGATCACGCCCGACGACGTGCTGTCCACCTATTCCGGCGTGCGCCCACTGCTGGACGACGCGTCCGACAACGCCTCCAGCGTCACCCGCGACTACGCGCTGGAGATGGACCTGAAGGGCGCGCCGCTGTTGTCGGTGTTCGGCGGCAAGATCACCACCTTCCGCAAGCTGGCGGAAGAGGCGGTGGACAAGATCGCGCCGCTGCTCGGCTGCGGCCAGGCCACCTGGACCGCCGGCGCGCCGCTGCCGGGCGGCGACATGCCGGGCGCCGATTTCGGCCGCTTCCTGCAAGGCCTGCGCCAGCGCCATCCGTGGCTGCCGGAAGCGCTCGCCGAGCGCTGGGCGCGCGCTTACGGCACCCGCGTTTCCAAGCTGATCGGCAAGGCGGACAGCCTGGCCGGCCTGGGCAAGGAAGTGCTGCCGGGCCTGTACGAAGCCGAACTGGCCTATCTAGCCGACGCCGAATGGGCGACCCGCAGCGAGGACATCCTGTGGCGACGCTCCAAGCTCAAGCTGCACCTGCCGGCCGACGCCGCCGAGGTGGTGGACGCCTGGCTGGCCGCGCGCGCGCAGCCGCCGCGCGAGGCGCTGAGCGCCTGAGCGGTTTTCCCGATCTACAATACAGCCCGGTTCGCCGGGCTGTTTCGTTTCCGGCGCCGGCGCGCTAATGCCTCATTAAAAGCTTTCGTTTCACGACCTTGGCGGCATTGGCTAGCATGGTGCGGATGTCGATGAAGGGAGCGAAGATGCGCATTGCCTTGAGTGAGGCCCTGCTGGGCCGGATGCCGGAAATGGAAGTCAGCGGGCTGCTGGCGCTGGACCTTGACGCGGCCGGCTTGCCGGAAGCGGAGCTGGCTTTGCCGGCGCATGAGGCCGATCTGGACGCGCTATTGCTGCGCTGGAAGGAAATCTACCGCGCGCTGCCGGGCGACAAGAAGGCGCGCTGTTCGCTGGAGTATCTGGCGAAAGCGGCGCAAAAGGGCAAGCTGCGCCGCATCCTGCCGTTGGTGGACCTGTACAACCAGGCTTCCCTGTTGAGCCTGGCGCCGTTTGGCGGCGAGGACATCGACAAGCTGGACGGCGAGCTGATGCTGGATCTGGCGCGCGGCGACGAAGCTTTCCTGCCCCTGGGCCGCGCCGACGCTGAGCGCGCGTTGCCGGGCGAGGCGGCGTGGCTGAACGGCGGGCGCGAGGTGGTGTGCCGCTGCCTGAACTGGCTGGAGTCCGACCGTTTCAAGCTGACCGAGTCCAGCCGCAACGCGGTGTTCGTCAGCGAGCGGCCGGATGCCGGTTTCCCGTCCGGCGAAGCCGGCATGGATTGGCTGGAGCGGCGGCTGGCGCCGCATGCCGGCCGGCTGCTGCGGTTCCGGCTGAACGCCGCCAATCCGTTTTTCTCGGCCTGACCCTCACAGGCGGAACTTGCCCACCATGTCCTGCATGTGCGTGGACAGCCCGTTCAGGCTCACCACCGCGCCGTGCAGCTCGCCGGCGGCCAGAGTATTGTCGGCCACCATCTGCGACACCGTTTCGAAGCTGCCGGCGATGCTGTTGCACACGGTTTTCTGTTCCGCGATGGCGTCGCGGATCTGCACCACCCCGCCGCTGGCCTCCTGCACGCTGTCGTTGGCGGCCTGCAGGTTGGACATCACCGTTTCCATGGTGCCGCGGCTCTGCCGGGTGGCGTCCAGGCCGCTTTGCACCGTCGATCCCACTGATTGCGCGTTCTGGCTCAGCTGTTCCGTCACCAGCTTGATCTCGCTGGCCGCCTTGGCCGAGTTTTCCGCCAGCTTGCGCACTTCGTCGGCCACCACCGCGAAGCCGCGGCCCATCTCGCCGGCGCGCGCGGCCTCGATCGCCGCGTTCAGCGCCAGCAGATTGGTCTGCTCGGCGATGTCGCGGATCTGGCTGGTCAAATGGCCGATGGCCTGGGTGCTGTCGCGGAAGGCCTGCGAGGCGGTGTCGACCTGGCCCATCACTGTGTCTATGGTTTCCGCCTGGCGGCGCAGCCGCGCCACTTCTTCCAGCCCCTCGCGCGTCTTCTGCGCGCTGTTGTGCGAATCCTCGCTGATGCGCGAGGTCTGATCGGCGATGGTGTCTATGCTGGTGGCCATCTGTTCCAGCGAGGCGGCATTGCTGGCGATGGCGTCGTTCTGCGTTTCGGCGCCGCTGGCCAGCGCGCGGGCGGAGCGGCCCAGCTCCTGGCTGGTGTCGCCCACCTGCCTGGCGGCCTGGATCAGCTCGCTTATCAGCGCGCCCAGATGGATGCGCACCGTTTCGCTGCAGGCGGCGATGCGGCCGATCTCATCCATTCGCCCAGGCTGGAACGGCCGGGTGAAGTCGCCGTCGGCCAGCCGGGTCAGGTCGGCGACCACCTGGCGGGCGCGGCGGATGATGGTGGAGTTGACGTAATACAGGAAGAAGCCCAGCCCCAGCGCGGTGCCGATGGCCATCGCGACCCCCACCCGCCACAGCGCGGCGTTGGCGCTGGCTTCCGCGTCGGCGGCGTCGGCCTTGGCGCGCTTGGCCAGCAGGTCGCTGGCCTGGGTCAGCAGGTCGGTCGGCGGGCGGTCCATGCCGGCCACCTGTTTGTCTCCGACCTTGGCGTCGCCGCCAGACTGTTTGAACGCCTCCAGGCCGCGGCGGTAGTCTTCGCCCATTTTCTGGTGGGCGGAGACGAATTGCTGCAGCAATTGCTGAGCCTGGGGATCCGATACCGATGCCGCCAGCGCGGCGCCCTCGTCGTGGACCTGGCCTTCCTTCTTCTCGAAATTGCCCCAGTACTTGGCCAGCTTGGCTGGATCCTGGCCGCGCAACAGCGTGTCCTTCCACTCCTGAACCTGCTTCTTGAAGTCCACTTGCATGGTCAGCACCTGCCGCACGCTCTGCTGGTCGGCCGCCACCTGGTCGCGGAAAGTGCGGATGCCGCCCCATAGCTGGTACAGGGAAAACAGCGATGCGCACAGCAGGATGGAGACCACTAGGCCGACGATGGCGGCCAACTGTCCGGCCAGAGAGGTTTGGCGCTCCATGAGAAGCTCCCGACAAGAATGATTCTGTTCTAGTTGTAGGGCAGATTGTGCATAACTAGGAAAGAATACTTAGCGGAGCCTGATTGTGGATAACTTGTCTTGTCGGCGATGGTTGTGGGTAAGTGGCAGGTCACTTCAATTGCGCGGCCAGCGCGCCGGCCGCGCGCGTCCTTTCCCAACGCAGCCAGAGAAACAGCAGGCAAGCCAGCGCGCAGGCGACGGAACATAGGGCGAGCGACGCGCGGTAGCCCCAGATCGCGGCGATGCCGCCGCCCAGCAGCGCGCCTAGCGCCATGCCGGCGGATATCGCGTTGGAGTACAGCGTGGACGCGTAGCCCAGACGCTCCCGGGCCAATTGCTGGCACAGCTGGAGCCCCGCGGTGGCGCTCAAGGCGATGCAGGCGGCAGGCAGCCATTGAAGCAGCAGAATGAGCTGCCAGGCATCCACCATGACGAATACGATGTAATAGCCGGCGCCCAGCATGGCGGCGGCCAGCAGCTGTTTTTCAGGCGGCCAGCGGCGGCTGATCTTGCCGGACAGCATCATCAAAGGAATCTCTATCGCGGCGGTCAACCCGAACAGCACCCCTGGCAGCCATGCGGGCGCATGCGGCTGCAGAGCCAGGTGGAGCGGCATCTGGATGATGTAATTATTGATTGCGACATAGAGCACCCCGATGCCGGCGGCCACCAGCCACATCGCTTTGCCGGGTTTGTCGTCGATCGCGGCCGCAGCGGGCGCGGCTTGCGGTTTATCGCTGGCGGGAAGCCGATAACTGGCCAGCCAGATCAGGCCATAGATGGCGATCAAGAGCGCGAATGCGGCCTGGTAGCCAAGGGCGGCGGCGATGCCGAATGAAAGAGGGGGGCCGATCACCCAGGCCAGGGACACCATGGCGCGCATGGAGCCCAGCATGCCCGCGCTGTTGCCCGACGATCGCGACGCCGCCAGCGCAAACAGTTGCGGCGCGGCAATCGAGGTCAGGCTGACCAGGCTCAGGCTGGCCAAGGCCAGCCAGACCTTGTCGCGGAGCGTGGCGAAAGCGAGGAAGGCCAGCATGCCTGCCAGCGCGGATAGACGGATCAACCGTTGCCGCGGCCGGCCGTCGTCGGAGCGTGCGCCTACCCAGTGCGACGTCAGCATGGCGCAGCCGATGGACAGCGCCATATACACGCCGACGAAGCCGGGGCTGGCCCCCAGCTCGCGCACGAAGAAAGAGCTTTGCAGGGGGTTGAACAGCGCGGTGCTCATGCCTGTGAGGAAAATGCTGGCGAGCAAGGAGGAGTCGCGGAAGGTCATGGATGGCGTCCCATCAGTGGAATAAGGCCTGAGCCGGGGCGGGCAAAGCGTAGAGCAGGGCGGCGAAGCGGAATGAGTGCGCCGGCTGCCAGTCCGCATGATGCGTCGGCAGCCGGGCCAGCCAGCTCAACTGCCTGAGGGCCGCTTCCGGGTCTGGTCGCAGCGCGGCGGCCAGCCATGCCTCTGGCACGATGAACTCGGCCATGCCGCGCAGCGAAGCATGGGCCTGGATCGCGTCGGCTTCGCCGCGCCGGATGCGCATCTCGATGCGGGGGCCATTCGACCAATGCAGGTCGAGGCGGATATCGTCCCGCTGGTTTGAGCCGAATCGCAGTTCGACCGGCGCGTCGGGCCAGTCGGCGAGCAGGCCGCACAGGGCCAAGGCGTCAGCCAGCCGATCCGCTGGCGCCGCGGTAGTCCATTCCCATCGCAGCGTTTCCAACTGCTTGGGAGGCAGCGATTGCCGGAGCGCGCCGCGAACATCGGCGCGATAACCGGCGGGAAGGCCGCTTTTCAGCCAGGGGCTCGAAAGATCGGGCCGCGGGCCGTTCCGCAGCAGCAGCTGGGCGAAGCGGGAGGGGGGCAGGTAAGCGGGCAGGCCGGCCGCCAGCGTCTCCTCCAGTCGCCGGGGCAGTTCGGAGTCGTTGCCGGCGGCGTATAGGCAGGCGGGTGCGGCCGGCATTGCCGGGAGCGTGTCCAGATGGATGCCCGCTATCGTTTTGGACGCCGGCAGCGCGGCTTCTGGCGTGCCTTGCTCTTGCCGCCACGCGATGAGCGGAGGCGCGCCGAGAGCGGCGCGGGCCGCCGCCATCCAGGGCGGGGCGGACAAGGGTTGGAACGACGCGTCCAGCTGCGCGGATCCGCCGTTGGATATGCGCTCGCACAGCTCGGTGGCATGGATCGCCAGTTCGCCGCCGCATAGCAACGGGGAATGATTGCGGATCGCCAGGCAAAGGTTGGCGATACCCATGCATTGATCCATTTCCATGCCGTAATCGTGGATAAAGCCCGCGCCGCGCTCAGGCGCGATGGTGCGGGTCTCCACGTGTTGGCCGTCGCCCAGGGGCCGGCGGTGGGAAAGGCGCAGAGGGGAAAAATAATCCCAGCAGTCTTCCAGCGCCAAGCTGCCCTCATCGCCATGAATGGCGATGCTCCTGTCCGCGGTGTCGCATACGATGCCGCAGGTGAGATGGCCGGTGACGCCATTGGCGAAATCCAGCACGCTGGTGGTGAAGTCGGGCGAGGAGCCGGGGGGGAGCGGCGCCCCCGCAACCCGCTTGTCGGGGATCGCCGTCCGGGTGAGGCTATCCACCGATTTGACCGGGCCGAACCAGGCCAGCGCGATGGACAGCGAATAGGCGCTGTGCTCGGCGGTGCAACCGGTTTCGAATTCGTTGGCGTAGGGCCAGCCCACGCCCAGCGGGTTGATCCAGCGCTCCGGCCTGGCCAAGTCGACGCGGAAATCATGCATGGACAGATGCAGGAAACGGGGACGGCCGATCGCGCCTTGTTCCAGCAGCTGCGCCGCCAGCGTCACCGCAGGACTGAGCAGGCAGGACGGCGCGGCGCCGAGCAGAACCCCGTGGAGCTGGGCGACCCGCTGCAAGGTTCTGGCCTGTTCGCCGGTCATCGCCAGCGGTTTTTCGCTGTATAGGTGCTTGCCGGATCGCAGAATGCGCAGATTGGCGTCGAAATGCTGTTGCGGCGGGGTCAGGTTGACGACGATATCGATGTCGGGATCCGCCAGCAGGGCGTCAAAAGACGGATAGGCGCGGGCATGGAAATGCGCCGCCCAGCGCGAGGCGCGCTGTTCATCGGTATCGTAGCCGCCGCATATCGAGAACAGGGCGCGGTGGTTGAATGCCGCCATCGCGTAGTAATAGGCCATGTAGCCGCAGCCGAGAATGGCGACTTTCAGCATAGCGCGCTTTCCACCGGCGCCGCGCGGGCTGGGCGCGGCAGGTAAGCGTTGACGTCCAGCGGCTTGCTGTTGGCCGCCAGGCAGTCCAGGTATGCGAGCAGCTGAGGTTGCGGATAACGCGCGGCCAGGCGGCGCAGCGTGTCGGCGACGCGCTGTTCGCGTTGCGCATTGGAGGCCACCTCCTCCTGGTGCGGGAGATGAATGGATCGGCATTCGCGATCCAGCGTCCAGTGCGAATCCGGGCTGTTGAACAGGCGAATGGCGAGGTCGAAATCCTCGCCGCCCCACTGGCGGAAATCATCGTCGAAGCCGCCCGCTTCATGAAAATGCGCGCGCTCCAGCGAGACATGGCAGGTCCAGAACACATCGAACGGCACCGGCCAGACGGAAAGATCGTCGCCATGGCGCAGATAGCGCCCCTCGCGCACATCGGCCACCCGCATGGCGCGCAATGCGGCGATGGATGCTTCTACACGCCCTGGATCGACGCGGCTGGGCCAGTCGGGATCGGGGCTGGGGCCGCCCCACTCGGTGTGCAGGGTCTGCGCCATATAGCCGTAGACGTAGCCAATCACGATTTGACGGGGCCGCGCGGCATGGCGGCGGCAATGCGCGGCCAGTCCCGTTTCCGCCAATAGCACGCCGGAGTCCAGAAATAGAATGATGTCGCCGTTTGCCGCCGCGACGCCTTGATTGCGCGCGGTGGCGGCGCGGAAGCCCTGGTCGGGTTGCCATAGGTATTGCAGGGACAGCGCGGAGGCGAAACGGGAGGCGACTTGTTCGGTGTCGTCGGATGAGCCGTCGTCGCAGACGATCACTTCGAACTGGCGGCGCGGCAGGGTTTGTCGTTCCAGAGCGCGAAGCGAGGCGGCCAGCAGCGCCGAGCAATTGTAGGTGGGAATGACGATCGAAATTTTCATGATGGCCGGAAGGTATATTTCGATAAGGCCGGTTTCGCGGTGACGACTCGGAAACCGGCGGCGCGTGCAGCGAAGCGAGTCAGCTTGTGGCCGTTTCTTGCGACCTTTCCTGGATGGGCAGCGGGTCACGCCGCGCCAGCGCCAGCCCGTCGCCGCCGAACAGGTGGCAATGGCGCGGGTCCGGGGCCAGGAAGCGGCGCTCGCCGGGACGCGGCTCGGCTTCGTGGCCGGGCAGCTTCAGCGCGATGGTCTCGCCTTCGCCTTCGTGGCGCAGATAGACGATTTGCTGGTCGCCCAGGTGCTCCACCAGCTGCACCGTCGCCGGCAGGCCGGATTCGGCGAAGTACAGGTGCTCGGCGCGCACGCCCAGCGCCAGCGGGCCGTCCCCGGCGTCGGCCAGCGGCAAGGTAAGGCGAAATGCGCCCGGCAGCTCCAGCTCCACGCCGGCGGCGTGCTGGTCCAGCGCCCGCGCCGGGATGAAGTTCATTTTCGGCGAGCCGAGGAAGCCGGCGACGAAGCGGTTGGCCGGGCGGTTGTACAGCTCCAGCGGCGTGCCCACCTGCTCGATGCGGCCGGCGTTGAACACCGCGATGCGGTGGCCCATGGTCATCGCCTCCACCTGGTCGTGGGTGACGTAGATCATGGTGCTGCCCAGCTCCTGGTGCAGCCGGGCCAGCTCGATGCGCATCTGCACCCTGAGCGCGGCGTCCAGATTGGACAGCGGCTCGTCGAACAGGAACACGCCGGGTTTCCTGACGATGGCGCGGCCGATGGCGACGCGTTGGCGCTGGCCGCCGGACAGGGCCTTGGGCTTGCGCTCCAGCAGGTGCTCGATCTGCAGCGTCTGCGCGGCGCGGCGCACGGCGGCGTCGATCTCGGCCTTGCTGTTGCCGGCCAGCTTCAGGCTGAAGGCCATGTTGTCGCGCACCGTCATGTGCGGATACAGCGCGTAGCTCTGGAACACCATCGCCAGGCCGCGTTTGGCCGGCTCGATGTCGTTGGAGAGCTTGTCGTCTATCCACAATTCGCCGGCGCTGATGTCCTCCAGGCCGGCGATCATCCGCATCATCGTCGATTTGCCGCAGCCGGACGGGCCGACGAAAACCATGAATTCGCCGTCGCGGATGTCCAGGCTGACATCGTGGATCACGGCATTGCCGTCGTCGTACACCTTGCGGATGTTCTTCAGCGAGAGTCGGGACATCTCATTGCTCCTGATGGGGTTGGCCCAGGTCCACCGGCAGCCGGCCGGCGGCGGCGATCTCGCCGGCCAGGCAGCGGCTGGCCGCGAAGAGCGCGGCGTCGGCGAAGCCGTAGCTGATCAAGGCCGGCGCGGCGATATCGGCGGCGGCGTAGGGGTTCCATAATGCCAGATGCAAGTCCGGCCTCCATTCCTGTTGCTCGCGCCGGCCGTAGCGCTCGCGGGTGGTCGAGGCCAGCACCGTGAACAGGCCGTCCTGCGGCAGCGTCGACCAGGCCAGCGAGGCGCGCTCCTTGAAGCGGACGACCTCCAGCGCGTGGCGCCGGGATAGCGCGGCGATCAGCGCGTCCGCCGCCAGGCCTTCCTCGGACACGCCGTCGGACGGCGCCTGGTCCTGCACCACCAGCCGCAGCCGCTGGCCGGCCGGCAGCGTCGGGATCTCGCCATGAGCGGTCAGCGCGCGGGTCCAGGCGTCGGCGAACAGCGCCTCGTCGGCCGCGCGCTGTTGGGCGGCGTAGTCGTAATCGGAAACGCTGGGATAGCGGCGGATCAGCGCGTCAACCCGCGCGGCGGCTTCGGCCAGGCGCGCTTCGGCCAAGTCGCCGCTGCGCAAGGCGGCGCACAGCGCGTCGAAGCTGGCTTCCATCTCGTCGGCGAACTGCAGTACCAGCGCCAGGTCGGCCCCGGCTTTCAGCGTCTGAACCGCGCCGGCCGGCTGGCCCCAGCGCTCGCGTATCGCTTTCATGTTCAGCGCGTCGGTGATGGCCACGCCACGGTAGCCCAGCTCGCGCCGCAGCAGGCCGGTGAGGATGGCCGGCGACAGCGTGGCCGGCCACTCGGCGTCCAGCGCCGGAAAACGGATGTGGGCGCTCATCAGCGCCGGCGCGTGGGCGGACAGCGCCTTGAACGGCGCCAGCTCGTAGTCGCGCAGCTCGGCCTGCGGTTTGTCCACCACCGGCAGGTCGAGATGGGAGTCGGTGTGGGTGTCGCCGTGGCCGGGGAAATGCTTGACGCAGCAGGCGACGCCCTCGGCCAGATGGCCGTCCATCCAGGCGCGGGCCAGGGCGGCGGCGCGCGCCGGATCGGCGCCGAACGAGCGCTCGCCTATCACCGGATTGGCCGGATTGTTGTTCAGGTCCAGCACCGGCGCGAAGTTCCAGTTGACGCCCAGGCTCTTGAGGCCGCGCGCCACCGCGCCGCCGACCTGGCGCGCCAGCGCCTCGTCGCCGAC
>NZ_JAJOHV010000052.1 GCF_021129175.1 Chromobacterium piscinae | reverse complement strand
GCGCCCAGCCAGGCCGCCGCGCCCAAGGCCGCGTCGCAGGACGATAGCCGGCCGCGCGTGAGCCAGGGCCGCAGCAGTTGGGAGGCCAAGGTGCTGGCCAGGCTGGAGCGCTATCGGCAATATCCGGCCACGTCGCGGCTGCGCGGCGACGAAGGCACGGCCTACTTGTCCATCCGCATCGACCGCGAGGGCCGTGTGCTGGCGGCGCGGCTGAGCCGTGGCAGCGGACATCCGGCGCTGGACCAGGCTGCCTTGGACACCGCCTACCGCGCGGCGCCGTTGCCGCGCATTCCCGACGCGTTGCCGGATACGCTGGAACTGGCGGTGCCGGTGGAATTCTTCCTCGAACAGTAATGCCCGCCGGAGCCGGCTTGCCGCATAATGTCGGCTGACAGCCGACAAGGGGAACACAATGAACAAGCTGATGTTGAGCGCGCCGCTGCTGGCGGCGCTGGCTGCCGGCGGGGCCTGGGCGCAGAGCGCCGACGAACAGCTGCTGGCGGCGCAGATGGCGTTCCAGCAGGCGCAAACCCAGCAAAGACAGCTGGATGGCAGGCTGAAGACGGCGCAGGACGAAAAGGCGGTCGCCGAGCAACGGCTGGCCGGCGCGCAAGCCGCATTGGACAAGGCCAACGCCGAGCTGGCGGCGGCCACCGACGCGCAATCGCGCGGCAAGCAGGCGCTGGACCAGGCGACCCAGACGCTGAACCAGGCCTGGCAGCGCAAGGAAGGCGGGCAGTAATCAGGGGTTGAGCTGGCGGTAGCGGGCGATGTCCTGCTGCATCCGCTGGCGGAACGCGTCCAGCTCGGCGCGTTTGGACGCCATCTGCCGCAAGAGGTCTTGCTGCGATTGCCGCAGCAGCTGCAGATTGCGCACGGTCGCGGCCGGCGGCGTCTGCTTGAATTGCCTGGCGTGTTCCAGATCCTGCTCCAGGTGGCCGCGTTGCAGCGCCAGCCCCTGGCTGCGAAGCTCCAGCGCGTGATAAGAGGACTGCAGCACCGCCAGCTGGCGCTCGCGGTCGGCCTGCAGTTCGGCCAGCGTCGGATAGCTTTGCACCAGCGCCTGGTCGTGGCGGGCGGCGTCCATCCGTTGCTGCTGCTGTTGGCGGCCGGCGGCGGCGGACGCCTCGCGCGCTTGGCGTTGGGCGGTGGTTTCGGCCGGCTTGTTGACGGCGCCCTGCTTGCTCAGCTCGGCGACGCCGCGGCTCTGGCTCTCCAGCGGCGGCGAGTCGCTGTAATGCGTGTTGCCGGCCTCGTCCACCCATTTGTAGACGCCGGCCTGGGCCAGCGAACACAGCAGCAACAAGGGGCCGGCAAGCGCTTTCATGTCAGTCGTCGACTCCGTATTGGGCGCGGTAGGCGCGCACCGCGTCCAGGTGAGCCGCCAGTTCCGGGCTGTTTTCCAAGAATCCCAGCAAGTCTTTCAGCGTGGCGATGGCCACCACCGGCAGGCCATGCTGTTGGGCCACTTCCTGCACCGCCGACAATTCGCCCTGGCCGCGTTCCATCCGGTCCAGCGCGATGGCGACGCCGGCTGGTTCGGCGCCGGCGGCGCGGATCAGCTCCACCGATTCGCGTACCGAGGTGCCGGCCGAGATCACGTCGTCGATGATCAGCACCTTGCCTTGCAGCGGCGCGCCGACCAGGGTGCCGCCCTCGCCGTGGTCCTTCGCTTCCTTGCGGTTGTAGGCGAAGGGCACGTTGCGGCCCTGCTCGGCCAGCGCCATGCCGGCGGCGGCGGCCAGGATGATGCCTTTATAGGCCGGCCCGAACAGCATGTCGAACTGGATGCCGCTTTGCTGGATGGACTTGGCGTAGAATCGCGACAGGTTTAGCGTGGACAGACCGTCGTTGAACAGGCCGGCGTTGAAGAAGTACGGCGACTTGCGGCCCGCCTTGGTGATGAACTCGCCAAACTTCAGCACCTGCTTGTCGAGCGCAAAACGAATAAAATCCTGACGAAAGTCGCTCATCCTCATTCCTTATCGAATCGTTAACTGTTTGAACGGCTGAAAAAAACCGCCGCAAGCATAGCACGGGAGACTCAATGCTTCGAATCGTTTCCGCCAACCTAAACGGCATCCGCTCGGCGGACAAGAAGGGTTTTTTCGACTGGCTGGCCGGCATCGACGCCGACTTCGTCTGCGTACAGGAGCTGAAGGCGCAGGCGGGCGACCTGTCCGAGCGGATGCGCAATCCGGACGGGCTGGCCGGCTATTTCCACTACGCCGAGAAGAAGGGCTACAGCGGCGTCAGCGTCTACACCCGGCATAAGCCGGATGCGGTGGTGGAGGGGCTGGGCGTCGACTGGATCGATTCCGAAGGCCGCTTCCTGCAGCTGGATTTCGGCAAACTGTCGGTGGTGTCGCTGTATCTGCCGTCCGGTTCCAGCAGCGACGAGCGCCAGCAGGTGAAGTTCGACTTCCTCGACGTGTTCATGCCGCATCTGGAGAAGCTGCGCGCCGACGGCCGCGACATCGTGATCTGCGGCGACTGGAACATCGCCCACAACGAGATCGACCTGAAGAACTGGAAGGGCAACCTGAAGAATTCCGGCTTCCTGCCGGAGGAGCGCGCCTGGATGACCGACCTCTTGGGCCGCGTCGGCTGGCGCGACGTGTGGCGAAATCTGTATCCGGAAGCGCCCGGCTACACCTGGTGGAGCAACCGCGGCCAGGCTTACGCCAAGGACGTGGGCTGGCGCATCGACTACCAGATCGTCACGCCGTCGCTGATGGAGCTGGCCGAATCCGCCAGCGTGTACAAGGACGAAAAATTCTCCGACCACGCGCCGCTGATCGTCGACTACCGGCGGAGCCTGTGATGTGGGACGACGATGACGTCACGCTGCTGACGGTGCCGGGCTGGGGCAATTCCGGCGACACGCACTGGCACGGCTATTGGGAAAAAACCTATCCGCTGGCGCGCCGCGCGGAGCAGCGCGACTGGCTGTACCCGACCCGCGACGAATGGGTGGCCGGCCTGGCCGCGGCGGTGGCGGAGATTCCGGGGCGACTGGTGATCGCCGCCCACAGTCTGGGCTGCCATACGACGGTCGCCTGGCTGCTGCAGGCCTCGCTGCTGGAGCAGCGCAAGCTGAAGGGCGCGCTGTTGGTGGCGCCGCCGGCGATTCCGCTGACCGACGAGCGCGCCCGCGCCAGCGGCGAACTGCCCGAAGGCGCGCCGCTGCCGAGCTTCGCCGGATTCGAGACGTTGCCGGAGCGCAAGCTGCCGGTGCCGACGCTGCTGGTGGCCAGCCGCGACGATCCGTTCTGCGAGTTCGACGAAGCGCGGCGGATGGCCGCGTTGTGGGGCGCGGAATTCGTCGACGGCGGCATGGCTGGCCATATGGGCAGCCACGCCGGCCTCGGCAGCTGGCCCGCGGGGCAGAGCCTGCTGCAGCGCTTGATCTTGGGGTAGCGGACAGTCCGTTCCCTCGCGATCGTCGGCGGGAAGCCCGGCTTGGCCGGGCTTTTTTCTTATGCGGACGGGTTCAGCGCGCGACCGGCCGCGCCGGATCGCTGCACCATTCGCTCCAGGAGCCGGGATAGAGCCGGCTGCCGGGAAAACCGGCTATCTCCATCGCCAGCAGATTGTGGCAGGCGGTGACGCCGGAGCCGCACTGGTGGACGATGGCGGCGGGATCGAAACCCTCGCCCAGCAGCGCCCCCCACTCGGCGCGCAGCCGCGCGGCCGGCTTGTAGCGGCCGGCGTCCAAATTGTCCATGAAGAAGCGGTTGGCTGCGCCGGGTATGTGGCCGCCGACCGGGTCTATCGTCTCGCCCACGCCGCGGAAGCGGTCAGGGCTGCGGGCGTCCACCACCGTGAACGCTTGTTCGTCCAGATTGGCCAGCACCGCGCCGGCATCCACGGTCTGCTGTAGCGAGCGGCGGATGGAGAAGCGGCAGGGACGGCGCTGCGGAGGCTCCGCGTCCACCGCGCCTCCGGCGGCCTGCCAGGCGGCGAAGCCGCCATCCAGCACGGCGACCTTGTCATGGCCTAGCCAGCGCAGCAGCCACCAGGCGCGCGCCGCGTACTGTCCCGTCCCGTCGTCGTAGGCCACGACCTGGGTGTTTTCCCCCACGCCCAGCGCGCCCAGGTCCACCGCCAGCCGCTGGCCGTCCGGCAGAGGATGGCGGCCGTTCTGGCCGTTCTTGCTGCCGGACAGGTGGTAATCGAGGTGGAGGTAGTGCGCGCCCGGAATGCGGCCCTGCTCGTAGGCGGCGTGGCCGTAGTCGGGATTGTCCAGCTGGAAGCGGCAGTCCAGCACGATCAGCGATTCGCCAGGTTCGTCCATCAGCTGCTGGCAGGAAATCAGCGTGGTGTACATTTCTCGGCCTTGGTATCGAAGAAGCGTCCAGCCTATGGTTATCACAACGGCTTTGGCAAGCCCGGCCTGTCCGTAGGTCTGGGGCTGCCGGCGAAATGCATCGGGGCGCGGGGAATTTTCACAGTCCGAATAAATTAGTATTAGTATCAAATCGACAGTGAATTTATCAGCGTAAAATTTCAAAAAACTCATAAACCAAGCGGAGACGGGGAAGTCATGTTGAGTCAATTTTCCATAGGCCAGCGCATCGCGGCGCTGGCGGGCGCCCTGCTGTTGGCGGTGGGCGTGGTGGGCGGCGTAGGTTGGTGGTCGATGGACAAGATCAACCGGGAGCTGACGGCGCTGTTCGACCAGAAGATCGCGTTCCGGCACCAGATGGACGATCTGCAGCGGACCATGCTGCACATTCGCCAGGATGAGAAGAACGTTTTCATCAGCATCGGCAATCCGGCCAATTCCGATCAGAGCATCCAGACCAACAAGCAGCTGCTGGATAAGCACATCGGCGATTTCAGGACCGGCGTGGCCAAGGCCAAGGGCATGGCGATGGCGGCGGACCATCAGGCCGAGTTCGACGGCATGCTGGACGGCATCGCCGGCTACGAACAGGGCATGAGCGGCCTGTACCAGAAGATATCGGCCGGCGAGATCGCGGCCGCCAATGTCGGCGACGCCGGCATCGCGTCGTTCAAACCCAAGCTGTACGCGGCGCGCGACGCGCTGGACAAGCTGAGCAAGCTGGCGGACGACAGCGCGCAGCAGGCGGAGGACAGCCTGGAGACCAGCATGTCGCGCACCCAGCAGGGCATGCTGACGGTGCTGCTGCTGGCGCTGCTGGTCGGCGTCGCGCTGGCCTGGGTGATCGTGCGCTCGATCACCGCGCCGCTGCGGGCGATGCAGGACAGCATGCGCCACGCCGCCGAGCATAACGATCTGACCATCGCGGTGGATCAGACCGGCCGCGACGAGGTCAGCGAGACCGGCCGCGCGCTGGCCCAGCTGCTGGCCAATCTGCGCGCCTTCATCGGCCAGACCCGCGACGACGCGAAGCAGGTCAACGACACCGCGCACGCGCTGTCCGAGGTGTCGCGCCGCATCGCCGAGGCGTCCAGGGTGCAGACCGACGCCTCTTCGTCCACCGCGGCCGCGGTGGAGCAGATGACGGTCAGCATCAACCTGGTGGCCGAGCACGCGACGGAAATGGCCAGCGAGGCCAAGAGCAGCATGAGCGCGGCGGTCAGCGGCAGCGAGACGGCGGGCGAGACCGCCGGCCAGATGCAGGAGATCGCGCGGGTGATCGGCCGTTCGGAAACCATCATCAGCGGCCTGAACCAGCGCTCCGACGAAATCGGCAACATTGTCGACGTGATCCACGATATCGCCGAGCAGACCAATCTGCTGGCCCTGAACGCGGCGATCGAAGCGGCGCGCGCCGGCGAGATGGGCCGCGGCTTCGCGGTGGTGGCGGACGAGGTGCGCAAGCTGGCCGAGCGCACCGCCCAGGCCACCGGCGAGATTTCCGAGAAGATCCAGGCGGTGCAGGGCGACACCTCCACCGCGGCGGCCAGCATGCGGGAGGCGGCGGAGCGGGTGTCCAGCGGCGTGGAGCTCAGCGGGCGTTTGAGCGAAAGGCTGGAGCAGATCCGTACGCTGTCGGCCGGGCTGCTGGACAAGACCAGCGAGATCGCCGCGGCGATGCGCGAGCAGAGCACCGCCAGCAACGAGGCGGCGAAGAACGTCGAGCGCATCGCCAATATGGGTTCGGAAAACGGCCAGTCGGTGGAGTCGTCGTCGGCGATGGCCAATCAGCTGTCGGGACTGGCGCACGGCCTGGACGAGGCGATCAGCCGTTTCCGCACCGCCTGAGGCTGTGTCAGCCGGCCTGCAGAGCCTGGCGCAGCCGGTCGGCCAGGTCCGGCCAGGCGCGCGCCGGCGCTTCGCGGCGCGGCGCGGCCCAGATCGGGCTGGGGAAGTGGGCGTCGTCGTCGAAGCGGGGAATCACATGCCAGTGCAGGTGTGGCACCACATTGCCCAGGCTGGCCAGGTTGATCTTGGCCGGTTGCATGGTCTGGCGGATGGCCGCCTCGGCGCGCCATACCCAGTCCATCAGGCGCAGGCGCTCGTCGGCAGCGAGGTCGGTCATCTCCTTGGCGTGCGCTTTCCAGACCACGCGGCAGAATCCCGGGTAGCCGGGTTCGTCCACCAGCATCACCCACAGTTCGTCGTTTTGGTACAGCAGATCGCCGGCGGGTTGCCGGCACAGCTCGCAGCTCATACGTTTCTCCGATGAAATGGCCCGATTGTACGCGTGGCCGGAGCTGGCGGGGCGGTGGGCGAAAACGGCTCTGTTATACTGGACATCAAATTCATGCGTTCAGTCTCGCGAATCGGGTGGTCTTATTCGCGGCGCAGCGCCAGCACTTGTTCGGGACCAATCGTGAGCCTTGCAAACAATCTTTCCATCATCCTTCTGCTGATCGCCGCCAGCGCCTTTTTCTCGGTGTCGGAGATTTCGCTGGCCGCCGCGCGCAAGATCAAGCTCAGGCTGCTGGCCGAGGAAGGCAACGCCAACGCCGAGCGGGTGCTGGAGTTGCAGCAGCAGCCGGGACATTTCTTCACCGTAGTGCAGATCGGCCTGAACGCGGTGGCCATTCTGGCGGGCATCCTGGGCGAGGCGGCGTTCACGCCCTATTTCGCCTCGATGCTGCACCTGGTGACGCCGGCGGATTGGGTCGAGCGCTTGAGCTTCATCCTGTCCTTCCTGAGTGTGACCTCGCTATTCGTGCTGTTCGCCGACCTGATGCCGAAGCGGCTGGGCATGGTGGCGCCGGAGCGCATCGCGTTGCTGGTGGTGAGGCCGATGATGTTCTGCGTGCGGGTGTTCCGGCCGCTGGTGTGGCTGTTCAACGGTCTGGCCAATGTATTTTTCCGCATGCTGGGGGTGCCGACCGGGCGACCGGACGATCTTACCTCCGCCGACATCGTGGCGATGATGGACGCCGGCGCCGAGGCCGGCGTGCTGCAGCAGCGCGAGCACCATCTGATCGAGAACGTGTTCGAGCTGGAAAGCCGCACCGTGCCGTCGTCTATGACCGCGCGCGAAAGCATTGTCTACTTTACGCTGCATGAGGACGAGGCCAGCATCAAGCAGAAGATCGCCGAGCATCCGCATACCAAGTTCCTGGTCTGCGACGGCGTGATCGACTCGGTGATCGGCTACGTCGACTCCAAGGACATCCTGATGCGGCTGATCAACCAGCAGAGTCTGTCGATGAAGCGCGAGCTGACGATACGCAACGTGCTGATCATTCCCGATTCGCTGACCTTGTCCGAACTGCTGGAGCGCTTCAAGGCCTCGCGCGAGGACTTCGCGGTGGTGATGAATGAATACGCGCTGGTAGTGGGCGTGATCACGCTGAACGACCTGATGAGCACGGTGATGGGCGACCTGGTCAGCCAGTTCCAGGAGGAGCAGATTGTTCGCCGCGACGACCGCTCCTGGCTAGTGGACGGCGCGACGCCGGTGGAGGACGTGCTGCGCGCGCTGGATATCGAATCCTTCCCCGACGACGAAAACTACGAAACCATCGCCGGCTTCATGATGTACATGCTGCGCCGGATTCCCAAGCGCACCGACAGCGTGGAATTCGAAGGCTACAAGTTCGAGGTGGTGGACATCGACAACTACCGGATCGACCAGTTGCTGGTGACGCTGATCCCTCCGGCGCCGGCCGAAGGCGAGTCCGCCCGCTGACATTACGATTGGTTACACCCGCTTACACAGGCCTCACAGACGGGGTGGGGCGGCCTGCCTACTATGGGTTCAAGGGCGCAGAAAACAGCACCCCAGAAACAGAATCCTTACACTCGCATTCGGGAGCATGACCATGAAAAAACTGACCGCCCTTCTGCTGGCCGCCGCTCTGGGCCTGGGTTCCGCCGCCACCTACGCCGCCGACGCTTCCGCTCCGGCCGCCAAGGCCGCCGCTCCGGCCAAGCACCACAAGCATCACAAGAAGCACCACGCCAAGAAGGCCAGCTCGGCTCCGGCCGCGCAAAAAGCGCAAGCCGCCAAGAAGCATGGCAAGCATCACCATCACAAGAAACACCACCACCACGCGAAGAAAGCGGCCTGATTGGCAGGGTCATCTCCGGATGTCAGAGAAAGGAGGCTTAAGGCCTCCTTTTTGTTTTGGCGTTCTTTTTGAAGATTCTGTTGTATATCTGTCATTCAGTATCAATAAAACCTGTACGAAATGACAGACGTTTGCGCCTGTTCTTGAATTTGTGTCTGGATATTCGATTCTGATACCAATGTAATACCACATGAGACGCTCATGTTCGGTGTATGCATAGGCAGAGCGAATCCCTCCGCCATTCACTCAATCAAGAAGAGGAGAACCACCATGATGCCATTTCCGTTGTCGCGCGCGCTGCTGGCAGTCGGCGCCGCCTTCGCGTTGTCCCAGGCGGTCTGGGCCGCGCCGTCTTGCTCGCCATGGGCGACCGGCAAGGTCTATAACGCCGGCGACTACGCCACTTTCAACGGCAAGACCTGGCGCGCCAGCTGGTGGACCCAGGGCGAGCAGCCGGGCAGCAGCCAGTGGGGCGCTTGGCAGGAGCGCCCGGCCAGCGAGTGCGTGCCTGATGGCGGCGATCCCGGCACCCCGGGCACGCCGGGCAGCGGCGTGCCGCCCGAGCCCAAGCCCACCGTCGGCCGCCATGTCGGCTCCTACTTCGCCCAGTGGGGCATCTACGACCGCAATTACAAGGTCTTCAACTTGGTGAAGTCCGGCGGTGACAAGCAGCTGACCTTCCTCAACTACGCGTTCGGCAACGTCTATGCCGACGGCAAGTGCGGCATGGTCACCCGCGCCGAGAACGGCAACGGCGACGGCGGCGACGCCTGGGCCGACTACCAGCGCTCCTTCGCCGCCAACGAGTCGGTGGACGGCAAGGCCGACAGCTGGAACGATCCGCTGCGCGGCAACTTCAACCAGCTGCGCAAGCTGAAGCTGGCCAATCCTTCGTTGAAGGTATTGATCTCGCTGGGGGGGTGGACCTGGTCGAAGAACTTTGGCAAGTTCGCCGCCACCGACGCTGGCCGCAAGGCGATGGTCAGCTCGTGCATCGATCTCTACATCAAGGGTAACCTGCCGGTGGGCGAAAGCGCCGGCGGCCAGGCGGCGGCGCTCGGCGTGTTCGACGGCTTCGACATCGACTGGGAATACCCGGGCGGCGGGGGCCTGCCGACCAATACCGTCGACCCCAACGACAAGCAGAACTACACGCTGCTGATGGCCGAGTTCCGCAACCAGCTGAACGCGCTGTCCACGGCCAACAAGCGCCGCTACTACCTGACCGCCGCCATCGGCTCCGGCGTCGACAAGATCCGCAACACCGAGCCGGACAAGTACAGCGGCTATCTCGACTGGATCAACGTGATGACCTACGACTTCCACGGCGGCTGGGACGCCAAGGGGCCGACCAACTTCCAGTCCAACCTCTACCGCGATCCGGCCGCGCCGGTAACTGGCGACCAGGTCTATTACAACGTCGACGACGCGGTGAAGACCCTGGTGGGCGCTGGCGTGCCGCGCGCCAAAATCAACGTCGGCCTGCCGTTCTACGGCCGCGGCTGGGCTGGCGTCGCCGCCGGTCCGAAGGGCGATGGCCTGTACCAGGTGGCCACCGGTCCGGCCAAGGGCACCTACGAGCAGGGCATCGAGGATTACCGCGTGCTGGTGAAGCGCAGCGCCAAGCAGTTCAACAGCCCGGTGGCCAAGCAACTGTGGACCTACGACGGCAACGAGTTCTGGAGCTACGACGATCCGGCCACCATCCGCGGCAAGCTTGACTACGTCCGTTCACAGCAGCTGGGCGGCGTGTTCAGCTGGTCGCTGGACGGCGACGACGCGCAGGCGACCTTGCTGAAGACCAGCGCCGAGGTGAGGCTGGACGCGGCGACCGCCGCCCAGCGCCGCGCGGCCGCCGCGGTGGCGAAAGCCAGGGCGGTGAAGAAGTAAGCGGTCGCGGATGAGAAAACGGCGGGGCATGCCCCGCCGTTTTTCATGGCCTGCCGGGATTCACAGCTCGGCCGCCGGCAGCACCCGCAGCGGTTGCGGCGTGGCGCTGGAGGCTTGCCAGACGGCGTTGAAATGGTCGATCACCTGCTCGGCGTCGAGGGCGAAGGCGCTGAGCGTGGTATGGCCGTCGGCGATCACGGTGGCTTGGTAGCCGCGCGACACCGCGTTGCGCAGCGTGCTGTCGACGCAGAAATCGGTGGCGGCGCCGCCTATCCACAGCTTGCTCGCGCCGCGCGCCGACAGCAATTGCGCTAGATCGGTGTCGCAGAAGCTGTCGCCGTAGCGTTTGTAGACGATGGCGTCGCCGTCCTGGCGCGCGAGCCGGGGATGCAGCTGCCAGGCGTCGGAGCCGCGCGGCAGATCGTCCTCCTCGTGCTGGACGAAGATCACCGGCATGCCGCGCTGGCGGGCCTTGGCGATGGCGAGGTTGAGATTGTCGAGCACGGCGTCGAGGCGGGCGGCGCGAAGCTCGCCTTCGACGACGCCGGCTTGTACATCGATGATCAGCAGCGCGGTATCTGACATGTTTGCTCTCCGGCAGGTGTGGGAAAAGGGTGGGGGCCTCAGGCCAGGGCTTCCGGGTTCAGCACATGCGACGCGTCGCCTTCGAAGAAGCGCAGCGCGTTGCGGTAGGCGATTTCCAGGTACTGGCGGTAGCTGTCGGCTTCGGCGTAGCCCAGATGCGGCGTGCACAGCACGTTGGGGCGGCGCAGCAGCGGATGGCAGGCGTCGTAGATAGGTTCCTGCTCGAACACGTCGAGCGCGGCGAAGCCGGGGCGGCCGGCGTCCAGCGCCGCTTCCAGCGCGCCGGGCGCGATCAGTTCGGCGCGGCTGATGTTGACCAGCAGCGCGTCCGGCTTCATCGCCGAGAGATCGGCGCGGGTCACGTTGCCGGCGGTGGCGGGGAGCAGCCGCTGGTGCAGAGTGACGACGTCGGCGTCGGCGAAGAAGGCCTCGCGGCTGGCGGCGGCCCGGTAGCCCAGCGCCAGCGCTTCCTCGCGGGCGCGCTCGCTGCCCCAGACCAGGATTTCCATGCCGAAGGCGCTGCCGTAGCCGGCCACCAGCTTGCCTATCTTGCCGAAGCCGAGAATGCCCAGCGTCTGGCCGCGCACCGCATGGCCTACCGGGCCCTGCCAGCGGCCCGCGCGCAGACTGGCCATGTTCTCCTCCAGCCGGCGGCGCGCCGCCATGATCAGCAGCCAGGCCAGCTCCGCCGGCGCGTGCGGCGTGCCGCTGCCTTCCACCACCGCGACGCCGGCGCGAGTGCAGGCGTCCACGTCGATGTTGCGGGCGAGCTTGCCGGTCTGGCTGACCAGCTTCAACGCGGGCATCCGCGCCAGCAACGCGGCGTCCACCATGGTGCGCTCGCGGATCAGCAGCAGGGCGTCGGTTTCGGCCAGGACGGCGTCCGCGTCCGGCAGCCGGGACAGGTCGCCGACGCTGGCGCAGCGGTAGCCGGGGTTCTGGCGCAGTTCGGCCAGTTCGGGGCCGATGTTCTGGTAGTCGTCGGGGATCAGCAGCTGGATGAAGGGCATGGGCGGACTTCGCGATGAAAGTCCACATTATAAGCATTTATCATGCGATGGGCTCGTCCAGCGGGTGGTAAGGCTGGGCATGGCAGACGCGGTTGCGGCCGCCTTGCTTGGCGGCGTACAGCGCGAGGTCGGCGCGGGCGACGGCGGCCTCCAGCGTTTCCGGCGGCAGCCATTGGCACAGGCCGATGCTGATGGTCACCGTCAGCCGCTTGCCGGAGGCGCTCATCATGTGATTGGCGACGATGCTGCGCAGGCGCTCGGCCAGCGCGTCGTCGTCGCCGTGGCTATGGACCAGCACCACGAACTCCTCGCCGCCCCAGCGTATCAGCAGGTCGCCGCCGCGCAGTTGCGAGCGCAGCAGATCGGCGATCTCGCGCAGCACCTGGTCGCCGATCTGGTGGCCGTGCTTGTCGTTGACCTGCTTGAAGTGGTCGATGTCTATCATCAGCAACTGCGGCTCGGCGCTGGCGCGTTCGCAGGCCCGCAGCCAGCCGGGCAGCAGCTCCAGGAAGGCCAGCCGGTTCAGGCAGCCGGTCAGCGGGTCGGTGGTGGCCAGCTGCCGCATTCGCCGCTGGTGGTGCTGCAAGGTGGCCAGCACCGCGATCAGCACCAGCAGCAGAATGGTGCTGTTGATGGCCAGATTGACTTGCAGCGCGGCGTGCAGCGGCTGCAGCGCGCGGGTTTCGTTCTGCTCCACCAGCAAATGCCAGCCTAGCTCGGGCAGCAGGCGGCTGGTCAGCAGGTAGCGGTTGCCGTCGCGGCTGTACTCCAGCTTGCGCGGCTCGAGGCCGCCGGCCAGGATGGCGTCGGCAAGCTGGGCCAGGCCAGGCAGGTCGCGCAGCTTGCGTTGCCCGGCGCCGGCGCTGTCCAGCACGATGCGGCCGTCGTGGTCGATGAAGTAGATGCGGCGCTGGAAACGCCGCTCGTGCGCGGCCAGCTGCGCGCTCAGCTCGGCCTGGGGCAGGCCGACGCCTATCACGCCTAGCAGCTTGCCCTGGCTGTCGACGATGCGGTGGTTGATGAACAGCGTGGTTTTGCCGCCATTGGTCATGTCTTCGTCCAGCGCGATGTCGTAAGCGTCGCTCTGGGCGACCTGGAGGCTGTGGAAGTACCAGCGGTCTTCAGGATCGGTCGGTTTGACGGTTTTCAGCACGCCGCCGGCGTAGTAGTAGCGCCGGCTGTTTTCCGAGACCAGAAAGCTGCCGGTGATGCCGTAGCGGCCGTTGATGGCGGCGAGGTAGCGGGCGGCTCGGCTCGGGTCCCGCTCGCCGTCCTTGAGCCAGTCTTGCAGGAAGGTGTCGTTGGCCATCAGCGACGCCACCGACAACGGTCGCAGGATGCTTTTGTCTATCTCGGAAAAGATGGTGTCGCCGGTCAGCGGCAGGCCTTGTTCGACGATGCCGTGGCGGATGTCCTGGCTGCCCTGCTGATAGTACAGGCCGGCATTGACGATGATGCCAGCCAGCAACAGCAGGGCGACGATGATGGCCAGGCGATAACGAGACAATGGGCCGGACACGGCTACCCTTCCGAATGGCAAAATCGCAGATCGTAATATGAAGATAGGCGTTGCGAGGCCGCGCGTCAGCCACGAAGCGGCATGGCAAGGTACTGGAAGTGCGGATCGTCGGGGTTGGTGACCAGCATGCCGCGTTGATCGCCGCCCAGGCCGAAGCGCAGATGCTCGGCCGGCACATGGGTCAGCACGTCCTGCAGGTATTGCAGATTGAAGCTGGCGTCGAGCGGCGGGCCCTGCCAGTCGGTCGGCAGCGTTTCCTCCGCCTCCTCGCGGTCGGCGTTGCGACAGCGCAGCGCCAGCTGGCCGGGGCGGATCGCCAGTTCCAGCTGGCGGAACTTGGCGTGCGCCAGCACCGCCACCCGTTGCACCGCTTCCAGCAGCGGCAGGCGCGGCAGCGTCAGCTCGCAGTCGTGGCGCTCCGGCAGCAGGCGCAGATAGTCCGGCGCGCGGGCGTCCAGCAGCTTGCAGCGCAGCAGGGTGTCGCCGATCGCGCAGGCCAGTTGCCGCGCGCCGGGCTCCAGCAGGACGGGAGCGTCCCGATCGCCCAGCAGCTTGGCCAGTTCCAGCGCCGCCTTGCGCGGCAGCAGCAGCGTTCTTCCCGGCTGCGTGGCTGGCAGCGGATAGCGTTGGAAGGCCAGCCGCACGCCGTCGGAGGCGATCAACCGCAGCTCGCCGCCGTCCAGTTGCAGCAGCAGGGCGTTGAGGTAGGGGCGAATGTCGTTGTCGGCCAGCGCGTACAGGATCTGGCCCAGCTTGCGTTTCAGCTCGCCCTGCTCCAGCCGCAGCGGAGCGGCGGTGTCGGCATCGGCCTCCAGCAGCGGGAAGTCGTCGGCCGGCAGCGCCTGCAGCAGGAAGCGGCTGCCGGCGGCCAGCAACAGCAGCTGGCTGCCATGGCGCTTCAGCTGCAGCTCGCAGCCGGCGGGCAGCGCGCGCAGGATGTCCAGCAGCTTGCGCGCGGGCAGGCATAGGCGGAACGGCGTGTCGGTCGGGACGGCCCGGCGGCTTCGCAGCTGGATTTCCAGATCGCTGGCGGTCAGCGCCAGGTTTTCGCCGTCGGCTTCCAGCAACGCGTGAGACAGGACGGGAAGCGCGTGGCGGCGCGGCGCCACGCCGCAGACGATGGAAAGCGGCGCGAGCAGGGTGTCGCGGTCGGTGCGAAGCAGCATGGCCGGGTTCTCCGGAGTGGCGGACCCGGCAATTTATCACATCGCGTTATGCGAATGGATTATTCGTCAGCGGATCGGGATGTACAGCTCGGTCAGCGAGTCGGGATGGCCGGGCGCGATGAAGCGCTGGTCCATGTATTCGAACTCGATGCCGTCCACCGCTTCCAGGCCGGCCGCCGGCAGCCAGCTGCCGTGGATGGCGCGGAAGGTGGCGGGCAGGCCGTCCACCGGGCCGACGTGGCAGAAGCGGGCGTAGCGTTGGGCGGGCACGTCGACCGCCGCCATGCCATCGGGCACCGGCGCGTCCGCCGCCGCCTGCAAGGCGGCGAGATAGCGCCAGCCGCCGTCGGGCAGCGGCTGGCACAGGCCGTAGCTGCTGCCGGGGCGGGCGTCGGCGATCTCGTTTTCGCGTTCGAGGAAGCGTTGCCACATGGACGGGATGTCGCCCTCGTCCTGGGGGCCCCAGGCGAGGCCGATGACGCGGAAGGCGGGCAGGTTGACGATGTCGGGCGTTTGCATGGCGGTCTGGCTCCATTCGGGTTGGTCGAGTCGGCGCTCGATGCGCGCGATCCGCTCGCGCCGCGTTTCGATCTCATCCCGCAGCCGCGCCGCATGCCCGCGCAGCGCGCGGCGCAAGGCCGCTTCGTCGGCGGGCAGCAGCCTGGCGATCTCGTCCAGCGGCAGGCCCAGCTCGCGCAGCATGACGATGCGGCCCAGCTCCGCCACCTGCGCCGGCAGGTAATAGCGGTAGCCGTTGCCGCGGCCGGTCAGCGCCGGGCGGAACAGGCCTATGCTGTCGTAGTGGCGCAGCGTCTTGGTGCTGAGGCCGTAGCAGCGGGCCAGTTGTCCGATGGTGAGCATGAGTTGAAACGGGTGGTGGCGGATGGAGCCAGTCTGGACCTTGCCGCAAGGGCAAGGTCAAGCCCCGGCCTTTCCTGGGCGGAAGGGCCGGGGACGGAGTTACAACAGCACCCTTTCGATGCCGCCGTCGCGGGCGCGTGCCACGTATTCGGGCAGCCAGTTCTCGCCCAGCAGGTGGCGGGCGATCTCCACCACGATGTAGTCGGCCTCGGTGCCGGTGTCGTCGTTGTAGCGCGACAGGCCCTGCAGGCAGGATGGGCAGGAGGTGAGGATCTTCACCGGCTTGGCCGGGGGCTGGCCGCCCGTCAGCGTCTGCAGATTGCCGCGGATTTCCTCCTCCTTGCGCGCGCGCACCTGGGTGGCGATGTCCGGCCTGCTGGCGGCGAAGGTGCCGGCCTCGCCGCAGCAGCGATCGGACAGCGGCACGCCGCCGCCCATCAGTTCGTTGACCACCTTCAGCGGCTGGTGGGTCTTCATCGGTGTGTGGCAGGGGTCGTGATAGAGATACTGCTGGCCTTGGATGCCGTCCAGCTTGACTCCCTTTTCCATCAGGTATTCGTGGATGTCGATCACGCGGCAGCCGGGGAAGATGTCCTCGAAACGATAGTGCGCCAGCTGGTCGAAGCAGGTGCCGCAGCTGACTACCACGGTCTTGATGTCCAGGTAGTTCAGCGTATTGGCGACGCGGTGGAACAGCACGCGGTTCTCGGTGGTGATGGCGTCGCCCTTGTCCTGGTAGCCGGCGCTGGTCTGCGGGTAGCCGCAGCACAGGTAGCCCGGCGGCAGCACCGTCTGCGCGCCGACGTGCCACAGCATCGCCTGGGTGGCGAGGCCCACCTGGCTGAACAGCCGTTCCGAGCCGCAGCCGGGGAAGTAGAACACCGCCTCGGCGTCTTCCGCCGCCTTGGGGTTGCGGATCACCGGCACGATGTGCGGATCCTCCACGTCCAGCAGCGCGCGCGCGGTCTTTTTCGGCAGCCCGCCCGGCATCGGCCGGTTGATGAAGTGGATCACCTGTTCCTTCACCGGGGCCGGGCCGACGGTGGACGGCGGCTGTTTCTTCTGCCCGGCCAGCAGCCCCAGGCGCTTGCCGACGCTGTTGCCCAGGCGTTGCGCCTTGTAGGCGACGCCGACCAGGCCGGCGCGTATGGTTTTGATGGTGGCCGGGTCCTTGGCGGTGAGGAAGGCCATGCCCAACGCGGTGCCGGGGTTGAATTTCTTCTGGCCGGCCTTGCGCAGGAAATTGCGCATCGCCACCGACACGTCGCCGAAATCGATTTTCACCGGGCAGGGCTTGACGCAGCGGTGGCAAACCGTGCAGTGGTCGGCCACGTCGGACAGTTCTTCGAAATGCTTGAGGCTGACGCCGCGGCGGGTCTGCTCCTCGTACAGGAAGGCCTCGGTCAGCAGGCCGACGCCGAGAATTTTGTTGCGCGGGCTGTACAGCAGGTTGGCGCGCGGCACATGGGTGGAGCACACCGGTTTGCACTTGCCGCAGCGCAGGCAGTCCTTGATCGAATCGTTGATCGCGCCGATGTCGGACTGCTCCAGGATCAGCGACTCCGCGCCCAAGAGCGAGAACGACGGCGTGTAGGCCAGGCGCAGGTCGGCGCCGGGCAGCAGCTTGCCGCGGTTGAAGTGGCCGTTGGGGTCCACCAGCTCCTTGTAGACGCGGAACGGGCCGATCTCGTCGTCGCTGAGGAATTCCAGCTTGGTGATGCCGATGCCGTGCTCGCCGGAGATCACGCCGCCCAGCCGCCGCGCCAGCGCCATGATGCGCTCCACCGCGTGGTGGGCGGTCTGCAGCATCCGGTAGTTGTCGGAGTTGACCGGCAGGTTGGTGTGCACGTTGCCGTCGCCGGCGTGCATGTGAAGCGCGACGAACACGCGGCCGCGCAGCACGTGCTGCTGAAGCTCGCGGATGGCGGCGCGGATGCCGGCGGCGGCGTTGCCGGAGAAGATCTGCTCAAGCTCGGCCAGTACCTCGCGCTTCCAGCTGACGCGCAGCGCGAAGTCGCGCAGCGCGTGGAACACGGTGTCCGGCCGCGCGGCGGCGTCTTCCAGCGGCGCCTCGGGCCAGCGGGCCGCGTATTCGTGGAAGTGCGCGTCCATGTGGTCGAGCAGCCACTGCCAGCGGTCGCGGTGCACCGCCAAAAGCGACAGCGCGGCGGCGCGGCGGTCGCCGATCAGTTCTTCCGACGGCAGGTTGGTGTCCATCTTGTCCACCGGCAGCCGGCCGTGGAAGTACTCGGTCAGCGTATCCAGCAGTTCGATCTTGTTGGCGATCGACAGCTCGATGTTGATGCGCTCGATGCCGTCGCTGTAGTCGCCCAGGCGCGGCAGCGGGATCACCACGTCCTCGTTGACCTTGAACGCGTTGGTGTGCTTGGCGATGGCCGCGGTGCGGCTGCGGTCCAGCCAGAAGGTCTTGCGCGCCTCCGGCGTCACCGCGATGAAACCCTCGCCGTGGCGGGCGTTGGCGATGCGCACCACCTGGCTGGCGGCTTCGGCGGCGGCGTTCTCGTCGTCGGAGACGATGTCGGCGATCAGCACCATCTTCGGCCGGCCCTTGCTCTTGGCCTTGGTGGCGTAGCCGACAGCGCGCACGTAGCGCCAGTCCAGGTGCTCCAGGCCGGCCAGCTGCACGCCGGCGGCCAGACAGGCGCCGCCCGGCTTGAACAGGTCGGTGATCTCGACGATGGCCGGCGTGGCCTCGGCCACGGTGCCGAAGAACTCCAGGCAGACGGTGCGGGTATGGCCCGGCATCCGGTGCAGCACGAAGCGGGCGCTGGTGATGATGCCGTCGCAGCCTTCCTTCTGCACGCCGGGCAGGCCGGCCAGGAATTTGTCGGTGACGTCCTTGCCCAGGCCCACTTTGCGGAAGGCGCTGCCGGGAATGATCAGTTCGCGGCTTTCCTCCACGGTCTTGCCGTCGTCGGCCAGCCGCGACACGCGGAAGCGCGCCTCGGCCACGTCGTGGATCTTGCCGTAGTTGTGGCCGATGCGCTCCACCAGTTGCCAGCGGCCGTCCGGGTCCACCATCTTCCAGCTGGCCAGGTTGTCCAGCGTGGTGCCCCACAGCACGGCTTTCTTGCCGCCGGCGTTCATCGCGATGTTGCCGCCGATACAGGAGGCTTCGGCCGAGGTCGGGTCCACCGCGAACACCAGCCCGGCTGCGTAGGCGGCTTCGGAGACGCGGGCGGTGACTACGCCGGCGCCGCAATGGATGGTGGCGCGCTTGCCGTCCAGCCCCGGCAGTTCGATGTGCTCCACGCCCAGATGGCGGTCCAGCTTCTCGGTGTTGATCACCGCGCTCATCCGGTCCAGCGGCACCGCGCCGCCAGTGTAGCCGGTGCCGCCGCCGCGCGGGATGATGGTGAGCCCGAGCTCGATGCAGGCGCGCACCAGCGGCGCCATCTCGGCTTCGCTGTCCGGACTCAGCACCACGAACGGGTACTCGACGCGCCAGTCGGTGGCGTCGGTGACGTGGGCGACGCGGGATAGGCCATCGAACTGGATATTGTCGCGGCGGGTCAGCCGGGTCAGCTTTTTCAATACCTGGGCGCGCAGCTCGCGGGTTTGCTCGAACTGGAGGGCGAACTCGTCCACCGCCTCGCGGGCGGCGGCGATCATCAATTGCACCTTGTCGTTGCCGTCGCGGCGCTTCTCGATCTCGGTCAGCCGGTGGCGCATCGCCTCCACCAGCGCGGCCAGCCGCTTGGGGTTGTCCAGCAGGTCGTCCACCAGGTACGGATTGCGGTCCACCACCCAGATGTCGCCCAGCACCTCGAACAGCATCCGCGCCGAGCGGCCGGTTTTGCGCGCGCCGCGCAATTCGTCCAGCAATTGCCACATCGACTCGCCCAACAGGCGGATCACAATCTCGCGGTCGGAGTACGAGGTGTAGTTGTACGGGATCTCCCGCAGGCGTTGTTCGCTGGTGATGGCTGTCATTTGTCCGCAAGCTGGGTTTTATTAGAGGAATGCCTGTCAGTGTATCCCAATTGCTGCGCTGCGAAAAATACGAGTTGAATAGGGTTTTTTCCTCTTTAGATCAAGATATTGCCGGTTTGCATGAGCCATATTCATGAGAGTTGAATGGTATTTTTTATTTAATGGGAATGGCGCGGCCTGCCGCTATTCGCGTCATTTTGCTCGATGGATTTCCATGTCCATGAGTTTTTTCGATTTCCGGCGCGCCAGCGTTTTTCGGTAAGCTATAGGTTTTGAACGCTTCTCCGAGAAGCGTTTCGCGCTATTAAAAGGATGACGACCATGTGGAAAAAATTGTTGCTGGCCTTCACGCTGGCGGCCACGCTGAGCGGCTGCGGGTACAACGCGATGCAGTCCCAGGACGAGGCGGCCAACGCTGCCTGGTCCGAAGTGCTGAACCAGTACCAGCGCCGCGCCGACCTGATTCCCAATCTGGTGAAGACGGTGCAGGGCTACGCCAAGCATGAGAAAGACGTGCTGACCCAAGTGACCGAGGCCCGCGCACGCGTCGGCAGCATCCAGATGGACGCGGCGGCGGCCAGCGACGAGAACAAGCTCAAGCAGTTCTCCGCCGCGCAAAACCAGCTGGGCTCGGCCTTGTCCCGCCTGCTGGTGGTGTCGGAAAACTATCCGCAGCTGAAGGCCGACCAGTCGTTCCGCGATCTGCAGGCGCAGCTGGAGGGCACCGAGAACCGCATCGCGCTGGCGCGCAAGCGCTATATCGATTCGGTGCAGGCCTATAACGTCACCGTGCGCAGCTTTCCCAACAACCTGACCGCGATGATGTTCAGCCTGAAGACCCGCCCCAACTTCACCGTGGAGAACGAGAAGGCGATCTCCGCGCCGCCGCAGGTGAACTTCGACCAGCAAGGCAAGTGAGATGAGCCGCGCATGGGCCTGGCTGTGGCTCGCGCTGTGCCTGCTGGCCAGCGTCGCGCGGGCCGAGCTGGCGGTGCCGCCGCCGACTTCGCCGGTGATCGACCAGGCGTCCTTCCTGACCGACGCCGAGCGCGGTGAACTGGAGAAGCAGCTGCTGGATTTCCACCAGCGCAAGGGCAGCCAGCTGGCGGTGCTGATCGTGCCGGCTGTCGACCCGGAAACGCCGTTCGATTACGGCACCCGGGTGATGGACAGCTGGAAGCTGGGGCGCAAGGGCGTGGACGACGGCGCGCTGCTGCTGATCGTCGCCGATTCGCACAAGACCCAGTTGCTGGTCGGGCGCGGGCTGGAGGGCGCGATTCCGGACATCTACGCCAAGCGCATCCTGCAGGACACCTTGCGGCCGCTGTTCAAGCAAGGCCTGCGTTTCCAGGGCATCCAGGCGGCGACGGCGCAGATCGAGGGCCTGATAGACGGCGAGAAGCTGCCTGAGCCGGCCAGGCAAGCTTCGCAGGGCGGCGGCTGGGGCGAAAGCTGGCCGTTGCTGGCCTTTTTCCTGCTGATAGGCTCCGGCGTGGCCGGCAAGCTGTTCGGCCGGCTGGTGGGCAGCTTCATCATCGGCTGCCTCAGCATCGGCCTGTCGGTGGTGCTGGGCGCAGGCGTGATGATGGCCTTGCTGATCGGCGCGGTGGCCGCGGGTCTGTGCCTGGCGCTGGGCGAGCATGGCCTGTCGCTGGCCAGCTGGGGCAATTGGGGCGGCGGGGGCGGGGGAAGCTCCGGCTCCGGCGGCAGCGGATGGTCGGGCGGCGGCGGAGATTTCGGCGGCGGCGGCGCTTCGGGAGATTGGTGAAATGAATCGATGGCAACGCGCATGGCGCCACCTGTGCAGCACCGGCTGGCAGGCGCGGCGGCAATTCCCGGCGGCCCAGCTGAAGCGGCTGGAGCAACAGATCGCCCAATCGGAGCGAGCGCATCGAGGGCAATTGCGTTTCGTGGTGGAGTCGGCGCTGGACTGGCGCGCCGCCTGGCGCGGCATGAGCGCCCGCCAGCGGGCGCTGCAGTGGTTCGGCGAGCTGAGAGTGTGGGACACCGAAGAGAACACTGGCGTGCTGGTGTACTTGTTGCTGGCCGAGCGGCGGATAGAAATCGTTGCCGACCGCGGCATCAACCGCCGGGTGGCGGCCGGCGAGTGGGCCGGCATCTGCGCCGAGATGCAGCGGGCCTTCGCCGCCCGCGATCACGTGGCGGGACTGGAGCTGGGGCTGAGCCGCATCCACGAGGTGCTGCTGAAGCACGCGCCGCGGGACGGCGAGCCCTTCGTCAACGAGCTGCCGGACCAGGTGGTGGTGCGCTGAGCGGCGCGGCGCAGATCAGCGTCGCGACGAGCGTTGCGCAAGCTGTGCCGCCAGCCGCACCGCTTCGACCAGGCTGCCCGGATCGGCGCGACCGGTGGCGGCCAGGTCCAGCGCCGTGCCGTGGTCGACCGAGGTACGGATGATCGGCAGGCCCAGGGTGATGTTGACGCCGGCGCCGAAGCTGGCGTGTTTCAACACTGGCAGGCCCTGGTCGTGGTACATCGCCAGCACCGCGTCGGCTTGCGCCAGTTTGTCGGGATTGAACAGGGTATCGGCCGGCAGTGGGCCGATCAGCTGGATGCCTTCGGCGCGCAGCGCGTCCAGCGCCGGTTCGATGACGTCGATTTCCTCGCGGCCCATATGGCCGCTCTCGCCTGCGTGTGGGTTGAGGCCAGCCACCAGGATGCGCGGCGCGGCGATGCCGAATTTGCCGGCCAGGTCGGCGTGCAGGATGCTGATCACCTCGAACAGCAGCGGCGCGGTGATCGTGTCGGCGACGTCGCGCAAGGGCAGATGGGTGGTGGCCAGCGCGACGCGCATGCCGCCGCCGGCCAGCATCATCACTACTTTTTTCGTGCCGGTGCGCTCGGCCAGGTATTCGGTATGGCCGGTGAACGGCACCCCGGCGTCGTTGATCACGCCCTTGTGCACCGGGGCGGTCACCATCGCGGCGAATTCGCCGGACACGCAGCCGTCTATCGCCGCGTCCAGCGTGGCGAGCACGTAGCGGCCATTGGCCGGATTCAGCCGGCCGGCTTCAGCGGGCTCGGCCAGCGGCGCGTGCAGCACCTCCAGCGCGCCGGCGGGCGCCGGTTGGCCGGGGCGGTAGTCGGCCAGTTCCACATCCAGGCCCAGCGCCGCGGCGCGCCCGGCCAGCAGGCCGCGGTCGGCCACCGCTACGCAGCGGGTATCAGGCGCCAGTTCCGGCAGCCGCAAAACCAGGTCGGGACCGATGCCGGCCGGCTCCCCGGCGGTGACGGCCAGAACGGGCCGGCTAGCCATCACTTCTCGTCCAGATGTTCTTCGACGAAGGCGGAGTCGCGCAGCTGGCGCACCCAGTCGGTGTAGGCCTGTTCCATCTTGCGCGAGCGGATCTGCTGCTTGACCGCCATCTTCTCGTGGTCGCTGGAGACGTCCTGGTTGCGCTTGCCTTCTACCAGGATCAAGTGCCAGCCGAACGGCGTGCGCACCGGCTGCGACACCTGGCCGATCGGTTGCGACACCATCACCTTCTCGAACTCCGGCACCAGGTCGCCCAGATTCACCCAGCCCAGATCGCCGCCCTTGGCGTTGCTGCCGTCTTCCGAGTACAGCTTGGCCATGTCGGCGAACTTGGCGCCGCGCATGATGCGGTCGCGCACCTGGTCGATGCGGGCCTTGGCATCGGCTTCGGACACCGCCTCGTTGGTGCGGATCAGGATGTGGCGCGGGTGGTACTGCTCCACCATCATCGGCGCGCCGCCGCTGCGTTTGTCCACCAGTTTGAAGATGAAGAAGCCTTGCTGGGTGCGAATCACGTCGGTGTCGGCGCCGACTTTCAGCTGTTCCAGCAATTGGACGAATTCTTGCGGCAGCGAGGTGGCGCTGCGCCAGCCCATGTCGCCGCCCTTCAGCGCGTTGGGCGCGTCAGAGTAGGCGGCGGACACCTTGGCGAACGGCTGGCCGGCGGCTAGGTCGGCCTGGGCCTTGTGCACCTTTTGCGACAGCAGGTCGATCTGCTTGGCGTCGGCGCGCTCAGGCACGGCGACCAAGATGCTGGCCAGGTGGTATTCGGTGCGGTTGGCGCTCTGCGCGCTCTTCAGCGCCTGGTCCACTTCGCTGTCGCTGACGTTGACGCGGGAGGCCACTTCGCTGTCGCGCAGGCGGGAGATGGTCAGTTCGCGGCGGATGTCGCCGCGCAGGCGGTCCATGGTGATGCCGTCCTTGGCCAGCTGGGCCTTCAGGCCGGCTTCGTTCAGCTTGTTCTGCTTGGCGAGGTTGGCCACGGCCTGATCGACCGCGGCGTCCTCGATGCGCAGGCCGCCGCTGGCCGCGTATTGCAGCTGCACTTCCTCGGTGATCATCTGTTCCAGCACCTGGCGCTCCAGCACCTCGCGCGGCGGCGGGGCCACCTTTTGCGATTCCAGCTGCTTGATCGCTTCGTCCACGCGCGCCTGCAGCTCTTGCCAGGTGATCACGTTCTTGTTGACCACGGCGACGATGCGATCCACTTCTCGTACCGGGGTGGCGGGGGCCGCCAGCGCGCTTTGCATGACGCTGGCGATCAACAGGGCAAGCAGGGTCTTTTTCATGGTCAGGCTTTGTTACTCGTTAATCTTGGTGTAGCCGGGTACGGCCAGACGCAGCGTGTCCTGCACGCCGTTGTTGCCCAGGGCGCCGAGGCCCTTGAGTTCCAGCTGGAAGAACCACGCGTTCTTGGTGGTGGTCGGGTCGGTGACATAGCGTTGGCTGTACATCCGCAGCGACCAGCAACCATCGTTGTACTCGAAGCCGGCCAGCCGCTCAATAGGCTTGCGCTCGATGAAGGAGTAGTTGTAGCGGCCGATCGCGTACCAGCGGCGGGCGATCGGCCACTGCGCGGCCACGTCCACCTGGCGCATCGGGCCGTAGTTATTGGAGTTGTCCAGCTGTTCGTAGCGGCCGTAGCGGTAGCGCACGCTGGCGACCTTGCCGGCGGCCGGGTTGTAGCGCAGCTGGGCGTTGTAGCGTTCGGTCATGCCCAGTTGCTGGTTGTATTGATAGCTGCTGTCGAAGCGCCATTCTCGGGTCAGATCGCCGCCGGCGGACAGCAGCAGGTCGGAGCTGGGCTGGTTGACGGTCTGGGTAACATCGTCTTTTAGATAAAAACGTTTGCCCACCGCCAGGCGCAACCGCTCCAGGCCGTTGCTCTGGTCGATGAAGCGGCTGGTCAGCGCTGTGGTGATCTGGTTGGCGCCGTTGATGCGGTCATAGCCGGAGTAGCGGTTTTCGGTGAACAGCTGCGCGAAGTTGATGTCGTTGAGCGAGGTATCGAACTGCGGCAGCGAGAGCTGGTCCTTGTTGTTGGGAATGTTGACGTAGAACAGCCGGGGTTCCAGCGTCATCAGGTGGTCCCGTCCCAGGAACTGGGTGTCGCGGTCGAAATACAGGCCGGCGTCGGTGCTGAAGATCGGCAGCGTGCGGGTCTGGACATGGCTTGGATTGGCGCCGAAGGCATCCAGATTGTAATGGGTGTAGTTGACGCCCAGCTTGGGCCGCAGAAAGCCCCAGCTGCGGTCGAAGTTCCAGCTGACGCTGGGGTAGAGCACCAGTCGTTCCGCATTCTGCAGCGTGGGGTGGTCGAAGCGGGTCAGGTCCGAGATCAGATTGGCCGAGAAACCGGACGGCAAGCTCTGGTTCGCGTTGAACGTCAGCTGCGGCATCTTGGCGTAGGGGATGTCGTTGGAGCCTGGGTTGATGGTCAGGTTCTGGTAGCGCTGGGCGCGCAGGGTGACGTTGCCGCCGCCGCCCTGCCAGTTTAACGCGTAGTTCAACCAGGCTTCGCGGTTCAGGTTGACGTTGGAGGCGATGGCCACCTGATCGCCAAAATCGGTGAAGTAATTGTTGTCCGATACCTGGTTGAAATCCATGCCGAAGGTCAGCCCGTGGCCGAGGTTCTGGCTATGGATGGCGCTCCAGGCGTAGCGGGACTGATCGGTCAGCTTGTCTTTGGGCAGCTGCTCGGTGTAGATGCGGCCGCTGTAGTCGGGCTGCAGGTAACGGAATTCGCCCGCCAGCATGTTGCCGTGCTTGACGTTGATGTGCGGCGTGATGGTGGCGTCGTAATTGGGCGCGATGTTCCAGTAGTAGGGCAGCGAGAATTCCGTGCCCGAGCTGCCGGTCTTGAAGGTCGGCATCAGGAAGCCGGACTTGCGGTTGCTGTTGAGCGGGAAGTCCAGCCACGGCGAATACAGTATGGGCACGCCGTAGAACTGCATCCAGGCGTTGTGGGCGACGCCGACGCCGGTGTTGTAATCGAGGTCGGTGCGCGACGACTTCAGATACCAGGCTTCGTCGCCGGGATCGCAAGTAGTCATCCGGCTGCCGTAGACCCGATATTGGTTCTGGCCCTGGAAATCCACCTGGCTGCCGTCGCCGCGCAGAGTGACAGGCTTGGCGGGCTGCGCGCCGGGCGCCGGTTTTGCGGCGGTCTGGTTCTGCCTGGCCATGGAAAATACCGGATCCATGCCGGTGCCGCTGTAGGTGTCGACGTTGTAGTCCAGCGTGGTGCCGGTGATCACGTCGCCGCCGCGGGTCATGCGGAAGCGGTCGCCGGCTTTCACCCTGTTCTTGTTCTGGTAGTAGTCCAGCCAATCGGACTCCACCTTCTGGTCATCCCGGGTCACCACCACATTGCCCTTGGCGTGGAGGATCACGTTCATTTCGCCGTCCAGATCGTCGGCGTGGACCACGGTCTGTCCCGGCTCCTTGGGCGGGGCCGGGACGGCGATCGGCGGCTCTTCGTCATCTGCGAAAGCGGCGGGGGCGTTCAGGGCAAAGGCGGCGGCCAGGGCCAGCGCCAGCGGAGTCAGTTTTTGTCTGTGCATGCACAAAGCCATATCGTGGGGGGCAGTGGGCGGTATAAAATCGTCCAATTCTATCAGCACCACGATAAAGCGACATGCAAAGACAGGAACAGCTCAAGAAATGGCTGGCGCAACAGTATCCCGGCGACGAAATCCAGCTTGAATTCGCCGCGGCCGACGCCGACTTCCGCCGCTATTTCCGTGCAATCTGGCCCGATGGCGCAAGCCGCATCGTGATGGACGCGCCGCCGGAGCACATCGGCACCGACGCCTACATCAAGGTGCGAGACATCTTCTCCATGGTGAAAGTGCCCGAGATTTACCTGCGCGACCGCGAACAGGGCTTCATCGTGATGGAGGATCTGGGCAAGGTCACCTACTTGGCCGCGCTGCAGCACGATGAGCGCGCCCTGGTGCACCGCCATCTATTGCTGGAGGCGCTGGACACGCTGGTGGAGATCCAGAAGGGCAGCCAGCCGGATGTGTTGCCGGAATACGACGAAGCGCTGCTGAGCCGCGAACTGAGCCTGTTCCCGGAATGGTTCTGCGCCAAGGAATTGGGCAAGCCGTTGAATTTCAAGCAGCGCCAGCTGTGGGACGCCGGCGTCAAGGCCTTGCTGCCGGCGCTGCTGGCCCAGTCCAAGGTCTTCGTCCACCGCGACTTCATCGTCCGCAACCTGATGCTGACTCCCGGCGCGCCCGGCGTGCTGGATTTCCAGGACGCGGTGTACGGCCCGGTCAGCTACGACGCGGTATCGCTGCTGCGCGACGCCTTCATCGAGTGGGAAGAGGAGTTCGTGCTGGACCTGGCGATCCGCTACTGGGAGAAGGCGCGCGCCGCCGGCCTGCCGGTGCCGGAGGCCTTCGACGACTTCTACCGCGCCTTCGAATGGATGGGCGTGCAGCGCCATCTGAAAGTGGCGGGCATCTTCGCCCGCCTGCACCACCGCGACGGCAAGGACAAGTACCGCGCCGAGATCCCACGCTTCATCAAGTACCTGAAGCGCACCACCCGCCGCTATGTCGAGCTGGCGCCGTTCTACCACCTGCTGGTGGATCTGGTGGGCCGCGACGCCACCGACGAGGAACTGCAGTCCAGCTACCCGGTGCTGGGCGTCAAGGGCCAGTGATGCGCTGGCCGCTCCTTTTGCCGTTGCTGCCGTTGGCGGCCGGCGCCGCCGATCTCAAGCAGCGGCAGTGCTTCCCGGCGCAGGAGTTGCGCGTGTGCCTGTGGCAGGATGCCAGGCTGGCCGCGCGGCAGGATGGCGGTTTTGGCGGCGACAGCGAAGGCGATGGTTGGAAACTGGCCCTGGCGCAGGCAGAGTTGCGAATCTACGACAGTCAGGGTGGCCAGTTGTCGCGCCTGCGGGTCGGACGCTTGTCGAAGCTGGAACGCACCCGGCTCAGCGACGGCGGCAAGCCGGTGTTTCTGCTTGAGGAAGACCGCTCGGCCGGTTTCGGCTCCTATTCAGGCGTCGAGGCGCGGCCGTTCACCGTCGGCGCGCGCGGCATCCGCTTCGCCCAGCCGCAGGGCGCGGATCCGGCCAAGCCGTTCGTGATGACCAGCTCGTTGAAGAACGGCTGGAGAGAGGGCCGGGACGGCTTCCTGCTGGCGTCGTGCGCGCCGGACTTTCCGGCCAAGGGCGAGTGGGACGGCGAAACCTTCCGCGTCAGCTATCGCCGCTTGAAGCTGCAGGATGGCCAATGGCGGCTGACCGAGCGCAGCGAACGCGGTTTCTGGGAAAACGAAGGCGATTTCCCGGCCGAGCGGCTGTTCCCGAAATGAACGAGAAGAATATGAAGGCAATGATACTGGCGGCCGGCCGCGGCGAGCGGATGCGGCCGTTGACCGACCACACGCCCAAGCCCTTGCTGGTCGCCGGCGGCAAGCCGCTGATCCAGTGGCACATCGAGCGCCTGGTTCGCGCCGGCGTCACCGAGCTGGTGATCAACCATGCCTGGCTGGGCGAGCGGATAGAGGAGGCGCTGGGGGACGGCAGCCGCTTTGGCGCGGCCATCGCCTATTCGCCGGAAGGCCAGGCGCTGGAAACCGCCGGCGGCATCGCCACCGCCTTGCCCCTGCTCGGCGACGCGCCTTTCCTGGTGCTGAACGGCGACGTGCTGGCGGATTTTCCGGTCGAACGGCTGATCGAGGCGGCGGGCCGGCTGGATGGCGACGCCGCGCAGGCCCACCTGGCGCTGACGCCCAAGGCCGGCTATCCAACCGGCCGCGACCTGACGCTGCGCGCCGACGGCCGCGTGGCCGCCTGCGGCGATGGCGACACGCCGTATACCTTCTGCGGCCTGGCCGCCTACCATCCAGCCTTCTTCCGCGACGTGAAGCCCGGCGCGGCCAGTCCCCTGCTGCCGTGGCTGCTGGCCGCGATGGAAAAAGGCCGGATCCGCGGCGAAGTGCAGCAGGGCCTGTGGCTGGACGTCGGCACGCCGGAGCGGCTGGCCGAGGCCGACCGCATCGCCTCCGGCTGGACGGCATGAGCCGGCGCATTCTCGGCATCGATCCCGGCAGCCGCATCTGCGGCTTCGGCGTCATCGACGTGCTGGGCAACCAGCGCCATTACGTCGCCTCCGGCGCCATCCGCACGCCGCAGGGCGCGAGCCTGGCCGAGCGGGTCAAGGTGATTGTGAACGGCATCCATCAAGTCATCGACACTTACCAGCCGACCGAGGCGGCGCTGGAGCAGGTGTTCGTCAACGTCAACCCGGCCGCCACGCTGATGCTGGGCCAGGCGCGCGGCGCCTGCATGACGGCGCTGGTGCTGAAGGACCTGCCGGTGGCGGAGTACACCGCGCTGCAGGTCAAGCAGTCGGTGGTCGGCCAGGGCAAGGCGCCGAAGGAGCAGGTGCAGTACATGGTGGTGCGCATGCTCAACCTGTCCGGCACGCCGCAGGCCGACGCCGCCGACGCGCTGGCGGTGGCGCTGACCCACGCGAATCATAGCGGCGGCGCCATCGGCAAGCTGGCCTTGAGCGGCTTGAAGGTGAAGGGCGGCCGGCTGGTGTAGCGTGGTCTGACTCCCTTCGCGAAAAAGCGGCCCGCAGGCCGCTTTTGTCGTTTCTGGAGTTCTCAGCGCCGCCGGGCGTCGGGCCACACCCAGTCGCCGGGAGGCGGCGTCTGGCTGCCGCCCGGGCTGAGCGTTTCCGACCATGCCTGGATATTGCTGGCGTATTTGCACAGCGCGGCGAAGGCGGAAACATTGCCGGCGTTGCCGTTGTACACCCCCACTTGCACGCCTTGCGGCGACAGCAGCGGGCTGCCGGAGTCTCCGCCGCGGCCGACGTTGCCGTTGGCCAGCAAGGAGACGCCGTTGGCCAGCGGCGACGGGCCCTGGCGGACGATGTTGGCGACGCTGACCTGCATCAGGCTCTGCCCAAGTTGATAGCCCTGATCGTCCATGCGGCGCTGCGCCTGCATCGCGCCGATGCCGGCATTGCAATCCTCCTGCGCCACCACCGGGACGATCTTGGCGCCGTTGCGGCCGGCGATGGGCTGGGACAACTTCAGCAAGGCCAGATCGACGGCCACGCCGTGATGGTCGAACTTGATCCAGTTGGGTTGGGCGTTGTCGCGCCGGGCGCTGGCCTGGTTCTCGAAATTGCGGCCATAGTAGGCGGTGACGCCGGTCCAGTTGTCCAGGATGCAATGCGAGGCGGTCAGCACCAGATCCTTGCCCACCAGCGAGCCGCCGCAGATATTGCGGCTGCCATTCTGGTTTTGAAAATCCAGCTTGATGTAATTGGTTTCCTGCGGCGAAAACGGCGCGGCGGCGGCGAAATGGGACAATGCCGACAGGCATGAAACGGCAAGCAGTTTCTTCACGGATGCATTCCTTGTCGATGGGGAGTCAAGGCGGCTTTGCGGCCGCTGTCAAAACTGATCCCAGCAAGTTTGGGCTGATATTTTCAGTATTGATATTCTTGACTCTCATTAGAGTGGCCTTGCCGATTCATTATGCCCAGCTGAGGCGATTGTGGAATGGCAGGGTTTGCATGGGTGCTTGTTTTTGGAATGACGTTTGATTTTGTTTTTGTTTGAATATTGAGCGTGTGGCCGCGGAATCGGCTGAATATCAGGCGCTGGGCGATATGGCATAAAATGAAATAGCCATCTTGTTAATATTCACCGGCGCGCGCCAGAAAATAGTCTGGGTTTTATTTATTTTAAGCGTAGTTACTTTTAAATATTTGAATAGCTTGTCTGGATATATCGAAGACAGGCAGCGATGGGGTTTCACCGTTGGGTGGACCCTCTGGCGAGCCAGGTGGGCGCGGGCGCGGCTTGTGGGATAATGCCGGCAGCCGCGCCAGTCCGGCGCGGGCCTGATTGCGAGAATGCCAAGATGATCGGACGTCTTTCCGGAAAACTGATCGAAAAATTGCCGCCGCAAGTGGTGGTGGACGTGAACGGCGTCGGCTATGAAGTGGACGTGCCGATGACCACCTTCTACCAGTTGCCGGCGCTGGGCCAGCCCTGCACCTTGTTCACCCACCTGGCGGTGCGCGAGGACGCCCATTTGCTATACGGCTTCGCCAGCAAGGAGGAGCGGCAGACCTTCCGCCAACTGATCAAGGTGACCGGCATCGGGGCCAAGATCGCGTTGGCGATTCTGTCCGGCATGACCGCCGACGAACTGGCGATCGCCGTCGCCAGCGAGGACATCAAGCGCTTGTCGGCGGTGCCGGGCATCGGCAAGAAGACCGCCGAACGGCTGGTGCTGGAGCTGCGCGGCAAGCTCGCCACCGGCGGCAACCTGACGGTGCCGGGCGGCCTGGCTTTCGCCGCCACGCCGGACGAGAAGAGCGACATCGTCAACGCGCTGCTGGCGCTCGGCTACAACGAGAAAGAAGCGGCGGCGGCCACCAAGAGCCTGCCGTCCGACGTTACGGTCAGCGAAGGCGTGCGTCTGGCCCTGAAGAGCTTGATGAAGGTCTGACGCCTATACTGCCGATGCGGCCGCCCAAGGCCGCGTCGACGGGGGCGAGGGCATGAGGAGGCGGTGCGTGGCTGCGGTTGCGCTGGGAATCGGCTTGGGCGGCATGCCGGCCTTCGCCTCTCCCTTGCATTGCCCGCCGCATCCGATACGGTTGGCCTTCTACCGCATCGGTCTGTTCTACACCGACCGCAACGGCCTGGATTGGGACGTCGCCGAAGAGCTGCGCCGCCGCAGCGGCTGCCGCTTCGAATACGAGGTGATGCCGCGCGCCCGCATCTGGCGCGAGCTGGAGGCTGGCAGACTGGACATCACGCTGTCGGCCATCGCCACCCCCGAGCGCGATCGCGTCTACTGGTTTCTCAACTACATCCAGCTCAAACAGTATGTGCTGCTGTCTCCCAAGCTGCCGGCGGCCATCGATTCGATGGACGGCTTCATCCAGGCCGGCGCCCCGTGGCGCTGGGCCATTGTCCGCAGTTACAGCACCAGCGCCTATTACGATCCGTTGGTGGTCCAGCTGGCGGCGAAGGGCCGGGTGGTGGAGGTGCCGGAGGAGGACTTCCTGTTCCGCTTGCTGGGGCAGGACCGCGTGGCCGGCATTTTTTCCACGCCCATGGTCTATCGCCAGAAACTGCGCGAATTCAACCTGGAAGACCGCGTGCGGGTGGCTGATTGGGACAAGATCTCGGCGCCCAGTCCGCGCGGCATCGTGTTCACCAAGCGGACGTTCTCCGAGCAGGACATCGGCCAGTGGCAGGCGCTGGTGGACAGGATGAACCGGGACGGCACCATGCGCAGGCTGATCGGCCGCTACATGACGCCGGCGGAGACCGAAACGGCGCTGTGGCGTTGAGCGGGCGAAAAAAGCCCGCCTTTCGGCGGGCAAACGGATGCGGGACGGTTGCCGTCCGAGACGAACGGCGAAATCTGACTTAGCCGGCGGGCAGCAGGTTGACTTGGCTGCGCACGCTCTTCACGCCCGGCACGCGAGCCACTTCCTCGGCGATGCGGGAGACCACGTCCTGGTTCGGCGCGGTGCCGTTCAGCACCACGTCGCCGTTGTTGACTTGAGCCTCGACCTTGGCGCCCAGCTGAGCGGCGGACTTGGCGACGATTTCGTTGATCTGGCGGCCCAGCTCCGCGTCGGCGGGAGTGGCGGCGGCGTGCTTCTGAACCGCTTGTTCCTGCGCCGGCGAGCTGGCGGTCTGCTTGGTTTCCGCGGCGATGCCGGCGCCGGCGTACAGGGCGGGAATCAGGCTGGCGATGATCAGGGTCTTGCGCATGGTGAGTCTCCTAGGACTGGGTGAGGTCGTTGCGTTCGGCCGGCGTTCCGGGACGGTGTCGGCAGGAAAGCATTTCCGCCGAGCCGTCTGTTCCGCAGCGCCTTGCGGCCAATCGCGCTTGACTCCCGATACAGCAAGCGCCGTGCCAGCGCTTGTTTTTCCTTATTTATCAGTTGTTTGATGGTTTACGGCGGGGAAAGCGCCGCTCCAGGGAGCCGGATTTGTCGCCGTTCGGCGACAGCGATCCAGCCGCTTGCTTGAAAATTCATGCCAATCAATGACTTGCCGCTGTCGCTGTTTGGCGACAGGCATTCAGTCGTCCTTGAACGCGGCGGCGTGCAGCTCGTGCTTCTGCAACAGCCGGTAGAACTCGGTGCGGTTGCGGTCGGCCAGCCGGGCGGCGTCGCTGACGTTGCCGCCAGTCAGGCGCAGCAGCCGTTCCAGGTAGTCGCGCTCGAACTCGCGGCGGGCTTCGGCCAGCGTCGGGATGGCGCGGGATTCGCCGGCCACCGCCTTCTCCACCTGGGCCAGGGTCAGCAGCGGGCCGGTGGCCAGCACGCAGCACTGCTCCACCACATTGGCCAACTGGCGGATATTGCCCGGCCAGCGCGCGGCGGCGAGGAAGGCGAGGGCGTCCGGCGCGAAGCCCGTCACCGTCTTGCCGTAGCGCGCCGCCACCTGTTGCAGGAAATGCTGGGCCAACAGCGGGATGTCTTCGCGCCTCTCGGCCAGCGGCGGCAGCGTCAGCGCCACCACGTTCAGCCGGTAATAGAGATCCTCGCGGAACTGGCCGTCGGCGATGCGGGCCGGCAGGTCGCGGTGGGTGGCCGACAGCAGCCGGATATCCACCGGCAGCGGCCGGCTGGCGCCCACCGGCCGCACTTCCCGGTCTTGCAGCACCCGCAACAGCTTGACCTGCAGCGGCAGCGGCATGTCGCCGATCTCGTCCAGGAACAGCGTGCCGCCGTCGGCCTGGCGGATCAGGCCGTCGTGGCGGGCGGAGGCGCCGGTGAAAGCGCCTTTTTCGTGGCCGAACAGCTCGCTCTCCAGCAGGTTTTCCGGAATCGCGCCGCAGTTGACGGCGACGAAAGGCCGGCCGGCGCGGCGGCTGGCCTGGTGGATGGCGCGCGCCAGCACTTCCTTGCCG
>NZ_JAJOHV010000051.1 GCF_021129175.1 Chromobacterium piscinae | reverse complement strand
GCGCTGCGCCGACGGCCGCTTGTGGCTGCATTGCGCCGACGGCGGCCGCCTGGCGGTGCTGGAGGCCGAGCTGGCCGGCCTGCCGCTGACCGCCGACAACTTCGCCGCCCGCGTCGCAGCCGACGCGCTGGCGCTGTGAACCGATTACCGAATTCGATTTTCCGCCCGCGGGCGGTTGAGGATATCCAATGAAAAAAGTACTGATCCTGGGCGTGAACGGCTTCATCGGCCACCACCTGACCAAACGCATCATCGAGACCACCGACTGGCACATCTACGGCATGGACATGCACGATGACCGCGTGGCCGAGTGGAAGGACCACCCGCGCTTCCACTTCTTCGAAGGCGACATCACCATCAACAAGGAGTGGATCGAATACCACGTCAAGAAGTGCGACGTGGTGCTGCCGCTGGTGGCCATCGCCACCCCGTCCACCTATGTGAACAACCCGCTGCGCGTGTTCGAGCTGGACTTCGAGGCCAACCTCCCCATCGTCCGCCAGTGCGTGCAGTACAAGAAGCACCTGGTGTTCCCGTCCACCTCGGAAGTGTACGGCATGAGCCAGGACGCCGAATTCGACCCGGAAAACTCCCAGCTGATCTACGGCCCGATCAACAAGCCGCGCTGGATCTACGCCTGCTCCAAGCAGCTGATGGACCGCGTGATCCACGCCTACGCGATGGAAGAAGGCCTGAACTACACGCTGTTCCGCCCGTTCAACTGGATCGGCGGCGGCCTGGACAACATCAACACGCCGAAGGAAGGCTCCAGCCGCGTGATCACCCAGTTCCTGGGCCACATCGTTCGCGGCGAGACCATCAAGCTGGTCGACGGCGGCCACCAGAAGCGCGCCTTCACCTATGTCGACGACGGCATCAGCGCGCTGATGAAGATCATCGAGAACAAGGACGGCAAGGCCTCCGGCCAGATCTACAACATCGGCAACCCGGTCAACAACTACTCGATCCGCGAACTGGCGCAAATGATGCTGGACCTCGCGCGCGTCTACCCGGAATACCAGCTGAACGCCGACAAGGTGCAGGTGGTGGAAACCACCTCCGGCCAGTACTACGGCAACGGCTACCAGGACGTGCAGAACCGTGTGCCGAAGATCGCCAACACCATGGCCGATCTGGACTGGAAGCCGACCGTCTCCATGGCCGACGCCCTCAAGGGCATCTACGACTACTACCGCGACCAAGTGGCGGCCAGCCGCGACTTGTCGGAGTAAGATCGGCGCGGGCCGAACTTCGGCCTGTCGAAATGCCGCTCATTCCCGGAAGGGTGGGCGGCATTTTTAATGCCCAACCAACCCTATTGTGTCCGCTGCGCGGACAGATATTTACATGGCGGGGCTGCCCGCCAGGCAGTCAGTCCAGCCACGCACCCAGCCAATCCCCCGACACTCTGGCCTAGGGCTGCTAACACGGCCAGTCGAGACAGTTGGTTCCGGGAAACGCCGCCGCTCATGCCATGCTCGGCATAGCAGGCGGCTGATCGGCAACCACTCGATCCCCTTCGGCCCGTGCCGGCGGAGCAGCCCCGCCTTGAAAATCATCATCCGCGCAGCGGACTCCATTTCGTTCCTCCATCAAACGAGTAATCGTTTACCCTGCTGAAAGCAGGCTCTCCACACCGACAGACACGCTCCTTCATGACTCACCACCTCCAGATCGTCCCCTACTCCCCAACCTGGCCGCAACGCTTCCAAGCCGAACATTCGTCGATCCTATCTGCCCTCGGCCCGCTGGCCGATGCCTGCGCGATCGAGCACATCGGTAGCACCGCCGTGCCAGACCTCGCCGCCAAACCCATCATCGACCTCATGCTGGGACTGCCCGCTCTCAGCGACCTGGAACCATACCTCCCAGCGCTTCAATCAACAGGCCTCCATCTTCAGCAACAAGCGGCGGCAGCCATGCCCGATCGGCATTATTTCGTCAAACCGGCCGCCCATCCTCGCGAAGTCCATCTGCACGCGGTGGCGCTGGACAGCGACTTCTGGCGCGATAAGCTGGCCTTCCGCGACGCGCTGCGCGCCGATCAACGACTGGCCGGGCAATATGCCGATCTGAAACGGCAACTGGCCTACGATCACAGTGGCGACCGCGCCGCGTACACTAACGCGAAGAGCGGATTTATCGCCTCCGTGTTGGCGATGGCGGCCGGAAAACCGCACGGCAAGCCCGCCACGCGGTAAACTCGCCAGCGATTCCGAATACTTGAACCTGCCATAACAATGAAAAAACTCGCCCTGAAGATAGACGTCGACACCTGGCGCGGCACCCGCGAAGGCGTGCCGCGGCTGATGGAGGCGCTGAAGCGGCATGACGCCGGCGCCACCTTCCTGTTCAGCCTGGGCCCGGACCACACCGGCCGCGCGATCAAGCGCGTGTTCCGTCCCGGCTTCCTGTCCAAGGTGTCGCGCACCTCCGTCGTCGAACATTACGGCATCCGCACCCTGCTGTACGGCACCGTGCTGCCGGGCCCGGACATCGGCCGCCGCGAAGCGGCCCTGCTCCGCGGCGTGCGCGATGCCGGCTTCGAGGTGGGCATCCATTGCTGGGACCACATCAAGTGGCAGGATTACGTCACCGGCAAGGACGCGGCCTGGACCCGCGCCGAGATGCACAAGGCGGCAAGGCGCTTCCGCGAGATCTTCGGCGAAGAGGCCCGCACCCACGGCGCCGCCGGCTGGCAAATCAACGATGCGGCGCTGGCCTACCAGCAGGAGCTGGGCATGCGCTACGCGTCCGATGGCCGCGGCAGCCACCCGTTCCAACCGCTGGACGCCGCCGGCCGGCCGCTGGGCGTGCCGCAGCTGCCCACCACGCTGCCGACGCTGGACGAATTGATCGGCCTGGACGGCCTGAGCAACGACAACGTCCACGAGCATCTGCTGAAACTGACCGAGGCCGAGACCGCCACCGGCCACGTCTACACGCTGCACGCGGAGCTGGAAGGCATGCGGCTGATGGAAGTGTTCGACCGCCTGCTCGACGGCTGGAAGCGGCAAGGCTACCAGCTGGTCAGCTGCGTCGATCTGTTCGACAGCCAGGATCTCGCCAATCTGCCGTCCGGCCGGGTGGTGATGGGAGAGATTCCCGGCCGCAGCGGCACACTGGCGCTGCAGGCCTGATCCGCCTTTCCGAACGCCCCGCCCGCGCGGGGCGTTTTGCGTGGAAGGGCTATGCTGAAAGTCTCTTCCTGTCGGAAACGCCGCCATGGACATCTCCTACTCCGAACGGCTGCTGCTGGCCAGCCTGGCCTTCCACTACGCCGTACTGATTCTCTGGTTCTGTCTGTTTTTCTTCTGCCGCGGCTGGCTGTACCGGCTGCACAGCCGCTGGTTCAGGCTATCCGAGCCGGCGTTCGACCTGCTCAACTACGGCGGCATCGGCCTGTACAAGATCCTGGTGTTCGTATTCAACCTGGCGCCGCTGCTGGCGCTGTGGCTGACGGCGCGCTGAAGCCCGCCGCCATCCGATAAACTCCATCATCCCCGACGTTTGCCTGCCGCTCGATGGCGGAGTCGGAAATACGTCATTTCACAGACATCAGGATCAATACGCGCCGACACAGGCTGTAGCTTCAGCACGCCATGGCGATGCTGCGCCAATTCCGGGTTTGACTAGCGGCTCCAGGCCTCGCCGCTTTCTTGGCACTCCTGCTGCCGATACCGGGCCATGTCCCGCCAACCCGTTCCCCCCCCAGCCAGGCTGGCCAGCTCCCACATTCATGGACTTCCATGTCATACCCATCGCGGTTCCGGGCCATCCAAATATTTACATGGGTTAATTCTAAAAAATAAAATATTCTTTTAGCTTGCCACTCTTGATGGAGCATGCACATGCTTAATGCGATCAGCCCATCGTCTTCCCCGATAACGACAAGCTCGCGCAGCGAAGCGGCCAAGCCCGCCGCCGCCAATCCAGCGAACGCCTCAAGTCCAAGCAGCGTGGAGACGCAGATCTCTCCGCTCGCCCGCTTGCTCGGCGAGAGCATGTCCCTGATGAAACAGCGTGAAAGCACGCTGAGCCGAGGCGAAATGGCCGGCATCGCCGACTCCGCGCTGAATGCGATTTGCGGCCCGGGCTACGACGCGCTCAAGTCGGTCCATTACCAGCAAAAACCATCCGATCCCGATCCGGCCAGGCAAAAGCTGGCAGCCGACGCCAACGCATTTCTCGAGGCGGATGGAAAAAACAGCCAACACGCGCTAAACCCGTTTGCCGGGCTCAACCGCGAGGAGCTGGATGCGGTGGCATCGGACGATAGCGGCCGCTACACCGTGAATGAACGACGCGCCGCTTATTTGGAGGCTTATGACATGGAACAGGCCTGGCGCCGGCAAGTCATGGCCGCGGGCCAGGCTGAGCGCGAGGCCACGGGGTCCCGGCGTCATTTCTACGAAGAAATATTGAATCATTACCAGGCCTTGTCCCCGCTGGAACAATCCCTCTATCCGGCAAGCTACAGCCAGAAATTACAGGCCCATATCCAGAGAGAGCCGGCCGTCGAAAACGACAGTTTCGACTGGTACCAAAAATTTCCCCTAGCCGCCGACAACAAGACCCCCACCTAATCCACTGACAAAAGACGATATGCACAAGATCACGCTTGCCGCTGCACTGCTTGGATTAAGCTCCAGCATCGCCCTTGCCGGCCCCACCGTTACCGTCACCTTCAAAAACCAGGGCAAAACCGATGTCCGATACCAGGTGATCGGCAAAAATGAAATCGAAACCCAGGCGAACGCCTCGCCGAAACCCGTCTCCGTCGTGCCGGCGGGCCGCAGCGACACTTACTATATCGCCAGCCCGCTCAGCCCCGACGTCAACTACGCCTTCGTTCGCTACACCGACGGCGCGCGCCAGTGCGAATTCCGCACCACCTTCGTCAATGTGCCCAAGCCGGGCGGCCTGTTGAACAATGGCGTGATTCCCAAAGTGCCGCAGTGGAACAAGACCGCCACCGGCAGCGGCGGCGCGTTCTGCAATGCCGAAATCACCTACTACAACATGGCCACGCTGGAGTGGTCGGTCGAGTTCACCATGCGTTAAGGCGCATGGCCGAACAAACGCAAACGGCGACGGTCTCGCGACCGCCGCCGTTTTTGTTGCCGCAGTAACCGGCTTACAGCTCGCGCTTGTTCAGGAACAGCGTCAGGCTGAGCCCGCCCTCGCCGTCGTTCTGCGACTGGATGTTCTTCAAGGTGATGCCCGACGGCAGCAAAACGCTGATGCCGTGGCCGACGCCGTAGCGCGACAGCGTCTTCTCCAGCTGCTTGGCCACCCCCTTGGCCGGCAGCCTGGCTTCGTCGTCCAGCTCGAAGCCGTACGACTCCGCCGCGCTGCCCAGCGCCACTTCCACTTGCTCACGCGGCACGAAGCGCTCGGCGGCGGCGGTCAGCGCCTTGGCCTGAACCTCTTCCGGCTGGCTTTCCACCAATTGCAGCAGCTCGTCCTTGAAACGCGCCTGCTGCATCGGATCTTCAATCTCGCCCGACAGCTGCTCCACCACGCTGGCTAGCATCTTGCTGCTGGACGCCTTGTCCGGCACCCGCAGCGCCTTCAGGAAATCGTCCAGCCAGAACTTGGCTTCGCGGCTCAGGCGGTCCACCGCGTACACCGTCGGGCCATGCTCCAGGATCAGCGCGCCCTTGTCGATCAAGCGCGGATTGATGCCGGAAGCGTGGCTGATGTCGAACACGCCGGCGCCGTCGATGATGGTGAGGAAGTCGTCGCGGATCTCGGACTTGAACACGCCCAGCGCGCGCATCTCGCGGTCGCCGTCGGACAGCCCGGCGAACTGGATCACCAGCAAGTCGCCGGCGCTGATGTTGGGATGCTGCGAACGGCCGTACAAATGCTTGGCGATGCGCTGCGACACCTCGAGGAAATCCACCTCGCCGCGGAAGAACTGGCGGGTGTAATGGTAGATCTCGTTCAGGTTGAGATCGGTCTCGTGGACGAACTGATGCTTCTTGCGATCGGAGACGATACCCTTCAGATAGCCGTCCAGCAGCAGGCCGGAGACGGCCTCGTCCACCATCGTGGTGCGCTCGGACAGCTGCAGCGGCTCGCCGCGCGTCGGGTTGCCCACCCGGTGCACCACCATGCATTCCACTCTAGATTCCGCTATCACCATCGCCGCGCTCCCGCAAAAGAATGGGCGATTATTGTCGCGCCCCGCCGGCTTGGCAAGCGCCGCCGGCCAGACTGTCGGCGAGAAAATCCACCAGCAGCCTCACCTTGGGGCTGAGCTGGCGATTATGCGGGTACAGCGCCCAGATGCCCTCTTCCGGCTCCGCGTAGTCGGCCAGCACCTCCACCAGCGCGCCGTTCTCCAGGTAGGCCGCCACATAGTAATCGGGCAGCTGCGCCAGGCCCATGCCGCGCACCGCAGCCTCGGCCAGCGGCGCGGCGGTGCTGCAACGCATCCGGCCCTGCACGCGGAAAGTCTGCCGGCGGCCGTTCACCTGCAGATGCCAGCCGTCGTTGCCGATCTGCAGGCACTGGTGCTGCAGCAGCTCCTGCGGCCGCCGCGGCGCGCCGTGGCGGACCAGGTAATCCGGCGACGCGCAGACGTGATGGCGCCGCTGCCCCAATTTGCGCGCCATCAGCGAGGAATCGGTCAGACGTCCTATCCGTATCGCCAGATCGTAGCCGTCGTGCACCAGATCTTGCACCTGGTTGGACAGATCCAGGCTCACCTCCAGCAATGGATAGCGCTGCATGAACTCCAGCACCAGCGGCGCGATATGGCTGTGGCCATAGGCCAGCGGCGCGGTCAGCTTGAGCTGGCCTTGCGGCTCGGCCTGCAACTGCGACACCGCCTGCTCGGCGTCCGCCAGCGATTCCAGCAACTGGCGGCAGTGCGTCAGATACAACTCGCCGGCCTCGGTCAGGCTGAGTTGGCGGGTGGTGCGGTACAGCAGCCGCGCGCCCAGCCTCTCTTCCAACTGGCCCACCTGGCGGCTGACCTGGGCGATGGAGATGCCCAGCCGCCGGGCCGCCCGGGTAAAGCTGCCGCTATCGGCCACGGCGGCGAATTCCTGCATTCCTTCCCAGCTGGCCACTTTTTCTCCATAGAAAAAATCATTTACCAATCTGGCCGATTATCGACAACCAGCAAAAAAATACAATGGTCGATTACCCAGAAACCCGTCAACGTGGAAAAGGAATCGCTGATGAGCCAGGACATCATTCGCTGCAAGGCCGCCGTGGCCTGGGCCGCCGGCCAGCCGTTGAGCATCGAAGAGATTGAAGTGCATCCGCCCAAGGCCGGCGAAGTGCGCGTGAAGATGGTGGCCACCGGCGTCTGCCACACCGACGCCTTCACCCTGTCCGGCGAAGATCCGGAAGGCGTGTTCCCCTGCATTCTCGGCCACGAAGGCGGCGGCATCGTCGAATCGATCGGCCCCGGCGTCGCCAGCGTGGCGGTGGGCGACCATGTGATCCCGCTGTACACGCCGGAATGCCGCGAATGCAAGTTCTGCCTGTCCGGCAAGACCAATCTGTGCCAGAAGATCCGCGCCACCCAGGGCAAGGGCCTGATGCCGGACGGCACCAGCCGCTTCTCCAAGGACGGCAAGCCCATCTACCACTACATGGGCACCTCCACCTTCAGCGAATACACGGTGCTGCCGGAAATCTCGCTGGCCAAGGTGAACAAGGCCGCGCCGCTGGAAGAAGTGTGCCTGTTGGGCTGCGGCGTCACCACCGGCATGGGCGCGGTGGTCAACACCGCCAAGGTCAAGGCCGGCGACAGCGTAGCCGTCTTCGGCCTGGGCGGCATCGGCCTGTCCGCCATCATCGGCGCGCGCATGGCCGGCGCCGGCCGCATCATCGGCGTCGACATCAACGAAGGCAAATTCGAACTGGCGAAGAAGCTGGGCGCCACCGACTGCGTCAACCCCAGCCATTTCGACAAGCCTATCCAGGACGTGATCGTGGAGATGACCGACGGCGGCGTCGATTTCTCCTTCGAGTGCATCGGCAACGTCAAGGTGATGCGCGCGGCGCTGGAATGCTGCCACAAGGGCTGGGGCGAGTCGGTGATCATCGGCGTGGCCGGCGCCGGCCAGGAAATCTCCACCCGACCGTTCCAGCTGGTGACCGGCCGGGTATGGCGCGGCTCAGCCTTCGGCGGCGTGCGCGGCCGCACCGAGCTGCCGGAATACGTGGAGCGTTACCTGAAAGGCGAATTCCGCCTGGACGACTTCATCACCCACACCATGCCGCTGGAGCGCGTCAACGAGGCCTTCGACCTGATGCACGAGGGCAAGAGCATACGCTCCGTCATCCATTACGCGCCGGTGCCGGCATGACCGGGCTGGAGAAGATAGCCGACAACCTGGCCTTCGGCGGCCGCCAGCAGCAATGGCTGCATGATTCGGCCACGCTGGGCTGCCGGATGCGCTTCAGCGTGTTCCTGCCCCCGGCGGCCGAACACGGCAAGCTGCCGTGGCTGCTGTGGCTGTCCGGCCTCACCTGCAGCGACGAGAACTTCAGCCACAAGGCCGGCGCGCAGCGCCTGGCGGCCGAGCTCGGCATCGCGCTGGTGATGCCGGACACCAGCCCGCGCGGCGAAGGCGTGGCAGACGATCCGGCCTACGATCTGGGCCAGGGCGCCGGCTTCTACGTCAACGCCGAGCGCGAGCCGTGGCGCGGCCACTACCGGATGTACGACTACGTCAGCCAGGAGCTGCCGGCGCTGCTGCGCCGCCATTTTCCGCTGAACGGCCGCTGCGCGATCGCCGGCCATTCGATGGGCGGCCACGGCGCGCTGGTCTGCGCGATCCGGCGGCCGCAGGACTACGTGTCGGCATCGGCGTTCAGCCCGATCTGCCAGCCGACCCAGGCGCCGTGGGGCCGCAAGGCCTTCGCCGCCTATCTGGGCGACGACGAGGCGGCCTGGGCCGAGTGGGACGCCAGCCTGCTGCTGGCCGAGCGCGGCTGCCCGCTGCCGCTCCGGGTGGACGTCGGCCTGGCCGACGCCTTCCTCGCCGAGCAGCTGCGGCCGGACGCGCTGCAACAGGCGGCGCGCCGCGGCGATGCCCGGCTGGAGCTGCACCGCCACGCCGGCTACGACCACAGCTACTATTTCGTCGCCAGCTTCATCGACGAGCACCTGCGTTTCCACGCCCGCCACCTGCTGGCCTGACGCCGGATCCGGAACGCAAAAAAGCCAGGCTCGAGAGCCTGGCTTTTTTGTTTGAGTCTGGTGGAGGGAGAAGGATTCGAACCTTCGAAGGCTTAGCCGCCGGATTTACAGTCCGGACCCGTTGACCGCTGGGGTAACCCCTCCAGAGCGGCGCATCATATCGGCTCGCAATATAACTGTCAACCATCCGCGGAAAATGGCAAGCGCGACAGGCTCCCAGCCGCCGGCGACTTCTGCCGTGAACCAACCGCGCAGCGCCCGCTCGTCGCCAGGAATGCCCGGCGGAATGGATAAAACACGCTACAGCTCCTAGGCAAAACCAGTCAAGACATCCGCCATCCCCAACAAGCATGTGCCATGACGGAATCCAAATTTTCCCATAGCCCAGTCCTTTGCATGTCGCGCCCCCATCAGGCGAGTCGCCTGAAAATGATGAAGTCATCCATTCACATTCCCTCATGCCCTCCGTTTTCCCATTAGCCACCGCCAAAAAAATGCCGTCAACATTCACCAAGGGCTTTATCGCCGCGAAGTTGTCGCCGTCATGCTCGCCGACTCGCGCCCTTAGGCCCATCGCGGAAAAAAGATGCACAGCCATATCGATGTTTCGAACGGCCGGCAACGGCCATCCACCCGGCTTGCCGACTTCCCTCTGTTGGACAATCTGTCCCCCGGCCTGCTGCGGCATATCGAACTTCACGCTGCGCCCATCAAGGGCAAGCAGCGCAAGCTGCTTTTTTTGCGCGGCGACCCGGAAGACTTCATCGGACTGGTGCTGCAAGGCAGCGTCTACCACACCTTGCAGGAACCGGATGGCCACGAGGTCATCATCGACTACTCATGTCCCGGGGAACTGGTGGGGGAGAGCGCGCTGCTGCATCCCGGCCTGCGCAACTGCACCGCCCAGCTCAGCCGAGACTGCCATCTGCTTGCGCTTCACCGACAGCATTTCCGCGATCTGCAGAACGATCCGCTACTGATGTCCCGCATCCAGCAACAACTGTGCAGGCGGCTGCAACGCATCAGCAGCTTCGTCGAAACCGTCTGTCTGTATCGGCTGGAAGCCAGGTTGGCCCGCCACCTGCTGACTGAAATCGACCAGCACGGCCATCCTGGCCCTGATGGCCCCACTCTTCCATTGACCATCAATCAAACCATTCTGGCGGCCATGCTCAACGCCAGCCGCCCCCGGCTGAACGCGCAATTGAAGCAATGGCAGCGCGCAGGGCTGATCCAGCTCACCCGCCATGCGCTGAAAGTGTGCGATCCGGCCCGGCTGCGTCAGATCGCCCAACACCCCAACTAGTCCAAATAAGTATTTTTAATAGAAAATATATTCACATGTCACAAAGGTGACAGATCAATTTCCGCGCTTTCGCCATCCTGCAATCCCGATTGTCATGACATGAATGGATGGCGAAATGCTGAACCACAATACGGTTTCTCCTTCCGACCTCGGCCGCTGCCTGGAGCCGGTGTGGCGCGAGGTCTACTCCAAACTGCAGCGCCGGGCGCGTCATTTGTGCAAAGGCGATGTCCACCGCGCCGACGAGCTGTTGTCGGATACCGCCCTCAAGGTCCATCTTTACCTTCAGCATTCGCCGGGCAAAGTGCAGAACCTCGCCGGCTTCCTGTTCCTGGCGCTCAACCACGCCTTCCTGGATTTCGTCCGCCGGCAGCGTCGGGAAATCCGCGTTCTGGATCCGGATGCCGACCTGGACAGCGATTCGATACATGCGCGCGCGGGCAGCGCACCCACCCCGGAGCAGTGGCTGACTTTGCAACAACAACTGGCTCGGCTGGAGGAAATCGTCCACACCTTGAAACCGGAGCAACAGCGCTTGTTTCAACTGAAGTTCGAACAGGACCTGCCCTACCCGCAAATCGCAGCTCAGCTGGGCATCAGCGAAACGCTGGCCCGCAAGCGAGTGGAGCTGCTGCGCAAGGCGCTGCGCAAGCAGCTGGAAACCGGTTTCACGGCGGCGGCAAACAGCCGTTCCTAAAGCAAGCATTCAGCGGTTTCAACCGTAAACAAAGGATTGCAGCGCCATGACTAACCCATTTCCCGCCTCGCTCCCCGGCATCCTGACGCTATGCGCCTTGCTGGCGCTGCTGCTGGAGCGAATGCTCATCGTGATTCCTTCCCGCGCCGCCTTGAAGTTGCCGCTATTCGACCTCTGCTGCATCGGCGCCGCCTTTCTGCTGTGCGATCTGCTGCGACTGCGCCCAGTCGCCGCGCTGCAACCGGCCTTGTTGCCCGCGGCGGCGGATAGCGGCTTGGCCGCCTTGCTCGTCGCGGGCATGGCCATCTTGCTGAGGCAGGCGTCCGGCCGAGAAAAAGCGCCGCCGCGTCCAGCGGCACCTTCTCCGCGCCGCGCCTTCCGGCTAGGCAATCTGACCACATCGCCGTACCACATCTCCTCCGTTCGGAGAGCGAAGAAATGACGGCCACGCTGGGCAGGCTGATCAGCGGGCTGAAACGAGCGGTGATCGAGGCGCAGCGCAGCGTCTGCCATCAGCACATCGAGGAGCTGCAGCAGTTTTTCGTGCCGGATCAAGATCAAGACCCCTCGCTCAGCTTCCCTGAAGGCGCCTGGACCGCGCGCATGGTGGGCATGAACGTGCCGCGCGAAGTCAGCCGCAATGGCGCGGTGGCGCTGGAGCACCATGAAGTGCAGGTGCCGCTGATCACGCTGCTGCCGCTGAAAAGCTTCGCCATCAAGCAGGTGGAGATACTGACCACCCTCAAGCTGGAGCTGGCCGAATCGCCCGATGGCGGCGAAGACGAAGACGCTGCCGACGTGCTGGTCTCCATGCGCCTCCAGGACGAACAGACCGCCGAGCTCAAGATCGTGATCCAGGGGCTGGAGCCGCCCGCCGGCTATCAGCGCATAGTGGCCGCCTACGAAAAACTGCTGAACGCCCAGTTGCCCACCTGAACCTCATAAGAAAGCCAGGAGAAAACCATGTCCCCCCCATCCGACGACAAGCTGCTGAGCATGGCCCAGCAGTTTTCCGGCCTACCGATGAAAGCGCTGATAGGCGGCCCCTTGCAGGCGGCGGTCCAAGCCCAGCACAGCCTGGCATTGACCCAGACCCAATCCATGCTGGAAAGCGGCTTCAGCCGCGTCAACGGCAGCGACGGCAAACTGGCAGGCTACCGGCCGCTGACCGTCGCCATCGAACTGTCCGCCGGACGCCCGGCGGAGAACGGCGCGCCGGCGCAATCGGCACTGACGCTGAATCTGCCAGTGCTGACCCTGCTGCAACTGCCAACGCTGGCCATCCGCTCGGTGGACATCGCCTTCGACATGGAGGTGAAGTCCAGTTTCGAACGCGCCAGCGACGAGCAAAGCGCCAGCAAGCAGGATGCCGACGCCAGCTGGGACGCGCGCGCCGGCTGGGGCGCGTTCGGCGTGGAGCTTAAGGGCTCGGTCACCCATTCATCCTCCCAATCGCGCGCAGACAAACAGGGCAGCAGCCAGGACAACAACGCCCACTACCACGTGGAGATCAAGGCTGAACAGCAAACCATGCCGGAGGGCATCAAACTATTGCTGCAAGCGTTCGCCAGAAACATGGAAGCCTCTCCGCTGCCGATAGACGCCAAGTCCTAACCTGGACGCCATCCAGCGCCCCCCTCCGCCGGACCTTCCGCACCGATTCCCTGGCCCCTAGCCATGGAGACATCAAGGATGAACTTCATGCTGTTGCACTTCATTTCACTGCCATCGTCGCTGCAGATCGCGGCCTGGGCCGCGTCCGGCTGCGCGCTGGCGGTCGCCATCCACTTCTTCATGCGCAAGCTCGCGCCGTCGCACATCACCCAGCTGCAGAGCGCGGAGGTTGGCGTCATCATCGCCGTAGTCGGCATTTTCTACGGCTTGATCATCGCCGCGCTCCTGGTGCGCGCCATCGCCCATTTCGACACCTCGATTGAAGTCGCCGAACGCGAAGCCGGCCTCGCCGCCTCGCTGTACCGGCTGAGCGCGCAAGGCCTGCCGGGCTCTCGCCTCAAGATGCAGGACGGGCTGCGGGATTATCTCGACGCCGTCATCCAGCGCGAGTGGCCGCTTCAACAAAAAGGCGAAGCCGTGCCCGTGTCATCCCCGCAGTTGGGCCGGCTGAGCCACATCCTGTCCACGGTCTATCCCGCCAACCGCAAAGAAGCCCAATACCTGGCCCTGGCGCAAGGCGCGCTTGACGAGCTCTACGCCAGCCGCCACACCCGGCTGTTCAACCAGGCGATGACCATTCCATGGGAAATCTGGTGCATCAGCCTGATAGGCGAAGTGCTGCTGGTGTTTTTCGCCTGGCTGATGCACGTGCCAAGCAAAGGCGTGCACTTCTTTCTCAGCTGCGCGATGGCCACCTCAATCTCCATCGTGCTGGCCATCATCCTGATCTACGACACCCCGTTCTACGGCGACATCTGCGTGTCGCCGGAACCGTACCAAAAAGCGCTGGCCGCCATCCGCGCCGGCAGCCTGGATTTGTAACGCCGGAAAAACTTTTCACACCCTTCATGGCGACGCGTCCGTATGGCAAGCGCATGCCGCGCCCTCATCAACCTCACCCGCGATCCAGGAGCAAACATGGCAGACAACGCCTCAGTCAACGGACAGATCACCGACGCAGTCACCCAGACCAACGTCAAGGTCGTGGCCGAAGCCCCAGCCCAGGCCATGGCCGCGCTATACCAGGTGGCCAGCCACTCCGCCGGCCTGGCGCTGCAAAACTCGGTGCACAGCCAGCAGGCGCTGAACCAGATCAATAGCGCGGTGATTTCCAAGGCGGTAGCGATGATCCTGTCCGTCGGCGAGAAGAGCTGACCCGATAAACCAGGGAGGATGGAAGCATGGGCCTGACAGACCTGATCAAGAATAAGTTTGGCGGCGGCGACAAAACGCCGGCATCGCCGGCCGAAATCCCGCCTGTGGACAGCCCTCAAGCCGCAGCGGACGCTACAGCGCCCTCCGTCTCCGGCGCAAGCGACGCGCAAGCCGCGCCAGATGGAGACAAGGCGGCGGCGGCATCTCCCGCCGACGCGGCGAGCCCCAAGGCGCCGCCATCCGCCTCCGCGCCCGAACCGCCGCCCCAGCCCGCCTCCCCGCCCCCTTCCTCCAGCCCGCTGCGCGGCTTCACCGAGAAGCTCAGCACCGCGCCCGGCGGCGGCGGCGGTACCGACGCGCTGAACAGCAAGATCGTGCAAGCGGTGCAGCTCACCAACAGCGAAACCGCCGCCTACGCCGGCAACCAGATCGCCGTCGCGCCCAACATGATGATCACCCAGGCCAGCGGCTTGGTGGCCCAGGCCGGCGCCAACTACTTCGACGGCGCCAGCAAACTGGCCCTGGCCAGCAAGAGCGTGCTGCTGAAAAACATGACCGAGAAATTCGCCGCCGAGGACATCAAGGGCGGCGTCGAAGACGCGCTGGGGATCTTGATTACCGATCTACTGGTCGGCACCGCCGCGGCGGTGGCCGCGGCGGCCGGCGCTATGGAAGGCGAAGCCGCACATATTGCTTTGGATAAGATTGATCAGAGTCTAAATAAGTACCAGGCGATTCTTGGGAAAAAAGTCAATTAATATCAATCTAACCAAAAATCTCATAAACATCCCCATGCAAATACCAATACAAAGAGGCATATTTAAAGATCATTTGACACTGCCCTGCACCACTCGAGCAACAATTGATGACAGCCCCTTCAACTATCCACCGGATGGAGTTTAAGATGCTAAAAAATTCAAAATTATTCATAAAGCAAATGCTGACCGACCTCCCAATTTACGGGACCGATATAATAAAAAAAATAGACAAAACAACCATGCAGAGAATATTGCATCTAAAGCCAGAAGACCAATTAGTCATTGATTCAGAAACCCACATATGGGGCGGGCACAAATACGCTTTCATAAACAGAATAATGCCACCGAAAAATACGTCTGATCTGTCACATCGCGCTCTAGACTCCTTCATGCTGATGCTAGGAAGACCAACCATACTCGATTCAACTGATGAGGATAGAGTCGCAACATTTGGAACAGGCGATAAAGTTTTTGCACCAACCAGTGGTGAGTTTTCCATAGATACTGAGTTAGCGGGGGAAAAAATAACTGGAGGTGGATTAACAGCCATCACCACCGATTGCCATGCACTCAATGGCGCACTTGCCCACGCCTGCATAAAGACAGACAATTGTTATTTCATGGCACGCGCTGGAAAAGGACAATTCCCAGTCCCATTCATATCAGGCCCCGTTGATTACATGAACTGCAAACTGGGCACGCTATTATGGCAAAAAACGGACTGGATCTACGACTACTTCGAGCATGGAAGAGAAAAATTTAAGGCCTTTTACGGTGAAGACGTCTTAGAACAAATAGATTCCATTCTTGAGGCAAACTCATACAATTGGGTCTCTAGAAAAAATGAATCATTTCTAGGCACTGGTGAAGGTACTTTTCTGGGAAATCCATATGGATCGTCAGGAGACATGCTCATCGCCGCAATCAACTTAGGTTTTACCACGCGTTGGGCTCAAGAAAAGTGGCTCAAATACAAATCTAAAAATTGAACCCGAGTAACCAGGTAGCGCGGATAGGCCCAAGAGGCCAACCCGCGCTACGGTTTTTCACCCCAATCGATAGGATACCATCCGGCCTGGACGTAACAGTGGAAGATGGAATATGGCCACTCCGCCGCTATGGCGGCGATGCCATGCTTGACTGGGTTGAAATGCACATCATCCAAATGTGCGGTGAAATCGGCTTTATCGCGGATGCGATGTTCCCAATAGCGGTGCCGCCACAAGGTGCCGCATCCTTTGGCGGCACGGTGGACGCTCTGCCATTCTGCCCGGAAATACCGTTTCCCCACCAAGCGGGTGACTCGCGGCTTGATTTCGCGCCAACACATCGCGTAATCGGCGCCTCCATCCGGCATGCTCCAGATCGCATGCAAGTGGTCCGGCAACAGAACCCAGCCATCAATAGCGAATGGCCGCTCTCGCCGCACCGCCAGGATGGCCTCGCGCAAGGTGGCGCGCACATCGGGTTCCAACAAAATAGGTTGCCGGCGCTCGGTCACCACGGTGAAGAAATAGCACCCGCCAGACAGGCGGTCTCGCCGAAAACGGGCCATATGTGGGTCCCCGCGGAAAAGCCCACTCTCACACGCCACAAGTCTAAGCCCACCAGACCGTTCGGGCAGTCCACCATCCCATGCCGCCGTGGCGACACCACATCACATGTCTGGATGCGGCGGTAACGCAGGTTGGACCAACGGGCCGCACCCGCGATCACCTCCTCGCCCTCATTCCCCCATGCGTACTAACCGCCACGCTCACCGACATCCAATGCCGCGCCGCATCCCCCAGGTATGGCCTGTGGCCGCCCCCGCTATGGGTCCAACACCGTTCACGACAAAGCCTATTCGCCGTCCCATCAATACCCACGGCGCGGCCAGGCCGCCGCTTGCGCCGCGCGCTTCATCAACCGAGACGCCATGCCATGGACACCGCCGATCAGGACACCCGCTCCGCCACCCCGCAACCGGGCATCCTGCGCGGCAACATCCCGGAACTGGGCAAAAGCCCGGTCCACCTCTTGTCCGCCATCGTGGCGCTGGCGTCGGACAAGTTGTGGGACGTGATGCTGCTGGACATGGCCAAGGCGATGCCATTGCCAGACAGGATTCGCTTCTTTCTGCTGGCCGGGCTGCTGCTGCTGCTGTTCACCACCCTCAGCGCCGCGCTGACCCAGCGCTGGGTGGACAAGGACGAGCCAGGCGCGGCCCTGGCCAAAGGGCTAGCCATGGGAGTCCTGGCGGGTCTGCCATACTCATTCGGTTCCACCGAATTAGGGCTGATCTTCATAGGCTGGTCAGGTATCAACGAGTTGCAGAAGTTGGAAAAGTAAGCTTCGCCACCACTCAGGAGAACCAAACCATGCATCCTCATCACCCATTTTCCCTGCTACTTCGCGCCGCGCCGCTGCTGGCCGCTCTGGCCTCTGGACAGGCGCTGGCCGCCAGCGCGCCGCCTTTGCCCGCCTTGGGCGCCGATCCGGCGCAAAACACGGTGTCCGGCCTGTCCTCCGGCGCCTTCATGGCCGCCCAGTACAGCGTTACCTATTCCGCTAGCGTGGCCGGCGCCGGCATCGTCGCCGGCGGCCCGTTCTATTGCGCCGGCCTGAATAAGCTGGGCGGCGCCAACCGCTTCATGATGACCGCCAGCAACCAGTGCATGCGACCGCAGGGCGCGGCACCGTCCGGCGCGGCCGCCTGGAAAGAAGCCCAGCAGTTCGCCAAGCAGGGCGCGATCGACCCGGTGGACAATATCAAGCGCCAGCGGCTGTACATCTTCACCGGCGCGTCCGACAGCGTGGTCTATCCCAAGGTAGTGGCGCAAACCCGTGCCTTCTACCAGAACGCCGGCGTGCCGGACGCGCAGATACGCTATGTGGACAACGTCAACGCCGGCCATGCGCTGCTCACCTCCAACCCCGGCGACGAGGCCTGCCCGGTCAATGTATCTCCCGCCGCCGGCAGCACCAAAACCAACCTCAACAACTGCGGCTTCATGCAATCGCAGGACATTCTGCGCCAGCTGTACGGCAGCGATCTGAAGCCGCCGACAAGCAAACTGGCCGGCGAGCTGCTGGACTTCGACCAGGCCGAGTTCTCCAAGGGCCGCTATACCGGCCTGTCCAACATCGGCCACGTCTACGTTCCGGCCGACTGCCGCAAGCAGAGCTGCCGCGTGCACGTGGTATTCCACGGCTGCACTCAGGAAGACAGCCGCATCGGCAACCGCTATTACACCAGCACCGGCTTCAACGAAATGGCCGACCGCAACCGCATCATCGTGTTGTACCCGCAAATCCGCACCGACCCGAAACGCAACCCGCAAGGCTGCTGGGACTTCTGGGGCTATAGCAGCAAAGATCCGGCCCAGCCCGATTTCTACGCCAAAACGGCGCCGCAGATGTCCGCCATCCGCGCGATGGTGGAACGTCTGGACAGCCCACGCCAATGAAAGGAAAACCCGATATGGACGCGCATCCGCTGAATGCCTGGCTGCAAAACGGCGAAACCGGCTGGCAAGCCTGGCATCCGATGTTTCGCCAATTCTTTTTCGCCGGGCTCCCCGCCCATGGCGACTGGAAAGCCAAATTGCAAACCGGGCTGGAACAACGCCAGCGGCTGGACGAATGGCAGCAAGGCGAAAGCAGCCAGTGGCGCCAGGCCTGGAAGCAGCACGTCGACGCCGACGGCTGGCTCAACTATTGCCAGCAATGCCAGGACATCAGCCAGCAATTCGGCCACCAAGTAATGAACTGGCAGTTGAAGCTGATCACGCTGTGGCGGGAACAGGGCTTTGAACTGTTGCGCAATCTGCTGGACTCGCGCGGCGGCGCCGACGACCTGCTGGCCTTCAACGCCGTGCATCAAAGCGCAAAACAAAGCATGGGCGTTCACCAGGAAGACCTGCAGCAGCTGTTGACCGGCTTCTCTCCCGCGCTGATGGACTGCCTGCAGCAATTCCTGACGCCCAAGACCGACTCCCCCGCCGCCTGACGCCTCCCCATCACTCCCAACGGTCACCGCTCGCGGTGACCGGCTTCAACTGCTCCGCCCCGTCCTTCCGCGCCACACTCAAGCCTGTTCCCCGAGCCCATCCGCATTCACGACGCCCCTCCCTCCCCGTACCAGTAGGTATCCGCCCGCCGCCTGGCGGCGCTTCCCCGCGCAAAGGACATGACCATGAAAACCAATACCGCCGGCATCAATCTGATCAAACAATTTGAAGGCGTTCGCCTGCAGGCTTACCAGGACGCCGTCGGCGTCTGGACCATAGGCTACGGCCATACCGGCCCGGAAGTGAAAGCCGGCATCCGGATCTCGCAGCAACAGGCGGAACAGCTCCTGGCCACCGATCTGGAAAAGTTCGAAACCGGCGTCGGCAAGGCGGTAACCGTGCCGCTGAACGCCAACCAGTTCTCCGCGCTGGTCAGCTTCAGCTACAACCTGGGCCTGGGCAATCTGCGAAGCTCGACTCTGCTGCGGCTGCTGAACAAGGGCGACTACACCGGCGCGGCCGGCCAGTTCCCGCTCTGGAACAAGGCGGGAGGAAACGTTCTGCCTGGCCTGAGCCGCCGCCGGCTGGCCGAACAAACCTTATTCCAGACGCCCGTCGTCGCCTGACTCTTCACACGGAGCTCTCCCGGGCGTTCCAGCAAACAGTCTGCCGGCCAAGCCGCGCAGGCTGTTTTCGCATTCATTCCCCCGGAGAAACGCCATGCCAAACCATACGAACCCACTACTCGCCAAGCCCGCCCAGCCCTGCGGCAGACAGCGATCCATCCTGTCCGCGCGCGCCGCGGCGCGCCGTCTCGCCATTTCATTGACCGCCGGAGGCTGCCATGGCTGACGGCACGCTTAATCCCCAGCTACGCCAGGTTGCCGAACAGTACTTGGAGAGACCGCTCGAGGCAGAGGAAGAACAACAACTGCTCAGCCTGCAGCAAAATATCCAGAGCCAGCCGCCCGCCCCGCTGGGCGCCACCCAGCAGGCCAAACAGCAAGCGCAGCAAGCCATCAGCCAGAGCCAGGCCAAAGCGGGCGCCAGCGTGAAAGACATTCTGCAAACGATCCAGACCAGCTCATCCAAGGCTTTGCAAGTACAGGAGGCGGAGGAACAGGCCATTCTCAAGTTGCTGGAAGGCAGCAAAACCCTATCCGAGCTGCGACCCGCCGCGATGCAGCCGATGGGCAATGGTTTGAAGCCCGGCAGCCAATTGGCGATGGCTCAGATCGCCGATCATCTGTCCAACTTGGCGCGCAAGGAAGTGGAGAACTGCTTCAACCAGTACTTTGGTCCGCTGAACCAGCAGCTACAGGCGCTGGTGGCGCGGCTGGAAGCGAAAGAAGCCGCGGAAGCGGCCGCGCCCGATACGCCGTCCGCAGCCAGCTCCGCTCAAACCGATGCGCAGAACGTTCACAAGCCGCAAGACCCGCCGTCCACAGAGCAGCACTGACAATCAAGGGCAAACCGCAGCAGCGCCCCGATTCATGTGCCTTTCATTCCCAATCCAAAGGAGTCAAACACATGGCTACCATCGTAAGCGAACAAATCACCGACGCCGTCACCCAATCCAACGTCAAAGTGCTGGGCGAAGCGCCCGCCATGGCGCTGGGCTCGCTGTACCAGACCATGGCCCACTCCACCGGCATCCTGTTCGAAAACGCCATCTCGGCGCAGCAACAACAAAACACGCTGGCGCAAGCCGCCTCCAATATGGGCGTGATGCAGATCTACAGCATGGACACCATGGCCGACGCCGCCGGCACCGAGAAGATGTCTCAAGCCGGCGTCGCCGACAACCTGACCAGCCTGCTGACCGTGCTGCAATCGTTCCGCCGCTAAGCCCCGTCTCCATCCACCGAAAGGAATCCCGTTAAATGGCAACCACCGTCAATCCGCAAATCACCGACGCCGTCACCCAAGCCAACGTCAAGGTGCTGGCCGAAGCGCCCGCCATGGCGCTGGGCTCCATCTACCAGACCATGGCCCACTCCACCGGCATCCTGTTCGAAAACGCCATCTCGGCGCAGCAACAGCAAAACACGCTGGCCCAAGCGTCCACCAATATGGGAGTGATGCAGATCTACAGCGTGGACACCATGGCCGACGCGGCGGGCACCGAAAAGATGGCCCAGGGCGGCGTAGCCGACAACCTGACCAGTCTGCTGACCGTGCTGCAAAGCTATCAGCGCTGATCCCTTCCACCGCTAAACCAGGAGCTGTGCAATGGCACTAGACCAAATCACCGACGCCGTCACCCAATCCAATGTGAAAGTGCTGGGCGAAGCGCCGGCCATGGCGATGGGTTCCATCTACCAGACCATGGCCCACTCCACCGGCATTCTGTTCCAGAACGCGGTGGCGGCCCAACAACAACAAAACACGCTGGCGCAAGCGGCGGCCAACCAGGGCATCCTGCAGATCTACAGCATGAACACCATGGCCGCCGCCGCCGGCTCGGAAAAGATCGGCCAGGGCGGCATCGCCGACAACCTGACCAGTCTGCTGGCCGTGCTGCAAAGCTTCCAGCGTTAATCCCCTTCCCCGACTGTTTCTTACAGCCTCCATCGCCCCGGCAACGGGGCGTCTTTTTTATCACCTTCCCGCATCAAACACCGCCGCGATCGCCTCCACCGCCGCCCTCACCCGCGCCACCTGCTGCAAATCCGGATGCAGCACCAGCCACATGTCCACCGGATCTACCCGATCCGGCCACACCCGCTCCAGCCCGGCGTCCTCATCGGCGATGAAGCAGGACAACATGGCGATGCCCATGCCGGCCAGCGCCGCCTGCCGCAGGGTCAGCTGCGAATTGGCCTGCAAGGCGATGCGGGCCTGGTCCACGCTTTCGCCGCACAGCCGCTGCCAGTGGCGCGGCACGGTGTCGCGCGGGAACATCAGCAGCTCGTGGCCGGCGAAGCCGTCGCCGGACAGCGGCCATCCGCGCCGCGCCAAGTAGTCCGGCGACGCGTACAGGCTCATGTCGATGGCGGCCAGCTTGCGCACCAGCACCTCGCCCCTATCCGGCCGCAGGCTGCGGATGGCGAAATCCACCTCGCCGGCCGCCACGTCGCTGAGCGACAAGCCGGTCAGCAGCGTGAACTCCAGCTCCGGATGCCGTCGCGACAACTCGGCCAGCGCAGGGATGACGAAGGCCTCGGCCACGGTGTCGGTGGCGGCGATGCGCACCGGCCCGGCCAGTTGGCGATCACTGTGCGCGGCCTTGCGGCTGAAGGCGTCGGCGGCGGCTTCCATCCGCTCGGCGTCGGCCAGCAGCATCGCGCCGGACTCGCTCAGCTGGTAGCCCTGCGGCGTGCGCAAAAACAGCCGGCCGCCGATCTCGGCCTCGAAAGCCTGCAGGCGCCGGCCCACCGTGGCCTGGTCCACGCCCAGCTGCTGCGCGGCGGCGCGCAGCGTGCCCGCGCGGGCGAGGGTGAGAAAGAAACGGGCGTTGTCCCAGTTCATGTTGCGCCTGCCTGCCATTGAATAGATGCGAAATTGCATCATCATTCAGCATATTTGTCTATTTTTACGCATCACATTCTCGCCTAGCATGGCCGGCATGTTTCTTCCACAGACTCCATCCATGTCCCACGCCAAGCCAGTCCAGACCGGCCTGCCCACCCTGCTGGCGCTCAGCGCCGGCATGTTCATGGCAGTGCTGGACACCAATATCGTCAACCTGGCGCTGCCCGCGCTGCAACGCAGCCTGAACGCCAGCCTCAGCCAGCTCACCTGGATCGTGGACGCCTACGCGCTCGGCTTCGCCGGCCTGATGCTCAGCGCCGGCTGGCTGGCCGACCGCTTCGGCCCGCGGCGGATGCTGGCCTGGGGACTGGCCCTGTTCGTGCTGGCCTCGCTGCTGTGCGGATTCGCGCCCGGCGCGCAAACGCTGATCCTCTTCCGGCTGCTGCAAGGGATGGCCGCCGCGTTGTTCATCCCCAGCTCGCTCGGCCTGCTGCGCCACGCTTTCCCCCATCCGGCCGAACGCGCGCGCGCCGTCGGCCTGTACGGCGGCCTGTCCGCCAGCGCCGCGGCGGCGGGCCCGGTGCTGGGCGGCCTGCTGCTGGGGCCGCTGGGCTGGCGCGGCGCTTTCCTGATCAATGTGCCCATCGGCCTCGCCGCCTTGCTGGCCATCCCCTTCGTGGTGCCCTTCCGGGAAGCGTCGCCGTCCCGCGGCGCGGACCTGCCGGGCCAGGCCGCCGGCATGCTGACGCTGTCGCTGGCCAGCTACGCGCTGATCGAGGGGCCGCGCCTGCCGGCGCCCGTCCTGCTCGCCCTGTTGCTGGCCATCGCCGCCGGCGTCCGGCTGTTCTGGCGGCTGGAGCAAGCCAACCCGCAGGCGATGGTGCCGCCGGAGCTGTTCCGCCATCCCGCCTTCGCCGCCGCCAACTGGGTGGGCTTCGCCATCGGCGTCGCCTATTTCGGCAGCCTGCTGCTGCTCAGCCTTTATCTGCAGCAGGGGCTGGGCCTGGACGCGCTGCATGCCGGCCTAGCCATGCTGCCGCTGGCCGCCTGCCTGATCGCCGGCAACGTCGCCGCCGGACGCCTGTTGCCGAGATTGGGGGCCCGCCGCCAGATGCGCGGCGGCCTGCTGCTCTCCGCCGCCGGCTATCTGCTGCTGGCCCTCGCCGACGGCCATGCGCTGGCCTGGTCGCTGCTGGCCATGCTGCCGCTGGCGCTGGGCACCGCGCTCGCCATCGCGCCGATGACCGCCACCGTGCTGGAAAGCGCGCCGCCGCAACTATCCGGCACCGCATCCGCGGTGCTGAACGCCATCCGCCAGACCGGCTCCCTGGTCGGAACCGCCGGCGCGGCGCTGGTGGTGGGCCACAGCGCCGACCCGCGCCAGGCGCTGCCGATCGGCCTCGGCCTGGCCGCGCTGGCGACGCTGGGCGCGGCCTGGGCGGCCAGCCGGATTCCCGCCGCGGAACGAGAGGCGTCGCCGCTCGCGGCGACGCGCTGACCGCGATGTCAAAACATCACGCGCCTCGCCTCCGCCTCCCAATGCCGGCGCCGGCTGAGGCGGCAGCGCATGGTGATCTCGCGTTGAAACAGCCACGGGTATAAACGGTAGAGGTAACGCATCGCACGGCTCGCTTTCTGAGTACGGTTGGGATGCGTGTTAGGATAGTTTTCGAATCCTTGCGAATAAACGCGCAATTTCGGAAAGATTGTCCTGATATGAAAACAATGCCGTCGCCAGACAACCTATTGGCCTTCGACGCGCTGGCGCGCGCCGGCAGCTTCACCGCCGCCGCCGATCTGCTGGATTGCCACAAAAGCCTGGTCAGCGCGCGGATCAAGGAGCTGGAACGGGAAATGGGCGCGGCGCTGGTGCTGCGCACCACGCGCAAGATGGCGCTGACCGAGGCCGGCGAACGGCTGCGCCCGCACGCGGCCAGGCTGCGGGAGACCGTGGCTCAGGCGCGGATGGCGGTGGATGAAACGCAAAGCGACGTCGAGGGCCCGCTCACGGTCAGCACCACCTCGTCGCTGGCCCAGCACGTGCTGGGCCCGGCGCTGAGCGAGCTCGCCGCCTCGCACTCCGGCTTGCAGCTGTCGCTGGAAGTGAACAACCGGCTGCAGGACCCGGTGGCCGACGTGCTGGACTTCTGCCTGCGCTCGGCGCGCTCCCATACCATTCACGACGACAGGCTGGTAGCGCGGCTGGCCGGCTACGCCAGCGAGAATCTATACGCGTCGCCGGCCTACCTGGCCCGCCACCCGGTCATCCGCCAGCCCGCCGACCTGGCCGCGCACCGGCTGCTGGTGATGGAGTCCGAGCAGCGCGGCGGACTCCAGCTCACGCGCGGCGAGCAGCTGCTGTCCCAGCCCGTCGGCGCGCTTTTCTACCTGAACGACTATCCGCTGCGAACCCATCTGGCGCTGAAAGGGCACGGCATCACGATGCTGGCCGATTACGCGGTGCAAAGCCATTTGCGCGACGGCGAGCTGACGCGGGTGCTGCCGGAATGGCATTGCGACTATTGGCCGATCTACCTGGTCCACCCGTTCCGCGCGCCGCTGACGCGAAAATACCAGACCTTCATCGATTTCGTGCTGCCGCGCGTCTCCGCCGCGTTGCCGGAAAATCAGATGGATCAGGCCGGACGCGCCAACATCACCCGGTAAAACTCGACAAAAGCGCGCGCCGCCGCCGGCGCGTGGCGGCCCGGCGGAAACACCGCGTAGACGCCGCCCTTGGGCAAGGTCCACTGCGGCAGCAAGTGGACCAGCCGGCCCTGGCGCAGATCCTCCTGCACGCTGAACGAATCCAGCACCGACATCCCCGCCCCAGCCAGCAGCAGCGAGCGCAGCGAGGCGGCGGAATCCACCTTGATCCGGGCGCGCATCCTCACCGTCTCCTCCTCGCCGTCCCTGCCGGCGAAGCACCAGGTCAGCGGCGTCTTCAGCAGTGTCAGCGCCACCCAGTCATGCCCAACCAGTTCGCCAGGGTGGCCGGGCATGCCCCGCTCGCGCAGATAGGCCGGCGACGCCACCAGCCGCTGGGCGAATTCTCCTAGCTTCAGCGCCCTGAGTGAGGAGTCGCGCAACGTGCCCAGGCGAATGGCGAGATCCATGCCCTCGGCCACCAGGTCCACCATGCGGTCGATCGCGTGCAGCTCCAGCTGCAGCCCGGGATGCCGGCGGATGAACTGGGTGGCCGCCGGCGCCACCGATTCCGCCATATGGCTGACCGGCGCGGTCAGCCGCAGCGTGCCGGACAACGCCGCCGCGCCATGGCCGGCCTGCAGCAGCGCGTCGCGCAAGGCGGCCAGCGCCGGCTGGGCGTCCAGGTACAAGGCCTGGCCGGCCTCGGTCAGCTTCACCCGGCGCGTAGTGCGGGTGAACAGCGTCGCGCCCAGCTGCGCCTCCAGCCGGCCCACCTGCAGACTGACGTTGGCCTTGGTCATCCCTAGCCGCTCCGCGGCGGCGGTGAAGCCGCCAGCCTCCGCCACCGCCACGAAGATCTGCAGCCCTTCCAGATTGCCCTCTACGCCTCTCGCCATATCAACTGTCAATTTTTCAATAACAATCAATTATGATTTCAGCCGTTTATCGAATCAATCGGAAAGCGCATCATGCACTCCATCAGCGCTGCGACGCGGCGCCCCAATCCGATATCAAATCAGGAGTCTCACCATGAAAATCGCACTGATCGGCGCCAGCGGCTATGTCGGTTCCGCCCTGTTGAAAGAAGCCCTGTCCCGCGGCCACCACGTCACCGCGCTGGTTTCCCGCCCGGAACGCATCGAAGCCCAGGCCAATCTGGCCGCCGCCAAGGTTGACGTGCAGGACAGCGCCCAGCTGGCCGAACAACTGAAGGGCTTCGACGCCGTGGTCAGCGCCTTCAGCGGCCACGCCCAGGCCGAGCAGTTCGACTACTTCGTCAAGGGCGTGCGCTCCATCATCGCCGCGGCCAAGGCCGCGCAAGCGCCGCGTCTGTTGGTGGTCGGCGGCGCCGGCAGCCTGGAAGTCGCCCCCGGCGTGCAGCTGGTGGACACCCCGGAATTCCCGGAGCAATGGAAGGCCTCGGCGCTGGGCGCCCGCGAAGCGCTGAACCTGCTGCGCGCCGAAACCGAGCTGAACTGGACGCTGCTGAGCCCGTCGGCGATGCTGCAGCCGGGCCAACGCACCGGCCAGTTCCGCCTGGGCAAGGACCAGCTGCTGGTCGATGCCGAAGGCAACAGCCACATCTCGGTGGAGGACTACGCCGTCGCCATGATCGATGAGCTGGAAAAAGGCGAGCACCAGCGCAGCCGCTTCACCGTCGGCTACTGATCGCCCATCAACGGGGAGGCCAGACAGCCTCCCCGGTTTCCTGCAGATGGCGCCAACGCCAGTTGGCGCCGTCCCGGAACAGCACGGCCGTCGCGTGGCGGCCGTTGCCGCTGCCGTCGCCCAAGGTCTGCGTTTCGTAGTAAGCCACCGTCGCGGCGTCTCCATCCCCCATCAGCAGCGTCATCCGCTCCAGCGCGATTTCCAGCCCCGGCCGGCTGCCTGCCGCGCCCTGGAAAAATGCCCGCAATCCCTGCCTATCCAGCCGCGCGCCGCTTGGCGCCACCATGGCGAAGTCGGCGTCGAAACCCGCCATCAGCGCTGCCAGCGCCTCCTCGCCATGCGGCCCGTCGCCCAGCCAGCGCGCGATCTGCGCCAAAGTGTCGCGAACCTGCGCCGATACCGCCAATTCATCATTCTTCATCATGCTTCTCCCATTCGAGGACGATTCAATAAACGCAATACCTCCGCATTGCCTATCCGGCTGCCCAGCCACAAGGGCGGCAACATGGCCAAGGCGGCGGCCAGAAAACACAGATGGAAGGCCCGCACCGACAATTCCCGCGCCGCGGGCGCCGCCGGATCGGCAATGCCTTGCCCGGCAAGCAGCAGGTTCAGCAGCACGCAGGCCAGCGCCATGCCGACGCAGAAGCTCACCTGGCGGTTGATGTTCCACAAGGCGCTGGCCTCGCCCATCCGTACCGGCTCAACTCTCAGGAAAGCCGTGCTCTGGCTGGCGCTGCTGCACAAGGTGCCGCCCAGACCCATCAGCGCGTAGCTGCCGGCCAGCCAGGACAGCTGCCCGGAGCGGTCTATCGCCAGCAAGCTCAGGAAGCCGATGCCCTGCGCCAGCGCGCCGGCCATCAGCAGCGGTCTCGGCCCCAGCCGGCGATAGCCGCGCCCGGTCAGCGCGATCGCGGCGAACGAGCCCAACGACCACGGCAGCATCAACAAGCCGGCGATGGAAGCCGGCACGCCCAGCACCTGCTGCAGATACAGCATCGCCACCAGGCTGACGCCCATGAAGACTCCTGGCACCAGCAGATACATCAGCATCGACATCCGCAGCAGCGGATCACGCAGCAGCTCCAGCCGCAGAATGGGCTGCGGATGCCGGCGGCTGTGCCGCGTGTAAGCCGCGCCCAGCGCCAGGCCCGCCGCCAGCAACGCGCCGCCGCGCGCCCAGGTGGACGGCTGCGCCAGATCGCCCAGCCCTTGCAAAACCAGCAACAATGTCAGGCTGCCCAGCAGCAGGCCAAGCCAATCCAGGCCGGCGGCCGGCTCCGGCTCGCGCTCGTCCCGCAGCCAGCGCAGCGCCAGCGCCAGCGGCACGGCGGCCAGCGGCAGGTTGAGCCAGAAAATCCAGCGCCAGCCCAGCGCGTCCAGCGCCAGCCCGCCCAGCGTAGGCGACAAGGCCGGCGCCAGTTGGCTCACCAGCAGGATCAGCGCGGTCAGGCCCGGCCGCTCCGCCGGCCGGTACAAGCGATAGGTCATGGTCTGGCCCAACGGGATCAGCAAGCCGCCGCCCAAGCCCTGCAGCGCGCGCCAGGCGATCAACGCGCCGAGCGAGCCGGCCTGCGCCGCGCCGGCCGAGCCCGCCATGAACAGCAGCAGCGAGGCGACGAACACCCGCTTGCCGCCCCAGCGCGCCGCCAGCCAGTTGCCCAACGGAATCACCGCGGTCAACCCCAGGATGTAGGCGGTGCCCACCCAGGCCAGCTCCGCCACGTCGCGATGAAAGGCGCGGGCGATGTCGGGAAAGGCGACATTGCCGACGAAAAGATTGGCCAGGTCGATGAAAAAACCCAACAGGTACACCGCGGCCACGCGTTTGCGATACTCCATGCATCCAACCTCCTTGCTTGACGGAGGCCAGCTTAGTCTCGCCCGATGACCGGAAAAACCACCGGCAATCGATTAAACTGTCAAAACTATTTTGACAATAAAGCCCACCCGGACATGAGCCTGCAACGCTTCCGCATCTTCGCCGCCATCGTGGAAAGCGGCTCGCTGACCGCCGCCGCCGAGGCGCTGGGCCACAGCAAGGCGGTGGTCAGCTTCAACCTGAAACAACTGGAAGCCGAGCTGGGCGTGGCGCTGCTGACCCGCAGCACGCGCCGGCTGCAGCTGACCGAAACCGGCCGGCGCTTCTACCAGGACTGCCTGCATGTGCTGCGCATGGCGCAGGCGGCGATGGATGACGCGCGCCGCGGCCACGGCGGCCTGCAGGGCACGCTGAGCGTGAGCACCACGCCGGAATACGGCCGCCGCCTGGCGATTCCGGCGCTGGCGGCCTTCTCCCGGCTGCATCCGCGGCTGGCGGTGCGGCTGGAGTCGTCGTCGCGGCATGCCGACCTGATTTCTCAGCAAGTGGACGTAGCGATCCGGCTGGGCTCGCTGAACGACTCCAGCTACCGCGCGCGGCTGCTGGAGGCGTTCGACATCTGGCCGGTGGCGTCGCCCGGCTATCTGGCGCAGCCGGGCAAGCAAGTGGAAAACGTGGACGACCTCTCCCGCGCCGACTGGCTGGCGCACAGCCGGCTGGCGGCGCCGCTGCGCTGGAAACTGACGGGGAGAGATGGGGAAGCGATGCTGGACGCGGGCGACGCGCCGCGCATCGTCGCCGACACCTCGGGCGCGCTGCTGGACTTCGCGCGCCAGGGCTGCGGCGTGGCGCTGCTGCCGGACTGGCAGGTAAAAGACGATGTGGCCGCCGGCGCGCTGGCGCGCCTGCTGCCGGATTGGGCATTTCCGCGCCAAGGCGTGTACGCGGTCTACCCGGACACCCGCCACCTGCCGGAAAAAGTACGCGCCTTCATCGACTTTTTCGCCGACTATCTCGCTACGCGGCAAGGGGAGAACTGAGCCAGCCGCGGCTCTCAGAACCTGCGCCGCAGTTTAAGAAGTCGCTGGCAAAAAGCCGCGCATCCGATGCGCCCGGATCCCTTCAAGCCTGCCGCCGGGTGGCAGGCCCGAGGTTTTAAGACCCGCTAACAAAACCCTGATCCTGCGTTGCGCCTCCTTGTCGTACTACTTGTACTGCCTGCGTCGGCGCGCCTTGGCTCAGGTACACTCCGCGGTTTTGTTAGCGGCTCTAAGCGGCTGTCTGTTTGAGCCCCGCGACGTTAGCGCGCATCGCTGAGCGAATCTGGAAGATTCGCACGCAGAGAGTTCAGCCGCGCCTCGGGCCTGACGGCCCCCCGGAGGGAAGCCGCAGGCCAGGCTTGCAGGGTGGCTTTTAGGAGTGGAGGGGATATTTGGCCAAGCAAATATCCCCTCCCTGCTCGCCGGGCAGCCCCGGCTATGAAAATCATCATCCGCGCAGCGGATTCAAAACCTACAAACCGCGAACGAGCATATGAAAGCGCGACACGCTTACAGCTTGAAGCGCGCCACCACGCCCTCCAGCGACTGCGACAAACGCTCCAGGTCGGCCACCACCTGGCCGGCGCGGCCGATTTCGGCGTCCGACTGCAATGCCTGCGACGACATCTGCTCGGCAGTGCGCGCCATGTCCTCAGTGGCCTTGGACTGCTCGCTGGCGGCGTCGCGGATCTCGGCCGCCTGGCGCACCACCAGTTGCATGCTGGACTGGATTTCGGCGATCTGGCGCTGCGCCTCCTCGGCCAGCTCCACGCCGCCCTGCACCGCGCCGTAGGTTTTCGCCACGCGCTCGCGCGCCTGGCCAGAGCCCTGCTGCATGCCGCCGACCATGTCGTCGATCTCCACCGTGGCCTGGCTGGTGCGCTCGGCGAGCTTCCTCACCTCGTCGGCCACCACCGCGAAACCGCGGCCCTGCTCGCCGGCGCGCGCCGCCTCGATCGCCGCGTTCAGCGCCAACAAATTGGTCTGATCGGCGATGTCCTTGATCACGCCGGCGATGCTGCCCACCTGGGCCGAGCGGCGCTCCAGCTCCTCCATCACCGTCTTCACCTCGTCCATCGACGACGCGACCGAGCCGATCTCCACGCTGACCTTGCCCACAGCCTCCGCGCTCTGCGACGACAGCGCGCCGGCCTGCTGCACCGCCTCGGCGGTGCCGTGGCAGTTGCCGGCGATGTGGCTGACGCTGACCGACAGCTGCTCGATGGTGGCGGCCGTGGTTTCGCTGAGATCGGCGTTGTGGCGCGAACCGGCGGACAGGCGCTCGGTCATCCGCGCCAGCTCGCCGGCGCTGCGGTGCAGCTGGCCGCTCTGCTCGCGCACCTGCTGGAACATGCCGCGCAGCTGCTCCATGAACTGGTTGAACGCCGCCGCCACCTGGCCGGTTTCGTCGCGGCTGTCGGCCGGCAGACGCATGGTCAGGTCGCCGTGGCCGGAGCTGAGCGCGCGCATCGCGTCGCGCAGCTGCACCAGCGGCCGGCTGATGAAGCCGGACACCTGCCAGATCACCAGCAGCGACAGCAGCAGCACCACCGCGTCAATCGCCGCCACCCACCAGATGGTGCGCGTCACCGCGCCGTACACCTCATTGGCGTCCATCTCCACCACCACGAACCAGTCGGCGTTGGGCATATAACTGGAGGCGGCGATGGTCGGACCGTTGGGACCGTCGAAATGCGCCAGGTTGAAGCCGGATTTGTTCAGCAGCTGCGGCGCGATCGCCGACAGGCCGGGCAGATCGGCCAGCAGGGTTTTCTTCTGCATCGCCGCCGGATCGCGGTGCAGCCTCACCTGGCCGGAGGCGTCCACCACGTAGACCTGGCCGCGCTCGCCCACCGCCATCTTGCGCACGCGCTCGGCCATCTGGGTGACATCGAAGCCCAGCGCCGCCACCACGCGGTGGCCGGCCTGGCCCTTGTTGGCCAGCACGTTGACGAACATCATCACCTGCTGCTTGCCGGTTTCCGAGCCCAGCGTGAACTGGCTGTCGCGGCCGGAGGCCAGGAAGTCGGCCAGCCACTTGTCGTTGCCCTTGGGATCGGCCTTGACGGTAGTGTGATCGATGTAGATGTTGAGCGTGGCCTCGGAAGTCCAGGAGATGATGGATGCCCCGGACGTCTGCATCAGCGCCTTGGCGTAGCGCTGCCAGGGGCCAACGCCGGACTCGGGCTCGCCGGCGGCGGTCCAGTCCAACAGGTAGGTGTTGGCGGCCAGCTGGCGGGTCTGGCTCAAGGGCAGCGCGATGGAGGCGTCCAATTCGTTGCGTATGCCCTCCACCGTCGCCTTCAGTTCATGCTGCTCCAGGCGCTCGGTCAGCGCCGACTGGAACATGCGGGTGGACACCGTGCCGGCGATGGCCAGCGCGATGAGCAGGATCAGCGCGACGCTGACCAGGATTTTCTGTTTGACCGACCAGTTCTTGAACATGCTTGCTGGCTTTCCAGGAAGAGACGAAAAATGTCCGGCGCCGCCGGACCGCATATCCGCGCACGCTGCGCCCGCCAGACGGCGGCTGCGCGAGCCGGAGCGGATTCCGTCTCTATCTGAAAAGCATGCCGCCGTAATGGCGGCGGCAATTGTAACAAGCCCTTATGTTTTCGCCATGAAGAATATTTTCAGCAACACATCTTCATGTGGAGTAATTGCCACAGCTCAGCCGGGCTGCCGACGCGCCGGCTGGGTGTCGTGCAGAAAACGGGTGTAGAGGTCGCGCGGCGGCTGCAGGCCGCATTCGGCCAGAATGCGCCCCACCGCGCCGCGGTGATAGCCGCCGTGGGTGATCACCTGCATCAGCATCTCGACCCGGCTCATCCGGCCATGGCCGCCGTCGGTGAAGGTGAAGTCGACGTTCTCGGCGAGTTCGGCATCGCTCAGGCCGCTGGCGTAGCCGATGTACCAGGCGTCGGTTTCGCGCGCCGCGGCCAGCAGGTCGGCCAATGCCGGCGTGTCCGGCGTATTGGTGCCGGCGTAGCCATGCGGCCGGCCAGTCAGATTGCCGGCGAAGATGCGATCCACCACGTGGATGTGGTTGAGGATGCGAACGACGAGATGACGCTTGTCCGGGTGGGCTTCGCCATCCAGCTGGGCCGTCAGCGCGTGCAGCTCTTCATCGGCCCAGGCCTTGTAGCGGAACAGCGAGGGAAACAGATCGGGGAGACTCATCTTGCGGCCTTTCGCGCCGGACGGCGCCGGGTGGGACAAGTCTCCCATTGTCTCACAGCGGACTTTCCGATGTCATTGCGCGCCGTAAGCCGCGAGAAACACCCTGACCGCCTCCGCCACCCTGCCCGGCCGCTCCGACGCCGGCGCCAGCTCGTCGATCAGGCCGGTCATCATCGCCGCCTGGCATTCCGACTGCAGCAGGCCGTGGAAATGCATGGCGGCGGTCCACGGCGACGCCTGGCGCAGCCGCCCCGCCTCCATCTCGGCCGCCATGAAATTCGCCAGCCTGGTCCAGCCGGTCTTCGGGCCGTTCTCGTAAAACAGCTTGCCCACCTCGCTGCGGCTGCCGCTGCCCATCACGATCGCGTGCAGCGCGCGCAGCTGGGGGCTGAACAGGCTGTCGAGGAAGGCCACGCCGAAAGCGCGCAGCATTTCCTCCAGGTCGCCGCCCGGCTGCAGCTTGACGTAAGCAGACGACAGCTCCGTCGTCAGCGAGCGCATCACGTCCAGGAACAAGGCTTCCTTGGATGGGAAGTAGTTGTACAGCGTGGCCTTGGAGCCGCCGGCCCGGGCCGATATCTCGGACATCGACGCCGCCTCGTAGCCGCGTTCGACGAAGACTTCGGTCGCTGCCGCCACCAAGCCCTGGCGCTTGTTTTCGCTTTTTGTGCGCATATCCATCCTTAAAACTGAACCGTACGGTTCAATTTTTCTTGACAAGAAATCTCGCTCCGCCATATAACTATACCGTACCGTACAGTTAAATCAAAATACTCCCGGACAGAGACGATGAGAACCGCATATTTTCGCTGGCGGCCGCTGCCAGCAGCCGGCCTCTCCGCAGCGCTGACGCTGCTGGGAGGCTGCGCGATGACGCCGGACATGGGTCCGGCGCCGCAGATCAAACCGCTGCAACAATACCAGAATACGCAAAGCCTGCCCGCCTCGGACGGCGTCTGGGCCAATGAGCAATGGTGGAAAAAATACGGCGACGCGCAGCTGAACGCGCTGATGGACGAGGCGCTGAGCCAAGCGCCCGACCTCGCCGCCGCCCGCGCCCGCGTCGAGCGCGCCGAAGGCCTGGCGCAGCAAGCCGGCGC
>NZ_JAJOHV010000050.1 GCF_021129175.1 Chromobacterium piscinae | reverse complement strand
CCCGGCGGGGCTGCGGCGTTTCTAGAAAGCTTTCCACACAGATCCTCATCCATTCTTGGGTGCGACCCTGCCGCTGGCGGGGTTTGGCATTCGGCAGCTGCGACGTATCATGTGGGCTGCGGAGGATTCAAGATGACAAGACGACTGAGAGCGGGGTTGTTGGGCTACGGCTATGCCGGCGCGACCTTCCATACCCCTTTATTGGCTGAAACTGAGGGCGTGGAGTTGATCGCGGTGGCGTCCAGCAGGCCGGAGCATGTTTTGCAGGCTTGGCCGCAGACGCGGGTATTGCCGGACGCCGAGGCCTTGCTCGCTGAGGACGACATTGATCTGGTGGTGATCGCCACGCCGAACGACAGCCATTTCCCATTGGCCTTGGCCGCCTTGCAAGCTGGCAAGCACGTGGTGGTCGACAAGCCCTTCACCCTGGATGCCGCGCAGGCCAGATTGCTGATGGAAGAGGCTGAGCGGGCTGGCCGGTTGTTGTCGGTGTTTCATAATCGCCGCTGGGATGCGGATTTCCTGGCGGTGCGCCAGCTATTGGATGAGGGCGCTTTGGGGAGGGTTGTCCATTTCGAGTCGCATTTCGATCGCTACCGTCCGCAGGTGCGCCAGCGCTGGCGAGAGTCGTCCGGGCCTGGGGCCGGGCTGTGGTTCGATCTGGGGCCGCATTTGCTGGACCAGGCCTTGCAATTGTTCGGCTTGCCGCAGGCATTGAGTCTGGAAATGGCTGCGCTGCGCGACGGAGCCGCCAGCGATGACTGGTTCCATGCGATGCTGCGCTACCCGGACAAGCGGGTGATTCTGCATGGCAGCGCGCTGGTCGCCGATGCGGGGCCGCGCTTCATACTCCACGGCACATTGGGCAGTTTCAGCAAATACGGGCTGGATCCACAGGAAGATGCGCTGAAGGCCGGCGCACGCCCGGGCGGGGAGGGCTGGGGCGTGGACACGAACCCAGGCCGGCTGGTAAGCGGGGAGGAGGAGGCTGTGTTTTGCGGGCCGGCAGGCGATTATCTCCGCTACTACGCGGGGGTGCGCGACGCCATCCTGCACGGCGAGGCGAACCCGGTGCCGGCGGAGGAGGCTTGGCGCGTGATGGCTTTGCTGGAGTTGGGCAAGCGCAGCGCGATGCTGCAATGCTGGCAGCCGGTGCCGGACAATCTGCGAGAGCCGGCTGCCTGAGTTTCAACCCTTCTTTTTCTTGCCGCCGGCGGCTTCTTCGGCCTGGTCGGCGGCCTTCTGTTCCGGCGCGATTTCAGTCAGCAGCTGCTCCAGTAATTTGCTACGCGAGCTGATGTGGTGGTCGAAACGCCAATCTTTGAGCAGGTCAATCGCGACATCGAAATAGCGCATGTCGATGTCGTATAGCTGGCTGAGGTCATAGGAACGGCCCATCTCCAGCGCCGCCGCCAGCTCTTTCAATACCTGCATTTGCTGCGGGTCGTGTCCTTCCTCGATGAAGCGGCGGATTTTCTTGGCTGCATTCATAAACAGGTCCTTGCCTGGGGTGAGGCGATGTCAAGATGTGAAAACGCGTATGCAATGATGGTGGCAGAGGCGGCGACGCGTCAATCTCGTCTTGCCCGGAACGGCTTTCCATCGCGTGGCGGCATTGACTGGCCTTACTGGCAGTGGCTTATGTTGCAGTGCGATATTTGCGACATATTGCGGATGGTTTGCATGCAATCCTTATTTGAGGGGAGTTTGCCATGAAGCAGCAGGAAGTCAGGCAGCGCGCGTTCGCCATGCCTTTGACCAGCCCCGCTTTCCCGCCTGGACCCTATCGTTTCGTCAATCGCGAGTACATGATCATCACCTATCGCACCGACCCGGCGGCGATCGAGGCGATTCTGCCGGAGCCGCTGCAGATGGCGGAGCCGGTGGTCCGTTATGAATTCATCCGCATGCCGGACTCGACCGGCTTCGGCGACTATTCGGAAAGCGGGCAGGTGATCCCGGTGACGTTCCGCGGCGAGCGCGGCAGCTATACCCTGGCGATGTTTCTGGACGACCAGCCGCCGCTGGCGGGAGGACGCGAGCTGTGGGGGTTTCCAAAGAAAGCCGGCAAGCCCCGGCTGGAGGTACATCAGGATACCTTGGTGGGCAGTCTGGATTTCGGTCCGGTCCGCGTCGCCACCGGCACCATGGGCTACAAGCACGAGACGCTGGATCCGTCCTCGCTGCAGGCCGGCCTGGCCGAGCCCAATTTCCTGTTGAAGATCATTCCGCACGTGGACGGCACGCCGCGGATCTGCGAGCTGGTGCGGTATCACACCACCAATGTCGCGATCAAGGGCGCGTGGAGTTCGCCAGGCTCGTTGGAGCTGCACCCGCACGCGCTGGCGCCGGTTTCGGCGCTGCCGGTGCTGGAGGTCTTGTCGGCGCGGCATTTCATTTGCGATTTGACGCTGGATCTGGGGACGGTGGTATTCGATTATCTGCAGCAATGACGGAATTCTGTCTTCTGTAATCAAAAAAACGGCCCCGAAGGGGGCCGTTTTTCATCCACGCGCAGCGCTTCAGAACCAGAAGTAGCGCTGCAGCGCCGCGTCCAGGTTGGCGACGTCCGGCGCACCGACGCCGGTGGCCTGGTCGTAGCCGCGATGGGCGTTGTAGCCCCAGTTGTTGCCGGCGGTGATGTCGCGCAGCGGCGCGCCATGGCGGCCGGAGCCGTGATAGGCGTGGCCGGTGGCAACCAGGCCGTACAACGAGAAGTTCAGCAGGCCGATGCGTCCGCCCAGCGACTGGTTCAGCAGCGCGGTGATGCCGGCCAGCTGCGGCGCGACGAAGCTGGTGCCGCCGTTGTTGGTCTGGATCGAGAAGCCGGTCTTGCTGGATGTGTAGTAGACCACGTAGCCGGTTTCCGGGTCGCCGTTCATTGAGATGTCCGGCACGTTGCGGCCCTTGAAGTTGGCGGGCAGAGTGGCGATGACCTGGGGCGGATTCTGGCTGCTGTCCACCAGTTGCTGGCCGGCCGGGCTGTTCTGCATGCCGGGCAGCCAGTTCTGGTAGAACGGGCGGGCGATGAAGCTGCTGACGCCGCCGCCGTCGCCGACCGGGAAGATGCCGCAAGCCACCGGGTCTTTGCCCAGCGCCTTGCACAGGCCGCCCAGGTAGTCCCAGCCCCAGGCGCGCTCGGTCGGAATCTTGACCTTCATTTCCTTGCCGTTGGGATGGAAGGTCAGCGTGGTCGGCACGGTGGTGGCGCCGGCTGCGGTGATGAACTGCTGGTTGGCCGGGCTATCCACCGACAGCACCTTGTTGTACTGCGGCAGCGGCGCGGCGCGGTTCACGTCGTAGGCGCCGGAGTCGCCGGAGGCGGCGAACATGGTCTGGCCTTGCAGCGCGGCCTGTAGGAACAGGTCATGGTAAGTCTGCAGCACGTTGGCGCTCTTGCCGCCCACCGGATTGACCGCTTGGGCCTGCTGGTCGAACCATTCCCACTCGCCCCAGCTGACCGACAGCGTGTCGGCGGCATTGGACTCGATGGCCTTGGCGAAGGCGTCGACGAAACCCTGGGTGGTGTTGGGCGCCTGGTAGACGATGATCTTGGCGTCCGGGGCGATGCCGCCGGATTGTTCGACGTCCAGCGTGGTTTCGCTGGAGCCGCCATCGTCGCTCGGCGCGCCGGGGCCGCCGTCGATGTCGACCACGGTGAGGCGGTTAGGATCGGTGTTCAGGCCGATCGAGCTCCAGTACTGGAAGGCATCGGACGGGGTGAAGCTGGCCAGGGTGACGATGCCGATGGTGGCGCCCTTGCCGTGGATGCCCTTGTTGTAGAGCGGCGTGATGTTGTAGTGGCGCGCCAGGTCGGTGACGGTCCATTTGCCTGGTGCATTGCCGGTGGTCACCGCGCTAGCGCTCTTGTCCATCGACGCCTGCAGGTGGTTGGGCAGCTGGCGCAGGTGCGGGCGGAAGTGCGGGCGGCTGTCCAGGCCGATCACGGCCTGCACGTCGCTCAGGTCTACGCCGGGCGTCGAGGCGCGCACCGGGGCGGTATAGCGGGCGGCTGCGCCCTGGACGACGGCCTTGTTCTGGAATACGTGCACCTCGGCGCCGAAGGCCTTTTGCACGGTGGCGGCGGGGCCGCTGACTTGCAGCAGGGTGCTGCCGACGCGCTTCACGCTCAAGCCGGCGGCTTGCAGACGGGCGCTGACTTTGGCCACGCTGGCTTCGGACGGCGCGTAGCGGGCGCGGAATTCGGACGGGGTCAGGAACTGGTGGTAATTGGGGCTGGAGGGCGTGTGCACTTCCTGCAGATAGCGGGCGGCGGCATCACGGTCGCGCAGGCTCAGCGCGATGGTCACGGTCAGTTTTTGCGCCGGAGCGGCCTGCTCCACCTTGCCCAAATCCTGCGGGGCGGCGGCCATCGCGCCGGAAGCGGCGACGGCGGCCAGGGCAGCTGCCAGCATTTTCATTTTGAACATCATGTTGTTTGCTCCTTGTGTAGATGCCGGGCCGCGTTTCTGTGGGCGGCTCCGGTCCGGATGCGGATTCCGGATATCCAATCGGAATAATTGGAAAGGCCAGTATAGGGAGCGGTTTCTGTGACGAGTTGAGCGTTTTTGTAACGCTCTGTGTGGCCATTACACCGATTTGTCATGGAGAGGCCGGGTGGGAGAGACCAGCAATAGCTAGCATTTGCAACTGAATTGGCCGCGGTGGGGAGGCACAGCCGCAGGCGGCGGGACGACAGGGCCCATGCTTGCTGGAGCCTGTGATGCGCGCTTTGATTTTGATGGCTATCGATCAGCTTGTCCGCGCATGGTGAAGTACAATGGAAGAATAGTCGCGGACGGTCCTGCTCCGCGGCTGGCGGCGGTGGCGAGACGATGTCAGATTGTCCGTGTAGTGCCGACTAAATGAGACACAAGGGAAGCGCTGCGGAGGATGCATGCTGATTGATCGTTTTGGCCGGGCCATCGAGTACCTGCGGCTGTCCGTCACCGACCGCTGCGACCTGCGCTGCAATTATTGCCTGCCCAAGGGCTTCAAGCATTTCGAGGAGCCGGACAACTGGCTGACCTTCGATGAGATCGAGCGGGTGGTGGCGGTATTCGCCCGGCTGGGCACCCGTCGGGTACGGCTGACCGGCGGCGAGCCGCTGCTGCGCCGCAATCTGCCGCAACTGGCCGCGCGGCTGTCGGCCTTGCCCGGACTGGAAGACTTGTCTCTGACCACCAACGGCACCCAATTGAGCCGCCACGCGGCGGCGCTCCATGCCGCGGGCGTGCGGCGCATCAACCTGAGCCTGGATTCGCTGCGGCGCGACTGCGTGGCGGAGATCACCGGCAGCGACAGCCTGCCCAAAGTGCTGGAAGGCCTGATGGCGGCTAAGGAGGCGGGTTTCGCGCCGATCAAGATCAATATGGTGGCGATGCAGGGCGTCAACGAGCAGGACATCGAGGCGATGACCGCTTTCTGCATCGAGCACGGTTTCATCCTGCGCCTGATCGAGGCGATGCCGATGGGCGACACCGGCCGTTCCGCGCACTATCTGGACCTGCAGCCGGTGATGCGCCGCCTGTGCCAGCAGTTCGATCTGGTGGAGCAGGCCAAGAGCCTGGGCGGAGGGCCCGCCCGTTACTGGAGCAGCCGCGACGGCAGCTTCTCGCTAGGGATGATCACCCCGATCTCGCAGCATTTCTGCGCCACCTGCAACCGGGTGCGGCTGTCGGTCGACGGCACGCTGTACATGTGCCTGGGGCAGGAGGAAAAAATGGAGTTGCGCCCGCTGCTGCGCGCCGGCATCGACGACGCCGGCCTGGAGGCGGCGCTGCGCGAGGCGATAGAGTTGAAGCCGGAGCGGCATGAGTTCCGCGAGCGGCCGCAGAAGCTGGTCCGCTTCATGTCGATGACCGGCGGCTGAGCACTGCGGCGGGCTTCAACGCTCCAGTATCGCCCGGCGGTGGCGCCGGAACACCCATTTTTCCCACATCAAATGCGTGTCCAGATCGAAGCTGCCGTGGATGTCCGCGCTCAGCAGGCGAAGCTTGCCGCCGTGCGGACGGGATTCCAGCACCCGGCCGTGCAGGCACAGGCTGAGCGCCGAGTCCGGGTTGGGATACAGCGACAGCAGCAGCGGCTGCCCCGGCGTCCACGGCTGAGTGTCCAGCCAGGCCACCGCGTTCAGCCCCAGGCGGCATGGCGTGCAGGACGGCCGGTCCGGATGGCGTTCCAGCAATGAAACTTCCAGCGCCAGGTCCAGCTTGGCTTCCAGCCGCATCAGCACCGGATTGGTGTCGTCCGGCGTTTCGCCGGGCGCGGCCAGCACCCGCAGCGCCAGCCGGGTTTCCCGCTGCAGCCGGGGCGGGTAGTCTCCCTCCAGCGGCTGAGCCAGAAAGGGCAGATCGGCGTCGAAGCTGACGGTGTCCAGCTCCAGAAGTTGGGTCGTTTGCTTGTCGGCCATCATCGTCGCTCAGTGAAAGAGCCGCAGGATGGCGTCCAGGCCGCCATGCTCGATGGCGATGTCGGCTTCGGCGCTGACGCGGGGCTTGGCATGGTAGGCGACGCCGGTTCCGGCCTCGCGCAGCATGGGCAGGTCGTTGGCGCCGTCGCCGACCGCGATCACCTGTTCGGGCCGCAGGCCCATCGCGTCGCGGGTGGCGATCAGCAGCCGTTTTTTCGCCTCGGCGTCGACGATGTCGCCCTGCACCCGGCCGGTGAGTTTGCCGTCGACGATTTCCAGCTGGTTGGCGTAGGCGTGGTCCAGGCCGTAGTCGGCCTTGAGCCGGTCGGTGAAATAGGTGAAGCCGCCCGAAACCAGCAGCGTCTTGATGCCGAGGCGCCGGCAGGCGGCCAGCAGCTGTTCGGCGCCCGGGTTCAACCGCAGCCTCTCCTCATACACCTGGCGCAATGCCGCTTCCGGCAAGCCTTCCAGCAGCGCCACCCGTTCCCGCAAGGCGGCCGAGAAGTCCAGTTCGCCGCGCATCGCGCGCTCGGTGATCTCCGCCACCTGGGGCTTGATGCCCTTGATGTCGGCGATCTCGTCTATGCACTCGATGTTGATCAGCGTGGAGTCCATGTCGGAAACCAGCAGGCGGAAATCGGCGAAGGCCTGGCCGTTGTCGATATAGGCGGCGTCGTAGCCGTGGGCGCGGCAGCGTTCCAGAACCGAGGGGCTTTGGTCCGGATTGGCGCCGCGCATCCGCACCACGTCGATGTGGGGATGGTCCAGATGCGGCGCTTCGGCCAGGCGGGCGATGTCGGAGAGATGCCGCGGGTCAGGCTGCGGGGCGAGTACGACCAGGGTTTTCTGAGTGCTCATTGTGCGATCGGGCGTCAAGACGATTGCTTTCATTATGCCACGTCTTGCGCTTGCCGCCGCCTCGCGCGCGGTTCCCGCTCAACTGAGGCTGGCGGGGCAGCGGCCCGCGCACCAGCGCTTGAGCAGCGCGTCCAGCGACAGCAGGCCGGGGCCGAAGGACAGCAGCACCAGCAGCTGGGCGCCCCAGAAGTAGTGGAACTGGCGGGTGACGTCGTTCAAGCCGGGGTAGCTGATCACCGCCACAGCGTTGAGGATGAACAGGCCGGCGGCGGCGAAGCGTCCGCCCAGGCCCAGCGCCAGCAGCGCGGACAAGCCCAGCTCGCCGCAGGTTGCCATCACCGCGGCGACGGCGGGCGGCAGCAGCGGGACGTGGTATTCGTCGCTGAACAGCGCTAGCGTGATGTCCCAGTCGTCTATCTTGGTCAGGCCGGAGCGGAAGAAGACATCCAGCAGCCACAGCCTGAGCAGCAGCAGGATCACCGGCTGCAGTCGGTCGGCGCTGCGGATCAGCAGCTGGTAGGCGGAGACAGCCGGTTTGGCGAGGGTATTCATTCGGTTTCACCTTGTCGGATATGGATGGAGGCCAGCAATGGCGGCTGGAACAGGCCGAGCAGCGCCGGCTGCAGGTCAAAATCGGCGTCGAACGCCTGGGCCGCTTCGATGGCTGCGGCCAGCGGCTCCCCGCTGAACAGCGCGGCGTAGAAGGCGTGACGGGCGTCGTTCAGCGCCAGGGTTTTCACTTCGCCGAGGTCGCGGTAAACCAGCGCGTTTTCCGGCGGCAACGCCAGCAAGCCATCCAGCGGACCCTGCTCGCGGTGGGCGCGCCAGATGCTGAGCGCCGGGCTGCCGGCCGGGCACAGCGCGACGTCGGGCAGCGGCGCGAAGACCAGCGCCTCCCATTGCTGCGGCGCGACGGCCGCCAGCGCGGAGGTGTCCAGCGGCTGGGCGTCCTCAGCGTAATAGCTGCGGTGGACCGCCCACTCCAGCCGCGCGACATCGGCGAGGTAGGGCAGGTCGCGGCAGTGCTCGAAGCCGGCGATGAAGTCGGCGAAGCCAGCGCCGTAACGGTGCAGATTGCCGCTGTCCGACGTGTGGCTCTTCACGTATTCGCGCGCAAGCGCGGTGAAGAAGTCCTCGCCCACCAGCTCGCGGCAGACCGGGTGGCTGTGGGCCAGCGCGTCGATCAGGCCGATGCGGTAGTTGTTGCGGTAGACCGCCAGCCCGGCTGGATTCAAATCCAGTTCGGCGGCGGACGCCTGCGCCGGATCGGCTATCGCTTCCAGCAGCGCGTGTTGCCAGTCATGCCAGTCCATCGCGGCCCTCCAGTATCGCCTGCGCCTTGGCGGCTTCGGCTTGCAGCGCGGCCAGCGGCGGGATGTCGAGATCCCACTCGATCAGCGTCGGACGCGGGCCGATGCGGCGGATCACTTCGCGGTAGAACTGCCATACCTCGTCGTGTACTGCCTGGCTGTGGGTGTCCACCAGCATGCCTTCGCGCTCGCTGTAGCCGGCCAGGTGGATCTCGCCGATCGCGCCCAGGGGCAGCGCGGCCAGCACGGCCTCGGTGTCGGTGCCCAGGTTGACGCGGTTGACGTACAGATTGTTGACGTCCAGCAGGATGCCGCAGCCGGTGATGCGCGTCAGCTCCGCCAGGAATTCGCCCTCGTTCATCTCATTGCCGGGGAACTCGACGTAGCTGGACAGGTTTTCCAGCAGGATGGCGCGGCCAAGCGCGTCCTGGGTCTCGGACACGTGGCCGGCCACCGCGTCCAGCGCCGCGCGGGTATACGGTATGGGCAGCAGGTCGTTGACGTAGCGATGCGGCGAGTGGTTGAACGACAGATGCTCGGACACTGAAGCGGGACAGGTCTCGTCCACCAGCCGCTTAAGCGACGCCAGATGGCCGCGGTCGGGTCGAGCGGCCGAGCCCAGGCCCAGGCCGACGCCGTGAAGCGACAGCGGCCAGCATTCGGCCACGCGGCGCAGCATGGCCAGCGGGGTGCCGCCGTCGAAGAAATTCTCGCTGTGCACTTCCACCCAGCCCAGCTCGGGTTGGCGATCCAGGGCTTCGCGGTAGTGGGGCGCGCGCAGGCCGATGCCGCAAACGCCGGGAAGAGTGGTGAGGGACATGCTGGTGTTCCGGTGGGAAGTGCGGCCCGCTAGCGAGCGGGCCGCAGTGGGATGGGGATTACTTCGAGCCGGGCTTGCCGCCCATTTTCTCGCAGCTGCCCTTGGCCACGTATTTCCAGTCGGCCGGGTCCTTGTCCACCTTGGCCTGGCCGGCGCAGGAATGGGTGCCGGACGCGCAGTCGTTCTTGCCTGCCTGGGCGATGCCGTAGCATTTCTCCTTGTCCGCGGCGGCGGCCGGGGCGGCGCTCAGCGCGCCCATGGCGATGACGGCGCCCAGGGCGGATGCGATCAGTGCTTTGTTCTGCTTCATGTGTGACTCCTTGCTTGGGTATACGCCGGACGGCTCTTGCCGTCCGGCCGGGGTATGGTAATCAAAGCGGCTGGAATTGCCAGCCGGATGAATCACATTGGCTTGGTTTGACCGCCCATCTTCTGGCAAGTGCCGGCGGGCACCAGCTTGAAGTCGGCCGGGTCGTTGTCCACCTTTGAGTGGCCGGCGCAGGCGTGGGCATCGGTCTTGCAGTCGTTCTGGCCGGCTTTGGCGATGCCGTAGCACTGGTCCTTGTCGGCGGCGGAGGCGGGCGCGCTGGCCAGCACGCCGAGGGCGATGACCGCGCCGAGCGCGGAGGCGATCAGAGTCTTGTTGCTGTTCATGGTTTCTCTCCTGGGTAGTGCGATTGTTGTCGATGGCGACGGATTGCCTGAGTCCTGGTTGCGTATGGGCATCGCCGCACAACCATTGAGTCGCGATGCCTTTTCGTTTCTTACGCGAATGTTCAAAAAATTTTCGCGGAGCAGGATCGCCGCGCCGGAGGGCCGTCGTCCTCCACCCAGCACGGATGTTTTCGTCGTTATAGTGCGGGTTTTCCGGATGGCATAGAACGGCGGCGCGGAATGGCCGATGAGCGGAACCGCGACAGGCGCATGTTTCCGACGGGAAGCGTTTGAGAGGAGGAGAGCGGGAGGGGCGGAAACGAAGCTGCCCGGACATGCCGGGCATCGGGCGCATGCCGTTGATCAATGGCATGCGAAACAGGGAGGGGTTGCGCTCAGCGGATATTCACCACCTTGTGGGTCTGCACCGACAGCCGCCATTGCGGATGCGCCATGCAGTAGGCGATGGCGGCGCGGGTGTTGGCGGCCAGGTCCGGGCCGTCCATCGGCTGCAGGTAGAAGGTGCCGAAGTCCAGATGGGCGACGGTTTCCGGCATCTGGGCCGCTTGAGGATAGACCAGCTTCAGTTCGTCGCCTGCGCGTTGCTTCAGCTCGGAACCCGCCTTGGGACTGACGCAGATCCAGTCCAGTCCGGCCGGCGCGGCGACGGTGCCATTGGTTTCCACGGCGATCTCGAAGCCTTCGGCATGCAGCGCGTCCACCAGCTCCGCGTCCAGTTGCAGCAGCGGCTCGCCGCCGGTGCAGACCACGTAGGGCGCGCCGCCGGCGTCTTTCGGCCACTCGGCGGCGATGCGGGCGGCCAGCGCCGCCGCGCCGTCGAACTTGCCGCCATCCGGGCCGGCGCCGACGAAGTCGGTGTCGCAGAACTGGCAGACAGCCTTGGCGCGGTCTTCCTCGCGGCCGGACCACAGGTTGCAGCCGGCGAAGCGGCAGAATACCGCCGCGCGGCCGGCCTGGCGGCCTTCGCCCTGCAGCGTGTAGAAGATTTCCTTGACGGTATAGGTAGTCACGACATTCTCTCGCAATCGATGGCGGCGGTCACAGCAAGGGCCAGCGCATGTCCTGGCGGAAATGCAGCGACACGCCGGCGTCGTCGCTTTCCATCAGGTCTATCCGGGACAGTTCCGGCACCAGCGGCGCCAACTGGGCGTGGATCCACTCCGCCACCGCGGCGTTGTCGGCGCGGCGCAGGCCGGCCAGCTTGTCCAGCGGGTTGTGGTCGAGCTGGCGGTAGATGGGCTTGAAGCGGTCTTTGACGTCGCCAAAGTCCAGCAACCAGCCCATGGCGCGGTCTATGCCGCCGGACAGCATCAGCCGGACCAGATAGCTGTGGCCGGTGTAGTTCCCCGCGGCGTCGAAGGGCATCGCGCTTTCGAAGCGCTGCTCCTTCCAGATGCGGAAGGTCTTGCCGTCGAACTGGCTGCCGGCGCTGTGCGTCTCGCGCACCTCCACCCAGGCGAGGCCGGGCACGGCGTCGCGCAGTTGCTGGTGCAGCCATTGGGCCAGCACCTCGCTGGTGGGGTTGTCCAGTCCGGGAATATCGTTCAGGTAGCGGTGGTTGAGCCGGCCGTGAAGCGTCGCCCAGGCGCGCGCCAGATCATGCTGGCCGCTCAAGGCGGCGTCGGCGACGATGCGCACGCCGAAGCCGTGGCCATGCAGCCGCCCGCATTTATGGCCCGGCGGCACGTGGGGCAGATAATGGGCGGCCTCGAAGGATGAGTTGATCCAGCTGAGCGCGCGCGCGTCGTCCAGCATCACGCCGCGGTTCGGCGCGCCCCGCAGCTGGATGGCGGCGGGGTGGGGCAGGGCGTCGGCGATGTGGCGCGCCAGCGAGAGATCGTCGCTGGCGGCGAGCGCGGCGTTCAGATCCGTGTAGTCCAGCGGCGCCACGGCGGCCCGGACGGCTGCCTGCAGCGCGTCCTGGCTGGTGTTCTGGGCATCGCTGCGCACGCTCAGGCGGAAGCTGTGGCCATGCGGCCGAGCGGCTTGGCCGTGGTCGGCCGGCAGCCGCCGCGCCGCTTCGAAGCCGGCGCCGGCTATCAGGTAACTGGCGTGCATTTCAGTGTCCTTGCGCTTCGGCCTGGCAGCGTTCCACCAGCGGATCCGGCATGCCGGCCTCGGCGAAACCGCGGGCGCGCAGTTCGCACGACGCGCAATGGCCGCAGGGAGGCACCTCGCCGTTGTAACAGGTGTGACTCCAGGCCAGGGCTTCCAGCGCGCCCACCTGTTGCGCCAGGGTCACAGTTTCGGCCTTGGACAGGTACATCAGCGGCGTGTGCAGTTCCACGCGGCTGTCCATGCCCAGCCGCAACGCCACTTCCAGCGCCTTCAGCGTGTTCTCGCGGCAATCGGGATAGCCGGAGTAGTCGGTCTGGGCGACGCCGGTCACCAGATGGCGCGCGCCTCGGGTGTAGGCGAAGGCGGCGGCGAAGGTGAGGAAGACCAGATTGCGTCCGGGGACGAAGGTATTGGGCAGCGCGTCGTCGTCGCGGACGCCTTCTTCCGGGGCGATGTCGGCATCGGTCAGCGCGTTGCCGCCGATGGCGGCGAAGGTGTCGATGGGCAGCACGGTCTGGCGCACGCCGGCGAGCGCGGCGATCTTGCGCGCGCAATCCAGCTCCACGCGGTGGCGTTGGCCGTAATCGAAGGTGACGGCCTCCACGTTGCCGGCGCCGAAGCGGCGCAGCGCCCAGTAGAGACAAGTGGTCGAGTCCTGGCCGCCCGAGAGCACCACCAGGGCTTTTTCATCAAATGCTTGGTTCATATTCCGTCGAAAAACAGTCGAGGGTTTGTGACGGCGCGCCGGGATCGGTCTCACCCGCCGCGCAAACCGCTGATATTAACCCACTATAGACCTGGCGGGGGAGGTGGATGGTCTGTGGCTGAAATATGACATGTGGGATATGTGCAACGAGGGGATTTTTTTTGATTGCGGTCATGACATGTTCATGCAATTAATGATCTGTGCATGATGATTGTGCACTTTATAACTTTTCGTGATGTACAAAGCATCCTGACAATAAAGGGAAAACAATGGACAAGAGATTACCTATCGCGGCAGCGGCCCTGCTGCTCGCCTCATCCGCATTCGCCGGCGACCTGCAAGTCAGCCTGGATCAGCCGGCAGTCAGCGCCGCCCAGGACGTGGACGTCACCGTCACCTACCGCAACACCGGCAAGGAGACCTTGCACGTTTACCGCTGGTACCTGCCGGGCAAGGAGCTGCAGGAACAGTTTCTGGCGGTGAACGTGAACGGCAAGCAGGCTGAATACCTGGGCCCACGCTACAAGCGCGTGGTGCCGTCGCTGCGGGACACGGTTTCTCTGGCTCCGGGCGCGACCCTGAGCGCCAAGGTGCGGGTATCGGATTATTACGACCTGTCCAAGGGCGGCCAGCTGAATGTGCGCTTCGAGAGCAACAGCGGCAAGGTATTGAACCGCAGCCTGCCGGCCGGCGTCAGCGCCAAGTTGTCGGGCTCGGCGCAGCCGCAGGACGAGGCGATCGTTTCCAATGCGGTCAGCGGCTATAGCGGCGGCAAGGCCAGCCCGTTGCTGCAGCGTTCGCAGGCTGCCAAGCTGGAGTGGCAGGCGCTGGCCCGCACCGCGGTCAGCGGCGTGACCTACGCCGGCAACTGCTCGGTGACCCAGCAGAACCAGTCACGCGATGGCGTCACCGCCGCCAGCGCGATGGCCGACGAGACCAATGCCTATCTGAAGGGCACGCCGTCCGGCACCCAGCGCTACACCACTTGGTTCGGCAAGTACAGCCAGGCCAACTGGAGCACCGCCAAGTCGCATTACGTGAACATCAAGGACGCGCTGGACACCAAACCGATCAAGCTGGATTGCAGCTGCACCGATGGCGGCACCTATGCCTACGTCTACCCGTCGCAGCCCTACACCATCTATTTGTGCGGCGCCTTCTGGACCGCGCCGACCAAGGGCACCGACTCCAAAGGCGGCACGCTGGTGCATGAGCTGTCCCACTTCACCGTGGTGGCTGGCACCGACGATCACGTCTACGGCCAGGCCGGCGCCAAGAATCTGGCGAAGACCAATCCGACCCAGGCGCTGAACAACGCGGACAACCACGAATATTTCGCGGAAAACACACCTAGCCAGCCTTGAGCCGGATCGGCAGGGCAAACCCGGACCCGCCCGCTTCGGCCGGCGGGTTTTTCATGTCCGTCTCGCATCTTTTCGTCATGATTCGCATATCCGGCTAATGGGGTGGAATACAGTCGTAACGGGGCTTATTATGGAATGGCCCGGTAAACGGGGCGTTGGAGCCGCCTTCGTCATGGCCGGCCAAAGGCCGGGCTGCCGTGTGCATGACCACCTGCAATGCCCTGGGGATGCGATGCCGTCGACGACCATCTTGCTGGTAGAGGATAGCGCCACCAACCGCTACTTCATCGAACAGTTCATCCAGAAGCTCGGCTATCTCTGCGTGTCGGCGAAGAACGGAGTGGAGGCGGTGGAGTACTGCCGGAACCAGGTGCCGGATCTGGTGCTGATGGATGTCGTCATGCCGGAGATGGACGGCTTGCAGGCCACGACCGAGCTGCGCAAGCTGTTCGGCGAGCACTGGGTGCCCATCATATTTCTGACCAGCCTGAACGAACTGGAAAGCGTGGTCTCCGGCCTGAAGGCCGGTGGCGACGATTATCTGGCCAAGCCCGTCAGTTTCGATCTGTTGACCGCCAAGATCCATGTCTTCCTGCGCATCGCCGAGATGCAGAACCAGATCAACCAGGATGCGATCCGGCTGGAGAAGTATTACCAGGAAAACGAGTTCGAGCAGCAGCTGGCGCTGGAGCTGATGGAGCGGCTGATCCGCCTGCGCACTTCCCGGCCGGACCATGTCTGGCAGTACCTGAGCCCCGCCGCAGGCTTCAACGGCGACCTGATCATCATTTGCCAGCCGCCGGGCGGCGGCGAACACATCATGCTGGCCGACTGCACCGGACATGGCCTGACGGCCGCCATCAGCGCGTTGCCGGCGATCGATTGCTTCCATGAGATGACGGAGGCCGGGTGCGAGATGCCGGCCATCGTCCGGGGCATCAACCAGAAGCTGCACAAATTGCTGCCGAGCGGCCGCTTTGTGGCGGCCGCGCTGATCGCGATCGATTCCGCGAGCCGGCAGGCGCGCGTCTGGAACGGCGGCGTGCCCTGCGTGCTGCTGTTCAATGCGCGAGGAGAAGTCGAGGCGCGCTGCAAGTCCGATCACCCTCCGCTTGGCGTGCTGCCGGCCGACGCCTTTGATGACGGCATGCAGACGCTGGCCTGGCAGCCGTCCCAGACGCTGGTGGTCAGTTCGGACGGCATCACCGAGGCCAAAGACAGCCAGGGCGCCATGTTCGGCTTGCCCGGCGTCGAGGCGGCGGTCCGCCGTGGTTGGCCGGACCGGATAGGGGAAACCGTGCTGGAGGCCGTCAAGGCGCACAGGCAGGGCGGCGCGGCCAGCGACGACGTCTCTTTGCTGGTGATCCGCCATCCGGATGGCGGGCCGTCTTCCCGTTGACGCGCTCGGCGGCTACGAGCCGCTAACCAAACTCCCGACGCCGCGTTGCGTCGACTCGCCGTACTGCTCGCGCTGTCTGCGCCGACGCGCCTTGCCTCAGGCATGCCACGAAGTTTTGTTCGTGGCTTTAAGTCCAATCGTCGCCGATCAAGCCTTGCCCAATGTCTGGATTTGGACGCGTCGGCGCGGACGGCGCAAGCCGCGAATCGTAAAGCGCGGGGCTGGGGGCGCTAAACCGCGCAGACGCGCCCGCGGCCGGTCCGCTTGGCCAGGTACAGCTGGTCGTCAGCCAGGCGGAGCAGGCGTTCGCCGTCTTCCCCTGCATCCGGTTCGATCACGGCCACCCCCTGGCTCAGCGTGACGCAGACGTCGACGCTCGAGGCCGGGTGCTGGATGTGCAGGGCCCGTACCGCGGCGTCTATCTTGATGGCCACCGTCACCGCGCCGGCCAGCGTGGTTTCCGGCAGCAGGCAGACAAATTCCTCTCCGCCGTAGCGCGCGGCCAGATCGTAGGGGCGGCGCATTTGATCCTGGATCGCCGACGCCACCTGGCGCAGGCATTCGTCGCCGGCATGGTGGCCGCAACTGTCGTTGTATTTCTTGAACAGATCGACGTCGGATAGGATCAGCGCCAGCGTGCTGCGCGCGCGCTGGCAGTGGCGCCAGGCTTTGTCGAGGCGCTCGTCAAAATTTCTGCGGTTGGCGATCCCGGTCAAGCCGTCGTGATAGGCCAGGACGCGCAGCTGATCGGCCTGGAATTTCAGCGTCAGGTGGGCGTTGACGCGGTTGAGCAGGGTGATGGGGGTGACGGGTTTGCTGACGAAATCGGCGGCGCCGGCTTCCCAGCAGGCCACTTCCTCCTGTGGGTTTTGCAGCCCGGTGACGAAAATCACCGGGATGTCCTGAGTCATCGGGTCCTGCTTCAGGCGCCGGCAAACGTCCATGCCGTTGAGACCGGGCATTTCCACGTCCAGCAGCAGCATGTCCGGCGGCGTGGCCCGGCAGAATTCCAGCGCCTGCTCGCCGTTGGTGGCCATGAAGACGTCGTGCCGTTCGCGCAGTATCTGATGCGCGACCACGATATTGGCCGGCTGGTCGTCGACGACCAGTATCCGGCCGCGCCGGCCGGCGGCAGGCCGGGCAAGGCCTGGGGTGTCTTGGTTCATGGCTGTGGCGCTTTCTGCTGCCGCATGTCCTCGCACAGGCGGACGGCAGCCGTGAAGTTCATCTGCATGATCGCCTCGTTGAGCCGGTCGAACTCCCCGGGCCGGGCGCGGCCATGGCGTTGCCGGAGCGAGGCGAACAGCTGTATCGCCTCGACATTGGCTTCGCGCAGCAGCTGGGTTAGTCTGTCGAGGCCCTCGGCCAGTTCGATGCCGGGGTCCTGGTTGGCCCCGTGCTGCGGCGCGTTGAGGCGCGACGAATTCTCCAGCTCCGCCGCCAATTGTCTTGCGGCCTGTTCGGCTTGAGCGGCTTCCCGTTCGAGGTCGACGTAGTCGGCGGGCCAGTCCTGTTCGGCGTCCCGCAGCGTTCTTTCCTCCTGGGCGGCTGTCGCCGCCAGGGTTTCCGCGCCGATGGTGGCCGCCAGTCCTTTCAGTGTATGCAGAAACTGCATGCCTTGCTCGCGCTGCCGGAGGCGGCGCGCTTGCTGCAATCCATCCCGCAGCGCGCGGCTTTCCTCGCAGAAACTGAGCAGGGTGTGGCGGTAGATTTCCAGGTTGCCGCCAAAGCGAACGATGGCGGCTTCGCTATTCAGCAACCGGCCGGCGATGGCCGCGGCCGGCGGGTGGTTTTCCGGAGCGGCTTGGCCACGGGCGTGGTGCAGGATGACGCCGACCAACTGGGCCAGGTCGAAGGGTTTGCCGACATGGTCGTTCATGCCGGATGCCAGCGCGGCTTCGCGATCCGCCGGCATCACGTTGGCGGTCATGGCGATGATGGGCAGCGCCTCGGGGGGGAAGTCCTGTCGCAGGAGCCGGGTGACAGCATAGCCGTCCATGTCCGGCATCTGGATGTCCATCAATACCAGATTGTAAGGCGCGGGGGCGTTGCGCACCGCGTTCAGCGCCGCCATGCCGCAGTCGGCCACATCGATTTCGGCGCCTTCGCTGCCTAGCAGCTCGCGGGCGACTTGCTGGTTGGTCAGGTTGTCCTCTACCAGCAGCAGCCGCAACCCGCTCAGCCGCATTTGCCGGGGCGCGTCCGGAGGCGGAAGGCTTTCGCGGCGGCCGTTGCCCGCGCGGGCGTCGGCGACGGCGTCGAACAGCATGGAGGCGGTGATGGGTTTGACCAGCAGGCTGTCGAACATGTCCGGAGACTGGCTCCGCCGCTGCTCCAGCAGCTCGCGGCCATAAGCGGTGACCAGCACGATCACCGAGGCGCGCGCGCGGCTTTCCAGCTGGCGCAGCCGGCTGCAGGTTTCCCATCCGTCCAGCCCCGGCATCCGCCAGTCCACCAAGATGACGTCATAGTCTTTCGGGCGAGGCTGCTCCATTAGGGCCAGCGCCTCCTCGCCGCTAGCCGCGGTATCCACCGTCCAGCCAAACGCGCGCAGCAGGCCGCTCTGGGTTTGGCGGGCGTTGTCGTTGTCGTCTATCACCAGGCAACTGAGGTCGCGCAGCGAGACGACGTCGACCGCCGGTTTCGGCGCCTCGGCCGTTTCGCAATCGATCTCGAAGCGGAACAGGCTGCCTTTGCCCGCTTCGCTTTCCACGCTCAGCTGGCCACCCATCAGCGTTACCAGCCGCTGGCTGATGGCCAGGCCCAAGCCGGAGCCGCCGTAGCGGCGGGCTGTGGACGCCTCCGCCTGGGAAAAACCCTCGAAAATGCGTTGCAGATGCTCGGGCGCGATGCCGATGCCGGTATCGCGCACCGAGAAGGCGATGCGCAGCTTGTTCTCTTCCCGGCCAAGCAGCCGGGCCGCCATCACCACTTCGCCGCGTTCGGTGAACTTGATCGCGTTGCCGGACAGGTTGATCAGGATTTGCTGCAGCCGCAGCGCGTCGGCTGAGATCCAGTCCGGCAGCTCCGGGTCGATGTCGAACAGCACTTCCACGTCCTTGTCGCCGACATTGGCGGACATGATCACGCCGACGTCGCGCAGCAGTTTGTCGATGCTGAATGGATGGGGGGCCAGCGTCAGCTTGCCGACCTCCACCCGGGAGAAGTCCAGGATGTCGTTGAGTATGCCCAGCAAGGTGCGGGCGGAGGAGGCGGCCTTGTCGGCGTAGTCGGCCTGGCGCGGATTCAGGCCGGTCTGCTGGATCAGCTGCAGCATGCCCAGGATCGCGTTCATCGGGGTGCGGATTTCGTGGCTCATATTGGCCAGGAACTCCGACTTGGAGCGGTTGGCGCTGTCCGCCGCGGCTTTGGCCTGGCTCAGCCACGCTTCGCGTTCGCGCTCCAGCGTGACGTCGCGGTTGATGCCGGCTACTCGGAGGGCCTTGCCGCCTGCGCCGTACTCGATTCGCGCCGCCGCCTGCAAGTGTCGGGTTTCGCCGTCCTGCCGCAGGATGCGGAAGTCGGCGGTGTAGACGTCGGAGCCTTCCAGCGCGCGCTGCAGCTGGTGTTCGGCTTGCTCGACGTCGTCGGGATGGACCCGGCCGCGCCAGTGGTTGTAGTAGAGGCCGAAGTCGCGGAATGACCGGGGCAGGTCGTAAATCTCGAACATGCGGTCGTTCCACTCCAGCATGTCGCTGTCCAGCGTCCAGCTCCAGATTCCCAGCTCGGCGACTTCCGCCGCCTTGACCAGCTGGTCGCGCGCCAGCTCCAGTTGATGGCGGTCGTGTTCGCGCTGGGTGATGTCCGCTGCGATGACGAGATAGCCGGTGACCAGGCCTTCATCGTTCTCCAGCGCGGATACGGTCAGCAACACCGGCAGGGTGCCGCCGTTGCGGCGCACGTAGGTCCATTGGCTTTCATCCGGGCCCAGCCGGGACGGGGCGATGATGGCGTCGATCCCGGGCTTGATGTCCTCGCCCAGGCGCTCGCCGATCGCGCGCGCGCGTTCGGCCAGTTCGCGCGGATCATGGAAGCGGGTCAGCGATTCGCGCCCTATCATGTCGGCGGCGGCGTAGCCGAGCATGCGCTCGGCGGCGGGATTGAATAGGGTGATCACGCCCTCCTGATCGGTGGCGATGATGGCGTAGCCGGCATTGGCGAGGATGGCGTTTTGCAGCGCGGAGAATACCCGGATCTGCGCGGTGCGCTGTTCCACTTGCCTCTCCAGCCCGGCATTCATTTCGAGGATGCGCCGCTCGTTCGCCACCTGTTCGGTGATGTCGCGGATGATCAGGGCGACGCCGCCCTGCCGGCCGGCGGTCAGCACCGGCGAGACGGTGACGGCTGCATCCAGCCGCCTGCCCTCCCGGTCGTGGAGGAAGCAGATCAGCTCCAGCGGCGTCAACTCCCGCTGCTCGACGCTCAGGAAGGATGGCGCGCCGCTGTCCGCCGAGGGCAGGTGGATGAAGTTTTCCAGCGGTTTGCCCAGCGTTTCCCGCGCCGGGTAGCCCAGCATTTTTTCCGCGCCCAGGTTCCAGCTGGCGATGCGGCCTTCGGCGGAGCAGCCGATGATGGCGTCGTGCGAGCTTTCCACGATGGCGGCCAGCTCAGCCTGGCGGGCGCTGGCTTGCCGGTATTTTCGCCGGTAGACCGCCAGCACCATGGCGATCAGCAAAAATACGCCCAGCGCGCTGCCCAGCGCGGACAGGCGGGCGGTTTGGGCCAGCGTGGCGACGGCTTGATCCGGCAGCACGGCATAAATGCGGCAGTAGTGTTCCGGCGCGGCTGGATCGAAGGGGATGTCCAGCCAGCGGGCGTAGGCGGTGCCCTGGGGCGAGGCATAGGCTTGCAGGCCATCCGGCTGGTCGGCCCTGGCTGGCGTTGGCCGGAAGTCGTCCTGCCAGCGCCAGCGATGGCCATGCTCGAAGCCGAAAGTATGTTGAGGATCGGGCTGCAGCAGGTAGTCGCCGTCGCGGTTGGTCAGATAGATGCGCAGCTCCATCGGGATGCTTTTCAAGAGCGATTGCAGCAGCCGGCTGGCATCGTAATTGAGGATCACGATGCCAAATATCTGCTCCTGCTCGTTGAATATCGGGGTGGCCACGCGCAGCGTCGGGAGCAGCGCGGCATCGGGATGCAGATGCTGAGAATGGCGCCGGCCCGCCGTGATGTCGGAAAAATAGACTTGTCCCTGAGCCAGCTTGGCTGTGGCTTGCATGTAATCGCTGCCGCCATGCGTGCGCAGCGTTTGGGCGGATGAGATTTTCACCTGGCCGCCGGGTCCGCGCTCGGCCCGCACCAGTTCCCGGCCGTTGTCCGCCACACCGATGAAGCGAATGGCGGTCAGGTCGGGGTTGGCGTCGAGGAAGGAAGCGAAGATCGTGCCCAGTTGCCGCTTCCAGGTCTCATCGCCGGTATTCTCCCGGCTGTCCTGGCCCTGCTTGGATGCCGCGCGGACGATGCCGGACACCGGCGGCGTGAGGCTGAGGAACAGCGCGTCGCGGCGCAGCTGGTCGAACTGCTGCCGCAGGATGTCGTTGCGGGTATGGGTGACGTAGCCCAGGCGAATTTGATAAGCGCTCAGCAGCTGCTGGCGTTGGTGCAGCCCGGCCTGGAACGCAACCACCGCGGCGACGGCCGCCACCATGCACAGGAAGGCGACGATCAGCCGCAATTCCTGTTTCAGCCAGCCGGACAGACGCGGAATCCGAGGCACGGGCAGCTCCTGCGTGTAAGGAGGGCGGATCGGCGATACTGTTTCCGATTATAGGTAGAGCCAGCGCGCATTTGAATTGCATTTCATGCGAAGGCGCGAGGCCGGCCGATTGCAGCGGGGGGCGGGCGGAGCGGGCAAAAGGGGAGCGTCTCGCCGGCGGCGGAAGACATTCGATGAAACGCCCGGAGCGCGCTGGCGCGGCCGGGCGTTGAAGCGTCCCCTGTCGGGGGAAAAGAGCCCCGCAGCGGGGCCGTCGTGGATTAGCGCAGCTCCTTCCACAGGAAGGCGTATTCCATCGCCGCGATGCGGGCTTCCTCGTCGTGGCTGGCGGCGGCGCCGTGGCCGCCTTCTGTGCGCTCGTAATAGCGGACATCGGCGCCCATCGCCTTCATCGCCGCGTACATCTTGCGGGCGTGGCCGGGATGGACGCGGTCGTCCAGCGTGGAGGTGGCGAACAGCGTGGCCGGATACTTGGCGCCGGCGCGGATGTTCTGGTACGGCGAGTAGCGCTGGATATAGGCCCAGTCGGCCGGCTGGTCCGGGTTGCCGTATTCGTCCATCCAGCTGGCGCCGGCCAAGAGCTTGTTGAAGCGCCGCATGTCCAGCAGCGGCACCTGGCAGACCACGGCGTGGAACAGCTGAGGGTACTTGGTCAGCATCACGCCCATCAGCAGGCCGCCGTTGCTGCCGCCCTTGATGCCGAGATGGCGGGCGTCGGCGATGCCGCGCCGGGCCAGATCCTTGGCGATGGACGAGAAGTCGTCGTAGGCTTTCTGGCGCTTGTGCTTCAAAGCCGCCTCGTGCCAGGCCGGGCCGTATTCGCCGCCGCCGCGGATATTGCCCAGCACGTAGACGCCGCCTCTTTCCAGCCAGGCCTTGCCCAGGGTGCCGCTGTAATAGGGCGTCAGCGACACTTCGAAGCCGCCGTAGCCGTACAGCAGCGTCGGGTTCTTGCCGTTCAGCTTCAGATTCTTGCGCGCCACCACGAAGTAGGGCACGCGGGTGCCGTCGTCGGAGCGGGCGAAGAACTGCTGGATGCGGTAGGGCTTGGCGTCGAAGAAGGCCGGTTGCTGTTTCAGCGGCTCGCGCGCGTCGCTGCCGGCATGGGCCAGCGACAGCGAGGTCGGCGTCAGGAAGTCGGTGAAAGTGAAGAAGTAGTCGTTGGAGTCGTCGCTATCCACCGCGTTGACGCTGATGCTGCCGTAGCCGGGCGCGGCCACCGGACGCGATTGCCATTGGCCGTCCACCACTTTCCATTCCACCAGCCGGCTCTTGACGTTGTCGAGCACGGTCAGGATCAGCGCGTCGCGGGTGCCGGCGCTGCCGCCCAGCGAGGTGGTGGCGCTGGGCTGGAACAGGGCGGCGACGTCGCGCTTGCCCTGCAGGTAGTCGCTTGCCTTGATGGCCAGCAGGCTGCCGGCCTTCCAGTCATGGCCGCCGACCTTCCAGTCCTGGCGCGGCCGCAGCAGCAGCCAGGGGCCATGGAAGGATGCTTCGACGTGGCCGGGCTTGTCCAGCTTCAGCCACTTGCCGTCCTGTTTCAGGTAGGTGTCGCTGGAGAAGAAGCTGGTGCCCTGGCTGATCACGTCATAATGATGGCCGGCGGTGTCGATGCCGTCGGCGTTGACCGAGATGTCGGTCTGCTTGCCCTCGAACAGCGTCGCGGCGGCGGCCAGCGGCTGGCCGCGCTTCCATTCCTTGACGATGCGGGGATAGCCGGAGTTGGTCAGCGAGCCTTTGCCGAAATCGGTGGCGACGTACAGCGTGTCGCGGTCAGCCCAGTTGACCTCGCTCTTGGCTTCCGGCACCACGAAGCCGTCGGCGAGGAAGCGCTTGGCCGGCAGGTCGAATTCGCGCACCACCGCGGCGTCGCCGCCGCCGCGGCTCAGCCGGATCAGGCAGCGGTCCTGCTTGGGCTTGACGCAGTCGGCGCCTTGCCATACCCAGTTTTCTTTTTCGTCTTTCGCCAGCTTGTCCAGGTCCAGCACCGTCTCCCAGGCCGGATCGGCCTTGCGGTATTCGTCCAGCGTGGCGCTGCGCCACAGGCCTCGCGGATGCTGGGCGTCGCGCCAGAAGTTGTAGTAGCGGTCGCCTATCTTTTCGATGGCGGGAATGCGCGCGCTGGAGTCGAGGACTGCCAGAATATCCCGCTTCAACTGCGGGAAGTTTTTCCAGCCTTCGGTTTCTTTGACGGTGAGCGCGTTCTGCCGATGCACCCATTGCAGCGCATCCTTGCCCTGGATGTTTTCCAGCCACAGGTAGGGGTCCTGCGCGGCGGCATGGCCCTGCGCCGCCAGCAGCAGAGCCGCGGACGCGAGCAGTCTGGTCTTCATGATGTTCTCCTAAATGCGGTGCCCTTGCCGCCGGCGCGGTCGGCGTGCAGGGCGCCCTGTTGTCGCGGCGCGCCGGTCGGGCGGCGGCCAGTTCCAGACTGTATCGCGTTTCAAATCCTTTTGTCATCGGCGCGGGCCGCCGGTTTCCCTTTCTGATTGAGGCGTCTGGGTCTGGCTGCCGCGGGCTTCAGGCTTCTCCCGCCCATATCGTCGGCCTGCGGCCTGCCCATGGCAGGCCGCGCTCCAACTGGCCGGCCATCCGGAACAGCGCGTCCTCCCGTCCGGCCGGCGCGACGAATTGCATGCCGACCGGCAAGCCGGACGCCGTATCCTGGAACAGCGGCACCGACATGGCCGGCGCGCCGGCGGCGTTGAAGACCGGGGTGAACGGCGAGCCGCCCATCACGCGCTCGGTCCACTGGTGGCCGTCCATCGTTTCCGCGCCGGCCGCATAGCTGCCGATGGGCGGCGCCAGGTCGGGCAGGGTAGGCGTCAGCAGCAGATCGTAGCGCGTGAAGAAGGCGGCGACGCTGCGGGTGACGGCGTTGCGCAGATCCAGCGCCCGCACGATCTCGATGCCGCGTATCCCATGTCCGGTCCGGTAGGCGGCGAGCGTCTGCGGCTCCAGCGTGGACAGATCGATCTTGCGCCCGGTGGCTGCCGCCATGTCGTCGACCCAGGCGGCGATGTTTGCGGCCCACAGCACCGAGCTGGCATGGACGAAGGCGTCCCAGCTGCATCCAAGGGGAAGCGACGCTTCCTCCACGGCGTGGCCGAGCGACTCGCATAGCCGCGCGGCTTCGGCGAGATGTTCGAGAATGGATGGTGAAGTGCGTTGGCCGCCCCATGCTTGCGCCATCACGCCTATCCTCAACCGGCCGGGTTCGGCGCCGACTTGCGCGAGATAGCTGCCGGCGGGCTCGGCGATGGAGAAGGGCTGGCCGGCATCCGCTCCGCGCGCGGCGTCGAGCAGCGCGGCGCTGTCTCGCACCGAACGGCTGATGCCCAGCTGCGCGGCCAGGCCGTGGATGGCCTCGTCGAGAATCGGGCCGTTGGATACGCGGCCGCGCGTCGGCTTCAGTCCGAATGCGCCGGAGGCTGCGGATGGGATGCGGATGGAGCCGGCGGCGTTGGTCGCATGCGCCATCGGCACGATGCCGGCGGCCACCGCCGCCGCGGCGC
>NZ_JAJOHV010000049.1 GCF_021129175.1 Chromobacterium piscinae | reverse complement strand
CTGTCACCAGCGCGTAGATCAACAAGGCATGGAATACGATGACGCCCGCCAAGCCGGCCGAGCGGCGGCTAAGCATCCCGCTGTTGCGTTTGATGGAAACACTGCTCATTGCGATTACCTTCCCTGCTTGCATGCGCTTGCGAACCGGAAGCCGGCTAGCCGCCAGCCCCGACAACACAAAGTGAACTCCCATAACGGACTTGCCGCAATCCGTAATCACCCCCAGACGCCAGGCGGCGTCCGGGGGCCGCATGCCCTGCGGCTTACATCTTGTAGTTGAACTTCATGAAGTAAGCGCGACCCACCTGGTCAGCGAAGCGCGCATCGTAGTTGCCTTGGAACAGGTATTGCTGATTGCTCCACGGCGGCAGTTGGTCAAACAGGTTGCGCACGCCGGCGGTCAGGGTCAGCTGCTTGTTCACCTCATAACTGCCGGACATGTTCCAGGTGGAATACGGCTTGACCATATGATTGGTAGCAGCGAATGCAGCACCGGAGTTCTGATCGGTGTAACCCGACTTGTAGTTCTGGGACAGCAAGCCGCTCCAGGCGCCGCGGTTCCAATTCAGGGTCAGGTTATGCTGCCAGCGGAAGGTCGGCTCGTTTTGCGTGGCGACGTATTGGCCGAGATTGCTGTAATAAGCGCCGTTCTCCTCGATCTGATAGATATTTTTAGCGAGATAGGTGCCCGCCAGCTCTACCGTGAAGTTGCCGACCGAAGTTTTCGGCAGCGTCCAGCGGAAATCGACATCCAAACCAGCCGAGCTGGAATTGCCCATATTCTGGGTGGTGGAGATCGCCGTCAGGTTGCCGCCATTGTTCGGATCGTAGAACAGCAGGCTGTTGTGGTTGCCGTCAAACAGAGTCGCCTCGGACATCGTGCTGATCTGATGCTTGACCATCACCCACCACAGGTCCGCGCTGGCGGTGATGCTCTTTATCGGCTCGATCACGATGCCAACCGACAGCGAGGAGGACTTCTCCGGCTGCAGCTTGGTATTGCCGCCCACCTTGAGGTAGCGCTGCAGGCTCGGGCAGCTGGACGACAGGCTTGGGCAGCTCAGCGGATCCGCATAGAAGTTGCCGGTCAGCTGGCTCTGGTTGGGCTGGTACATGTCGTACAGCGACGGCGCGCGGAAGCCCGTGCTGGCGGAGGTGCGCAGCAGCACTTGCGGCGACAGTTCATAGCGCAAGGATACTTGCGGGCTGATCGAGTTGCCCACGTCATTGTAGTGGTCATAACGAACAGCTACCTTGCCGTCCAGATGCTTCACGATGGGCACGTCAGCCTCGGCGAACAGCGCCGACACACTCCGGTTTCCCTTGGTGTTCAAGGACTGGTTCATGCCAGGACCGATGGCGTCCTTGGAAATCGGATAGTTGAAGTTATGCTCCAGCGTGTCATGCCGGGTCTCTCCGCCGAATGCGACGGCGAGCGGACCTGCAGGCAACTGCAGCACTTCCTTGCTCAGGCTGAAGTCGGCGCTGGCAACGGTGTACTTGCCATCATCCAGGTGGCCCTTGACGCCGATCTGGCTCCAGACATTCGGATCCGTAGCCAAACCGGACACCAAGCTGATCTGGTTATTCAGATAGGCGTTAGCCACTTCCTTGTCGCCAGTGTAGCCGCTGACCAGCTCCTCGGTCGCATAGCTCTGGGAATATCCCAAGCCAGTCCTATAGTCCCAGCCGCCCAGTTGGCCTTCCAGATTCAGTTGGAGCTTCTGCTGAACATTCACCGCCTCAGTCACGCGATTGCCCAGGGGCATGGTGCGCAGGAAGGGAGAGATGGAAGCGCTGCCGTCAGCTGTGACGATGCCCTGCGTTCCGCTCGGCAGGAAAACCTCAAGTCCGGTCGGAGCAGGCGCCGAGATTGTCGTGTTCTTGTTGCGGGTGATGTTGTAGGTCACCGACAACTCGTGATTGTCGCCAATGCGGAGCGTACCCTTCGCCAGGCCAGACCACTGCTCCGTTTCCGGCTGAATCCCCACCATGGTGCCCGGGTACATTTTACAAGTGCCGCCCTTGGCAGTGGCCGCGCCGCAATTCGGATAACCGCTCGGCCCGATCAGGCTGTTGCCGCCATCGATGGTGTAATTGGCCGGATAGCTGTTGGAGCTGGCCTTCATCGCCGGCGTGATCGCGGATGCGAAGTTCCGCTGGCTGGCCATGATGGGATCAGTCTTGTGGTAGGAAGCTGTGGCGTAGACGTTGAAGCCGTCTTTGGACAAATTGCCGTAGCCATAAGAACCGTTCAGGTTCTTTTCATTGCCGCCGGAACGCTGCGGCGTCATGAAGTCGCCGCCGATGCTCAGGCCTTCGGAGGTCTTTTTCGTGATGAAGTTGATCACGCCGCCGATGGCATCGCTGCCGTAAATGGCCGCCGCGCCATCCGGCAACACATCCACTCGCTCGATGGCTGACAGCGGAATGGCGTTCAGGTCGGCTGCGGTGCCGTCGAAGGGGTGATAAGGCACGCGGCGGCCGTCCAGCAGCACCAGGGTGTATTGCTGGCCCAGGCCGCGCAAGTTGGCAAACGCGGCACCGCCGGTGGAAAGGCCGACGCTGGAGTTGGCGCCGATATTGGACTGGTTGGAAGCCAGAGCATTGACCACCTGCTCAACCGTATTCAGCCCCTGCTTGGCCAGATCGCTTACCTTGATCGTGGTGACCTCGGTAGCCTTTTCGCTTTTCAAGCGCTTGATGTGGGAACCGATCACGTCCACGCGCTGCAAGGAGTTGTCTCCTGAGTCATCGGCGTGGGCAAGCTGCGCGTATCCAACGCTGCCGACTAGCGACAGCGCCACCGCAAGCGCTTTTCTCTTGTAGTTCATCATTTCTCCAAATCCCTTGTAGAGGTACTGCCCGCCGCCTCGTGGGCGGCCGTCTTATCTATTTGTCGTGCCGATTAAAGGCAATTCGAGTGTGAAAGTTTGTAATGACTAACGTCAACAGCCATTTACTTTTGTCTATCGCCCCAAAAAGAAAGCAAACAAACACATTTAGATGTGTCATAGATCGTCACAAATAAATCAAACAAACAAGTAATAATTTCAGCGCAAATTCCATTGGCATGTCACAGTTCGTCACAAAGACAAATTGAGAAATACTTTTCAACACGCATAAATGATGTCTAATTTGTTGCATTTACGCAGTGCATTCATCTTTATGTTGTGCCATTCACACTCCTTGCCTGACAACCGCTTCTTGTTTGATTCATAAAAACTCATCACAGCCATGAGTAATGGTGGAATACAAAAAAACGAGCGAATAGTATAAATGCTCTATTTCGTCATTCATCAGCATTCAAAGACTTCCAAAAGGGGTAAATGTTTGCAAATTTGATTAAGCATCATTTCAAAGTATGAATTTATATTAAATTCATTTGGCATTTTCATTTTGAATGACCTATTGCGGAATAGTCGTATGAAATTACGGCATGCCTCGAACAATTCAGAGGCAACCACCGGCCAAGGGCGCGAACACAATTCGCAATACAAGCCCTGCCGCTATCAGGAAAAGGCATATCGTCTTTTCCTGTACTTAAACCGCAAGAGGAGAAACTGCATGTTTGCAAAACAGCACGCTATAGCACTGATCGTTGCCGGCGTATTCGCCGCCGGCGCCCAAGCAGGAGAAGCCTGGGTCAACACCGCGACCCAAGCCCACCCACTGGTCTCCACCCTGACCAGCGCCGCCGCCAAGAGCGTCGGCGAGCTCGCTGCCGGCCAATCGGTGCATGTAGCCGTGACCCTGAAGCTGCGCAACAAGGCCCAGCTGGACGCGCTGACCGACAGCCTGCTCGCCGGCACCAGCCACAAGACCCTGAGCCACGCCGACTTTATGGCCCAGTACGCGCCGACCCCGGCTCAGGTGCAAAAGGTGGTGGCCCACCTGCAAAAGAACGGCTTCCGCAACATCAAGGTGGCCCCGAACCGCATGCTGATCACCGCGGACGGCAGCGCCGCCACCGCCAAGACCGCATTCAACGCCACCCTCCACCACTTCAACGTCAACGGCCGCACTGCCTTCGCCAACGTGACCGCCGCCCAGGTGCCGCAATCGTTGGGCGACACCGTGCTGGCCGTTCATGGCCTGCAGAACGTCCACACCTTCCACACCACCCTGCAGAAGAGCGGCGTGAAGACCCTGGCCTCGGCCAAGACCAACAGCGTCACCGGCCACAACCCGACCGACTTTCCGCTGATCTACAACGCCAGCAGCCTGCCGGCCGCCAGCAATACCACCGTGGGCATCATCTCGGAAGGCGACCTGACCCAAACCTTGCAAGATCTGCAGCAGTTTGAAGACTCAGCCGGTTACAGCTATGTGCAAACCAACGTGATCAATGCCGGCGACGCTTCGTCCGACACCGATGGCGTAGGCGAATGGAACCTGGACAGCCAGGACATCCTGGCCGCCGCAGGCGGCGCGTTGCAGCAGATGAATTTCTACGTCGCCACCTCGATGACCAACGCCGACATCACTGCCGCCTACAACTCGGCAGTCAGCGACGGCTCGGCCAAGGTGATCAACGTGTCGCTGGGCGAGTGCGAACGCGACGCGCAAAGCGATGGCACCGTCGCCTCCGACGATCAGATCTTCCAGACCGCTGTGGCTCAGGGCCAGACCTTCTCGGTTTCCACCGGCGACTCCGGCTCCGCCGAATGCGGCAGCACCTCGGGCCAGAGCTACCCGGCGACTTCGCCCTACGTGATCGCCATCGGCGGCACCACGCTGAGCACCAGCGGCACCAAGTACTCGTCGGAATCGGTATGGAACGGCGGCGGCGGCGGCCCGAGCGTCATCGAAGCGGCTCCGTCTTGGCAAACCAAGGCCGGCGTGCTGACCACGTCCAAGACCAAGCGCGGCGTGCCGGACGTGTCCTTCGACGCGGATCCGAACAGCGGCGCGCTGGTCGTCGTGAACGGCAGCAATCAGCAAATCGGCGGCACCAGCCTGGCCGCTCCGCTGTTCACCGGTTTCTGGGCCCGCATCCAGTCCGCGCACGGCAATAGCCTGGTTTCCCCGAATCCGGCCATCTATCAGTATTTCAAGGCCAACCCGTCGCTGTACCACGACGTGACCAGCGGCAACAACGGCGGCTACAAAGCCACCGCCAGCTGGGATTACGCCACCGGCTGGGGCAGCCTGAACGTCGCCAACCTGAATACCTTCATCAACAGCCACTCCGGCTTCTAAGAAGGCTTCAGGCAAAAAGGAAAGCCCCGGGCAACCGGGGCTTTTTCTGTTTTAGCGCGACACAAACCTGACCATGCGACGATGACAAATCTATTCAAATCATATAATTACAAATCAACCCGGCAATTAAAGAGTAAATACTTTACAAGCTAGAACAGACCCACTATCAAGGAAAAATGCGCGGACGATCGCCGCTCTGAATGCGCACGACGCGGTTTTCAGGAGAAATGGCATGCGGGTCAACAAACCGACTCTGTCTCTGTTCCTTGGCCTGTTCAGCCTCGCGGCGGACGCCGCCGGCTGGGCAAGCACCGGCACCCAGGCCCATCCCACCCAGCAACTGATCCCCGAGGCCCGCGACGCGGGAGAAGTGGCCGGCGGCGAGTTAGTGCACATCGCGGTCAGCCTGGCCGTGCGCAACAAGGCCGCCCTGGACGCGCTGACCGATAGCATCCAGACCGGACAAGGGCAGCCGATCACCGATGCCCAGTTCATCGCCCAATACGCGCCCACCCAGGCCCAGGTGCAACAGGTGGTCAACCATCTGCGGCAAAACGGTTTCCGCAATATCGCCGTTTCCTCCAATAACCTGCTGCTTACCGCCGATGGCAGCGCCGCCACCGTTTACGGTGCCTTCCAGACCAAGCTGCGTCGATACAACGTCAATGGCCGCCAGGCGGTGGCCAATGCGCAGGACGCCCAGGTGCCGGCGAGCCTGGCCGGCATCGTGCTGGCGGTTCACGGGCTGCAGAGCGCCCACCAATTCCATGCCGCCTTCCACGCCCAAAGCGTCAGCAAGGCCGCCGCCGGCGTCATCGCCCACAAACCGGCCGACTTCGCCTCCATCTACAACGCCGCCAGCCTCCCCTCCGCCAAGAACGGCGTGGCCGGCATCATCGCCGAGGGCAACCTGAGCCAGACGGTTGCGGACCTGAACAGTTACGCCAAGAGCGCGGGCTTCGCCGCGCCCAGCGTGGCCATCGTCAACGCCGGCGCGCCCAGTTCCGACACTTCGGGCATTCTGGAATGGAACCTGGACAGCCAGACCATGCTCGCCGCCAGCGGCGGCGCGCTGAAGCAGCTGCAGTTTTACGTCGCGCCGTCGATGAACAACGCCGACATCGCCGCGGCCATCAACGCAGCGGTAGCCGCCAACAGCGCCAAAGTGATTAATGTGTCGCTGGGCGAATGCGAGTTGGGCGCGAAAGCTTCCGGCATGACCGCCAGCGTAGACCAGATGCTGCAGGCCGCCATCGCGCACGGACAGACCTTCTCCGTCTCGAGCGGCGACTCAGGCTCTTATGAATGCGGCGGCAATACCGCCTATCAAAGCTATCCGGCGGTTTCTCCCTACGTGATCGCGGTGGGCGGCACCACGCTGAACACCAGCGGAACAACGACGTACGGCAGCGAAAAAACCTGGAGCGGCGGCGGCGGCGGCCCCAGCGCCACCGAAGCCGCGCCGTCCTGGCAAACGGCCGCCGGCGTGCTGACCGCGTCCAAGACCAAGCGCGGCGTGCCGGACATCGCCTTCGACGCCGACCCGAACAGCGGCGAGCTGGTGCTGGTGGCCGGCGGCACTTACCAGGTAGGCGGCACCAGCCTGGCCGCGCCGCTGTTCAGCGGATTCTGGATCCGCATCCAGTCGGCCAACGGCAACAAGCTGACTTCGCCGGCCAATGCCATCTACAAGTACTTCAAGGCCAACCCGTCGCTGTACCGCGACGTGGCCAGCGGCAGCAACGGCGCCTACAAGGCCGCGGCAGGCTGGGACTACGCCACTGGCTGGGGCAGCCTGAACATCGCCAACCTCAACGCCTTTATCGCCAAAACCGCCGGCTTCTGAAACGCCAGACGGCAACGCCCCGCCTCGGCGGGGCGTTTGCTTTGGCCCGGCCGCCGCTTAGAATGACAGCATCGCTCCCCATCCCGGCAAGCCATGAAACCCGACCTCGCCATCAGTCTGCTGCACCAGTGCCGCCACGCCACGCTGGCCACCCAGTCGCACGCCTATCCGGGCTATCCCTACGCCAGCGCCATCCAGTTCTTCTGCGACGAGCATCATCGCCCGGTATTCGTGGTCAGCGCGCTGGCCGAGCACAGCAAAAACCTGCTGGCCGATCCGTGCATCAGCCTGTCCCTGCTCGCGCCGGACGGCGACTCGGCGCAGTCGGCCGCCCGGCTGACCATGCTGGGCGACGCCGAGCGCTTCGACGCTTCCGACGCGCTGCGCCGCCGGCTGCTGCGCTATCTGCCCGAGGCGGAAGAATGGCTGGCGCTGGATTTCATGTTTTTCCGCTTGATTCCCAAACGGCAGCGCTTGATCGCCGGCCTGGGAAAGATGGGCTGGATAGAAGACAACGCCTGGGCGGCGCTGCCCTCGCTGGCGCTGGACGAGGAGCAAGCGCTGCTAACCGAGGCGCAGGCGGCGCTGCCATCAACAATCCGGCTGTTGGGCTGCGATTGTTTCGGTGCCGATCTGCTGGACAATGGCCGCTACCGGCGCGCGGACTGGGAGGCGGCGTCGCCCGCCACTTCCCAGATCCGCGAACGGCTGCTGCGGCTGGGTTAAAGGATGATCAACCTCCCAGTTGCAGGCGCGAGGCGGCGAAAGGCGTCTTGGATCCATCCGGATAGCGCTGGGGCCAGATCAGCGGCGGCGTGGTCCAGGTGAAGTCCTTGCCCTCGAATTCGATGAAATAAGCCTGCCAGCCCGGTTGTGCGGCGTCCGGCGTGAATTCAAAGCGGCACTCGCCCTGCCGGCACTTGCCTTCGATCGGCTGATCCTGATAGCGGATGCCGGAACGGAGGCGGAAATCGCGGCTGTCCGGATTGCGCGCCAGCCATAATCTGGCGTGGACCGCCGGCTCCCGGGTGCTCACGCTGATCCGTCCATTGCGCTCGTCCCCCTCCACGCTGGCCTCGGGCAAAGGCTTGCCCGCCAGCCAGCGGCCCATGAACTGGCTCAGCGCCTCGCCCACCTGCTTGCTGCCCACGTAATGGGACTGATTGGGCAGATAGCGCAGCTGCATTGGCCCCTTCAACATCGGCAGGTAGCTCCAGGCGGAGTCCGGCACCGCGAAGTCGTCGCCGGACGCGGAAATCATGTATTTCTTCAAGCGCGGCATGCTTTTCGGGTAATTGACCACATCCTCGAACCGCAGCAAGGCGTCGAAGCCGGGGCTGCCGTTCAGCACCTCGCCAGTGATGCCGTTTCTGTCATAATCGCGCAGCGCCACCGGCCATTGCTTGCCGTAGCTGTTGTACACATGGGTGAAGTTGGCGCGCACGCTCCAGAAATCCGCGACCACCGGCACGATGGCCTGTACCCGTTCGTCGTTCAATCCGGCCAGCCAACTGGTCCAGCCGCGCTTGGAGCTGCCCGACAGCACGAAGGCGCGCGCATCCGGCAAGCTGGCCTGGATCGCGTCCATCGCAGCGACGGCAGCCTGCGTCATCGGCAGATGCAACGAGCTGAAACGATCGGCCTCCGGCTGGTCCACGCTCTTGCGCCAGCTGTAGGCGACCAGCGCGTCCTCGCGGCCAGCCGGCTGTCCGTCCAGCTTCAGGCTCTGGTTGGGAGCGTAATACAGCTCGGCCACCGCGATGCCCAACCCGCGCGCCAACTCCGCGATCGGCAACGGATCCCCCGGCGCTTGCGGGCCCTTGTCGGCATGGTTGCTGCCGCCGCTGACATACAGCAGTACCGGCGAGCCGGGCTTGCGTCCCGGCGGCAACGCCAGCTTCAATTCGTGCTCCCACTGCGGCGCGTCGCTGGCCAGCGTGCTGCCCTTGCCAGGCCAGCGCTGCGACACGAAACCGTAGCTGCGCACCTTGACGCCGCCCTCCTCGCGTTCGCCGAGCAGCTTGGCTGGTTGCTGGCTGGCTTTGGCCTGCTTCAGATACTGCGACACGGTTTGCGGATCGTTTGGCGCCGGAGCTTGCCCCGCTTGCGAAACGGCGGGAAGCGACAGGCAGAGCGCGATGCCGGCGCGGCGCGCGGCGGTGGAAAACGAAGCGTTCATCAGGATGGCATTCATATTATTTGCAAGGTTGATTTTCATTAGCGTGGGTAGAGCAAATGCACTCCCGCCCACGATGGACAGCCTCCGGTCCAATCCGTTCAGGAAATACGCCCCAGCCGCCCATCAATGAAAAAACCCCGCCGGATGCGGCGGGGTTCCTCGCGATGGCCATGGCCTCGGCGTTTACATCGATTCCAGCACCTTGATGCCCAGCAGGTCCAGACCGGTCTTCAGCGTGCGGGCGGTCAGCGCGGACAGCTGTAGGCGGCTGGCGCGGACCTCGCCCTCGCTCTTGAGGATCGGGCAGGCTTCGTAGAAGCGCGAGAACAGCGTGGCGATGTGGTACAGGTACTGGGACAGGTAGTGCGGGTAGCAACCTTCCACCACGGCGTTCAGCGTGTCCTCGAACTGCGCCAGCGCGGCGGCCAGCTGCTTCTCGGCCGGCTCGGTGATCACGATCTTGGCGTTGGCGTCATAGCCCTCGGCCTTGCGGAACACGCTCTGCACGCGGGTATACGCGTACTGCAGATACGGAGCGGTGTTGCCCTCGAAGGCCAGCATGGTGTCCCAGTTGAAGATGTAATCGCTCATCCGGTTCTTGGACAGGTCGGCGTACTTCACCGCGCCGATGCCCACCGCGTTGGCGATCTCGCGCTTCTGCTCTTCGGACAGGTCCGGATTCTTCTCCGCCACCAGCGCGTAGGCGCGCTCCTGCGCCTCGTGCAGCAGTTCGATCAATTTGACCGTGCCGCCGGAGCGAGTCTTGAACGGCTTGCCGTCGTCGCCCATCATCACGCCGAAGCCGACATGCTCCAGCTTCATCGCTTCCGGCGCGAAACCGGCCTTGCGGCAGATGGTGAACATCTGGGCGAAGTGCTGGCTCTGGCGCGCGTCCACCACGTAGATCACGCGGTCCAGCTTCAGCTCGCGGTGGCGGTAGCGCACCGCGCCGATATCGGTGGTGGTGTAGATGAAGCCGCCGTCCTTCTTCTGGACGATCACGCCCATCGGCTGGTCTTCCTGGGTGCGGAACTCCTCCAGGAACACCACCTGGGCGCCGTCGCTCTCGGTGAGCAGGCCGGCCGCGCGCAACTCCTGCACGATCACCGGCAGGTCGTCGTTGTACGACGATTCGCCGCGCACGTGCTCGCGCTTCAGGCCAACGTTCAGCGTCTGATAAACCTCTTCGCAATGCTTCAGCGACACGTCGACGAAACGGCGCCACAGCTTCAGCACTTCCGCATCGCCGCCTTGCAACTTGACCACGTAGTCGCGCGCGGTGTTGGCGAAGTCCTCGCTTTCGTCGAAGCGGATCTTGGCGTTGCGGTAGAAAGTTTCCAGATCGGACAGCTGCAGGTCGGCGTCGCCCGCGTGACTGGTTTCCACCAGGTAGGCCACCAGCATGCCGAACTGAGTGCCCCAGTCGCCTACGTGGTTGGCGCGGACCACGTCGTGGCCGACGTATTCCATCACGCGCGCCAGCGCGTCGCCGATGATGGACGAGCGCAGGTGGCCGACGTGCATTTCCTTGGCCAGGTTGGGCGAGGAATACTCCACCATCACACGCAGCGGCTGCACCGGCGCGATGCCCAGCTTGTCGTCTTTCAGGGCGGCTTCGCTTCGTCGGGCCAGATATTCAGGGGCTAGATGAATATTGATGAAACCCGGACCGGCGATTTCCACCTTGTCGGCGATGCCGGCAAGATCCAGCGCGGCGACGACCTTTTCGGCCAGCGCGCGCGGATTGGTTTTCAGCGCTTTGGCGGCGCCCATTACGCCGTTGGCCTGGTAGTCGCCGAATTCCGGCTTGGAAGCCGGCTGGACCACGGCAGGCGCGTCAGGCGCGCCCGCTGCCGCCAGCGCTGCCTGAACCCGTTCGTTGATCAGTTGATGAATCGTCATTGATAGCCCCACGAAATGCCGCGAAAACGAAAAAATGTCTTCGCTTCTGAAAAATGTGTGTTTGATTGTATGCGCCCGCGCCGATGCGGGCAATGCTTGGCCTCGCCCGATCCGGCTGGAATCGACCATCATTTGATCCCATACGGCATGAGCCGGCCATTTTCGCCGGATGGACGCGCCGGCCAGCATGGAAAGATGGCAATGATAAAGGCATTTTGCGCAGCGCGGCGCAAATAAAAAGGCAGCGGACGACGCCGCTGCCTGCGGGAAGCAAAACATTTAGAAGGTATAAACCGCCTGCGCGCCCAACATGTCGTTGCCCTTCTTCATGCTGCCGTCGTTGCGCTGGAATACCGCCTGGCTGGCCCAGTCGTGCCGGTACTCCAACTTCAGCGTGAACTGATCGGTCGGGAAGAACAGCAGGTCGGCGGTCAGCGCCATGCGGTTGGCGCCCTTGCAATTGGTGGAGCCGCTGGCCAGGCAGGCCGGGTCGACGCCGAAACCATTGACGCCGTCGTAGCCTCCCGCGCCCAGCGCCACGCCGCCGCCGCCGCCGCCATTCTTGCTGTTGTTCAGATAGTCGTAGCGCAGCGTGGCGCCCATCTTGCCCAGCGACTCCGTCATCCACTTGCGGTGGCCCAGCAGCGACACGCCGTACCACTGCGCCGAGCCGCCGTTCCAGGCCGCTTTCTGCTGCTGGCCGTAGTCCAGCTCGGCGTTGTATTGGATGTCGCCCAGCGTGTAGCTGGCGTCGGCCTCGGTGAAGAAGTAATTGGAGTAAGGATCGGCGGACACGCACTGGTAGCCGAAGCCGACATTGCCGCCCAGGCAGCCATTGGTCACCGGAACGGGGCTTGTCGCCGACTGGGCCGCGCTGGTCAGCAAGGTCTGCCGGCCAGCGTTGAACGACCAGCCCAGATCCAGCGCGCTGCTCCAGGTGTAATCGACGCGCGCGGTGAAGGTGGGCGTGTTGTTGCTCTTCACCTGCGGATTGCCGTTAGCGGAATTGGTGCCGGTATTGGCCAAGTTGGCGTGGGTGCGGTATTGCTCGTTAGCCAGCAGGAACTTCCACGCCCACACGTCGTGGCTCCAGTTGAAGCCGGCGCCGACATAGCTGCCCGGGTCGCTGAAGTCGTACAGCAGGCCGTGGGTCAGCGTCACCATCTGATTGGACTGCTGCACCTCGTAGCCGCCGAAGCTGTTCATCAGGCCGGCGTTGAAGGTCCAGGTGTCGGACAGCGGGAAGTTGATCACCGCGGTGTTGACGATGTTGTTGCCGCTGCCGCCGTCCAGCAGCGTGTTGCCGCTGCCGCGGTTGGGCATGATGCTGATTTCGGCGCTGGGCGCGGTGGGGCCGACGCCGAAGGTTTTCTTGATGTCCAGGTAGACGTCGCCGAAGGTGCTGTTGCTGTAAGCGTAGACATTCTGGTGGTTCAGGAACTGGAAGCCGGAGCTGTTGTTGTTGCGGTTGTAGATATAGGTGGGGTCGAGATAGCCGGTGACGCTGAGGCCGGCCAACGGCCCGTCGGTGGATGCGGTGTTGAGCTTGTCCACCTTCAGCTCCATATTCGCCACCCGCTCTTTCAGCTCGGTGTTGGCGTCGTCGCCCCCAGCCACCGCGGCCTCCTTCTGCCCGCCAACCGGCGCCGTTGCCGCCTCCACCGCCTTCTGCAGTTCCGCCATCTGCTGCTGCAGCTTCTGCATCTGCGACTTCAACCTGGCGATCTCGTCCGCCTTGGCGTCGGCCATCGCCATGCCTGGCAAGGCCGCGATCGCCGCGCTGATCAGTAACCTCTTCATCTTCGTTTCTCCTTGTGCCGCACTGCTTGTCGTTGTTTCCATCCGCAACCGCCCGGCACGGCAGGCGCAGCCCTGGCTCTGGGCCGCATCGCCCGCCGTTGTCAACTATTGGCGAAGGCCAAGCGCATCTCCTTTTCCCGCTTGCGCGTCATCGCGCTCATATAGATATTGGCTGCCACCACCCCCAGCGACACCAGCACGATGAACAAGGTGGCCAGCGCGTTCATTTCCGGATTCAGGCCCAGCCGCACGCGGGAGAAGATCACCATCGGCAGCGTGGTGGAGCCCGGGCCGGACAGGAAGGCGGTCAGCACTAGGTCGTCCAGCGACAAGGTGAAAGACAGCAACCAGCCCGATACCAGCGCCTGCGAGATCAAGGGCAGCGTGATGACGAAGAACACCTTCAGCGGCCGCGCGCCCAGGTCCATCGCCGCTTCCTCCAGCGACAGGTTCAGTTCCCTTACCCGCGACTGCACCACGATGGTGACGTAGGACACGCACAGCATCACGTGGCCTATCCAAATGGTGAACACGCCGCGCCCCTCCGGCCAGCCGAAGCTCTGCTCCATCGCCACGAACAACAGCAGCAGCGAGATGCCCTGGATCACTTCCGGAATCACCAGCGGCGCGTTGACCATGCCGGTGAACAGCGCGAACAGCCGGAAGCGGCCGAAGCGCCCCAGCACGAAGCCGGCCCAGGTGCCCATCACCACCGACGCCGTGGCCGTCATCAGCGCGATCTTCAGGCTGAGCCAGGCGGCGCTGATCAGCTCGTCATCGTCCAGCAGCGCCGCGTACCACTTGGTGGAGAAGCCGGACCATACCGTCACCAGCTTGGATTCGTTGAACGAATAGATCACCAGCAGCGCGATGGGCAAGTAGAGAAAGGCGTAGCCCAGCCCCAGCACCAGGATAGACAAGGGTTTGCTCGGCTTGATCATCGCGCCTCCTCCATGCTCTTGACTTGGTAATGCTGGAACAGCGCCATCGGCACCAGCAACAGCACCACCATGCAGCAAGTGACGGTGGCGGCCATCGGCCAGTCCATATTGTTGAAGAACTCATCCCACATCACCCGGCCTATCATCAGCGTGTCCGAGCCGCCGAGCAGCTCCGGGATCACGTACTCGCCCACCGCCGGGATGAACACCAAGAGGCTGCCGGCGATGATGCCGTTCTTGGACAAAGGCAAGGTCACCTGCCAGAACGCGCGCCACGGCTTGGCGCCCAGGTCGTATGCGGCTTCCAGCAGCGTCAGGTCCATTTTCACAAGGTGGGCGTACAAGGGCATGATCATGAACGGCAAGTAGGAAAACACCATGCCGATGTAGACGCCCCAATTGGTGTGGTACAGATGCAGCGGGCTGTCTATCACCCCCAGCCACAGCAGGAACTGGTTGAGGAAGCCGTCGTTCTTCAGGATGCCGATCCAGGCGTAAACGCGGATCAGGTAGGAGGTCCAGAACGGCAGCATCACCATCATCATCAGCGTGTTGCGCGTCGCGCCCTCGGCCCGGGCGATGTAGTAGGCCATCGGGTAGCCGATCAACAGGCACAACACAGTGGAGACGAAGGCCATCTTCACCGAGCTGATGTAGGTGGCGAAGTACAGGTCGTCGCTCAGCATGAACTTGTAGTGGCCGATATTGAGCGCGATGCCGACCACGTCGTTTTCAAACTTGACTAGCGGCGTGTACGGCGGAATGCCCAGCTGCTGCTGGGAGAAGCTGATGCCCACCACCAGCAGGAAGGGCAGCAGGAAAAAGACGAACAGGAACAGGAAAGGCACGCCTATCGCGGCCCCCCTGCCCGTCGGCAGACAGCGTTTCAGATCCGGTAGTTTCATGGCGGCACCACGACGCCCGCGGCGTCAAAGCGTTGCATCTCCATCGGCGGCGCGCGCGCCGATGCCCGTCGTCCGCCAGGATAGGCGGCCGATGTTCCACAGCTGTCCGGCCGTCCCGAAACACCCGGGCGGCGGACGATTGTGCTTATGCGATGAAAGGCCGGGCCGGAGCCTGTCCGGCCCCGGGCTGGCTCAGCGGCCGGTCTTCAGCTGGGTCCACAGCCGGTTCTGCAGCCGCATGATGTCCGGCGGCAGCGGCTTGAGCAGGAACAGCGTTTTCATCACCGGCTCCGGCGGATAGATGGTGGGATCGTTGGCGATCTCGGGCTTGACGAACTTGCGGGCCGCCGCGTTGACGGTGGGATAGAACACCTCGTTGGTGATCTCGGCGTTCACCTCGGGCGTCTCGATGTAGTTGATCCACTTGTGCGCCTCCTCCGGATGCGGCGCGTCTTTCGGAATCACCATCACGTCGAACCAGATCGGCGCGCCGGACTTGGGGATCACGTAGCCCAGCTGATAGGAGCGCTTGGCCTCCGCGGCTCGGTGCTTGGCGATGTTGACGTCGCCGGACCAGCCCAGCGCCAGACAGATGTCACCGTTGGCCAGATCGTTGATGTAGCCGGAAGAGTTGAACTGGGTGATGTAGGGGCGGATCTTCTTCAGGGCCTCGAACGCCGCCTGGTAGTCGGCGGGATTCTTGCTGTTCGGGTCCTTGCCCAGATGGTGCAGCGTGACCGCGAACACGTCGTTGGCCTGGTCCAGCACCGACACGCCGCAGCCCTTCAACTTGGACACATACTTGGGATCGAACAGGATGTCCCAACTGTCCAGCGGCGCGCCGGCTCCCAGCAGCGCCTTGACCTTGGTGTAGTTGTAGCCCAGGCCGTCGGTGCCGTAGGCCCAGGGCACGCCGTGGGCGTTGCCGGGATCGGCGTCGACGATCTTGGCCATCAGCGCCTTGTCCAGATGCGACAGATTGGGGATTTTGGACTTGTCCAGCTTCTGGTAGATGCCGGCCTCGATCTGCTTGGCCATGAAATTGGATGTGGGCACCACGATGTCGTAGCCGGCGCGGCCGGTCAGCATCTTGGCCTGCAAGGTGTCGTCGCTGTCGTAGACATCGTATTTCACCTTGACCCCGGTCTGCTTTTCGAAGCCCGGGATGGTGGTCTTGGCGATGTAGTCGGACCAGTTGTAGACGTTGAGCACCTTGTCCGCCGCCAGCGCGCCGGCGGCCGGCAGCAGCAACAGCAGCGAATACAGCGCGTTGCGAACCAGTTTCTTCTTCATGACAGGCTTCCTAAAGTGGCACGACCATAAACGTCCCCGTCCCGGAGCGGCCTGCGGCGATCCCGACGCGGCGACGCGCGTCATATGGACATGCCGAATATTGACCGGCCACGCCAAGCGGCGGAACTTCGAATCACTGCGTTCCATGCTGTCTAGCCGCTGACAATCCGCCGCAGACGCGCGGCGGCATAATGCCAACATATACCTTGCGGCCCCGGCCGCAATGATTACGGCGTTACAGCATGTAAAACGGCAAACGGATGGTATGGGTTCAGCTGAGCGGGAAGGGACGGGAAGGCGGACCGGCGCGCGGGGCTTCCGCGAACGGACGGGAAGGATGGCTGAAAAGCGCGAAGTCTACTGGACAGCGACAGGCGGCGGGCATCATCGTTTCCTCTCTTGGTCTCCGTACTGCACTGATGCGTTTAATAAAATCAACGCATTCATATTTATGTCACTACTTTTTAACCATATTCCCGAATGCGCGCAAGCGGGCGAAAGGTAAACGTTCAGAGCAACAGCGCGCGACAGCCATACGCGCGCTTGCAATCGTCGGCGCCAGACACCCACCGACTCCCTGCAGCCCTTTGCCAGCCGGCAATGCAAGACATTGGCATTAAAAAACAAATGATCGACCAGCCGCGTGGAAATCGCGCAACACCGACCTTGCAGCCAGGCTACAACCCTCAAAACAAAAAGGCTGCCAAAGGCAGCCTTTCGATACTAAGCGAGCGCTCGGGAATTACAGCAAGCGGGTGATCAGCGCCTTGCCGTCATAGCCGGCCAGCCCCGGGATGCGCACCTGCATGCCGTTGCCCGGCGCGACCTGCACCGCCTCGCCGTTGCGGGTCATCGCGGCCAGCTCAATCATGCGGTTGCCGGACGGATGGATGACTTCCAGCTTGTCGCCGACGGCGAAGCGGTTCTTCACCTCGACCAGCGCCCAGCCTTCGGCATCCACTTCGATCACGTCGCCGACGTATTGGCTCTGCTTGGCCTTGGAATGGCCGGTCAGGTAGTTTTGGTAATCCTGGCTCTGGTGGCGCTCCAGGAAGCCCGGCGTGTAGCCGCGGTTGGCCAGGCCGTCCAGATCGGCCAGCAGGCCGAGGTCGAACGGGCGGCCGGCGACGGCGTCGTCGATCGCCTTGCGATACACCTGCGCGGCGCGCGCCACGTAGTACAGGCTCTTGGTGCGGCCTTCGATTTTCAGCGAGTCCACGCCGATCTTGACCAGCTTCTCCACCTGCTCGACGGCTCGCAGGTCTTTGGAGTTCATGATATAGGTGCCGTGCTCGTCCTCGATGATGGGCATCAGCTCGCCCGGACGGCTGCCCTCTTCGATCAGATAGGTCTTGTCGGCCAGCGGGTGGCGCTGTTGGCTGCCGCAGGACGAGAAGCTCTGGTTGGCTTCTTCCATCGCCTTGTTGAAGTCGAACTGGATCACCTGAACGTCGCCGGCGGCATCACCCTCGGTATCGTGCATCTTGTAATCCCAACGGCAGGCGTTGGTGCAGGTGCCCTGGTTAGGATCGCGGTGATTGAAGTAGCCGGACAGCAGGCAGCGGCCCGAATAGGCGATGCACAAGGCGCCGTGCACGAACACCTCCAGCTCCATGTCCGGACATTCCTGGCGGATTTCCGCGATCTCGTCCAGGCTCAGCTCGCGCGACAGGATGATGCGCGACACGCCCAGCTTCTGCCAGAACTTGACGCCCATGTAGTTGACGGTATTCGCCTGCACCGACAGGTGGATCGGCACTTCCGGCCATTTTTCGCGAACCATCATGATCAGACCCGGATCGGCCATGATCAGCGCGTCCGGCTTCATCGCGATGACCGGCTCCATGTCGGCCATATAGGTCTTGATCTTGCTGTTGTGCGGCAGGATGTTGCTGGCGACGAAGAATAGCTTGCCGCGCGCGTGGGCCTCATCTATGCCCTGCTTCAGCTCTTCCAGCTTGAAGTCGTTGTTGCGGGCGCGCAGACTGTAGCGCGGCTGGCCGGCGTACACGGCGTCGGCGCCGAAATCATAGGCGGCGCGCATCTTGTCCAGCGTGCCGGCGGGCAGCAAGAGTTCGGGTGCTTTGATCATTGCGTGGGAAATTCCGGTGTATCAGTTGAGCAGACAGGAAACCGGCAACGGCTCCCGGTCCGGCTTGACGAAGGCCTTGCGCGCGGAGTCCGTCTGCAGACGCTCCGCTGAATAGTATTGCTCCAGCACGGCGCGGGCGTCGCAGGCCAGATCGCTGCAGCGGTCGAGGAAGGCCGGCCAGTCCTCCATCAGCGAGGGGCAGGACTCGACGCGGCTGTACGCGATGGCCAGCAGCGCCATCGTCAGCGTATGGTTGTACTTGGTGGCCGCGCCATTGGCCATCGCGAAACGCGACAGCGCATGCGCGCAGCGCGCGGCCGCTTCGGGGGCCGGGTATTCCCGGCGATAACCCCAGGCTGCGTACAGGTGGGCTCGATGATTGAAATCCGACGCAGGCAGCGCATTGGCTTCCAGCTGACGCAGGAATACCTGGTGCTCCATTATGCAGACACTCCGCAAGTGCAAAAAACGACAGGCCCCGCACCATAGCGGAGCCTGTTTTGAATTTTATCCGGTCGCGATTATGCGCGGCCGAAAGGACAGCGTCAAGCCCGCCTGACGCATCCCGGCAACTTTAAGCCGCTGTTTTTAAAAGCCGTTTCATTTCCGTGGTTTTTGTAAAAGAGCCAATAGCGAACTTAACTGCCCCGCCAGCGCCAACAACAGCAGCAACGGGCACAGCAGCGCGGCCAGCGCGCCCTCGGCAGCCCCGCCGCGCCAGAACGCGGAGGCCAGCATGAATATCAGGGTGGACAGCAGCAGCGTGGCGACGGCCAGCTTGCGATTGTCGCGCATGCGTTGGAACAGCTTGATCATGAATACCTGCTTCGGTGAGATTCAACGGCCGTCGGAGACGGATTCGGTCAGCCGCGCCAGCGCTTCCAGCTCGTCGGCGAAGAAGCCGGCCTCGGCGCGGGCGGACAGATTATAGTCGCCGGGATGCAGTTGCATCGCGTGCTGCTCCAACAGACCGCGGAAAGTGGCTTGCGGTTCCAGGCCGCGTTCGCGGCACAAACGGACGAACCAGCGATTGCCTATCATCACGTGGCCGACCTCGTCGCGCAGGATCACGTCCAGCACCGCGACGCTGGCGTGATCGCCGATGCCAGCCAGCCGGCGCTGAATGCCCGGCGTCACGTCCAATCCACGCGCCTCCAGCACTCTGGGCACCAACGCCATCCGGACCATCGCGTCGTGATCGGTCTTGCAGCACATGGCCCACAGGCCGTCATGTGCCGGAAAATCGCCGTAGGCGAAACCCAGATCGGCCAAGCGTCCCTGCAGCAGCCGGAAATGCCCGGCCTCCTCCGCCGCCACCGTCAGCCAATCATCGACGAACGCGTCCGGCATATCGCGGAAGCGCCAAGCGGCATCCAGCGCCAGATTGACCGCGTTGAACTCGATGTGGGCGATCGCATGCAGCAAGGCGCCGTGCCCATGACGAGTGGCTAGGCTGCGCTTGGGCACCCGCGCAGGATGCACCAGCTCGGGGCGCAGCGGCCGGCCAGGCTGCGGCAAGGCATAGGCGGCGGGAGACGCCTCCCGGACCAGCAGGCCGCCGCGCCAGCCTCGGAGCAAGCGCTCCGCCAGCGCCAGCTTGTCGTCCACGACCGGACACAGCAGCGCCTGCTCGATCAGCGGATAAAGCGATTGGGCTTGGCTCATGAAAGCGGATTCTAATCCGGCCCCGCAGCCTGGCCAAGCCTGGACGGGATCAACCGGCCAAACGGCGGGCGGGTCCTACTCGGCCATGGTCTCGTTCTGGCTGGCCAGCCAGTGGTCGAATACCGCCAGTTGCTCTTCGAGGAATGCCATTTTTTTCCGGGCCAGCTCCAGATCGCGCGCCTTGCCCGCCTTCTCCACCGCTTCGGCGGCGTCGCCCATGCCGTTGGCTCCCACCATGCGGCTGGCGCCCTTGATGCGGTGGGCGGAAAAACCGACGCGCTCGGCATCCTCCGCCGCCATCCCCGCGCGCAACTCGGCCACATCCTCGTTATTGCCGGTCTGGAATTCGCGCAGGATTTCCAGCTCCACGCTCAGCTCGCCGTTGCTGTACACCTCGAGCACGCTGCGGTCCACGGGAATGCCCGAGGCGTCAAGCGACGGCTCCTTCCCGGCCTCTTCCTTGCTCCCGAGGGCGGGCGGCGCGACATCGGCCGCGAGAAGAGGCTGCTCCAGAGAGGCGCTCATCCATTTACGCAGCGTGGCTTCCAAATCCAGGATGGACAGCGGCTTGGTCAGGAAGTCGTCCATGCCCGCATCCCGCGTCTTGTCCACCTCCTCCTTGGCCGCGTTGGCGGTGCAGGCAACAATGGGAATGCGGCCGCGCTCGGGATGGGACTCCTCATGCGCGCGCACCAGCCTCGCCAGTTGGTAACCATCGATGCCGGGCATGTGGCAGTCGGTCAGAATCAGCGAATAGCGGCCGGACAGCCATTTGCTGAAAGCGCGGTCGCCATCCTCGGCCCAATCCGCCGGATAACCCAGCTTCTCCAATTGCTTCAGCGTCAGCTTGCGGTTGGTGGGATTGTCCTCGGCGAACAGAATGGGGAACAGTCCACTCCCCAATCCAATCTCCTTGTCGGCCTGCGCCGCGGCGACCACGGCCTCCAGCGACACCCGCTGCTCAGGCAACATCACCGGCTCCACCTGCTCGGCCAGCCACTCCACCTCCATCAGCAGCCTGGCGCAGCTGCCCTTGCCTTGCTCGCTCTCCATCTCCACATGCCCGCCCATCAGGCCGGCCAGCCGCCGGCAGATCGCCAGCCCCAGGCCGGTGCCGCCGAAACGGCGGGTGGTTTCGGAGTCTGCCTGGGTGAACGGCTGGAACAGCTTGCTCAACTGTTCCTGCGACATACCGATGCCGGTATCCTCCACCTCAAAGCTCAACACTTGGTAGTTGGAAACGGTATCCATGACCTTGACGCGGATGTCCACCCGGCCGCTGGAAGTGAACTTGATGGCGTTGCTGATGAAATTCTGCAGAATCTGCCGCACCCGCAGCGGATCGATGACCAGCGTCGGCGCCAGCTTGTCGTCCAGCGTCAGCGCCAGCTCCAATCCCTTCTTGCTGGCGTTTTCGTGGTAGAGGCTGCGCACGCTGTCCATGAAGGGACGGATCGCGGTGCGGGCGGGCACGATTTCCAGCCTATCCGCTTCGATCTTGGAAAAGTCCAGAATGTCGTCGATCAACCGCAGCAAGGTATTGGCGGAATCCTGGATGGTGGAGACAGTGTCGTGCTGCTCGGCATCCAGCCGGGTCAGCGCCAGCAGCTCCAGCATGCCCAGCACACCATTCATCGGCGTGCGGATCTCGTGGCTCATCGTGGCGAGGAAGGCGCTCTTGGCGCGGTTGGCCGCATTGGCCTGGTCGCGGGCCATCCTCAGCTCGAACTCGGCCATCTTGCGCTCGGTGATGTCCAGGCAGGCCAGAATGATCACCGACTCGTTGGCGTCCGGGAACAGCAGCTGCCCCTCGAACAATACCCAGATCGGCCGCCCGGTGCCGGTCAGGCATTCCAATTCGCAATGGATGCGGGCATTGTCCTGCTGCATCTTGGACATCTGCTCCGCCAGTTCGTACCAGCCATGCTCGGAGGCCAGCAGCTCCATCAGATGCATGCCCGAGAGACCGTACTCGTCGCCGACGTCGAATATGCTTTCGGCCGTGAGGTTAGCGCGGGTGATCTGGAAATGCTCGTTCAAACGCAACAAGCCAACCGGCGACGCCGAATACACCGCTTCCTCTTCCTGCAACACCGCGCGCAGCTGTGCCTCGGACAGCTTGCGGCGGTCTTCTTCGGCGTAGAAACCCAGGATATTGGCATAGGCGCCCAGCAAAGGCAGGATGCTGATGCCCAGCTGCGACAAGGTGGGCCGCAGCAGGCATACGCCAGCCGTTGCCTCCCCGCCCAGCATCACCGGCAGCGACACCCAGGATGGCTGGGCGGTCAAGCTGCGGAACAGCGCCGCCAGCGGCATTTCCGCCTGGGACAGCTGCTGCGGCAGAGGCAGGAAGGCCGGCCAATCCCCGGCTTGGGGCTGCAAGCCCTCACTGCCGTCTTCCCTCACCGCCCAGGCCACCAGCAAGCATTGTTCGGAGCTGGTGAACTCGAGAAAGGTGTTGTGCAGCCTCTGGAACACTTCGTCGCGCTCGGCCCGCGACAGCAGCATCGCTTCGATTTCCGATATCACGGACAGCAAGGCAACGCTGCGTTCCAGCGAGTTCTCCGCCAACCGCCGCTTGTGCTCGTCGCGCACGATCAGGATGTCGAGCGGCCGGTTGCCCTCCTGGAAACGCCCGACGCTCAGCATCGCGTGAAAGCGCTCGCCGCTGCTGCCCATGCCCTCCACCGGCATCGTCCGCCCCGCCTGCACCTCCAGCGCGGCCAGCACTGACAGCAACTCGTCGTCCACCACGAAAAGTTGCCGGGCGGGGGTGCCAATCAGCGCGTCCATGGAATAGCCGAACATGCGCCCCGCGCCCTCGTTCGCCATGTCGATCACGCCGTTCTGGTCGATCACCAGCATCGCGTCGCCCGACACGTCCAGCATGCGCTGCAAGAAGTCCAGCGGCTTGAGCACCTTGCGCACCACCACATGAAACAAGAAGCCCAGCAGCGCCAGCATCGCCAGCCCAAACACGCCCTCCCGCAGCAGCGTGTTGCGGTAGTTGGAACGATTGCCCTGCAAGGTGCGCAGCGCCCGCTCGCCGATGGCCACCCGGATCTTGTCCATCGAGGCGGACAGTTGCAGCAGATTCCGCCGGTAGTCGGTGGCCTGGCTGAATTGCAGCCGGCCATCCACTTGCTCCAGCTGCAACTGGGTCAGCAGCTGCAGGCGGTTCGCCTGCATGGCCAGCTCTCCGAACTGCCGCGACAGTTCGGCGTCGTCTATGCTGCCCAGCAGCGATTGCGCCCGCCCAAGCAACAATATGCTGGCGCTCAAGCCGTGGGCCAGCTCCAGCTCTGTTCGCCGGTCCAGCCGGCTCTTCAAGCTCGAACGCAGCACCAGCGCCTGCGCGCTGGAATGCAGCCAGTAGCTCAGCATCGCCGCATCCTGCCGCAGCCAGACAAGATTGCTGATGCGGTATTCCCCGCCTGCGGCCATGCTCGCCACTACCTCGTCCAGCAGCAATTGCGTCTGCTGCTGCACATCGCGGGTGCCCTCGTACAGCTTGACGAGTTGAGCCTCCCTCCCCTCGGCGTCGCCCTTCATTGCCTGCCGCGTCGACACCCTCAACTGCTGGAACTGCTTGATCGACCGTCTCAATTGTTCGAGACGCCCGGTCGAGCGAGCCTCGTCCTGGCCGTGCCAGGTGGTGAGCAGCGTCAGGAAATCCTCATCCACTTGCCGCGCCAGGCTGCTCAATTGCGCTTCGTCCGGGCGTTTCTCCAGCAGCCCCTCCATCAGCAGGCCGCTTTCCTTGAGCTGCAGATTGGCGAAATTGCGCAGTCCGTAAGCATCCTGGTTCAGATGCACCAGCAGCTCGGACTGCTGATAGGCGCTCCAGGCGGAAAACTGCAGCACCGCCACCACGCCGGCCTGCAACAGGCCGAGCAGCACCACGATGGCCAGCACGCTTCGGCCTATCGCCATCGCCTGACTGCGGCTGCGTCCCGACAACTGCATGCCTAATGCCTCGCAACAGATGGATTGGCGGCCGCCTCATCGCTGTTCGCGACATAAATCTGCGCGACGCCGTAACGCTCGCTGAAATCGCGCAGCACATTCAACTGGGTGGCCGAGATGCTGGCGCCGCGGGGCAACAGCAGGTGGCCCGCCTTGCTGCGCAGATCGCGGGCTAGCACCGAGCCGGGCTTGACCATGTCCAGCGACAAGCACTTCTCCTCCGGCTCGTCCTGAGATACCGGCGCGCGGGTCTCGAACAGACGGCCGAATACCTTCTTGTCGTACTCCGTGCCGGTGGCGACATGGTAGTAACTGAACGGATCGATTTCTGGCCGGTTGCGGCTCATCGCCACCTGTATCGACTTCTCCACTTCCGCCGGCTTGGGCGGCTTCACGACGAAGCCGTCGGCGTGCAGCTGGCTGGCCAGCACCACATTGCTCCGATCCGCATGCCCGGACAGGAAGACGAAGGGGAGATTGGACACATTGGCCGTATGCCCGCATCGCAGTTCCTTGAGCAGATCCATGCCGTTCATCGGCTGCATCTGCACGTCGCACAGCACAATGTCCACACCCCGGATGTCCAACAGCCGCATCGCCGTGGTGCCATCCGCCGCCTGAAAAATGCGGTCTTGCTTGACGCCCATGCTCTGCAAGGCCTGGGAAATCAATGATCGGACCAGAGTTTGGTCATCGACGATCATGATGCGCAGGCGGTCCAGATCGACAGAGTTCATCTTGCCTCCTCCACAGAACTGCCGTTCGGCGCCGGGCTCCCTCCCGGCACAGCGGCGACTTCCTGCTGCAGCTCCCCCTCCGGTACGATCATGGACACGGCGTCGCCGGCCCCCAATCCGCACCCCATAGCCTTCGCCAGCGCAATGCCCTCCTCATCCTCCAACCCGGTGGCGCACACCGGCGCCTGCGCCAGACCGAAGGATTTCAGCAAACGAAAGGCGCCCGGGTCTTCCCCCAGCAGCGCCTTCATCCACTGCAGCGCCTCCAGCGGCACATTGATCTGATCGAAAGGCAGCCGCAACAGATTGCTGATCGTCAGCGAACCCTGGCCGAACCCATCCGCCAGCAAGCGAAAGCCCAGGTACTTGATCTTGGAGATATTCTCGAAGCACACGGCGTCGGAACGCCGGTTCAGTCCATCGGCCAGTTCGAATCCCAAACAGGCTGGCGAAACCTCGTATTGCTGCAGCGCCATGAAGCAGCGGTCGAATACGTTGTCGGCGCACAAGCAAGCCTCATCGATGCGGATATCCACCCGGCAATCGTCGATTCCGGCTGAGACGCGAAGGTGCTGCAACAGGCGGGCCGCGCGCTCGACCACGATTTCCAGCAGCGCCGCGGAGGCCATCCTCCTTCCCGCCAGCAACGCCAGCAGGCGGTCGAACGCCAGCCTGCGGCCATCCGGCAATCGCAGCGAGCGCAGGGAAAAAGACGCCAGCTTGCGGTTAGCCAGGGAGCGCGCCGGAGCGAACTCCATCACGAAGCTCTCCCCTCCCAACTCCGCCAGCAACTGGGCGACATCGCCTATTTTCGGCGCCGCGCTGCGCTCCATCTCGTTGAATATGCTATTGAGCGAAGCGACGAAAGCTTCAGCGGAGTAAGGTTTGGACAGAAAGCGCGTGCAACCTATGCCCAGGTTGATCGACATATCCGATATGGTCTGCAAAGTCTTGCCGTCATAGCCGGAAATGATGAGCAACGCGGACTGATAGCCCAGCCGGGCCACGTTCTTGATGAAGTCGATCCCGTTCATGCCGGGCATGCCGATGTCGGTGATCACCAGGTGGTAGCCGCCTTCGCCGATGCTGCGCAGCGCTTCGGCCGGATCGCTGAATTCGTCTATCTCCACAGCAAACCGGCTGAAGAAGCTGGCCTGTCGCGAAATCAGCTTGCGCAGCACCAACTGATCATCAAGTATCAGAAAGCGCTTCGGTTTCAGCTCCATGCCACGTTGCCCCTTCCAGACGGGCCGGACCCGGAGCGCCGGGAGCCGGACATGCCGCCTTGCCGATAGATGAACGCTGCGTGAAAACCGCGAGACGCACGCGAAAACGACCCTGTCCACGACTCAACATTTAAGACATTCGCGTAATATCACGTAACGCAATACCATGTATAGGCTGACAAATTTGCCAGCACAAGCGGGGCCTGAGCGCGCCGTCGCGGCAAGCGCCGCGCTCGGGTATCATTCCCGACGGAACCCACTTCCGCACAGGAGATCGCCATGCGCTTCGATTCCAACCAGCTCGGCAACGTCGAGGTCGATGAAACCACCGTCATCACGTTTCCGCAGGGCATTCCCGCGCTGGAAAACTGCACCCGCTTCAAGCTGTTTCACGACATCACCCACCCGGTGCCGCAAATGTACTGGCTGCAATCGCTGGACGATCCCGGCATCACCTTCAGCCTGGCCCAGCCAGAAAGGCTGGGCGTGCGCTTCCAGATCGAGCTGTCTGATGAGGAGGTCGCGCAGCTTCAACTACAGGAGCCGCAGGACGCCGCCATCCTGCTGATGCTGTACCGTCCGCTGGATCAACAGCGCGAATCCCACCCCGCGCTCGGCGCGCTGCAGGCCAATCTGTGCAATCCGCTGGTGATCGGCCTGTCGTCGCGGCGTGGCATCCAGAAAACCGGCCTCAAGATCGACATCCTGCTGCATACGCCATGAACGAAATCCAACGCTGTCCCTGGTGCGGCGACGATCCCTTGTACGTCGCCTACCACGACGAAGAATGGGGCCGCCCCGAGCATGACGACCGCAAGCTGTTCGAGATGCTGATCCTGGAAGGCGCTCAGGCCGGATTGTCTTGGATCACCATCCTGAAAAAACGCGAAGGCTACCGCGCCGCCTTCCACGGCTTCCATCCGGAAAAAGTAGCGGAGATGACCGACGACGACGTGGAGCGGCTGATGCAGAATCCGGCCATTGTCCGCAACCGGCTGAAAATCCACAGCGCCATCCGCAACGCCAAGGTGTTCCTGCGAATGCAGCAGGAGCACGGCAGCTTTTCCGACTGGCTGTGGGCGCACGTCGACGGCAAACCCATCCTGCGGCGGCGCAGCGACGAACGGGTGCCGGCCAGCACCGAATTGTCCGACCTCGTCAGCAAGGCGCTGAAGAAAGCCGGCATGAATTTCGTCGGCAGCACGGTGATCTACGCCTATCTGCAGGCCTGCGGCGTGGTCAACGACCACTTGCCTGGCTGTTTCCTGCACCCTGCCCGCGCCGATTGAGCGCGACGCCATGAAAAACGGCCGCTTGCGCAAGCGGCCGTTTCTTTGCTTCTGGAAAAGGGAGGATCGAGGCTCAGTCGAATGCCAGCCGGCCGTCGCGCGCCTCCACCATCACCGTGGACTTCGGCGGATATTTGCCGGCGAGGATAGCCTTGGCCAGCGGATTCTCCAGCTCCGCCTGTATCGCCCGCTTCAACGGCCGCGCGCCGTAAACCGGGTCGAAACCGGCTTCGGACAGCAGCGCCAGTGCCTCGCCACTGATCTGCAGATTCAGCTCCAGCTTGGCTAGCCGCGCCTCCAGGCTCTTCAGCTGGATGCGAGCGATGGACTGGATGTGCTTCTCATCCAAGCCATGGAACACTACCACCTCGTCGATGCGGTTAATGAATTCCGGCCGGAACTGGGTCTTCACCTCCGCCATCACGGCAAGCTTGATCACCTGATAATCGTCTGTCGCCATCGCCTGGATCTGCTGGCTGCCGATGTTCGACGTCATCACGATCACCGTGTTCTTGAAGTCCACAGTGCGGCCCTGGCCGTCGGTCAGCCGACCGTCGTCCAGCACCTGCAGCAGCACGTTGAACACGTCCGGATGCGCCTTCTCCACCTCGTCCAGCAGGATCACGCTATACGGCTTGCGGCGCACCTGCTCGGTCAGGTAGCCGCCCTCCTCGTAGCCGACATAGCCCGGAGGCGCGCCGATCAGCCGGGCCACCGAATGCTTTTCCATGTATTCGGACATGTCGATGCGGATCAGGTGTTCCTCGCTGTCGAACAGGAAACCAGCCAGCGTCTTGCACAGCTCGGTCTTGCCGACGCCGGTCGGCCCCAGGAATAGGAAGGATCCGTAAGGCTTGTTCGGATCGGCGAGGCCCGAGCGCGAACGGCGGATCGCGTCGGCCACCGCGGTCACCGCCTCGTCCTGGCCCACCACGCGCCGGTGCAGCACATCCTCCATGTGCAACAGCTTCTCGCGCTCGCCGGTCAACATCTTGGACACCGGGATGCCGGTGGCGCGGCTGATCACCTCGGCGATCTCCTCCGCGCCCACCTGGGTGCGCAGCAGGCGGTTGGGCTTGGCTTCGCCCTTGTCGCCGGCGGCCTCAGCCTCCTTCAGCCGCGCTTCCAGCTGCGGCAGCTTGCCGTACTGCAACTCGGCCAGCTTCTGCCAGTCGCCCTTGCGCTTCAGTTCCTCCATGTCCACCTTCAGGCGGTCGATTTCCTCGCGTATGCTCTGCGTGCCCTGCTGGGCGGCCTTTTCGGCCTTCCAGATATCCTCGAGGTCGGCGTATTCGCGCGACAAGCCGGCGATCTCATCCTCGATCAGTTGCAGACGCTTTTGCGAAGCCTCGTCGCTCTCGCGCCTCACCGCCTCGCGCTCGATCTTCAACTGGATCAACCGACGGTCCAGCTTGTCCATCGCCTCTGGCTTGGAATCCAGCTCCATCTTGATCTTGGACGCGGCCTCGTCGATCAGGTCGATCGCCTTGTCCGGCAGGAAGCGGTCGGTGATATAGCGCTGGGAAAGCTCCGCCGCGGCGACGATGGCCGGGTCGGTGATGTCCACGCCGTGGTGGATCTCGTACTTTTCCTGCAGGCCGCGCAGGATGGCGATGGTGTCCTCCACCGACGGCTCGCCGACCAGCACCTTCTGGAAGCGACGCTCCAGCGCGGCGTCCTTCTCGATGTACTTGCGGTACTCGTCCAGCGTGGTGGCGCCCAGGCAGTGCAGCTCGCCGCGCGCCAGCGCCGGCTTCAGCATGTTGCCGGCGTCCATCGCGCCATCGGCCTTGCCCGCGCCCACCAGCGTATGGATTTCATCGATGAAGATCAGCGTCTGGCCGTCGTCCCTGGCCAGATCGTTCAACACGGCCTTCAGCCGCTCCTCGAACTCGCCACGGTACTTGGCGCCGGCGATCAGGGCCGCCAGGTCCAGCACCAGCAGCCGTTTGTTCTTCAGACTTTCCGGCACCTCGCCGTTGACGATGCGCTGCGCCAGCCCTTCGACGATGGCGGTCTTGCCGACGCCCGGCTCGCCGATCAGCACTGGGTTGTTCTTGGTGCGGCGCTGCAGCACCTGGATGGCGCGGCGGATCTCGTCGTCGCGGCCGATCACAGGATCCAGCTTGCCCTGGCGGGCGCGCTCGGTCAGATCCAGCGTGTATTTCTTCAGCGCCTCGCGCTGGCCCTCGGCATCGGCGCTGGAGACGCTCTCGCCGCCGCGCACCGCGTCGATGGCGGCCTGGATGGAAGCGTGGTTGCCGCCATGCTCCTTCAACAAACGGCCGGTCTCGCCCTTGTCCTGGCTCAGCGCCGACAGGAACAACTCGCTAGCGATGAAGTCGTCGCCCAGCTTCATCGCGATCTTGTCGGTCACATTGAGCAGATTGGCCAGGTCCCGCGACACGGTGATCTCGCCGCCATTTCCCTGCACCCGCGGCAAGCGCTCTACCGCCAGCTTGAGGCCGGCCTTCAGCGCCGGCACATTGACGCCGGCGCGCGCCAGCAGGCCGCCGATGCCGGCCTCGGCATCATCTAGCATCGCCAATAGCAGGTGCTGAGGCTCAATGAAAGGATTGTCGCCCGCCACGGCAAGGCTCTGGGCATCCCCCAGCGCTTGCTGGAATTTGGTGGTCAGCTTGTCGAATCGCATGGTGTCGGCTCCCCGGATGATCTGTCGATAACTTACATTTTGGGGAGCCCGATGACCATTTCAAGAGTTGCCAAACGCCCGGAATTGACTACGCTCAAATTAATCAATGACGTTCAAATAAAACAAACGCTACCACCACCGCTCAGCAAGGGGAAGCCATGAAGCGTTTCGCATTGGTCGCCGCAGTTCTACTCGTTTCCGCTCCACTCTCCCAGGCACAGGATTTCTCGCTTCTGCTGTTCGGCGCCTCTCGCCATCATGGCTGCACCACCTGCAATCTCAATCAAGATAATCCTGGAGCGGGCCTAGAGTGGGCATTCGCTGGCGACCAGGCTAATGGCCGCTGGTTCGCCCGGGCCGGCGCCTATCGCGACTCTTTTCGCAAGGAAGCCAATTTCGTCACGCTGGGCTGGCGGCGCGAATGGGAAATCTTCGGCCCTGTCTTCGCAGGCATCGGCTTGCAAGCCGGCTATCTGCACGGATCCGGCCATAACGGCGCGGCCGCGCTGCCCACCATCAGCCTGGGCGGCAAATCCTTCGCGCTGGAGGTCGGCTACTTGCCCAGGGTCAATGTTGGCAGCCACCACCCCAAAACCTCGGTCACCACCTTCAATCTGCGGTGGACCCTATGACCCGTCCAGGCTTGGACGCGCTTGATCGGCATGCGACAATGGCGCCAAATCGACCGATCCTTCCCGCTGGCCCTTCAAGGCCGACGGGCTGACCACATAAATGACCTCTCACGCACAACTCGTCTGGCAGGATGGCCAGCCCATGTCCGCCGCTTTCGGCGACGTGTATTTCTCCCGCGCCTCCGGCCTGGAGGAAACACGCCACGTCTTTCTGCACCACAACCAACTGGAAGCGCGCTTCGCCGCGCTGCGGCCGCATGACTCTTTCACCATCGCTGAAACCGGCTTCGGCACCGGGCTGAATTTCCTCTGCGCCTGGCAATGCTTCCACGCGCGCGCGCCGGCCGGCGCCAGGCTGCATTTCGTCAGCGCGGAGAAATTCCCGCTGACGCCGGCCGATCTGGCCCAGGCGCTGGCCTTGTGGCCGGAGCTGGCTGAATTCTCGGCCCCACTGCTGGCGCAGTACGATGTCCTGACCCCGGGCTGGCACCGTCTCGTGCTGGCCGGCGGCCGAGTGACGCTGACGCTGATGATAGGCGACGTGCTGGACGTGCTGCCGCAGTTGGAGGCGCGCGTCGACGCCTGGTTTCTGGACGGTTTCGCGCCCTCCAAGAACCCCGACATGTGGCAGCAGCCGCTGTTCCAGCAAATGGCGCGCCTGTCCTCTCCGGGCGCCAGCTTCGCCACCTTCACCAGCGCGGGCGCGGTGCGGCGCGGACTGGCAGCAGCCGGCTTCGAAGTCAAAAAAGCGCCAGGGCATGGCGCCAAGCGCCACATCGCCCATGGCGAGATCGCCGTCCCGCCCGACGCCGGCTGGCAGGAACCCTGGTTCGCCCGGCCCGAACCGCGCTGGCGCGAGCGCAGCGTGGTCGTGGTCGGCGGCGGCCTGGCCGGCGCGTCCACCGCCAACAGCCTGGCGCTGCGCGGCTGGCAGGTGACTGTGATTGAAAGAATGCCCCAGCTCGCCAGCGCCGCCTCCGGCAATCCGCAGGGCGTGCTGTACACCAAGCTCTCCCCCCACCTGACGCCGCTGACCCGGCTGGTGCTGTCCGGCTACGCCTACAGCCTGCGCGCGCTGCGCGGCCTGCTGCCGGAAGGCGCCGACTGGCAAGCCTGCGGCGTGCTGCAACTGGCGCACGACGCCAAGGAAGCGGAAAAACAGCAGGGATTGGCCGGACTGGAGCTGCCCGAGACCGTGATGCGGCCGCTCGACCAGGCGGCGGCCAGCGAGCTGGCCGACACCCCGCTGCCGTCCGGCGGGCTGTTTTTCCCCCAGGGCGGCTGGGTGCATCCGCCCGCGCTGGTGCGCAAGCTGGTCGAACACCCGAATATCGTGGTCAAGACCGGCCGCACCGCGCTGACGCTGGATTACGACCCTTCGCAGCGCAGCTGGACCGCAAGCGACGAGCGCGGCCCGCTGGCGGTGGCATCCGTGGTGGTGCTGGCCGGCGCGGCGGAAACCGCGCAGTTCGACAGCACCCGGCATCTGCCGCTGAAAAAGATTCGGGGACAGGTCACCAGCGTCGCCGCCAGCGAGGCCAGCGGCCGGCTGCGCACCGTGCTGTGCGGCGAAGGCTACATCTCGCCCGCCCGCGGCGGCCGCCACTGCCTGGGCGCCACGTTCAAGTTCGATGCAGACGACCTCGCCGTGCACGACGACGAGCATGCGGAAAACCTGGCGATGCTGGCCGGACTGGCGCCGGAGCTGCGCGCCAGCCTGGAAAAGGACGCGCCGGAGCAACTGGAAGGGCGCGCCGCCTTCCGCTGCACCAGCCCGGACTATCTGCCGTTGATCGGCCCCGTGGTGGCCGCCCGCGACTTCGTCCGCGCCTACCGCGAGCTTGCCCGCGACGCCAGCCTGCGGCCCGATGCGGCATGCCCGTGGGCCGATGGCCTGTACGTCAACACCGCTCACGGCTCCCGCGGCCTGATCACCGCGCCGTTGTCGGGAGAAATCCTGGCCTCGCTGCTGGAAGGGGAACCAGCGCCATTGCCGGCTGACCTGATGCGGGCCGTTCATCCGTCCCGCTTCCTGCTGCGCGACCTGATCCGCCGCAAGCTGGACCTGGACGCGCCCTGACCGGGCTCAGGCCGTGACTGTCGAACGCTCTATCGCCTCCCGGATCGCGTCCGGGATAGGCACCGACTGCTCGGCCTTGTAGTCCACCCAGACCAACAGCACCTCGGCGCTGGCATAGACCACGCCGGGATCGTCGCGTCGGTAGAAATGGTGGCGCAGCTTCAGGCTGCTGCGTCCCAGTCTCTCCAGCTCGATGGTGATGTCCAAAGTGGCGGGATAAGTCAGTTGCTTGCGGTAGACGCAGCTGGTGCTGGCCAGCACCGGACCGATTCCCTCCGGTTCGATGCCGAATCCCATCCCCTGCAGCCACTCAATGCGGATCTGCTCAAGGTAGCGGAAATAATAAGTGTTATTGAGATGCCCCACCGCATCCATGTCTCCCCAGCGCATGCTGATGGTGCGCGTGTCCAGCACCGGCAACGGCGTCGTCAAGGCTAGCTCCCGACTGTTTGAAAGACTTCATGATAACGGCAAAAACGGGATGCTAGGCCTATTTGCCGATTCTTTTGCGAAAGTGTTAAATACAGGCCATTTTGATTACACCCCGTCACACAAGCCATCAACAATCATGCTACGGAAAAGATCGGCGCATCGGGATAATGCGTCTTGTCCGGTTCACGATCGCCAACGGGATCGAGAGCGGGACATGATCGATGCCAGGTCTCCGACCGAACCTCGATCACCTGAGCGAAGGTGCAATTCAGAGCCCCCCTGGGGCTCTTTTTTTTGCCCTCGCGCGCCAGGCCGCGCTAGTCGAACCCGCCACGCCGATGCACAATGGCCATCATTGCCATTCATCCCTTGCCGCCATGTGGAAATCCGTTCTCGCCATCGCCATCGGCGCCGCCTCCGGCGCGCTGCTGCGCTGGTTCCTCGGCCTGCGCCTGAACAGCCTGTTCCCCTCCCTGCCTCCCGGCACGCTGGCCGCCAACCTGATCGGCGGCTACATCATCGGCGTGGCCGTGGCGCTGTTCGCCGACATGCCGGCGCTGTCGCCGCTGTGGCGCTTGCTGATCATCACCGGCTTCTGCGGCGGCCTGACCACTTTTTCCACCTTCTCCGCCGAAGTGGTGGATCTGCTGCGCCAGGGCCAGCTGCAGCCCGCATTCGCCGCCATCGCGGCGCATGTCAGCGGCTCTCTGCTGATGACCATGGCCGGCATTGCCAGCTGGCATTGGCTGAGGCGCTGACTTCCCTGATCGAATTTCCCCGCGGCCAGTGCCGACAGCCGCGCCAAATCGCGAGCGCTACGTAGTCAACACCATATCAAACAGACTATCTCCTTCCTATGTTTCAACCTCCAACAAACCTGTCGCGGAGGAAAACATGGCCAATCCCCTTACCCTGCTGATGCCGGTGGCGCCCCACGCGGATCTGATCGCCCTTGCCGCCACCGTCAAGGAAAACCAACCCAAGCTGCACGCGGCCCTCACCGAAATCGGCACCGTGCACTACGCCCGCACCCTGCTGCTGGACCGCGCAGTCACCAATCTGCAGCCGGGCATCAATCCCAGCAAGGCCTATGTCCTCGCCGTCATCACCGAATACGACGGCAGCTTCGATAAGTACATCCAGGACTTCGTGAAAGAGGTCGGCCCCATCTTCGATGCCTTGCTGCGCTTCGTGGACGGAGCAGAGAAGCTGATCCCGGTGGCCAACAACACCTCCGCCTTCACCGCCTTCATCGCCAAGAACGATGCCTCCCAGCACGATCTGAACCAGGGCCTGTACCAAGCCTACGACGCCACCGTGCAAGAGATTCTGGCGTCCCTGTGAGTCCCGTTCCTTCCTGATGCGGCCGTCCGCGCCTATGCCGCGGCAGGCCGCATCCGCTCGCGGAGCAGCCATGAACATATCCTACGACGATGTACAAGGCACCATCCTGCGCGGCTACCGGGTGGAGCGCGCCCGCCACTTCATCCTGCGCATCGACGACAAAGCCGGCGCAGGCGAACTGATCCTCAAACTGGTGGACGGCCAGCTGGGGCTGCCGCCGATCACCACCGCCCAGCGCGGTCAGCAAAAGCCCGTCCACTTCCTGAACATCAGCTTCACCCGCGTCGGCTTGTCCCGATTGGGGCTGAGCGACGCCCAGCTGCAGACCTTCGACGCCTCTTTCTACAAAGGCGCCACCGATCCGGGCGTCGCCGCCGATGTCGGCGACTGCGACGAGAGCGCGCCGCAAAACTGGATAGGAGGCCTGAGCGACGGCAGCCAGGTTCACGCGCTGCTCAGCCTGTGGGTGGACGGCGGCGAAGAGCAGCTGGAGTCGGCGTCGGCAACGCTGCGCCGCGCCTTCTCCGAATACGGCGTGGCCGAGCTGTCGGCGCAGAATGCCGTGGCCCTGCCCGACAACCGGGTGCACTTCGGCTACCGCGACAGCATCGCCCAGCCCACCATAGACGGCGCTCCGCCGCGCAAGCGCAGCATCCCGGACGATCAGCCATCGGTGGCCACCGGCGAGTTCCTGCTCGGCTACCTCAATGAAAGCAACGGCTACTACTCGCTGCAACCGGAGGAACTGTCCCTCAACAGCAGCTTCGCCGCTTTCCGCATTCTGGAACAGGATGTCGCCGGCTTTGAAAGCCTCCTGCAGACCTATGCCGGCCAGTTGGGCATGGACGCCGAAATGCTGGCGGCCAAGGTCTGCGGCCGCTGGCGCAACGGCAACCCGCTGACCTTGATGCCAAATGATGAAGGGTCCACGCTGCCGCCTGACCAGCTCAACGCGTTCCACTATGTCAGCCATGACGCGAAGCAGGACGACACCCTGGGCCTGAAGTGCCCGATAGGCTCCCACATCCGCCGCAGCAACCCGCGCGACGGCGGCGTGGTAGGCGCCGGCAGCCCTTCGCACCGCATCGTGCGGCGCGCCATGCCCTACGGGCCGGAATACGACCCGAACCAGCCGGATCAGCAGAAGCGCGGCCTGGTCGGCTATTTCATCAACGCCAGCCTGAGCAACCAGTTCGAGTTCGTGACCAGCCAGTGGATACTGGACTCCCATTTCGTCAAATCGGCCACCGGCCCCGGCGGCTCGGAACAAGGCAACGCGTTCTTCAACATCAGCGGAGAAGATGTGTTTCTCGGCGTCAACCACGTGGACCAAAGCTCTTTCACCGACGCCCGGCCCGGCCACAAAGGACAAAACAACAAGCTTATCACCGGCTTCCCCCGCCTGATCCATACCCGCGGCGGCGCTTATTGCTTCTTCCCCAGCATCAGCGGCCTGCGCTACCTGGCGCAGCTGGCTTCCGGCTGACGGCAAGCAAAACCCCCGCGGCCCATCAGGGCGGCGGGGGCGGGATGATGCCAGCCTTCCGGAAAATCAGCCGCGGATGCGGCGCAGCACCTCATCCTTGCCGATCAGGGCCAGCACCGCGTCCACCGACGGCGTCTGGGTGGTGCCGCACACCAGCACGCGCAGCGGCATGCCCAGCTGGCCCATCTTGATGCCTTCGTCGGCGCAGAACGGCTTGAACAGCTCGTGGATGGATTCCGCGGTCCAGGCTTCAAGCTCGGCCAGACGGTCGGCGAAACGGCCCATGCGCTCCACGGCGTCGCCGGCCAGATGTTTTTCCACATCGGCGGCGGCCGCTTCGCGCTTCTTGTAGAAGTAATCGACTTCCAGCGCCAGCGCGTTCAGGTCTTGCACGCGCTCCTTGACCAGCGCCAGCACGTCGCCGATAGCCGGGCCGCTGGCGGTGTCGACATGGGCGGCGGCCAGGCGCGGCGCGATCAGCTCGGCCAGGCGGGCATTGTCCGCAGCCTTGATGTGCTGCGCGTTCAGCCACATGAATTTTTCCTGGTTGAAGCGGCTGGCGGATGGGCTCACCGCCTCCAGGCTGAACCACTCGACGAACTGCTCCATGCTGAAGAACTCGTCGTCGCCGTGGCCCCAGCCCAGACGCGCCAGGTAGTTCAGCAGCGCTTCCGGCAGAATGCCCTTGTCGGCGTAATCCACCACGCTGACCGCGTCGCGGCGCTTGGACATCTTCTGGCCGTCCTCATTCAGGATCATCGGCAGGTGGCCGTACACCGGCAGCGGCGCGTTCAGCGCCTGCAGGATGTTGATCTGGCGCGGGGTGTTGTTGACGTGGTCATCGCCGCGGATCACGTGGGTGATCTGCATGTCCCAGTCGTCCACCACCACGCAGAAGTTATAGGTGGGGCTGCCGTCCGGACGGGCGATGATCAGGTCGTCCAGCTCTTCGTTGGAGATCTCGATGCGGCCCTTGACCGCGTCGTCCCAGGCCACCGCGCCGGCGAGCGGCGTCTTGAAGCGCACCACCGGCTGCACGCCTTCCGGGATGGCCGGCAGGGTTTTGCCGGCTTCCGGACGCCAGCGGCGATCGTAGCGCGGCTTGTCGCCGCGGGCTTCCTGCTCGGCGCGCATCGCCTCCAGCTCCTCCTTGCTGCAATAGCAGTGGTAGGCGTGGCCGCTGGCCAGCAGCTGCTGGATCACTTCCTTGTAGCGGTCGAAACGATGGGTCTGGTAGAACGGACCCTCGTCGTAGTCCAGACCCACCCAGTGCATGCCGTCCAGGATCGCCTTCACCGATTCCGGCGTGGAGCGCTCCAGATCAGTGTCTTCGATGCGCAGCACGAACACGCCGTTGTTTTTGCGGGCATAGGCCCAGGAGAACAGCGCGGTGCGCACGCCGCCGATGTGCAGATAACCGGTCGGGCTGGGGGCGAAACGGGTACGGATCATGATGGGTTGGACTCTGAGAAAAACACAAAGGCGTTATTGTACGCCGCCAACAAAAAAGCCCGCAAACGCGGGCTCGGGAAAAATCGGGCTCAAACCATCAAGGCGGACAGCGAATGGGCCGGCAACATCTCCGCCAACAGCCATACCGCGGTCAGCGCCAGCATCGCCGCCATGCCGCAATTGAAGGCCCGCAGCCGCAGCGGCGAGTCCAGGAAACGGCGGATGGCGACGCCGGAGCCGGCCCACACCGCGATGCACGGCAGGCTGGTGACGAAGGACACCAGCGCGAACACGCCGGCCGCGTGCCAGGGGTTCATCTGCGCCGGCAAAAACACCATCACCAGATTGAAACCCATCAGCCATACCTTGGGATTCAGCCAGTTGAACATCAGACCGCCCCAGAAACCCATCGGCCGAGCGCCGGCGTCGCCCGCCTTGGCCTTGCCGGCGCGGGCCAGGTTCCAGGACAGCCACAACAGATAAACGCAGCCGGCGACGGCCAGGTAAAGCTGCAAGGACGCCATCAGCGACATCAGCGCGCCCAGGAACAACGACAGCAGGCCGATCTGCAAAGACAAACCCAGCGCCATGCCCAGCAGGGACGGCAGCGTGCGGGAAAAACCGAAATTGACGCTGGAGGAAGCCAGCACCAAATTGTTGGGGCCAGGGGTGATGGACATCACCAGCAGGTAAGTGACAAGCGCAAGCAGATTCATGACGACTCCCGAAACCGCGGCCGGCAACGCGCCGGATCCTCCGGGGCAGATCCCCGATTCAAGGTCGTCATGTTAGGCGTTTTGACTGGACAATTACAGATTCAGAAAAATAGAATTGAGACCATAACAGTTTTGTATTAACCAAACTGTTATGGTTGGTTTCATTCAAAACTGTACCGACGCCAGGACCACCCTGTACTTCATACCCAGCCGAGGAGCCCCGCATGAGCGGCGAGACGCTTTACCAGCAGTTGGTCAACGAATGGACAGAGCTGATCCAAAACGGCACCGTGCGTCCAGGCGAGCGCCTGCCCTCGGTGCGCAAGGCCTGCGCGATGCACAAGGTCAGTCCGTCTACCATCCTCCAGACCTACCGCATGCTGGAAGACCGCGGCCTGATCGAAGCCCGGCCGCAATCGGGCTTCTATGTCAAAACGGCGGCCAGCCTGCCGCTGCCGCGGATGCGCCGCCAGAGCGCCGTGCACCACACCGGCGAGGTGGTGGACCAGATCGAAGCCGTGATGGGCGTGCAGAACCAGGCCGACTTCATCGACCTGTCGCTGGCCAGCCCGCGGGGCAGCGACTTCTACCCCACCACCCGCTTCAAGCACATCATGGGCCGTCTGCTGCGCCAGCAGCCGGAGCTGACCACCGACTACCCCTTCCCGCCCGGCTCGGAACGGCTGCGGCGGCAGATCGCCCAGCGCGCGGTCAGTTGGGGCTGCGTGCTGGCGGCGGACGAACTGGTGATCAGCAACGGCTGCACCGAGGCGCTGCAACTGGCGCTCCGGGCCGTCTGCAAGCCCGGCGACACTGTCGGCGTGGAGTCGCCGACCTATTTCGCGCTGTTGCCGATGCTGAAGGACCTGGGGCTGTCGGTGATCGAGATCCCCACTCATCCCACCAGCGGCCTGGCGCTGGACGCGCTGGAGCTGTTGTTGTCGGAAAAGCGGCTGAACGCCATTGTCGCGATGCCCACCGTGCACAATCCATTGGGCAGCACCATGCCGCCCGAGGCCAAGCGGCGGCTGGCGCAGCTGGTCAACGACTACCAGGTGCCGCTGATCGAGGACGCGCCGCACGCCGAGCTGTTCTACGGCGCCGCGACGCCGGACGCGGTCAAGGCTTACGACCGCGACGGCTGGGTGCTGCTGTGCTCCAGTTACAGCAAGACGCTGGCGCCGGGCTTCCGCATCGGCTGGATCGCGCCGGGCCGCTTCCTCAGCGAGGTGCGGCGGCTGAAATTCTCCAGCAGCCTGGGCCAGCCGGCGCTGCTGGAGGAGACATTGGCGGAATACCTGGAAAGCGGCGGCTACGACCACCACCTGCGGCTGATCCGCCGCCACTTCATCAGCCAGATGGAAAAACTGCGCGGCGCGGTGGCCCAGCATTTCCCGGACGGCACCCGCGCCACCCTGCCCTCCGGCGGCTGCCTGCTGTGGGTGGAGCTGCCCAGCCACGCCGACACCATGGAGCTGTTCCGCGCCGCGCTGGCCGAACGCATCACCGTGGTGCCGGGCGCGATGTATTCGGCCAAGGGCCGCTACCGCAACTGCCTGCGCCTGTCCTGCTGCTATCCGTGGAACGAGGCCTACCAACGCGCGCTGATCCGGGTTGGGGAACTGGCGGGAGAGCTGGCCGGGCGCGGCTGAGCATCGATCCTGACGCTACGCGTCGCCGGCGGCAGCCGGAGCCGGCTGCACGCTCTTGCGCCGCGGCGCCGGCGCGGGTATCAGCGAAGCGTTCAATGACGCGATATCCATGAACTCATGCAGCATGTCCAGTCCGCGCGTGGACGCATCCTGCTTAAGCTGAATGTTCTTTTCCTCCATGCGCAGCGTCTCGCGCAGAGCGGCCAGAATATCTTCCTTGCGCGTCAAGCCATCGTCCTGCTCCAGCTCCTCCAGCTTGTACAACAAATGCTGCACGATCATGCGCGGCGAGCCGTCCCGTTCGCTCTCGGCCTGATGCTCGTACGACTTCAGCAGGTCATCCACCTCGCGCGCGATGATCTGCACTTGCGGCTCCGGCTTCACCTGCTTGCGCTCCCAATGCGATACCGCCACCTTGCGCCGGCCAAATAATTGCGCGAACGAGTCCTGATTGATCGCCAGACGCAAGCGCAGTGTCGGCATATCCACCTGCCCGAACGGGAACCGTTCCGGATGTGCCGCATACCAGCGCACCAGATTGGCGATGGCGCCGTCAACCGGCCGCTCGGCATTCTTCTTGACTATGGTGGACCAGCGGCCGTGCGTCTGTATGCCCAGCGCAGCCAGCGCCTGCGCCACGGTGGCGCCGAAGTAGTCCTTGAATGCGTCCAGATCGCGCCCCAGAATCGGTCTGTCCATTGGGAAGGAAAGGACTCTCGGCAACCTGGACGCCATAGGCGGCTCCTGCGCCGGGGTATTATGCTCTGCCGGGAGAAGCGATTGTTGTTCAGTCATTTACACCTCAATACGATATGCGATACACCGCTTGGAATGATTGGAGTATACCGCAGCCCCGGCGCCAGCCTCTCCGGGAGCCATGTGATCCTTGCAACGGCCGCGAGAGGAGCGGCTTATCCCGCTCCACGAATGCGTCCGCAACGATGAATAGAAAAAGCCAGTCGACATCCGACTGGCCCAACCGCCCAAGCATGCCCGCTTCAAACCAAGCGCTGCGACACCCTCCATCCATGCGTTTTAGCTAAACAGTCAAGTCATGCGACGCTTCCGCAGCGCAAACCCCAAAAAAACCAATGAAATCCTCTGCCGGCACCGCAGGCGAAGACAAAAAGCCTTGCCAGGAATCCGCGCCCATTTGCCTGAGCGCGGCCAGTTCCTCCGCCGTCTCCACGCCTTCGCACACGCTTTGCATGCCCAGATCCCGAATCATCCCAATCAGACTGCGCATGATGATATGGTCGCGCTCGACGCTCAGCACCTTCCGGGTAAGGCCGCGGTCGATCTTGACCGTGTTGGCGGGGATATGGCGTAGATGAGCCAGGATGGAATAACCGGTGCCGAAGTCGTCGATCGCCAGCCTCAGTCCGAGCCGGCGCAATTGATGGGCGATATCGGCCATCCCCGCCATATCGGGAGAAAAGTGCGACTCGGTGATTTCCAGCTCAATCAACGGGGGAGCAATGCCGGCTTCGCCGAGCAGGCATGCTATCCTCTCCGGCAAGGCGGGCGTCAACTGCCTCGCCGACAGATTGATCGCCATCTTGAAGCCAGCCGGCAAACGCCCCGCATCCTGCCAGAGGCGCAATGTCCGCATGACGTGCGCCATGCTCCAGTCGCCCAGTTCGACAATGAAGCCATCCCGCTCAGCCAGCGGAATGAAGTCTACCGGGCTCACCCATCTCCCCAAAGCGCTGCTGTTCCAGCGCATCAAGGCCTCGGCGCCGATCACGCGCCCGCTGCGGCAATCCAGCTGCGGCTGGTAGTGCATGCGGAACTCGCCGTCGCGCAGCGCGCGGGCAAGCCCCTCTGCGGACGACTGCTCATAGCCGGCCCCCGCGCGCCCGGAGCCGCTGCAGCCGATCGACTGCGCGCTCACGCCGCTCATCCGGCCAGCGACCCCGAGCCTGCCGACGACTCCTATGCCTTGATGCTCAACCATCCCAGCGCCCCAGCTCAAATGATGCTCACGTTGAAAATCCAGCCTTGAGGGGACTTCATACTTTTATCGGACTCCCAACCCGACAACACAGGCGATATCAGATCAATCGACACGCCCCCTCCTTTCCCATCAAACTGCGCAGTCTCTCTTCGCATAGCCGCCTCGTTTTTACTTAGCCGCCATCATCCCGAGGCCCAGCGTCGGCGCTTTCTTCACATGCCTGGCGACTGCTTCGCCCACATCCGCCACCGTACGCATGCCGACGACATCCGCCGCGCCGATTTCGATGCCAAACTCGTCATTCAGCAGCATCACCATTTCCAACAGCTCCATCGAGTCGGCGTACAAATCGTCGATCAGCCTCGCCGCGGGCTGGATCTGCTCCATCGCCGCCCCCAGCGTGAGGTACAGCACGGCTCTTACCCGCTCCTCCAATGCCATGCGCTCCCTGCTTGGATGATTCATTTCTAGCCTCATCTTTCATCACCTCCTGCTTCAAATCGCTCGATGGCGCAAGGCCGCTGTCTGCATCGAGCGCGGTCTCAGTCCGCGCCAACTCCGCTCGCAGCAGCCATGGCAGCACGGCCATCAAATCCAGATCCCGCGCCAGCTTGCCGACGCCGGCGCCATGGATCTCCATCGACTCCCGCCTTGCCTGGCTCAGGCTTTCAAAGACCTGGCGGGCCGCCCGTTCAAACTGTTTCAGCCCATCGCGCACGGCGTCCGAATCCAGGCGGACGCCCAGTTGATGCGCCAGATACTCGCCCGCCAGCGGCAGCACTTCGCGCGCCAGGAATGATTCGCTCAGTTGGCCGACGCCTCCCTTCAGCGAAACGGCATGTTGCGCCAGCTTATGCTCCAACTGACTGCGCAACTGGTAGCCCTTATCGGTTTTCGGCGTCCAGGGACCAAAAGCGGACTCCTCCCCCAAGCCATCCTTCAGAATCAGCGCCGCATATTGCCGCGCCTGCTCTTGCAATTGCGACTTGCTCTCCTCATCCAGGTTCGGCTGCTGAGACAGTTGATGAAACACCTTGGCGAACTCGGCCACCTCCATCCTGGCGTAAAAGTTGCTGGAGCCTTGGTACACATCCAGCAATCGGTCCGGAGGCTCTCCCAAGCAGGACAGAGCCTTCAGGCTCTGCGTAGCGAGGCCTTCGGACAAACTACTCAAGTCCGGCTCAGGCCGCATCGGCTTGGACGGGCAATTGCTCGCACCCTTCAGCTCTTTGAGCAATTCTGGGTATACGGAGCAAGAACGCGCTCTGCTAGAATCGGCCTTCTTCAGCAAGCTGACGGATCGAAGATCTGGCAGCGACACGGATCGAGAAAGTCCTCCGGGCGGCATCACTCCCTCCTCCGCCTCAAATCTGCAGGAAGGATTTGGCGGTTTCCTGGCACGCGCTGATGGTGCTGCTCAGCACCTTGACCAAGTTGTCGAACAAGGAATTGGCATTGCTGTACTTCTGCGTCAGTGTCTGCAGCGTGTTCTTCATTTTTTCTTCTTCGGCGTCGAAACCCGCCTTCCAGGCCTGGAACTTGGCGCTGTCCATGGTCTTTTCTTTTGGAAGATCCTCAATCATCTTGTCGATGGCGCTCATATCGATCACCACCTTATCCCCCTTGGCGCAGGTATCCGGCAACCCCAGTTGCTTGGCCCACTCGACGGCGCTCTGATGATTCTTGCCATTCGGGGTCGCGCTCCATAGCGCGACGTCCTGGTACTTGGATTTCAGCGCGGTGAGCGCGTTGCGCAAGGAATCCGTGTCCAACGTGATCTGCTCGCCCTTCTTTTCGTCGTTGGCGGTAGTGATCCAATTGCTCAACGGCGACATGACGGTATCGCTGAATTCGCTGTAGAACTTGACGTACTTGCTGGTGGCGTCTTGAAACACGCCCAGATAATCCGTATTGACCTGGCCGATATACTGCGAAATCGTGTCCCATAACGCGAAATCGTCATGGCCATTGGAAAGACTGGACCCGGTAGCCATTCGCGCCACTTGGGAACGGACGAAGGGCGACTCCGAACGGAGAACGCGCTCGGAGCCCACTGCAAACGATTCTGCCAACGGCGCCGGCAACGCGACCTTTCCGGCAGCCAGGCTGCGCAAGCGGCCGTCCAGCTGATGCCACGCCAGCTGATTGTCATCCCCCACCGAGGTTTTGCCGGTCGTGACTGCTCGAAACAGCGGCGCCAGCGTGTCGCTGAAGCGCTGGCTTGCCGTCAGCGCATGCTGCAAGGGTTTGGGATCGCCAGCCGGACGGCTGTTGTTGTTCGGCGCAGTCTTGACCGAAGGCGTCGGTGCCGGGGCCTCTTCGTTGTTCGGAGCCTGCAAATTCGGCAACCCCGCCGACGCGATGTGGTGATGGATATCAAGCATTCAAACCTCCCGATGGCAGGCCAAGCGGCATGGGCGAAAAGCGCCGCGCCGGATGCCGGCGCGGTCGAACGGATTGAGCGAATAGACTCACGCCCGGATATTGCCGGCCACCGTTCCCATCGCCGCCATATTGGATTGGCTGACGCCATCCAACACCTTGAGCACATCCTGGATGATTCCATCGGTGCTGCGGCTGCGATCGCGCGCCTCGCCCGATGCGTTGGACGCCACCTGGCTGGATGCCTGGGAAATCTGCTGGTTCGCCTGTTCGGTGGACGCCGCATAGCGGCCGGCCGAGCCAGCCACGTTGCCGACGGCGGCGGATGTATCCATCACAAACTGGCCGCTGGTTTTCTTCTTCTCCGCGGCAAGCCTGGTGTCTTCTCCGGTCCGGTGCTCCTCCTGACGCTTGAACTCCAATTTGCCGTTGTGCTCCATCAGCTCTTGCCGATCGGAAGACTTCACATTCGGCGACTCGAGCTTGATCTTGTTCGTGTTGATTTCGCTGTCAAGCTTTGCCACTTTGACGGAATTGGTCTTCAAGACGCCGCGTTCGGCCGACAAGCCGCCATTCCTCATCCTGGCGCCGGTGGCGCTCATGCCGACCTGCAGCGTGCTCTGCGCCACGCTGCCGAGAAGCTCGTCCTGGCCGGCCCTCTCCGTCGCCGCCGCACCGGCCTTGGCCGCGTCGAAGCTGACGATCGACATCTTGCCGTTGAGCTTGCTATCCGCCGTTCTCACCCTGACCAACGCATGCATCAGCTCGGTCTGGGTATCCGCAAACTTTGTCGACATATGGCTGATGTCGAGACCGCTGCCATCCGGCTTTTTATCGTCATCCTTCACCGGCTGCTCTTCGCTTTTCAGCTGGATGAAATTTTTCAGCTTGCGGGTGCCTTCCTCTGTCACCACTGTTTTGGGCTGGGTCAGGTGAGGCTTCCCTCCATCATTCTTTTCTTTGTTGTCGATATCGCTAGGCAACGGCATCGACACCGTCTGCACGCCGCCGCCGCGGCCCACCGGCGCGCCGGTGGGAGCCACAACCTGGTTAAGATTGGGATTGAAAACAGTGTTGTTGTGAACCGTCATATTCTTAAACTCCCTTTAGCTCAGGCGCGGGTGTGCCCTAGGACGAAACGCCCCGCATCCGTGGTTTGCTCGAACACGTTGGACATGTTCACAGTCAGATCCTGGGTAATCTTCAGATTGCTGCCGAAAGTCTCCACCGCCTGCTGCAGCCACTTTTCGAGCTGCTCCATGCTGGCCCGGGCAAGCGAAAAACCCGCCAGCGCTTCGGCGGCCTTCTTCCTGAAAACCCCCTGCTCCACCCCGCCGATCCCCTGAATGGTGGAGTTTATGAACGACCCGGCCGTCACCACCCGATCCAGCGTATTGGCTACCAGTTTCTGAGACGCCTCGTCGCTGCCCAAGCCCAACCCTTTGGTCAAACGCTCCATGCCTTGGGAAAACAGCTTGCCGGTGCCGCTGGCCAAATCCTTCAAGACCTGCGGCACGATGTCCTTTACCGCGTCGCCGATCAGTTTGCCCAGCATGTCGCCCATCTTGCTGGCGGCGTTCTTTCCCACGGTCGCCACCGCCACCATGGCCACCACCATCACCACCGCCGCAATCACGGCGCCGACCACGGCTCCCACCATTTCCGCAGTGCCTTTATCTACGCCCAATCCTTCCAGCGCCTTGGTGATCGCCTTGCTCAACATCTCCATCAAGGGCTTGAGGATCTTGTCCATCAGCGGCTTCAAGGCTTCTTCTATGAACGACTTCCCGGTAACGGCCTTGCAGATTTCGTCCGCCACCATCAGCCCCACCCCGACAGCCGCCAACGCCAGACTGGCCCCGCCGGTAAAGGCGGCCGACACCACGCTGACCACCGTCAGGATCGCGCCCAGGATCTTGCCGAGACAGCCCATGACCGTATTGAGGGTTTCCGCCTTTTTCACCTCTTTCTGGTACTCGTCGGCCTTCTTTTCCATCTCCTTCTGCCGGCTGTCTTGCATGGCTTCGAACAAAGACAATTCGTTTTTCAGGCTTCTCTCGCTGTTGTTGCCGAGGAGCTTGGAAAACCTGGCCATCACTTCGGTCAATTTGGCGAGATTGTTCAAATTGTCCTTATCGGCCTGTTTTGCGGTTTCGCTGTCTATGCCGGCGTTGTGTATCTTGTCGACCACGCCATCGGTGACGGCAGCCTTCTGCGTCGCCACTTGCTGAGCCTGGGCGGCCGCGTCGGCGGCATTGCTTGCCGCGGTCTTGGCTTGGGCCAGCGTGGTGTTCGCCGCATCCAGGGCGGCCTTGGCGTCGGCGTAGCCCGAGTCATTCGGCGACATCTTGTCCAGCTTGCTCTTCGCCTCATCCGCCTTGCTCTGCGCGGCGGCCACCGCCGCATTCGCCGTTTCGCTGTTCTGCGTCGCCGTTTTGAATGCAGCGGTGGCCGCCTCTGACTCGCCCAAGGCCTTCTCGAACTCCTTCGACAACTCGGTGCTCATCGCCTTTTCCGATTCGCGCATCGCTCGCCAAGTCGCCAGGCGGGCTTCCAGCTCCTTCAGGCTGCTCTCGCCCAACAGAACTATCAGCTTTCCCACCACGTAAGTGAACGCGCCGTCCTTGTTCAAGCCAGGCAATGAACTGTCCGTAGGCGGAGTCAACTCCGGCGAACCCGTTTCGCTCTCACGCAAAACTGTCACGCCGCCCGTTTCACCGGCATGAAAGGCCAACATTTTCTTATGCGCCTCGTGCGCCACATTCAGAAACGGACCTCCCTGGCGCACGCTGTCCGTCACCGCCTTGATGAGATCGGGGTTTAGCGGCCGGCGACCGCCTACCGTGCCCACATCGCTCATGCCTGCTCCTTTTCCAGGCTTCGGGACCGCTCATCCTCAGCCTCCTGCAAAGTATCCAGATACACTTGGGCCTTGACGCGCAGCGCTTCATCGTCGCTGCGTTCCAGCACCAGCTCGAAACATTGCCTGGCCTTGGCTGCTTTACGCATGAACAACTGGCACTGTCCGGTGAAAAACACCGGCCGGTAATCGTTCTTGCCCAGCGCGAAAGCCACCGCGTACAGATCGGCCGCCTTCTGGAACTGCTTCTTCAACTGGGATACCGCGGCCAAGCCGATGATGTAGTCCGGGTTGTAAAAGTCGTAGATGCACAGAAAACGGAAGAATGTCTCGGCATCGTCTAACCTTCCCTTGTTGTAAAAATCGTAAGCGTGGGCATATAGGCCATCCATCAGGTCCTGCGGAATGCCTTGCACGTCTTTCAAGGTGGCGCCCTCGCTCACGGCTTGCCAGATCACCTCCGCCAGGCGATCGTCATCGGCGCTGTCCATAAAACTCATCAATCTGCTCCCAAGTAACGGTCGCCAACTCGGCTAAGCTGGCAGGAGACGATCGCCGGACAACGATGGCCGGCAAGCATCATCCCGGCCATTAAACCCGGGTCGGCGAAGATAAACATTCAAGAATCGCTCATTGCGGCTCAACCTCGGCATCCCGCTCCGGCAAGCCCGCGTTTTCCACCTGCTCCAGCCACGCCAGCAGCCGCAGCACTTCGTCCACTTCATCCAGACTGATGAAGGAATAGCGCCGATGGCTGGCATAAATGCGCCGCGCCAGCGGCACGTCGCGGACCACCGGCACGCCCATCTTCCTGGCGTAGGCGCGGACAGCCAGCGCGCGCTGATTGGTTTCCATCACGGAGATGAACGGCGCCGGCGACAGCTCCGGCCTGAAGTAAATGCCGATGGCGATATGGGTGGGATTGGCGACGATCAAGCGCGAGTTCGCCACATCGGACTTAATCTGCTCGGACAGAATTTCCATATGCACCTCGCGCCGGCGCGACTTGACTTCCGGATTGCCCTCTTGCTCCTTCATCTCGCGCTTGACCTCTTCCTTTTCCATTTTCATGTCCTTCATGAACAGGAAATATTCGGCCAGCGCATCCAGGATCAGGATCAGCGCGATGCACCCCAGACAGGTCAAGACCAGCGACAGCAGCAACTCGCGCCAGATGGCGGCCAGATCCAGCGGGCCGCCATACAGCTGGGCGAACAGCAGCGTCTTGTGCTTGTGCCAAACCACGATTGCGGCCACGACGAAGCTGGCCAGGTACAGCAAAGCCTTCACCACCTCCTTTACCGTGCGCAGGCTGAACAGCTTCTTGAAGCCGTTCACTGGATTAAGCGCGTCCAGATTCAGCTTCAACGCCTCGCTGGCCAGCACAAAACCGCTCTGCAGCAGGGACGGCAGCGCCGACGCCAGCGCGCACAACAGGAAAATAGGCAAAAACAGCCTCAGCCCCAGCCATGCCAGCGCCTTGGCGTAACCCTGCATGTCCAGTCGGAAACCGCTGGCGATCGTCTGGCGGAACACGCCCATCAACTCGGCAAGTGAGGCAAACGACACCAGATAAGCGACTCCGCACAGGGTCAGGCAGGCGACGACCAGATCGCGGCTCTTGAACGACTGCCCTTTTTTGGCCGAATCTCTCAGCCGCTTGTGTGTGGGCTTTTCGGTTTTCTCGGCCATCTCAGCGCGGCGCCGCCAGCCAATTCGCTAGCGCCGCGGGCTTCAGCGCCAGCTGCCCGACCGTACCCGGCAGCACCGGCGCGAAATACAGCAGCAGGATCAACAACGCCACCGCGCTCTTGACTGTCATCGCCACCGAGAAAGCGTTCAATTGCTGGGCAAAGCGCGACAGCAGGCCCAACGCGGCCTCGGACAACAGCAAGGCCGCCACCACCGGGCTGGCCAGCACCAAGGCCTTGGCCATCACCCGGTTGATCAGGCTCAGCAGAGGCGCCAACGGCGGAACGCAATCATGCAGGGGGTCGCACAACTGATAGCTCTGCCCGATCAATTCCAGCGCCAGCTGGATGCCGCCGCTTTGCAGATAGACAGCCGCCGCGAAAAGATTGAAGAAATTGGCCAGCTCGGACGTATCCACGCCGTTGGCTGGGTCAACGCTGCTGCTGAAAGTCGCGCCGCGCTGGTTGTCTATGACGCTGCCCAAGGCATGGAAAACCCAGAACGGCCAGGCCAGCAGACAGCCCAGCAACAGGCCGACCGCAGCCTCCCGCCCCAGCAGCGCCAGGAACGGCAGCGAATCGGCGGCCATCGGCTCATCCATCCCGTGCGGCCACACTCCCTGCGCAACCAGCATGGAAACCGCGGTGCGCGCCACCCCGTTCAATACATTGCTGTTGAAGAAAGGCAGAATGAAGAAGATCGGCGCCACCCTGGCAAATCCAAGCGCCGCGGTGGCTGCCCAGCCATGGATATCGAAAAACAGAGAAGCCGGCATCGCCTCACCCATGCCTCAGCGCCAGACGCATCACCTCGCGGCCAAAGCCCAGCAAAGTTTCTCCATACCAGCCAGACAGCATGAACAGGCATAGACTGACGCCGAACAACTTGATGCCGAACGGCAGCGTCTGCTCCTGCAGCTGGGTCACGGTCTGGAACAGGCCCACCAACAGGCCGATGACGGTGGCGACGATGATGGGCCAGGCCGACATCATCAGCACCAGATACAGCGCCTTGTTGCTGGCGAATATCATTTCATTCATGGCGGAGCGCCTCTTTGCCGCGTCGCATCAACTGGCGAGCTCCAGATACTGCTGCACCAGTCCCTTGGCCAACAAAGACCAGCCATCCAGCGTCACGAACAACACCAGCTTGACCGGCACCGATATCGTCACCGGGCTCATCATCATCATCCCCAGCGCCAGCAGCACGCTTGAAATAACCAGATCCACCACCACGAACGGCAGATACAGATAGAAGCCGATCTTGAACGCGCTCTTGATCTCGCTGAGCGCATAAGCCGGCAGCAAGGCGAAGATGGACGGCTGCTCGTCGGCTGCCGCGTTGCCCGCGGCCTCTCCCATCCGCTGCGCTTGCGCCTTCTCGAAGAAGCGCGTCAATTCCGGGTCAGAATATTTCTGCAGATAGCCGCGGTAGCCATCCAAGCCGTTCTCGACGAAATTGCGCACCGACTCGATGTTGGAAAAGCTGACATGCTCGTCCTGGTAGTAATCGCAGGCCTGCCGCGCGATGGGCAGCATCACGAACATCGACAGCAGCAACGCGACGCCGTTAAGCGTCATATTGGAAGGCACTTGTTGCAGACCCAGCGCATTGCGCACCATCACGAACACAATGGAAAACTTGATGTAGCACGTTCCGGAAGCGATCAGGAAAGGCAGCAGCGTGGCAAACGCCATCAGCGCTATCAGGGAAATATCATTCGACATCCGCGACCTCGCCCTGCCACTGCGCTATTTCCACCCCCAAATGCCCATCCAGTTGCACAAGTTCGCCGCGCCCCAGCAACGCCCCGTTGGCGCGAACCTCCACTCGCAGCTCCGCTCCCGTCTGCACAGGCAGCAACCGCCCTTGGCACAACTGCTGCAATTCGGCCAGCGTCACCATGCTCTGTTGCAATACAAACTCCAGCCTCACCGGCAACTGGCGGACATCCGCCGCCGCCGGGACGTCCTCGGGACGCTCCTCTTCCGTCTGCCACTCCATCTCGATTCCCTCGTCACTCCGTTGATAACGCCCTAATACCCGCCCATGACAACTCACCCGCGGCACGGCCTCCTGGATCAGCAGCATGTCGCCCAGGCGAACGCTCCGCAGCAAAGACAGGCTGATGAGGCTTCTTCCCAACTCGAAGCGCAGCGGCAACGGCAGCGTCCCCAGCCGCGTCGACGCGGAATCAGGACTGGCCATGGCCGGCACCTTGGCCAGCCACACGGGGCCGAGATCCGTCGCTACTCTCAACAAGGCCTGCGCAGGCAGTTCGCTTCCGTCGATCAAACCGCCCAGGCGCAGCCCTCGATAAGCCAACTCCGGCATAGGCCAGCGCAGCGGTTGCTCGCTCGCGGCGATCAGCCGAACCGCCTGCTCCTCCACCCCGGACACGCTCGCCAGCGCCGCCAGCTCCGGCGCCATCTTCTCCAGCCAGACTCGCGGCTGCAGCCACCCCTGCCAGCGCCACTCTTCGTCGCTCAGCGCCAGCCATCTGCCGGCGCGGGCCGGATAACAGATTTCGGCCTCCCAACCTTGTTGTTTCCATGCATCCCCCGCCTGGCGCAAGGCTTGGAACTGCCGGTCCACATGCCGCAGTTTCAGCATCAGCCCTCCTCCTCGCACTCATCCGACGCCTGCCTCGGCGATTGTCTTTCTCCGCCGTCGCGATCCAAGATCCAATACTGTGGATTGCCCGACGGCCACTGTTCGCTCAAGCGTTGCTGCACCAGGCTGTCGGATGGCTGTAGCGACAATCTGCCATTCCGGCTCTGAATCCTCACCGCGTGTTCTCCGCCCCAGCGCAGAAAACGGTAGCCGATGCCCGACGCTTGCCCTGGCTCGCTCTGCGGGGATGATTGCGGCGTCCCATCGGTCCAATTGCGAGGACGCGGAGCAGACGCCCCATCGCTTGCCGCCATAGGCTGCGCAGGCGCGGGCGCGGGCGCGTCCTGTCGTCCGGCCGCCATGGCAGCCGCGGCATCCTCATGTTGTTTGCGGCTGCGGCCGGGGGGCCCCGAAAGCGGATTCGCCGCCGCGTCTCCCGCCGCTCCAGGCGACATCAACCCAGTCGATGCGGAAGCGAGCTTGATCCGGCTCGAGTTGTCCGATGCCGGAACGGCCGGCTCGCGCGGGATGCCGGCATTGGCGCTGCCCGCCGCCCCCGGCGCGCCCTGCCCGCTGACGTGGCCCGCATGTCTGGCCACGTCGGTCGGCGGATTCGCCGGCACGCCCGCCGCCATGCCGATGGCAGCGGCTGACGATGGGCTTGCGGCGGTGATCTTTCCGTCAGCCGGCGGGAAGAGCGCGACAGCCGCTGGCAGACTGTCCTCGCGGCGCGCCTCCGGCCATGTCCGCGCCAGGCTGGAACGAATAGCGGCGGCGCTTGGGCTTCGTCCTGCATCCCGCCTCTCAGATCCGGTCTCCAGGCGAGCCGCATCCGACAATGGCGGAGCCGACGTCTGGCGCGAAGCCATCGCCGCAGTTGGCGATTGACTTGGTGCGGCCGCTCTCCCGCCCGCCAACACTGTCTTCGACGGCGAGGAGCGGGACGGCTCTACGCGCGCCCTCGGCAAATCCACGGAAACACTCGTCTCCGCTCGCGCGGAAGAACGGCTCTCAGGCGCCGCCGCGCGGGTTGTCCCGCCCTCCCCGTGTCGATGGTATTGCGACAGCCGCTGCGGCAAGGGCGGCAACCAGACCGGCGGCGGAAATTCGCCGAAGGCCGCGCGGAAATTCGGGCCCGATTCCAACCGGTTATCTTTTCCCAGCCGGCCGGAAAACCAGTCGCGGCGATTCCGCTCCGACTCGTCGTCCACCGAAGGAAACGCATCCTGCTGGATCGCCGGCGATGGTCCCGCGCTTTCCGGCCAGCCATCCGTTCCGATCCGGCCTGCATTCGACGGGCTTGATCCACCGTCCGCCGATGCCGCGGCCATCGAATCCGCCATCGCGTCCTTAACGCGCCCGGCGCGACATGGCAGCGGCGAAATCGGCTGCGGCTTGTCGATGCCTGGAGGCTGATGCGCATCGGGATTGGAGAGCAGTTTGGCGAAACTGCTTGCCGCTCCCTCGGCCTCCTCGGGCTTGAGCGCGGCCAGCCATCTGCCCGCCCCGGTCACGGTTTCCATTTCGTTCGCTCCTCCAGTTCGCCTTCTTCCTGCCGCAGCCGAACCAACCGCCTTTGCTTGCGGACCCGTTGCGCCCATCGCTGATATTTGTCTTCTTTGCGCAGCCATTGCCGGCTCAGCCCGCTTTGTCGTTCTCTTTCCTGCTGCAGCTGCTGGCGCTGCTCCTGCAACTGTTCGCCTTGCAGCGCCAGCGCTGCAAGGCGAACAGTTGGCCGCGATCGACGACCGCGCCGGCCAATTGCTGAGCTTGCAATAGCTGGCGCATGCCCTGCCCCTGTGCCTCAAGCGCCCGCAGTTCCCGCTGCAGGCCATCGTCTTGCCGCGTCAGTTGCGCCAGCGCCTGCTGGCATCGAGATTGCGCGAACTGACAGCGCCGCAACAGCGCGCCGATCTTAGGCAATAAGCTCATGCATGCCCCGCAACGTAGAGTCGAACGGCGAGTTCTGCGCCAAAGGCTGGCGCAGCCATTGCCGCAGCGCTTCGCGGGCTTGCATGGCGCGGTCGTTGTCGGCGTTCTCCCCCTGGCGGTATTCGCCCAAGTCGATGAAGACCTGCAGCTCCTCCAGCCTCGCCATCAAGCCCCGCACCCCTGATGCCGCCTGTAGATGCGCGTCGGCGCAGACCTGGCCCGCCACCCGGCTAGCGCTCTTCAGCACGTCGACGGCCGGGTAATGTCCCTGCCCGGCCAGCTTGCGGCTCAGATAGATGTGGCCGTCCAGAATGGATCGGATCTCATCCGCCATCGGGTCGGGCTCGTCGTCGCCTTCCAGCAGCACCGTGTAAAAAGCCGTGATGCTGCCCTCGCGGGTCGCGCCGGGCCGTTCCAGCAGGCGCGGCAGGCTGTCGAACACCGATGCCGGATAACCGCGCCGGGCCGGCGGCTCCCCCGCCGCCAGCGCCACGTCGCGCAAGGCGCGGGCGTAACGCGTCATCGAATCGACGAACAACACCACCCGCTTGCCCTGATCGCGGAAGTATTCCGCCACCGTGGTCGCCAGCAAGGCCGCGTTGCAGCGATCCACCGACGCGTAGTCGGAAGTGGCATACACCAGCACGCAGCGGTCGCGCTTGGGCGACTGCCGCAATGACTCGGCGAACTCGGTCACTTCGCGGCCGCGTTCGCCGATCAGGCCGATCACGAACACGTCGGCCTCGGCCTGGTCGATCAACATATGCATCAACATGGTTTTGCCGCAGCCCGCGGAAGCGAAAATGCCCACCCGCTGGCCGATGCCGCAGGTCAACAGGCCATCGATGACCCGCACGCCGGTGACCAGCGGCTCGCGCACTCCGACCCGCTGCGAATACGGCGGCGGATCGACATCGATGCCGCGCTCGCCGCCGGCATGGCCGGCAGGCTGGCTGGCGAATCGCTCCACCACCTGGCCGGTGGGGTCCAGCATCGCGCCCAGCGCGGCATCGCCGATCCAGGCCGACAACGCCCGCCCAGTCGGCTGCAGCACCGCTTCGCGCGACAAGCCGCGCGCGTTGCCGATCAGGCTCAAGACCGCGCGCTCCTGCTGAAAACCCACCACCTGGGCGCGCGCCACCACCTCGCGGTCTTGCCAGCTGCGCCGGATTTCGCATAACTCCCCTATCGACACATCCGGCAGGGCCGCCTCCAGGATCGGACCGGACAAGCGCTGCGGATAAGCGAGGCGGCGCAACAAGCGCGGGGGTTTCATCACAGCAGCAGCTCCCGAAAATGATTCAGCGCGTCGAAAAACCCGTTCAACGCCGCAGCGAAACGAGGCCCATCCTCCAGGCAATCCGGATGCAACAGTACCCTGAGCTCCAACTCGCCCTCGCTCTGAGCCAGCTGCAGCTGGCCGCTGCGGGCAAAGCCGCAGCCCGCCATCAGCGACTTGAGCAAACTGCCGCCGAAACGGTCCAGCGCCGCATCGCCCAGGCTCCCCAGGCGCGACCAAAGCCATACCTCGCCTTCTTGCTCGGTGATGTGCATGTTGGGCAAATCGCACAACTCGAGCGCGATGGTGCAGCCGCCGTCCAGCATCGCCAGCCTCTCCGGCGCATAGCCGCCTTTCAAGGCGGCATTCAACAGTTGCGCGATATCGATTGACTGCATGGCGCTCCCGCCTCCCCTCAGATGGTTTTGATCACATTCACCGACACGCTGTCGGTGATTTCCCCGAACGAAATCACCTCCAAATCATGGAAGCGGGTTTCCACCAGCTTCTTGATGAAGCGGCGCACATCCACCGACGCCAACAACACCATATCCTTGTGGGCGATGCTCAAGCTGCCCAGCCCCACCGCAAACAAATCCATCAACTCTTCCGAGGCGGACGGCTCCAGATTGAGGAAGGCTCCGGCCGAAGTCTGGCGCACGCCCTTGCGCACCACATCCTCCACCTCCGCCGACACCATCACCGCGCGCAATTCGTTGCCGTTGGCGAATTTGTGGCAGATGTAGCGCGCCAGCGCGCCGCGCACGTGCTCCACCAGATTGATCACGTCCTTCTCGCGCGGTGCCCACAACGCCAGCGCCTCCATGATCAACTTCATGTTCCGTACTGAGATCCGCTCGGTCAGCAGCCGCTGCAGCACTTCGGCGATGCGCTGCACGGTGGCGTGGCGCAGCACTTCCTTGAGCAGGTCCGGATATTTGCCTTCCAGCTGATCCAGCATGTGCTTGGCTTCCTGTATGCCGAAGTATTCGCTTACATGGCGCGCCAGCAGCGCCGACAGGCACTGGTAGAGTTCGTCCAGCGCCGGCCGCAGCTGATAGCCAAGCTTGGCCAGCTTTTCCCCCTCGGCCGGCGCGACCCATGCGCACCGCCCAGCCCCCTGCCCAGCCCATGTCGGCTGGATGCCCAGGGCCTCCACCTCGTCCGAGTAGTTGACCACCCGCGCCAGATCGAAATGCAAAGCGAACTCCTCCGCGCGGATCTCGTTGATCAACACCGCCGCGCGGTTATCCTGCATCGAGGAGGAATCGCTCAACATCATCTGCGGCAGGCGAACGCCGTAATCGATGAAAAACTGGCTGCGCAGACGCTCCGCCAGCTGCATGCGCTCCAGTTCGGCGCGGCGCGCCTTGGGCACCAGCAGGATCAGCGGCACCGTCTCGGTGGCCACGCGGTCCAGATTGCTGATCAGCCCCAGCGAGCCATCCGAGCCCGGCTTGCCTGATTCGGCCGCCGCGCCGCCCTGAGCCGTGCGGCCG
>NZ_JAJOHV010000048.1 GCF_021129175.1 Chromobacterium piscinae | reverse complement strand
GCAGTGCTGGCCGCTGCGTCGCCATCACCGGAACCATTTCGTTTCCGCTGTTTCGTTCGCTGCGTCAGCTGAGGAGACGAACTATACCTGCGCCCTCACCCTCGGTCAACAGGTTTTTTGAGAAAACATGGAGGTTTTTACAGGGAAATAGCCAACCGTCTGTTTTACAATGATTTTCCATTTTATCTTTTTCAAAAAAAGATCGCATCGCCTGCATCCACAAGCCTTTCCCGCCATTTTCAACACCATGAAAATTTCCTGAAAACTGGAAAAACAGTCTGTTTTTTCAAAAATCATCGAAAAGAGACAACTTCTCCGCCGCCTTGGCGTGACATTGTCATTCCATGTTAGGATGAAATGCCTTCATCATCAGGATGTGCGCCATGAACATTTCCCTGCGGCAACGAATACGGGGCCTGCCCTCCGGCTTCCACCTGCTGATGTTGAGCGATGCGCTGAGCGGTCTAGCGATGGGCGCCGGCTACGTCAGCATCAGCTGGTGGGTGGTATCGACCGGCGGCGCGCGCGACATGGCTTGGTTCAGCACGCTGACCGCGCTGGTGATGCTGATCGCGCTGCCGCTGACCGCGCCGCTGGGCGACCGCTTTCCCAAGAACCGGGTGATCGCCGGCGGCATCCTGCTGGCGATGCTGTCCGGCCTGGCCTTGGCCGCGATGGCCTGGTTCGGCTTCTATAAGCTGGCTTGGGTCGTCGCCAGCGAATCGATGGCGATGTTCGCCTGGGCCATCGTATTTCCCTCGATGCTGAGCATCGCTTCCGAACTGGTGCCGGCGGCGCGGCTGACCGACGCGCTGTCGCTGCAAAAGAGCTCGCAGTCGGTGGGCAATCTGATAGGACCAGTGGTGGGCGGCAGCCTGATGGCTTTCATGCCCGCCTGGCTGGCGCTGGGCGCTTACTCCATTCTGCTGGCCATCGCGGCGGTCGGCGCGCTGCGCATCCAGGTTCCGCCACGCGACCTGGCCGACTTGCGCGATGAAAGCTTCGTCGACCAGGTGCGCAGCGGCCTGCGCGTGCGCTGGCGCATCCCGCTGGAGCGCAGTTGGGCATTGTGGGGATTGCTGGTGATGACCGCCTACTTTCCCATGGTGGTCACGCTGCTGCCGATCAAGCTGCATCAACTGGGTTTGCCCGCGATCTGGCTGGGCGCTTGCGAAGCGGCCGCCAGCGGCGGCCTGCTGATCGGCTCGCTGTGGCTGACCCACCGCCTGTTGCAATACTGTAGCCGGCCGCGCGCCCGCGCATTCGCCATGTGGGCGCTGGCGGCAGTGTTCCTGGTGGTGGCGCTGACCGACAGCCCCTATCTGATGCTGGCGATGTTCGGCATAGAAGGCATGCTGCTGTCCATCACCATGCTGATCGGCCAGACCCATCGCACGCTGGCGGTGCCGGAGGCTTACCGCGCCCGGGTATCCGCGATCAATGTGCTGGTAGCCAAACTGGGCGGCATGCTGGGCCCGGCGCTGGCGGGCATCCTGCTGGCCAGCTGGTCGCTGGACGGCGTCTACCTCTTCTTCGCGCTGTTCCATCTGCTAACGGTGCCGCCGATGCTCTTGCTGCCCGGCGTCAATCGCTTCCTCGGCCTGAGCCACGATGAGGTCAAGGACTGGTACCTGCGCCAGCACCCCGAAGCCTTCGAACCGATCGCCCCGGCCGCCGGCAAATTGAAGCAGCCTATATAAAGCAAAACGGCGACCGGAATGGCCGCCGTTTTCACATACATATATAAGGTATGAAACCGGCTCAGAGCACGTAGCGCGCCAGATCCTCGCGCTCGGCCACTTCGCCCAGCTTGCCGTCGACGTAAGCGCCGTCGATCTGGCATGCGCCGGACTTGGCGTCGAAGGCCACTTCCTCCAGCAGCTTCTCCATCACCGTGTACAAGCGACGCGCGCCGATGTTCTCGGTTTTCTCGTTGACCTGCCAGGCGATCTCGGCCAGACGCTGAATGCCGGACTCCTCGAACGCCAGCTCCACGCCCTCGGTGGCCAGCAGCGCCTGGTACTGGCGCGTCAGGCAGGCGTTGGTGCTGGTCAGGATGGCCTTGAAGTCGTCCACCGACAGCGACGACAGCTCGACGCGGATAGGTAGGCGGCCCTGCAGTTCCGGGATCAGGTCCGATGGCTTGGACAACTGGAAGGCCCCAGAGGCGATGAACAGGATGTGGTCGGTCTTCACCATGCCGTACTTGGTGGACACGGTGGTGCCTTCCACCAGCGGCAGCAGGTCGCGCTGCACGCCGGCGCGCGACACATCGGCGCCGCTGTGGCCTTCGCCGCGGCTGGTGACCTTGTCGATCTCGTCGAGGAACACGATGCCGTTCTGCTCGACATTCTTCAAGGCCTCCGCTTTCAGCTCTTCCTCATTGACCAGCTTGGCGGCTTCCTCGTCGATCAGCAATTTGAAGGCGTCGGCCACCTTCATCTTGGCGGCCTGCTTCTTGCCGGCGCCCAGGCCCTGGAACATGCCTTGCAGCTGGCTGGCGAAATCCTCCATGCCCGGCGGCGCCATCACGTTCATCTGCGCGGCCGGCGCGGCGATATCCAGCTCGATTTCCTTGTCGTCGAACTTGCCCTCGCGCAGCATCTTGCGGAATTTCTGCCGGGTGGCGCCATCCTCGTGCTTCTCTTCCGTCGCCGGCTCTTCGGCGAAGAACCCGGACGGCGGCTTGCGCGGCTGCGGCAGCAGCACATCCAGGATGCGCTCCTCGGCGGCGTCCTCGGCGCGGGCGCGGTTGCGCTTGATCGCCGCTTCGCGGGTGTCCTTGATCGCCACGTCCACCAGGTCGCGGATGATGGTGTCGACGTCGCGGCCGACATAGCCGACCTCGGTGAACTTGGTGGCTTCCACCTTGATGAACGGCGCGCCGGACAGCTTGGCCAGACGGCGGGCGATCTCGGTCTTGCCGACGCCGGTGGGGCCGATCATCAGAATGTTCTTGGGGGTGATTTCGCTGCGCAGCGGCTCCGCCACCTGCTGGCGGCGCCAACGGTTGCGCAGCGCGATGGCGACGGCGCGCTTGGCCTTGTGCTGGCCGATGATGTGCTGGTCCAGTTCGTGGACGATTTCCTGCGGGGTCATTTGCGTCATGACGTTCTCCGCCCGGCGAGCCTCGCCGGGCCATGCATTCGGGATCAGGCCGCGTCGTCCGGGCCCAGGGTTTCGATCAGATGGTTGTGGTTGGTGTAGATGCAGATGTCGCCGGCGATCTCCAGCGATTTCTTCACCACCACTTCCGGCGCGAGCTCGGTGTTCTCGAACAGCGCGCGCGCGGCCGACTGGGCGAAAGCGCCGCCGGAACCGATGGCGGCGATGCCCTGCTCCGGCTCCAGCACATCGCCGTTGCCGGTGATAATCAGCGTGTGGTCCTTGTCGGCCACGATCAGCATCGCCTCCAGCCGGCGCAGCATGCGGTCGGTGCGCCAGTCCTTGGCCAGCTCCACCGCCGATACCAAGAGATTGCCTTGGTGCTTTTGCAATTTGGCCTCGAAGCGCTCGATCAGAGTGAAAGCGTCGGCGGTGCCGCCGGCGAAACCCGCCAAAACCTTGCCGCCATGCAGCTTGCGTATCTTGCGCGCGGTGGCCTTGATCACGATATTGCCCAGGGTCACTTGCCCGTCGCCGCCCAGCGCCACGCGCTCGCCGCGACGGACGGACACAATGGTGGTGCCGTCGAACTGCTGCATATTGGTATTCCAATCAATGGCGGCCGGCGATGTGCCGGCCTTTGACCGATATATGCAGACGATCGCCGCGATTGCAAGCGCGCGCGCAACAGCGGGCGCCCTCGGCCTAGAAAATGAGAATTGTTTGTATTATCATTTCCAGCATGAAATCCTCCGCTATCCTGCAATATTCCGCCCTCGGCGGCGTGCTGGCCGCGCATGCGCTGGCATTGACGCTGCTGAACGACATGTCCGCGCGCGCGCAGACCGTCACTCCGCCCCAGGCGCTGCGGATGGAGATGATTTCGCTGGCGCCGGCCGACAAGCCCGCGGCAGCGCCCAAAGCCGCCCCCGCGCCCGAGCCGGTCAAGCCGCAGCTCAAGCCTCAATCCAAGCCCGCGCCGAGCAAGCCTGCCGTCCAGCCCAAGCCGGACCTGCCGCCGGTGAAGACCCAGGCCGACGCGCCCGCTCCGGCCAAGGCGATCAGCGTCGCCGCGGCTGCGGCGGCGGCGGCC
>NZ_JAJOHV010000047.1 GCF_021129175.1 Chromobacterium piscinae | reverse complement strand
TCCTCAGCTGACGCAGCGAACGAAACAGCGGAAACGAAACGGTTCCGGTGAAGACGACGCAGCGGCCAGCACTGCTCTTTAACAGAACGAATAACCGATAGGTGTAAGTGCTTGGCGAAAGCCGAACACTTGCACTGCAAGAGACAAGAGATACTTGTTTATTTCTTTGAACTTGCGTGCCAGAAAATTTGCTTGAGATTGAACTGAAGAGTTTGATCCTGGCTCAGATTGAACGCTGGCGGCATGCTTTACACATGCAAGTCGAACGGTAACAGGGTGCTTGCACCGCTGACGAGTGGCGAACGGGTGAGTAATGCGTCGGAATGTACCGTGTAATGGGGGATAGCTCGGCGAAAGCCGGATTAATACCGCATACGCCCTGAGGGGGAAAGTGGGGGACCGTAAGGCCTCACGTTATACGAGCAGCCGACGTCTGATTAGCTAGTTGGTGAGGTAAGAGCTCACCAAGGCGACGATCAGTAGCGGGTCTGAGAGGATGATCCGCCACACTGGGACTGAGACACGGCCCAGACTCCTACGGGAGGCAGCAGTGGGGAATTTTGGACAATGGGCGCAAGCCTGATCCAGCCATGCCGCGTGTCTGAAGAAGGCCTTCGGGTTGTAAAGGACTTTTGTTCGGGAGGAAATCCCGCTGGTTAATACCTGGCGGGGATGACAGTACCGGAAGAATAAGCACCGGCTAACTACGTGCCAGCAGCCGCGGTAATACGTAGGGTGCAAGCGTTAATCGGAATTACTGGGCGTAAAGCGTGCGCAGGCGGTTGTGCAAGTCTGATGTGAAAGCCCCGGGCTTAACCTGGGAACGGCATTGGAGACTGCACGACTAGAGTGCGTCAGAGGGGGGTAGAATTCCACGTGTAGCAGTGAAATGCGTAGAGATGTGGAGGAATACCGATGGCGAAGGCAGCCCCCTGGGATGACACTGACGCTCATGCACGAAAGCGTGGGGAGCAAACAGGATTAGATACCCTGGTAGTCCACGCCCTAAACGATGTCAACTAGCTGTTGGGGGTTTGAATCCTTGGTAGCGTAGCTAACGCGTGAAGTTGACCGCCTGGGGAGTACGGCCGCAAGGTTAAAACTCAAAGGAATTGACGGGGACCCGCACAAGCGGTGGATGATGTGGATTAATTCGATGCAACGCGAAAAACCTTACCTGCTCTTGACATGTACGGAACTTGCTAGAGATAGCTTGGTGCCCGAAAGGGAGCCGTAACACAGGTGCTGCATGGCTGTCGTCAGCTCGTGTCGTGAGATGTTGGGTTAAGTCCCGCAACGAGCGCAACCCTTGTCATTAGTTGCCATCATTAAGTTGGGCACTCTAATGAGACTGCCGGTGACAAACCGGAGGAAGGTGGGGATGACGTCAAGTCCTCATGGCCCTTATGAGCAGGGCTTCACACGTCATACAATGGTCGGTACAGAGGGTTGCCAAGCCGCGAGGTGGAGCTAATCTCAGAAAACCGATCGTAGTCCGGATCGCACTCTGCAACTCGAGTGCGTGAAGTCGGAATCGCTAGTAATCGCAGATCAGCATGCTGCGGTGAATACGTTCCCGGGTCTTGTACACACCGCCCGTCACACCATGGGAGTGAGTTTCACCAGAAGTGGGTAGGCTAACCGTAAGGAGGCCGCTTACCACGGTGGGATTCATGACTGGGGTGAAGTCGTAACAAGGTAGCCGTAGGGGAACCTGCGGCTGGATCACCTCCTTTCTAGAGAATGGCGATTGCCAAGTACTTACAGCCTATCGGTTATTTGTAGTTAAGGGCAGCCAAGTTGAAAGACTTGGTGCTGAGAAGTTTACTGGGTTTGTAGCTCAGCTGGTTAGAGCACTGTGTTGATAACGCAGGGGTCGTAGGTTCGAGTCCTACCAGACCCACCAGTTGGGGGATTAGCTCAGTTGGGAGAGCACCTGCTTTGCAAGCAGGGGGTCGTCGGTTCGATCCCGTCATCCTCCACCACACCGCAAACAAAATCGAGTTCGAGAGAGCTAGATTCTGTTTGCGTTGTATAAACGCCCGATCTTTAACAAACTGAAGAAGCCGAATATATTGAGACGGCGAAACAAACGGCGAGAGTTAATTCTTTCGTTGGATGAATCGTCATCTTGGGTATTTGATTGTATCTAAGGCTGCGTCGCCATATCAAAAGGGGCGGTGCAGTCGTCGCACAAACACACTTGTTGTTTTAGTGGCTTAGGCTGCTGAAATGATAGGGTCAAGCGACTAAGTGCATCTGGTGGATGCCTTGGCGATCACAGGCGATGAAGGACGTGTAAGCCTGCGAAAAGCGCGGGGGAGCTGGCAATAGAGCTTTGATCCCGCGATGTCCGAATGGGGAAACCCACCGCTTAGGCGGTATCCCTGACTGAATACATAGGTCAGAGGAGGCGAACCGAGTGAACTGAAACATCTAAGTAACTCGAGGAAAAGAAATCAACCGAGATTCCGTAAGTAGTGGCGAGCGAACGCGGAACAGCCTGTATGTGATAGAGATTGCGTTAGTGGAAGGTTCATGGAAAGGACCGCCGTAGTGGGTGATAGCCCCGTACACGAAAACGCATTCTTGGTACTAAGCATACGAGAAGTAGGGCGGGACACGCGAAATCCTGTCTGAAGATGGGGGGACCATCCTCCAAGGCTAAATACTCGTGATCGACCGATAGTGAACCAGTACCGTGAGGGAAAGGCGAAAAGAACCCCGGGAGGGGAGTGAAATAGAACCTGAAACCGGATGCATACAAACAGTGGGAGCGGACTTGTTCCGTGACTGCGTACCTTTTGTATAATGGGTCAGCGACTTACGTTCAGTAGCAAGCTTAACCGAATAGGGGAGGCGTAGGGAAACCGAGTCCGAATAGGGCGCTTTAGTTGCTGGGCGTAGACCCGAAACCGAGTGATCTATCCATGGCCAGGATGAAGGTGCGGTAACACGCACTGGAGGTCCGAACCCACTAGTGTTGCAAAACTAGGGGATGAGCTGTGGATAGGGGTGAAAGGCTAAACAAACTCGGAGATAGCTGGTTCTCCCCGAAAACTATTTAGGTAGTGCCTCATGTATCACTTCCGGGGGTAAAGCACTGTTATGGCTAGGGGGTCATTGCGATTTACCAAACCATGGCAAACTCTGAATACCGGAAAGTGCGAGCATGGGAGACAGACGGTGGGTGCTAACGTCCATCGTCAAGAGGGAAACAACCCAGACCGCCAGCTAAGGTCCCAAATGATCAGTTAAGTGGTAAACGAAGTGGGAAGGCATAGACAGCCAGGATGTTGGCTTAGAAGCAGCCATCATTTAAAGAAAGCGTAATAGCTCACTGGTCGAGTCGTCCTGCGCGGAAGATGTAACGGGGCTCAAACTGATAACCGAAGCTGCGGATGGGCGCGTAAGCGTCCGTGGTAGGGGAGCGTTCTGTAGGTCTGTGAAGGTGTCTCGTAAGGGATGCTGGAGATATCAGAAGTGCGAATGCTGACATGAGTAGCGATAAAGCGGGTGAAAAGCCCGCTCGCCGAAAGCCCAAGGTTTCCTACGCAACGTTCATCGGCGTAGGGTGAGTCGGCCCCTAAGGCGAGGCTGAAAAGCGTAGTCGATGGGAAACGGGTTAAAATTCCCGTACTTTTATGCAGTGCGATGTGGGGACGGAGAAGGTTAGGTCATCAGACTGTTGGAATAGTCTGTTTAAGCCGGTAGGCTGGAGTGGTAGGCAAATCCGCCGCTCCTTAAGGCCGAGAAGTGATGACGAGGGTCTACGGACCTGAAGTGACTGATACCACGCTTCCAGGAAAAGCCACTAAGCTTCAGCTGCATAAGAACCGTACCGCAAACCGACACAGGTGGGCAGGATGAGAATTCTAAGGCGCTTGAGAGAACTCAGGAGAAGGAACTCGGCAAATTGATACCGTAACTTCGGGAGAAGGTATGCCTGTTGAGGTGAATCCCCTGCGGGAGGAGCTTTGACAGGTCGCAGAGAATAGGTGGCTGCGACTGTTTAACAAAAACACAGCACTGTGCCAACACGAAAGTGGACGTATACGGTGTGACGCCTGCCCGGTGCCGGAAGGTTAAGTGATGGGGTGCAAGCTCTTGATCGAAGCCCCGGTAAACGGCGGCCGTAACTATAACGGTCCTAAGGTAGCGAAATTCCTTGTCGGGTAAGTTCCGACCCGCACGAATGGCGTAACGATGGCCACACTGTCTCCTCCTGAGACTCAGCGAAGTTGAAGTGTTTGTGAAGATGCAATCTACCCGCTGCTAGACGGAAAGACCCCGTGAACCTTTACTGTAGCTTTGCATTGGACTTTGAACAGACTTGTGTAGGATAGGTGGGAGGCTTTGAAGCTGAGACGCTAGTTTCAGTGGAGCCGTCCTTGAAATACCACCCTGGTGTGTTTGAGGTTCTAACCTTGGTCCGTGATCCGGATTGGGGACAGTGCATGGTAGGCAGTTTGACTGGGGCGGTCTCCTCCCAAAGTGTAACGGAGGAGTTCGAAGGTTACCTAGGTACGGTCGGAAATCGTGCTGATAGTGCAATGGCAAAAGGTAGCTTAACTGCGAGACCGACAAGTCGAGCAGGTGCGAAAGCAGGACATAGTGATCCGGTGGTTCTGAATGGAAGGGCCATCGCTCAACGGATAAAAGGTACTCCGGGGATAACAGGCTGATACCGCCCAAGAGTTCACATCGACGGCGGTGTTTGGCACCTCGATGTCGGCTCATCACATCCTGGGGCTGTAGCCGGTCCCAAGGGTATGGCTGTTCGCCATTTAAAGTGGTACGTGAGCTGGGTTCAAAACGTCGTGAGACAGTTTGGTCCCTATCTGCAGTGGGCGTTGGAAGTTTGACGGGGGCTGCTCCTAGTACGAGAGGACCGGAGTGGACGAACCTCTGGTGTACCGGTTGTCACGCCAGTGGCATAGCCGGGTAGCTAAGTTCGGAAGAGATAACCGCTGAAAGCATCTAAGCGGGAAACTTGCCTGAAGATGAGACTTCCCTGGAGGCTTGACCTCCCTGAAGAGTCGTTCGAGACCAGGACGTTGATAGGTCGGGTGTGGAAGCGCTGTGAGGCGTGAAGCTAACCGATACTAATTGCTCGTGAGGCTTGATCCTATCATTTGAGTGGCTTGGGAAACTGAGACACGAGATAGTGGATGTGCGACGTACATCAAATACCGAATATATGTGAGTTGAGCAAACAAGCTCAGCTTAGGCTTCTTCAAGTTTGTGCCAGTTTATGTCTGGTGGCCTTAGCGAGGTGGTCCCACGCCTTCCCATCCCGAACAGGACCGTGAAACGCCTTAGCGCCGATGATAGTGTGGCATTCGCCATGTGAAAGTAGGACACCGCCAGACGCCCCATACCAGAAACCCCAGCTCGATGAGCTGGGGTTTTTGCATTGTGCGCGCGACGCATCCTCCGAAGCAGCCCCGACCGAACCCCGGCGGGGCTGCGGCGTTTGTGGGCGGCCATTGGCGGGCTTCGCATCCGCTCG
>NZ_JAJOHV010000046.1 GCF_021129175.1 Chromobacterium piscinae | reverse complement strand
GCGTCGGGGCAGTGGGCGGCCGGCATCGCCAGCCTGGCGCCGCTGGCGGCGCTGTTCGGCGGTTTCCCGCTGCTGTCGCCGCTGGCCAATGCCTTGGCCATCCCTTATGTCTCCGTCTTGTTGACTCCCCTGTCGCTGCTGGCCGTCGCCCTGCCCTGGGATGGCTTGTTGCCGCTGGCGGGCTGGCTGGCGCGCGGATTCTACTGGATGGTCGGCGTCTTGGCGCATGGGCCGGCCTGGCACGTGGCCGGCGCGCCATGGGCGTTGCTGGCGCTGGCAGGCATCGGCAGCGTGTGGCTTATCGCGCCGCGCGGCGTGCCCGGCAAGGGGCTGGGCGGATTGCTGCTGCTGCCCTTGCTGGTCTACCGGCCGCCGGGGCCGGAATGGGGCGTCGCCCGCGCCACGGTGCTGGATGTGGGGCAGGGCTTGTCGGTGCTGGTGCAGACGGCCGGCCATGCGCTGCTGTTCGATACCGGCGCGGGCGAGGCCGGACGCGTGGTGCTGCCGCAGCTGCGCGGCCTGGGCGTTGATCGGCTGGACGCGTTGTTGCTGTCGCATCACGACAGCGACCACGACGGCGCGGCGGCGGGCGTGAGGGCCGCGCTGCCGGTGGGGCGGGTGTTGGCGGGACAGCCGGAATCGGCGCCGGGGGCGGCGGGATGCGCGCAGGGGCAGGGCTGGGAATGGGACGGCGTCCGTTTCGACATGCTGGGTCCGCCGCCGGGATGGCGGGCCGACGAGGATAATGCCCGCAGTTGCGTCTTAAGGGTGGCTACGCGGCGGCAAGCGTTGTTGCTGAGCGGCGACGCACCGGCGCGGATGGAGGAGGCGCTGGCGGCCCAGCCTGGCCTGCGTCTGGCCAGCAGCGTGCTGATCGCCGGCCATCACGGCAGCCGCACCGCCAGCAGCGAGGCCTGGCTGGCGGCGGCGAGTCCCAGGCTGGCGGTGGTCAGCGCCGGACATTTGAACCGCTACCGCCATCCGCACCCGCTGGTATTGGAGCGCTTCCAGCGCGCGGGGGCAGCTGTCTTGCGCACCGATCTGGATGGCGCGCTGACACTGGAGATGGGGGACGGGCTGGCCTGGCGCTGCTTGCGCCGCGAAGCGCCTCGCTACTGGCGCGAGGCCGGTCCCTGCGGCGAAGAGGCGGTCAGTCCCCCTGATTGACCAGGGCCACCACGCGATTGCCCTTGTCCTGGTAGCGAAGATCGTCGAATGATAGCTTGCGCGCGATCAGGATGCCGCGGCCGTGGCTGTTCATCAGCGACGACGGCTCGGCGTTCTGGTAGTACTCCCAGTCGAAGCCCGGCCCCATGTCTTCGATGACGAATTGCAGCTGCTTGCCCTGCTGCGTGAACGCCACCGTGATCTCCCGGTCGCGGTAGGTCGGCGCGGACAGCCGGTTTTCCAGCTCCTGCTCCCAGGTGCCGGCGGCGATCAGCTGGCTTTTTTGTTCGTAGCTGATTTCCAGGTTGCCATGCTCGATGGCGTTGACCAGCAGCTCGAACAGGCCGGTGGCCACCCGTTCCGGCTGCGGGCAGGTTTTGGCCAGCAGCGCGGTGATCGCCTGGGCCTCGCGGTGGCTGCGGCAGCGGAAGGTAGCGGCGTTCAGATGCTTGAGCGCGTCGACATGGAGATTGGCCAGCTCCCGGAAATGGGCATAGCGGTCCCAGTGGCCGACCGCGGCGCCGACGATGGCCAGCAGCATGTCGCGGGAAAATGGCTTGGTCAGGTAGTAGAAGGCGCCCGCGGCCAGGCCCTCCTGCACGCTGGAGGCGGCGCCCATCGCGGTCTGCATGATCACCGGCAGGAATTCCAGCCGGGGCTCCGCCTTGATCTTCTTCAGAACGTCGAAGCCGCTCATGCCCGGCATCATCTTGTCCAGCAGCACGGTGGAGTACTGTTCGCCTTCGCTGGACAGGATGTCCCAGGCGATTTCCCCGTTTTCCGCCTGCCGGGTTTCATAGCCGGCGCCCTGAAGCAGCTCCGTCATCAGCTCCAGGTTGAAGGGCTCGTCGTCGACGAGCAGGAGTTTATGAGACATCGGAGTCGTCCTCCTTTAGCTGAAAATGGCAGGGAATCGCGAAAGTGAAGATGGCGCCGCCCTGGGGCAGGTTGCCGGCGGTGATCCAGCCGTGATGGGCATGCATGATCTCGCGGCTGATGGCCAGGCCCAGACCGGTGCCGCCGGCGCCGGTCTTGGTGGTGCTGCTCTGGATGAATTTGTCGAAGATGGTTTCCAGCTCCTTCTCCGGGATGCCGGGACCGCGGTCTTCGACGCTGGTCATGACCCAGTCTGATCCGTCGCGCTCGGTTAGGCATGCCCGCACCTGGATTTCCGAGCCGGCCGGGCTGAACTTGATCGCGTTGGACAGCAGGTTCCGTATTACCTGCCCCAGGCGGAAGGGGTCGATGTCAGCCGCCAGCATCTCCGGCTCGCAGCTCAGCTTCAGCTGGATCTGGTTGCGGCCGGCCATCGGCGTCATTTCGTCGCACGCTTCGCGCAGGCATTGCGTCAGATTGCCGCGGCCGATCGAGTATTCCATCCGTCCCACTTCCATCTTAGCCATGTCCAGCAGATCGTTGAGCAGAGTCAGCAGCCGGCTGCCGCTGGTATTGATGCGGGCGAAGTACTGCTCCGCCTTGGCGTCGCCCTGCCCCTGTGCGCGCAGCTGGCCCATCTCTGTGAAGCCTAGGATGGCGTGCAGCGGAGTGCGCAGCTCATGCGACATATTGGCCAGGAACTCGGTCTTGGCGCGGCTGGTTTCCTCGGCCAGGATCTTGGCGTGGCGCAGCGTTTCCTCGACTGCGCGCTGGGCGGAAATGTCCTGGTACACCCAGATGGTGCCCAGCTTGGGCACCGAGGGGTTGACCGCGCGGCCGTGCAGCCGGCACCAGAACAGCTGGCCCTTGCCGGTGCGCAGCCTCACTTCGGTTTGCACCACCTTGCCATCGTTGAGCAGGCTGTACAGCGCCTTGCCGGTGCGCTCCCATTGCTCTGGATTTTCGAAATAAGGCATGGTGGGCTGACCTATCACGTCCATGCCCTGTTGCTGGAACAGCTCGAGGAAGGCGTGGTTCACCTGGCGCAGGTGGCGATCGACGATATAGGCCATCGCCAGCGGGCTGGCGTCCAGAAGGGCCGCCAGCTGCCGGCTCTGCACCTCGACTTGCTCGGCCAGGCTGTTTTTCAGCCGGATCAGCGCCTCTTCCTGCTCCTTGCGGCGAGAGATGTCGCGGCACACGGTGACGTAGAACCAGTCGTCCGGCATCACCACCCGGCTCAAGGACAGCTCCACCGGCAGACGTTGGGCGTCGCTGCGCAGCAGGTTAGCCTCGAACGGCCGGCCTTCGTGGCGCTGGGCGGTCTGTTCGAACGGGGGGCTGGGTTCTGGCGTGTACAGTTCCGGGAATAGCACGCCGACGGGCAAGTTTTCCAGCGACTGGGCGCTCTGCTCCACCAGTTTGGCGGCGGCCGGATTGACCTGGATGATGTGGCCGTCGCGGTGGATCAGGATGATGGCGTCCGAACTGGCCTGCAATATCGCGCGCTGGCGTGCTTCGCTTTGCGCTAGGGCCTGCTGTGATTGCTCGCGGTCGCTGATCTGTTCGCGCAGCGTGCGGTCGAGCTCCTGCAGCTGTAGGCGCAGGCTCGCCGCGAGCCTTTCCAGCAGCAAGCTGCCGCGCAGTTGCCGTTGTTGCGCCAGCAGGAACAGGGCCAGCACCAGCGCGGATGCCGCGAGGATGATCCAGGCGACCAGGCTGAGCTGGGGGCGAACGGGCTGCAGCGCGTAGGCGCCCAGCTGCAGATCGGTGCCGCCTACCGGGCTGAGGCGGGAGAATATCGGCGAATCAGTCGGCAGCGGGCGGCCCGGCGCGGAGTCCAGCAAAGGCGTGTCCGGCTGGTTTTTGCCCCAGGCCAGCAGCCTGACATGGTGCAGAGGGTTGCCGCTGATCAGCTCGTTGTTTATCGGTTGTATCAGCTTGTCCTGGCGCAGGTGCAGCAGCAGCAGCGTATGGTCGTTGTCCAGGCGGGTGACGACGTCAAGGCGCGGCATCCCGGTATCCAGCGGCTGGCCGGATAGCAACATGGGCTGGTCGCTTCGGCGGGCCAAGTCCAGCACCCATTTGGAGTTGCCCCGGTGGCTGAGGTCCAGGCCCTGGGGCAGCGCGTTGGCGTCGTCAGGGAGGTAGCTGGCCACCGGGTAGTATTGCAATTGGACCGGACTGGCCTGCAGATGCTGGTTTTGCAGGAAGCGAATGCTGGTGGCGATACGGTTTTCAAAAGCGGCGCGGCGGTTTTGCTCCACCAGCTCTATTGTGCCGATGCCGGCGAACACGCTGTCGTCGCGTACGACGCGGCGCGCCAGGTCGGTCAGGCTGTGGGGGGCGTCGGTGCCGGCCAGCTGTTGCGCTAGCATGCGGGAATGCTCGAGCGCGTTTTGTATCTGCAGGACCACGATGCCGGTGCCCAGCGAGCCCCAGTGCTGCAGTTGCTGCTGGCGCTCCTCCCGGTCATGCTCCAGCAGCAGCCAGTATTCGCCCAGCAGCAGACCTAAGCCCAGCAGGCCGCACAACAGCAGCGAGGTGAGGCGGTTCAACCTCGGCATGGGGTCCCTCGTCAGCGATCGCTCAACTCTTGGTACAGCGCCTCGAATTCACGGGATAACTTGTGGCGCGGATCCAGATAGATCATGGGCCGCGCGGCCTGGTGCGATTCGCGGATTTTGACCGACGCGGACAGCGGGGAGGCCAGCACGGGCAGGCCCTCCGCCTTCAACTCGTCCACCAGCCGCACCGGCAGGCTGGCGCGCGGCTGGAACTGGTTGACCACGATGCCCTCGATGAACAGATCGGGATTGTGGTCGGCGCGAATCTCGTCGGCGCTTTCTTTCAGGTTATAGAGGGCGTGGCGCGAGAACGCATCGCAATCGAAGGGGATCAGGCAGCGGTCGGCCGCGATCAGCGCCGAGCGGGTATAGAAATTCAGCGCCGGCGGGGTGTCTATCCAGATCTCGTCGTATTGCGGCGCAAGCTGGTCCAGCGCCTCTTTCAGCTTGAACATCTTGTAGCGTGATTCCAGCTTGGCCATCAGCTCGGACAGCTCGGGATGCGAGGCCAATAGCGACAGGCCGTCGATGCCGGAGCCGCGGACGAATTCGTGCGGCTCCTTGGCGAACAGCGAGATGTTCAGCATCTGCTGGAACAGGTCGGCCAGGCTGGGGCCGGCTTCGCCGCCGTCCGCGCCGAGCAGGTAATGGCTGGCGTTGCCTTGCGGGTCCAGGTCGATCAACAGCACGCGCCGGCCGCGGCTGGCCGCCACCGCCGCCAGATTGACGGCGATGGTGGATTTGCCCACCCCGCCTTTCTGATTGAATACCACGCGTCGGATGGTCATGGAGACTCCTGTAGTTGGGCGGTGCGGCAGGGGAGAGGACGGGGCGCTGTGGGCTTAGGCGTCCGGTGGTTTTCAGAAACCGGGCTGTCCTTTGCAAACCAGCAGCATTTGTTGATAACTGGCGGAGTTCTGCACCACCGGCATGGATTTTATCTGACCGTCATTATAGGAGAAGCTGGCGATCTGGCGGCCGTTTTCGTCGAACAAGGTCATGTCCAGCAAGCGGAAGGTGTGCTGCGCGCAATCGATTTGCCAGGTGTTGAGTGAGGTCTTGTGCCGCGGGGTGGTCAGGAAATTTTCCTTCTTCAGATTGAAGATGGTCTTGCGGTCGCGAAAGGTCGTCACCGCGCCCTGGCGCTTGATCGACAGCAGATCCAGCTCGTTCAGGATATTGCCGTTGGGCGAGACGCCCAGGTTCTGCCAGTCGGCGCTGGCCTGGGCCGGCGCGGGGGCGGAAGGCTTGATAGCTTGGGTCGGCGTGGTCCGTTGCGGCGCGGCGGCGCAGCCGGCCAGCAGAATCGCGGCGGCCAGGGTGGTCAGCAGGGTGCGCATGAATGTCTCCAGAAGATGGCGCCAGTGTCGCATAGCCGGGAGCGCGGGAAAACCGTTTGCGGCGCCGTGGCAGATTTTTGCAGAAAGTCCGGAACTTTACCGCGGCAAGGCCGGTCTTTCGTAGTGCGAGAGCATTTTTCCTCTTCGTTTCACATTGTCTCCATCCAACTTGAGGCCGCCATCACTTGGCGGCCATTTTTTTGCCCGGCTCGTCCCGGGGGACTCCTTGCCGTACAATGGCGTTTTCTCCCGCGCCATCCCGTCCCGCTCATGCACGACGCCGTCTCCATCCTCAATCATATTTTCGGCTACCCGGAATTCCGCGGGCAGCAGCAGGAGATCGTCGAGCAAGTGGCCCATGGCGGCCACGCGCTGGTGCTGATGCCCACCGGCGGCGGCAAGAGCCTGTGCTACCAGATTCCGGCGCTGCTGCGCGATGGCGTCGCCATCGTGGTGTCGCCGCTGATCGCGCTGATGCAAGACCAGGTGGCCACCTTGCAGGAACTGGGCGTCGCAGCGGCCTGCCTCAATTCAGCCACTTCGCAGGACGAGGCGCGCGATATCTCGCGCCAGGCGCGCGCCGGCACGCTGGACTTGCTCTATGTGGCGCCGGAGCGGCTGTTGACGCCGCGTTTTCAGGAGTTCATCGCCAGCCTGAAGATCGCCTTGTTCGCGATCGATGAGGCGCATTGCGTCAGCCATTGGGGCCACGATTTCCGGCCCGAGTATCAGCAGCTGGGCATGCTGGCCGAGCAATTCCCCCATGTGCCGCGCATCGCGCTGACCGCCACCGCCGACGAGCAGACCCGGCTCGACATCATCCATTATCTGAAGTTGTCCGAGGCCAGGGTGTTCCTGTCCAGCTTCGACCGGCCCAATCTGTTCTACCAGGTGGTGGAAAAGCACAACGCCAAGAAGCAGCTGCTGGATTTCATCCGCCAGGAGCACCAGGGCGCCACCGGCATCGTTTACTGCTTGTCGCGCAAGAGGGTGGAGGACACCGCGCAGTGGCTGCGGGAGAACGGCATCGAGGCGCTGGCCTATCATGCCGGCATGAGCCATGCGGAGCGCGAGGCCAACCAGCGGCTGTTCTTGCGCGAGGATGGCATCGTGATGGTGGCCACTGTCGCCTTCGGCATGGGCATAGACAAGCCGGACGTGCGCTTCGTCGCCCACATCGACATGCCCAAGAGTCCGGAAAACTTCTATCAGGAATCCGGCCGCGCCGGCCGCGACGGCCTGCCGTCGGCCAGCTGGCTGTGCTACGGACTCAACGACGTGGTGCAGCTGCGGCAGATGATAGAAGGCGGCGAGATGGCCGAGCTGCAGAAACAAGTGGAATTGAGCAAGCTGGACGCGATGCTGGCCTTCTGCGAAACCGCCGGCTGCCGCCGCCAGCACATCCTGGCGCACTTCGGCGAGGCGAGCAAACCATGCGGCCATTGCGACAACTGCCTGCATCCTCCCATCACCTACGACGCCACCGAACCGGTGCGCAAGCTGCTGTCCTGCATCTATAGAGTGGGGCAGCGCTTCCCGACAGGCCATGTGATCGACGTGCTGCTGGGACGGCAGAACCCCAGCATCGGCCATCATCGCCACGACCAGCTCAGCACTTACGGCATCGGCAGGGACATGAACCAGCGCTGGTGGCGCTCCATCGTCCGCCAACTGGTGGCGCGCCAACTGGTGCAGGTGGACATCGCCCGCGGCCAGTCGCTGGTGCTGACCGACGCCTGCCGGCCGCTGCTGAAGGGCGAGCAGAGCATCTATCTGCGTCCGCTGGCCGACGAGAAGAAATCGCGCGGCAGCGGCGGCGCAGACCGCTGGTTGCGCACCGAGCGCGAAGAGCGGCTGTGGCAGGCGCTGCGGCGCTGGCGCCGCCAGGTGGCCGACGAGCACAATGTGCCGGCCTACGCGGTGTTCTCCGACCGCACGCTGCGCGATCTGGTGGAAAAACGCCCGGACAGCCCGGCCGGCCTGCAGCGCATTTACGGCCTGGGCGAGCTGAAGCTAGCCCGTTACGGCGAGGCGCTGCTGAGCTGCCTGCGAGAGGCGCAGGAATAGGCAAAATGATTTGCCCAGCCATGAATGGCGAAATTCTTATACAATCCGTCGCATATATGTAAATGCTGGAGAATTTCATGGCTGTGAATCTGAATCCCGCGCAAGCCGGCCTGTTGCCGCCGGTCGCCGGCGTCGAACTGCTGGTGGCCGAAGCCGGCATCAAGACCCCGGGCCGCAAGGATGTGCTGGTAGTGAAGTTGGACAAGGGCAATACCGTCGCCGGCGTGTTCACCCGCAACCGTTTCTGCGCGGCGCCGGTGCGGCTGTGCCAGGAGCACTTGGCCGCCGGGGTGCAGATCCGCGCGCTGGTGGTCAACACCGGCAACGCCAACGCCGGCACCGGCTTCGACGGACGCGAGCGCGCATTGTCCGTTTGCCGGGCGGTGGCGGAGCGGAACCAGCTGCAAACCGAACAGGTGCTGCCTTTCTCCACCGGCGTGATTCTGGAGCCGCTGCCGGCCGACAAGATCATCTCTGCGTTGCCGACGCTGCGCCAAGCCGACTGGGCCGAGGCCGCGGAGGCCATCATGACCACCGACACCCTGGCCAAGGCCGCCAGCCGCAAGCTGGACATCGGCGGTAAGCCGGTGACCATCACCGGCATCGCCAAGGGTTCGGGCATGATCCATCCCAATATGGCCACCATGCTGGGCTTTGTCGCCACCGACGCGGCCGTCACCCGTCCGATGCTGAACCAGCTGGTGCGCGAAGTGGCCGACCAGTCGTTCAATAGCATCACCGTGGACGGCGATACCTCCACCAACGACAGCTTCATCCTGATTTCCACCGGGCAGAGCGGCGCGCTGTTGATCGACTCGGCCGAGCAGCCGGCCTATCAACAGTTGAAGCAGGCGCTGCTGGATGTCGCCATCGAACTGGCCCAGGCCATCGTCCGCGACGGCGAAGGCGCCACCAAATTCATCACCGTGGAAGTGAACGGTGGCCGCTCGGTGGCCGAATGCAAAGACGTGGCTTACGCGATCGCCCGTTCACCGCTGGTGAAGACCGCCTTTTTCGCGTCCGATCCGAACCTGGGCCGCTTGCTGGCCGCCATCGGCTATGCCGGCGTCGCCGATCTGGATGTCGAACGTCTCTCCCTATATCTGGATGACGTGCTGGTCGCCTGCGAAGGCGGCCGTAATTCCCTATATAAGGAAGAGCAGGGCCAGGCGGTGATGAACCAGAGCGAAATCACAGTGCGAGTGGAGCTGGGTCGCGGCGCAGCCAGCGCAAGAGTGTGGACCTGCGACTTCTCCTATGAGTATGTGCGGATCAATGCCGACTACCGTAGTTGAGACGGCGGAGCGTGCTAGATAAGTTTGGAAAAGCGCATTTCAAGAGAAAAGTCCCGGGATATCGGGGCTTTTTTCATTTTTCGAATCGGAAATCTTGGGCGGTATAGCTAGTTTCTGTAGGGTTGGGAGAAGTTTCTGAAAAACCCCAATGTATTAATTTGTTTGATATCAGTTGGTTGTGATGATTTTTTAGAAAGCCTCCATGTTTTCTCAAAAAACCTGTTGACCGAGGGGGAGGGCGCAGGTATAGTTCGTCTCCTCAGCTGACGCAGCGAACGAAACAGCGGAAACGAAACGGTTCCGGTGATGACGACGCAGCGGCCAGCACT
>NZ_JAJOHV010000045.1 GCF_021129175.1 Chromobacterium piscinae | reverse complement strand
GACGATGACGGCGCCGCGCCAGCCGTTGGCGGGGCAGCGTAGATCGAAGCGCATGCGGCTGAAGGCGCGGCTATCGGCCGCGTCGGCCTGCCACGGCGCCGCGCAGGCGGCGGGCAGGTCGCGAGGGGACAGCAGCTGCAGCCGGATGTCCGGCTGGTCGAGTCCGGCGTCGGCCAGCCGCTGGCGGACCAGTTTCTGCGCCTGGCGCTCCACTTCCTGTTCGGCCGGGGAGGCGGCCAGGGCGGTTTGGGCGAGGGCGAGCAGCAGGCAGCCGAGGCTGTAGCGGGTTTTGGCGAATTTTTCCATTACAAAATGCGTGGTAATTGTTGCGTATACGATGACGGGCGCGCTTATTAGTATCGCTTTCCAATTGAATGGCTATTCATAGTAAATAGCTTGAACATGGTAGTGAACTGATAGGGTCAAGGCAATGGGCATGCATCTGGACAAGGCCCTGAGCATCCATCCCGAGGCCTTGCGGCTGCGGGCGGATCGGACCCGGGTGCTGGCGTCGAACATCGCCAACGAGAACACCCCGGGTTATCAGGCGCGTGACATCGATTTCAAGGCGGCGCTGGCATCAGCGGCCGCCGATTCGCCATTGGCGTTCGACGACGGCGGCGGCGATCTGCTGTACCGCCTTCCCAACCACCCGTCCCGCGACGGCAACACCGTCGAGCTCAGCGTCGAGCAGGCCGAGTTCTCGCAGAACGTTTCCGAATTCCAGACCAGCCTCACCTTCATCAACATGAAGCTGCATGGTTTGGCCAAAGTGATAGCGGGGCAATAAACCATGTCATTCCGCGACATCTCGCGCATCGCCGGTTCCGCCATGACCGCGCAGACGGTGCGTCTCAACACCGTGGCCAGCAACATCGCCAACGCCGACACCTCCGCCGGCACCGAGCAGGCCGCCTACCGCGGCCGCAAGCCAGTGTTCGGCAGTCAGATGCAGGGCGAGGGCATGGGCGTGCAGGTGTTGGACGTGGTGCAGAACCAGGAGCCGGTGCGCAAGGCGCACGAGCCGGGCAATCCATTGGCCGACACCGACGGCAATGTTTTCTACAGCAACGTCAACGCGGTGGAGGAGATGACAGACATGTTGTCCGCCACCCGCGCCTTCCAGACCAATGTCGAGGTGCTGGCCAAGGTGAAAACCATGCAGCAGGACCTGCTGAAACTGGGAGATACCGCATGAGCGTGGAACAGGCGCAATCGAGGCAGCTCGCCGCCAACGGCGGCCAGAAGGACGGCGCGCAGAACAACGTGGCCAAGAACGGCGCCCAGCCGACCAACGATATGTTCATGACGCTGCTGCTGGCGCAGATCCGCAACCAGAGCCCGCTGGATCCGGCCGATCCGTCGCAGTTCGTCAGCCAGCTGGCGCAGATGAGCCAGATGCAGAGCACCCAGGACATGCTCAAGCAGTTGCAGAGCCAGGGCGCGATGCTGCGCGAGCTGCAGGGCGTGGCGCTGGGCGCGCAGGTGGGCAAGCCGGTGCTGGTGCAGACCGACCGTATCCGCAGCGACGGCCAGGGCGAGCTGAACGGCCGCCTGACGCTGGCGGGCCAGGAGGAGGGCGCGACGCTGATCCTGACCGACGCCGCTGGCCAGCGCACCCGCATCGAGCTGGGCAAGCGCGCCGCGGGCGCCTCGGATTTCAAGATCAAGCTGGCCGACTACCACCTCGCCGCCGGCAACTACCAACTGGAGCTGTCCACCGCATCCGGCAGCAAGGGGCTGTTCGAGCTCAAGGCCGAGGTTGGCGGCGTACGGCTGCCGGTCAATGGCGGCGAGCCGGTGCTGAGCCTGGCCGGCATCGGCGACTTCCCCGCTTCTTCCGTATCCGCCTTGCTTTCCGCTTAAAGTCACCCCCGGAGATAACCATGAGCTTCGAGATCGCCCTTTCCGGCATCAACGCCGTCAACAACCAGCTGGGCAGCGTCAGCGACAATATCGCCAACTCCGGCACCTACGGCTTCAAGTCCGGCCGGGTGACTTTCGCCTCCGCCTACGCCGGCAGCCAGGCGATGGGCGTCAACGCCAATCCCAACAGCCAGAACATCGGCCGCAACGGCGGCCTGGTCAATACCGGCCGCGCGCTGGACGCCGCCATCGACGGCCGCGGCTTTTATGTGTCGCGCAGCACAGCCGGCGCGGTGACCTATAGCCGGGTGGGCATTTTCGATACTGACAAAGAAGGCTATCTGATCGACAACTACGGTGGTCGCGTGCAGGGCTACGCCCAGTCGGAAGGCGGCGCGCTGGGCGCGTTGGGCGACATCCAGATACCTACCGGCAACATCGCGGCCAAGCCGAGCGACCAGCTGAAATACACCGGCAACATGTCAGCCGGCTGGCCGGTGCAGACTGTGCCGTTCGACAAGGGTGTGTCGCAGAGCTTCAACCACTCCACGGTTTCCCCGGTGTACGACTCGCTGGGCAACAAGCACAATCTGACCCAGTATTTCTGCAAGAGCGCCGACAGCACCATCACCGTCCACTACCAGCTGGGCGACAAGATGCTGGCCACTACCACCGACCTCAAGTTCGACACCAACGGCAAGATGACGCAGCCTGTCACCCCGGTGGACCTGGACCTGGGCTCCCCGGCCGGCGCCAGCGCGCTGAAAGTGTCGCTGGACTATAGCGGGACCACCCAGTATGCCGGCGAAGGCAGCACCACCCGCAGCATTGCCAACGGCTATCCGCCTGGCGCGCGCACCGGCGTCAGCCTGGGTGAGAACGGCGAAGTCATCGTCAGCTACAGCAATGACCAGAAGCAGGTGGTCGCGCGTCTGGCCATCGCCAATTTCGCCAATCAGGGCGCGCTGACCGCGGCTTCCCAGACCAGTTGGCAGGAATCGACCGCCTCCGGTCCGGCGCTGCTGTCGCCGGCGGGCAGCAATATGGCCGGCAAGCTGGTCACCAGCTCGCTGGAACAATCCAATGTCGACGTCACCTCCGAACTGGTGTCGCTGATGACCGCGCAGCGCAACTATCAGGCCAACACCAAGGTGATCTCCACCGAGAACCAGGTGATGCAGGCGCTGATGCAGGCGGTGTAAGGCTATGGACAAGCTGATCTACACCGCGATGAGCGGCGCAGGCCGGATGCTGCGCGCGCAGCAAATCCACGCCAACAACTTGGCCAACGCCGAAACCGGCGGCTTCCGCGCCGACATCGACACCGCCGTGAGCCAGGAGGTGCCGGGCTACGGCTACGACGCCCGCCTGCTGAGCCTGAACGCGCCGACCGCGCTGTCCGACCGCAACGGCACCGTGGTGGAGACCGGCCGCGATCTGGACATCGCCTTGCAGGGCGACGGCTTTTTCGCCGTCGCCGCGCCGGACGGCAGCGAAGCCTACACCCGCGCCGGCAGCATGACGGTGGGCGCCGACGGCGGGCTGAGCGTCAACGGCCACCCGGTGCTGGGCGACGGCGGCCAGATCCGCCTGCCCGAAGGCTTCCTCAAGGCCAGCGTGGCCGCCGACGGCACGATTTCCGTGCTGAACCCGGATGACACCGCGATGCAGCCGGTAGACAAGCTCAAGCTGGTCAAGCCGGAGGCGCGCGAAGTGGGCAAGCGCCCTGACGGCTTGATCGCCGCGCGCCAGGGCGGTCCGCTGCCGGTGGATGACAGCGTGCGTGTGCAAAGCGGCCACCTGGAGCGCAGCAACGTGTCCGCGGTGGAGGAAATGGTGTCCACCATGACGCTCAACCGCAATTTCGAGATGCAGATGAAGCTGTTCAACGCCGCCAGCGACATGAACGAAGCGGGCAACCGCCTGGTGCGCGGCTGAACGCCCGACTGATTGGGAGATACGATGAATCCGGCACTTTGGATCAGCAAAACCGGCATCCAGGCGCAAGACGCGCGCCTGACCGCCATCGCCAACAACCTGGCCAACGTCAACACCACCGGCTTCAAGCGCGACCGCATGATATTCGAAGACCTGTTCTACCAGGTCGAGAAGCAGCCGGGCAGCAAGGTGGATGACAATAATACCTCGCCGTCCGGCGTGCAGATGGGCAACGGCACCCGGCTGGTGGGCAGCCAGAAGGTGTTCACCGAGGGCAACATCACCACCACCAGCCAGAGCCTGGACGTGGCCATCATCGGCCAGGGCTTCCTGCAGGTGAAGATGGCCAACGGCGAGACCGGCTACACCCGGGCAGGGCAGCTGAGCCTGAGCAAGGACGGCGTGCTGGAGACCGCCCAGGGTCTGCCGCTGGAGCCCGAGATCCGCATCCCGGTCGACGCCTCCAAGATTTCCATCAGCGAAACCGGCGAAGTGTCGGTGACCCGCGGCACCAGCACTACGCCTGAGGCGGTGGACCGCATCCAGCTGGCCGGCTTCATCAATCCGGCCGGCCTGCTGGCGCTGGGCGACAACCTGTTCCAGAAGACCGACGCCAGCGGCGACGCCAATGCCGGCGATCCGGGCAGCGGCGCGCTGGGCAAGCTCAAGCAAGGCAGCCTGGAAGGCTCCAATGTGCAGGTGGTGGAAGAAATGGTGGATATGATCGCCGCGCAGCGGACCTACGAGATGAACACCAAGGTGCTGTCTGCGGCCGACAATATGCTGCAGCAGCTGGGCCAGTCGGTACGATGACGCTTACCCGCCTCGCGCCGCTGGCCGCCTTGCTGCTGGCGGCCTGCGCCCAGTTTCAGCCGCCGCCGCCGGAGCCGGACCCGCTGCCGGAACTGATGCGACAGCAGACTTCGCGGCCGATCGGCGGCGGCGTGTTCACGTCCGGCGGCTCGCTGTCGCTGACCTCGGACAACCGCGCCTTCCGCCCCGGCGACGTGCTGACCGTGGTGCTGGAAGAAACCACCCAGGCCAGCAAGCAGGCCGGCACCAGCTTCGGCAAGAAGTCCGGCGCCAAGATCGGCCCCTCGCTGATCGGCAACACCACCTTCAATGCCCAGGTCGGCATCGACGCCAACCGCGACTTCAACGGCTCATCCAGCTCCACCCAGCAAAACGCGCTGGCCGGCTCGCTGACCGTGGTGGTGCACAAGGTGCTGCCCAACGGCCTGTTGCAGGTCAAGGGCGAGAAGCAGCTGGCGCTGAACCAGGGCGAGGAAATGCTGCGCCTGGCCGGCTATGTGCGGGTGGAAGACATCGACACCGACAACCGCGTCTCCTCGCTGCGCATCGCCAACGCCCGCATCGGCTATTCCGGCAGCGGCGCGCTGGCCGACGCCAACAGTCCTGGCTGGCTGATGCGCTTCTTCGCCAGCCCGTTGATGCCGTTCTAAGGTTTTCCATGATATCGAGACAGATTCGACGCCTGATCGCCGCCGCCTTGCTGGCGGCGTTGTCGTTGCCGGCCGCGGCCCGTCCGCTGCGGCAGCTGGTCAATGTGGAAGGCATACGCGACAACCAACTGATAGGCTACGGCATCGTCGTGGGCCTGGACGGCACCGGCGACAACTCGCAGGTGAAGTTCTCGGGCCAGTCGGTCGCCAACATGCTCAAGCAGTTCGGCCTGAAGATGCCGGAGAAGACCGACACCCGCGTCAAGAACGTGGCCGCGGTGATGGTCAGCGCCAGCCTGCCGCCCGGCTACAACCGCGGCCAGACCATAGACGTGACCGTGTCGTCGCTGGGCGACGCCAAGAGCCTGCGCGGCGGCACGCTGCTGCTAACTCAGTTGAAGGCGGCCAACGGCGAAGTGTACGCGCTGGCCCAGGGCAGCGTGGTGATAGGCGGCCTGTCGGCACAGGGCAAGAGCGGCTCCAGCGTCACCGTCAACACGCCCACTGCCGGACGCATTCCGAACGGTGCGTCGATCGAGCGCGAGATTCCCAGCGATTTTGAGCAGGGCGACAGCATACGCCTGAGTCTGCGCCGCCCCAGTTTCGAGACTGCCACCAACGTGGTGCGGACGATCAACCGCAGCTACGGCAAGATCGCCACTACCCGCAACGCCACCACCATCGAGGTGAGGGCGCCGGGCGACCCGACCGAGCGCGTGGCCTTCGTCGCGCGGCTAGAGAGGCTGAACGTGGACGTCGGCGCGGAAATCCCGCGCGTGGTGTTCAATTCCCGCACCGGCACCGTGGTGATCAGCGAGGGCGTCACCGTGCGCCCGGCGGCGGTGTCGCACGGCAGTCTGCGGGTGGTGATTTCCGAGTCGTCCCAGGTGAGCCAGCCCGGCCCGTTCAGCAACGGCACCACCCAGGTGGTGCCCGACTCTCGGGTGCAGGTGGAGCAGGGCCAGGGACGGATGTTCAAGTGGCCGGCCGGCGCCAGCCTGCGCGCCATCATCGACACGGTCAACCGCACCGGCGCCACGCCGGACGACGTGATGGCCATCCTGCAGGCGCTGGACCAGGCCGGCGCGATAGACGGCGAACTGGTGGTGATCTGATGCTGAACAACGATTTGCAGAACCCGTCCGCCGGGGCCGGCGGCGACGCGCCGGTGGCGGCCGCCAGTCCGGAATACCGCAAGAAGGCGGAAAAGGCGGCGGAGATGTTCGAGGCCCAGTTCGTCCGCGAGATGTTCAAGCAGATGCGCAAGACCACGCGCGAAGTGGCGGGCGAAGACAGCGTCTTCGCCAACTCCATGAACGCCGACATGCTGGACATCGCTGACGGGGCCTTGGCCGATCAGTTGGCCAGCCAGCGCACGTTCGGCATCGCCAAGGTCATCCTGGCGCAGCTGCTGCCGGAGGATGGGAATATTCCCGTTAAGGATGTGGACGCCGCCGTCGCCAGTCTGAAGCAGGGCCGGGATGCCGGCCAAGGGCTGGCGGCCTTCGCCCCGCCCATGTTCCCACTCACCAAGTGATGACAGCCAACCATGCGCATGATCAATAACGCGCTGTCCGGCGCCCAGGCGGCGCAGGTCGCGCTGAACACGGCCAGCCAGAACATCGCCAACCAGCAGACACCAGGCTATTCGCGCCAGGGCGTGGTGCTGGCCACCCAGGCCCCGGGCGCCGGCGATCCGCTGAGCGCCGGCTACGGCGTCAACGTCAGCAACGTCCGCCGCTTCAGCGACGACTACAAGAACTTGTTGCAATGGCAAGCCGGCTCCAATCTAGGTTCGCTGGCAGCGGCCCAGCCTTACTTCGCGCAGCTGGAAAATGTGATGGGCAGCAAGGGCAGCAGCTTGTCTGAGGGTTTCGACCAGTTCTTCGCGGCGCTGAACGCGGCCAGTCTGGATTCCAACACCATGCGCGACCAGGTGGTCCGTTCCGCTGGCGCGCTGGCGCAGCGCTTCAACAATCTGGACGGCGTGCTTACCTCGCAGCTGGCGGCCATCGCCGAGCAACGCAACGCCACGCTAACGCAGATCAACAGCGCCACTGCCAACCTGGCGCAACTGAATGAGAAACTGATGTCGGCCAAGGCCCAGGGCATCAATACCTCCGGTCTGGAGGACGAACGCGACCGCCAGATCGACGCGCTGTCCTCGCTGATCGAGGTGAGAGTGATGGCGCAGCCGGATGGCAGCAAGGCCATTTCGCTGAAGAACGGCTTGCCGCTGGTGGCCGCCGACAGCGCCGCGACGCTGTCCAGCGAAGCCCAGCCGGATGGCAGCCAGCAACTGAAGCTGGCCTTCGGCACCGAGAAGTACGCGATGCCGGGCGGCGATCTGGGCGGCCAGTTGGGCGGACTCAACCGCTTTGAAACGGAAAACCTGCGGCCGGTTCAGACCCAGGTGCGCACGCTGGCCGGCGAACTGGCCACCCGCGTCAACGACCAACTGGCCAAGGGCTACGATATGAACGGCCAGCCAGGCAAGCCGCTGTTCCGCTACGACGCCGGCGCCGCCCACGGCCTGCTGCAAAGCACCGGCATCCTTGCCGCCGAACTCGGTTTCTCCGCCGATCCGGCCAAGCCGGGCAATAACGACAATCTGCTCGAGGTGCTGAAGGTCAAGCAGCAGGCCTTCCCGCTGGCCGGCGTCGGCAATGTGACGCTGGGCGACGCCTATTCGCAGATGATCGGCCACCTCGCGATCTCCAGCCAGGCGAACAAGGCCGGGCTGGCCACGGCAAACGTCATCCGCGCCGAGGCGGAAAAGAACTGGCACGCCACCTCCGGCGTCCAACGCGACGAGGAGGCGGTCAGCCTGATCGAATTCCAGAAGATGTACCAGGCCAATATGAAAGTGATCGCGGTGGCCAACCAACTGTTCGAAAGCACCCTGGCCATCCTGTAAGGACTTAGCATGCGTATTTCCAGCAACCAGTACCAATCCGTCGTGCTGTTGGCCATGCAAAACAGCAGCGCCGGCATGTCCGAGCTTTTGCAGAAGATGTCCAGCGGCCAGAGCATGCTCGCGCCGTCGGAGAATCCTATCGCCAGCGTGCGCCTGCTGCGCCTGCAGCGCGAGGAGGCGTCGCTGAAGCAGTATCGCGACAATATCGGCGCGCTCAAATCGCAGCTGACCAAGAACGAAACGCTGCTCAGCGGCATCAGCACCAGCCTGCGCGACGCGCGCGACCTGCTGGTGGCCGCGGCCAACCAGCCGGCGACCGATGATCTGAAGGCGATGGCCTCGCCGCTGATCAGTCTGCGCGACAGCATCCTGTACGCGGCCAACACCAAGGACAGCGAAGGCCGCTACCTGTTCTCGGGCAGCGCGGTCAACAACGCGCCCATCGTCGCCGACGATGCCCAGCCGGCCGGCAGCCGCTACCGCTACAACGGCAACGGCGACCGCCAACTGGTGACCGTGGGCGAGGGGGTGACCCAGGCGTCCAACGTTACGCTGGAGGCCATGGCCCCCTTGCTCAACCAGCTAGACAAAGTGATCGCCACGCTGCAAAGCCCAACCCTGGACAGCAAGGACCCAGCGGTGGGTTCCACCGTCCGCGAAGTGATGAATGGCGTGGACACCGCGCTAGACCGGGTTGGGGGCACCATTTCCGAACTGGGCGGGGCGCAGAACGTGCTGAAGACGCTGGATGGCAATCATGACAGCCTGAGCTTGGCGAACCAGGACAGCATCATCGAGCTCGGCAGTCTGGACTACGGTACCGCCTATATCGCCATGAACAATCTGTCGATGGCGCTGCAGACCAGCCAGAAAGCTTATGGCAAGGTCAGCCAGCTGACGCTGTTCGACGTGATCTAAGCCATGTCCACCACGTTCAGCGGCATTAACCAGACCAGCGGCGATAAGCGTTGGAGCAAGGACGGCGCGGTTGTCGCGCCGGCCAGCACGCGCGCGTCCGCCGCGGCGCGCCCGGCGCTGGAGAGTCCGCGCC
>NZ_JAJOHV010000044.1 GCF_021129175.1 Chromobacterium piscinae | reverse complement strand
GTCCTGCAGCGCCTGCCACAAGGCCAGCCGCGCGCGCTGCCGCGCCGGCGGCGCCTCGCTCAGGCCGGCGTCGGTCAGGACGAACGGCCTGCGGTCAGGCCTGATGACATCGCGGGGCTCGCGCAGCCCGGTGGGCAGCGCGGTGAACAGCGTCTGGCCCAGCGGGTGGTGGTAGTAATCGGACGCGAAGCGCGCCAGCGCGAGAAATTCTTCCGGCAGCGGCGGCAGTCCATCCAAGACGCCATCGATGCTCCGCAATCTGGCGGCGTCGAGCTCGGGCACACCCTCCCCCGGTATCGGCGTGACCACCACGCCACACACCCGGCGATTGCCGAAGGAAACGCTGACTCGGGAGCCTGGCATGACAGGCGATTCAGTCAGGTAGCTGAACGTTCCCGCCAACGGCACATCCACCGCGACCTGAATCCGGACCGGCCCGTTCATGATTGCCCCTCGCCAGATGCAAACCCTGCTGCGACAAGGCTTTGCATCCGCTGTGCACAGATCTTGTGGATAACTTTGTGAACAACCATGGTGATATCGGGCAAAAAGCCGTGAAATCAGTGTTTCCACTAGATTGCACAAAAATTAATCAAACGTAAAATCTCTTTTATTTCAACAACTTACGAATATTAATTTTTTTTAACCGCTGCGCTTGACAAGGTTTGACTCAGGGTCTAGGCAGTGTGCATAACTCGAAGAACACCAGCCCCGGCCGCTGTCAACCCGCATCTTCCCGTAGCCAGGCACCAATATTGTCAACGAGCGAATTTATGCAACAGGAACGATGGCAAGCGGCTGAATACCCCCGGCTTCGGCCATGCGGCCGCTCCCGGGAAAATTAATAAATCATTAAAAAAACAGCATCTTTTAATCAGCTTCGCTCAAAGCGGCAGTCACAACGCACCGACATGGGGCGGCGCGTTTTCCGCCCGCCCCGTTTCGGCGCGTCAGGCCGCGCCGTGATAGCCGCGCGACAGCCGATGCACCGCGTCCACCAGCACGCCGGCGTGGGCCGGATCGGCGAACTGCGAGATGCCGTGGCCCAGATTGAACACGTGGCCGCTGCCCTGACCGTAGCTGGCCAGGATGCGCGCCACTTCGCGCTCGATGGCCGCCGGTTCGGCGAACAGCGCGTTGGGGTCGAAGTTGCCTTGCAGCGCCACCTTGGCGCCGACTCGCGCGCGCGCCTGGCCGATGTCTGTAGTCCAGTCCAGGCCCACGCAATCAGCGCCGATGGCGGCGATGTCTTCCAGCCACTGGCCGCCGCCCTTGGTGAACACGATCACCGGCACCTTGCGGCCATCAGCCTCGCGCTTGAGGCCGGCGACGATGCGCTGCATGTAGGCGAGGGAGAATTCGCGATAGGCGGCATGGCTGAGCGCGCCGCCCCAGGTGTCGAAAATCTGCACCGCCTGCGCGCCGGCGTCGATCTGGGCGTTCAGATAGGCGATCACCGACTGGGTGTTCGCTTCCAGAATGTGGTGCAGCAGTTCCGGGCGGCTGTACAGCATGGCTTTGACGTGGCGGAAGTCGTCGGAGCCGCCGCCCTCCACCATATAGCAGGCAAGCGTGAACGGGCTGCCGGAGAAGCCGATCAGCGGCACGCGTCCGTCCAGCGCCTTGCGGATGCTGGAGACCGCGTCGAACACATACTGCAGCTTGCCCATGTCGGCCGGCTCCAGCGCGCGGATCGCCGCCTCGTCGCGCAGCGGGCGCTGGAACTTCGGCCCCTCGCCCTCGGCGAAATACAGGCCCAGACCCATCGCATCCGGCACGGTCAGGATGTCGGAAAACAAAATGGCCGCGTCCAGCGGAAAACGGTCCAGCGGCTGCAGCGTCACCTCAGTGGCGTAGTCCGGGCTGGTGCACAGGCCCATGAAACTGCCGGCGCGGGCGCGGGTGGCGCGGTATTCCGGCAGGTAGCGGCCGGCCTGGCGCATCATCCAGATCGGAGTGTATTCGACCGGCTCCTTCAGCAGGGCCCGCAGGAAGGTATCGTTTTTCAGCTGGGTCATGGCATCACGCGGCTATGGAAATCAGCGGGCATTATATCCCAGCCGACCCTGCCGCCGGCGCGGACAAATGAAAACGGCCGGAAACCCGGCCGTTGCTCGGTCTTCAGCAGGCGGTCACGCCAATATCTGCCTCAGCACATAGGGCAGAATGCCGCCGTGGCGGTAGTAGTCGACCTCCACCGGCGTGTCGATGCGCAGCGTCAGCGTCAGCCGCCGCTCCTGGCCGCCCGGACTGCGGATCACCAACGTCGCCTGCTGCCGCGGCTTCAGTTCTCCGTCCAGCCCCTCCAGATCGAAAGTCTCGCCGCCGGTAAGACCGGCGGCGCTGTCTCCGCCCTGGAACTGCAAGGGCAGCACGCCCATGCCCACCAGGTTGGAGCGGTGTATCCGCTCGAAGCTCCTGGCGATCACAGCGCGCACGCCGAGCAGCCGCGTGCCCTTGGCCGCCCAGTCGCGGCTGGAGCCGGTGCCGTATTCCTCGCCGGCGAAGATCACGGTCGGCGTGTCCTCGGCCTGGTAGGCCATCGCCGCGTCGTAGATCGACAAGCGCTCGCCGCCCGGCTGGCGCAGCGTCAGCCCCCCCTCCACCGGCCGGCCGTCGGCGTCCGGCGGCAGCATCAGGTTGCGGATGCGCACATTGGCGAAGGTGCCGCGCATCATCACCTCGTGATGGCCGCGGCGCGAGCCGTAGCTGTTGAAATCGACCGGCTTGATGCCCCGCTCCTGCAGATACAGACCAGCCGGCGACGACGGCTTGATGGATCCCGCCGGACTGATGTGGTCGGTGGTGACCGAGTCGCCGAAGATGGCCAGCGCCCGCGCGCCCCGCACCGGTTTGGGCGCGGCCGGGGCCATCGCGAAATCGGCGAAGAACGGCGGCTCGGCAATATAGCTGGACGGCTCCCAGCCATAGGTTTCGCCCGTGGCCGCCGCGATGCCGGCCCACAGCGGATTGGCGTCGGCCAGATCGCGGTACAGCCGGCGGTAGGTTTCGGGATCGGCGGTCTGCGCCAGTGCCGCGCCCACTTCGTCCAAGCTGGGCCAAACCTCGCGCAGGAACACCGGCTGGCCGTCCGCGCCCTCGCCCAGCGGCTCGCGCTCCAGGTCGATGTCGACGCGGCCGGCGATGGCGAAGGCCACCACCAGCGGCGGGCTCATCAGGAAATTGGCCTTGATCGCCGGATGGATGCGCGCCTCGAAATTGCGGTTGCCGGACAGCACCGACGCGCACACCAGATCGCCGGCGGCGATTTCCGACTCGATCGCCGGCGCCAGCGGACCGGCGTTGCCGATACAGGTGGTGCAGCCGTAGGCGACCACGCCGAAGCCCAGCCGCTCCAGCGCCGGCAACAGGCCGGCCTTGGCCAGGTAGTCGGTGACCACCCTTGAGCCCGGGGCCAGCGAGGTCTTGATGTGCGGCGCCACCGTCAGCCCGCGCGCCGCGGCCTTCTGCGCCAGCAGGCCCGCGGCCAGCATCACGCCGGGATTGGAAGTGTTGGTGCAGGAGGTGATCGCCGCGATCAGCACCGAACCGTGCTTCAGGCCTGCGGCGGCCGCGCCGCCCGGCGTCTTGCCGTAGCCGCCGGCGGAGGCCGGCTTCTGCAGCAACTCGCCGAAGCGCGGCTTCAGTTCCGTCAGCGCGATGCGGTCCTGCGGCCGGCGCGGGCCGGCGACGCTGGGCACGATGGACGCCAGGTCCAGCGCCAAGGTCTCGCTGTAATCGATGTCGCCGTCCGACGGCATGCCGAACAGCCGCTGCGCCTGGAAATAGCGGCGGAAGGCGTCCACTTCCTCGGCGCTGCGGCCGGTGGCGGCCAGGTAGTCGGCGGCGCGCTCGTCCGGCGGAAAGAAGCCCATGGTCGCGCCGTACTCCGGCGCCATATTGGCCAGCGTCGCCCGGTCCGGCAACGTCAGCGACGCCGCGCCCTCGCCGAAGAATTCGACGAACTTGCCCACCACATTGGCCTTGCGCAGCAGCTCGGTGACCGCCAGCACTAGGTCGGTGGCGGTGACGCCGGCGGCGAGCCGGCCCTTCAGGTTTACGCCGACCACGTCCGGCGTCAGGAAATACACCGGCTGGCCCAGCATGCCGGCCTCGGCCTCGATGCCGCCGACGCCCCAGCCGACCACGCCCAGCGCGTTGATCATCGTGGTGTGGGAGTCGGTGCCGACCAGCGAGTCCGGGTGGTAGACGTCGCCGTCGCGCAGCACCCCGCGCGCCAGGTATTCCAGGTTCACCTGGTGGACGATGCCGATGCCGGGAGGCACCACCTTGAAGGTGTCGAAGGCCTGCATGCCCCATTTGATGAAGCGATAGCGCTCGGCGTTGCGCTGGAACTCCAGCTTCATGTTCAGATCCAGCGCGCCCGCCTCGCGGAAATGGTCGACCTGCACCGAGTGGTCGACGACCAGGTCCACCGGCACCAGCGGCTCCACCGCCGACGGCGGCTTGCCGAAGCGGGCGGCGACGCCCCGCATCGCAGCCAAATCGCACAGCAGCGGCACGCCGGTGAAATCCTGCAGCACGATGCGGGCGACGACGAAGGGGATTTCCTCGCTGCGTTCGGCCCTGGGCTTCCAGCCGGCCAGTTGCCGCACATGCGCTTCGGTTATACGCTGGCCATCCAGATTGCGCAGCAGCGACTCCAGCACGATGCGCAGCGACACCGGCAGCCGGCCGACGTCGCCGACGCCGAGTTCGGCCAGCGCCGGCAGAGAATGGAAACGGACGCTGTGGCCGGACGCCAATTGGAAATCTCGCAGACTGTCTTGCGCTTGCAGGGACATGGTGAACTCCGGTGAGCGCCGGCCAAAGAGGCCGGCTGGGCCGCGAAGGGCGGATAAGAGCGCATCCGCCGCCTGGGTCTGACATCCTGCATCAGGATAGGTTAGGACCGGTTTTGCCGGCGCAAGTTCGAACAGGAAAGGATGATGGCATGACGAAAACCGTACGCAGCGAAACCGACAGCTTCGGTCCGATCGACGTTCCGGCAAACGCGCTGTGGGGCGCGCAGACCCAACGCTCGCTCGCGCATTTCCATATTTCCAGCGAAAAGATGCCGCCGGAGCTGATCCAGGCGCTGGCCCGGGTCAAGCGCGCCTGCGCCGAGGCCAACCGCGAGCTGGGCAAGCTCGACGACGCCAAGGCCGCCGCCATCGTCGGCGCCGCCGACGAGGTGCTGGCCGGCCGCCACGACGGCGAATTTCCGCTGTCGGTGTGGCAAACCGGCTCCGGCACCCAGAGCAATATGAATATGAACGAGGTGCTGGCCAACCGCGCGTCGGAGCTGCTGGGCGGCCGGCGCGGGCCGGACCGGCTGGTCCACCCCAACGACGACGTCAACCGCGGCCAGTCATCCAACGACATCTTCCCCACCGCGATGCACGTCGCCGCCGCGACGCAAGTGGCCGAGCGGCTGCTGCCGTCGCTGGGCCAGCTGCGGCGCGCGCTGGAAGCCAAGGCCCAGGTCTTCGCCGGCATCGTCAAGATCGGCCGCACCCATCTGCAGGACGCCACGCCGCTGACGCTGGGCCAGGAAATATCCGGCTGGGCGGCGCAGCTGGCGCTGGCCGAGCAGGCGGTGCGCGCGGCACAACCTATGCTATGCCAGCTGGCTGTCGGCGGCACAGCGGTCGGCACCGGCCTCAACACCGATCCGCGCTTCGGCGGCGCGGTGGCGGCCCGGTTGGCCGAGCAATCCGGCCTGCCGTTCCAGAGCGCCGACAACAAGTTCGCCGCGCTGGCCGGCCACGAGCCGCTCGTGTTCGCCCACGGCGCGCTGAAAACGCTGGCCGCGGCGCTGATGAAGATCGCCAACGACATCCGCTGGCTGGGCTCCGGCCCGCGCAGCGGCCTGGGCGAGCTGACGCTGCCGGAGAACGAGCCGGGCAGCTCCATCATGCCCGGCAAGGTCAACCCCACCCAGTGCGAGGCGATGACCATGCTGTGCTGCCAGGTGCTGGGCAACGACGCGGCGCTGGCCATCGGAGCGGCCTCCGGCAATTTCGAACTGAACGTGTTCAAGCCGCTGATCGCGCACAATTTCCTGCAGAGCGTGCGGCTGCTGGCCGACGGCATGGACAGCCTGCGCGAGCACTGCGTGGACGGCATGGAGGCTAACCGCGCGCGCATCGCCGAGCTGATGGAACGCTCGCTGATGCTGGTCACCGCGCTGAATCCGCACATCGGCTACGACAAGGCTGCCGCCATCGCCAAGCACGCCCACCATCACGGCGCCACGCTGCGCGAGGCGGCGCTGGCGCTGGGGCATCTGAGCGCCGAGCAGTTCGATGCCTGGGTCAGGCCCGAAGACATGGTGTGACGCCGGCCAGGAGAACGCTCAGGGATGGAACCACAGCTCGCGCCGCGCCAGCGGCGTGGCTTCCGGCAGCAGCGGATTGGGCAATTCGATGATGGCGCGGCCGGATAGCTTGAGCTCGCGCAGATGGTCGCCGTTGAACGCCTTGAACAGTTGTTCGAAGCTGCCGTCGCGCACGCCCTTCTCCAGCCCTTGCTGCAGCATGCGGGCCAATTCCGGCCGCTGCGGCGAAACAAAGAAATAAAAGGCGGTCGGGTAGTGCAGCAATAGATACGGGTCGAGCATCAGCCCCTTGCTGTTGGGCGAATCCAGCTCCTGCCGCACCTCGATCACGCTGCGCGGGAAGTAATCGTAGCGATGCTGGCGCAGCATGGAGAACAAATTGGGATAGTCAGGGCTGGTCAGCACCGGCAAGCCGGCATGCTGCAGGATCTGGGTATCCGGCCAGTCTTGTCCCTGTCCGGCGCGGAAGGCCGCCAGCTGCGGCAAGGTCTTGACGCTCTTGAGCAGTTGCGGCCGGTCGGCGTTGATCAGCGGCACCCGCCAGCCTATCAGGCCCTTGTCCAGCGGAATGCGCACCGTCAGCAGCTTGCGCTCGCGCTCGCGGCTGGTCATGCCCCAGAACAGATCCACGCGGCTGTCCGGACGCTGCATCTGCTCCATCGCCCGGCCCTGGTTCATGTCGCGGGCGGCCAGCAGCGCGCAGCGCTGCCCCATCTCGCTGCAGGCCAGCTGCAGCAAGGCCTGGATATACGGCCAATGCGGATCGCTGTCGCCGGACACCAGCGCGTAAGTGATGGACACGCCTTCCGCCCGCGCGCACAAACAGCACAGGCACAGCATCCCTATCCGCAGCAATTTCGCCATGTCTCGCCCTTACAGAAGCGCTAAGGCCATTATGGCAACGGTTTACAGCCAGCCCAAGCCTCCTGCCGCGCCGCCCAGCAACAACAGCCACACCGGGTTCCAGTTCCGCTTCCACGCCAGCAGCGCCACCGCGGCGCTCAAGATCCAGCCGCCCAAGTCGCGGTTGGCCGCCTGCAGCAACAGGCACGCGCTGGCGCCCACCAGCCCCACCGTCAGCGGCAGCAGAGCGCGCGACAGCAGCCCGGCCAGGTCGCCGCCCTGGTTGTTCGTCCACCAGCGGGAAACGTAGAAGCTCAACAGCGACGACGGCAAACACATGCCCAGCATGCTGACCAACGCGCCGGCGACGCCGGCCACATGCCAGCCCACCAGGCTGACCACCAGCACATTGGGGCCCGGCGCGGCCTGGGCGATGGCGAACAGCTCGGCGAACTGGCCGGCGCTCATCCAGCCCTCGGCCACCACCAGCCGCTGCAGCTCCGGCAGCAGCACGTTGGCGCCGCCCACCGCCAGCAGCGACATCAGACAGAAATGCCACAGCAGCACCAGCAGAATCATTTCGCCATCCTCCCCCGGCTCAGCCAGGCCAGCGCCAGCGCCAGCGGCGCCGAGGCCAGCAACACCCACAGCAGGGGCAGGCGGAACACCGCGATGGCGGCGAAGGTGGCGGCCACCACCAGCGCACTCCACAGCCGCCGCTCCAGCCTGGACAACAGGCGCAGCGCCATCGCCAGCAGCAGGCCGGCCGCCGCCGCGGCCAGGCCATGCATCACGTGCTCCACCAGCGGCAGCTGGCGGTAGCGGCCGTAGACGGAAGCCAGCAGCAGCACGATGACCATCGGCGCCAAGAGCAGACCGCACACCGCCGCCAGCGCGCCGGACGGCCCATGGAAGCGCGCGCCTATCGACACCGCCATATTGACGATATTGGGACCGGGCAGCACTTGGCACAGGCCCAGCTGCTCGGCGAAGTCGGCCTCTGACAGCCAGCGCCGCTTCAGCACCAGCATGCTGTGCGCCTGCGGCAGCACGCCGCCGAAACCGCTGACGCCGATGGAGAAGAAGCCGGCGAACAGCTCGCGCCGGCTGGGAAGAATCAGATCGCTATGCATGCCTTGACACTACTCGCCGCCGCAGGACTATACAAACGAGAAATGCTGACAGGGGCGGTCACCAGCCCTCACAGCTCGCCCAGCCGCTCGATGATGAAATCGACGAAAACCCGCAGCTTGGGCAAGGGCTGGCGGTCGGCCGGATAGAGCAGGTGCATCGGTTTGGCCTCCGGCAGGTAGCCGTCCAGCAAGGACACCAGTCGCTCCGCCGCCACATCGTCGGCCAGCAGCGTTTCCGCCTGCAAGACGATGCCGGCGCCGGCCAGCGCCATCTGACGCAAGGCCTGGCCCTGATTGCACAGGAAGCGGCTGGAAGGGATTTGCGCGGCGTGCAGCCGGGCCAGCGCGTCCCAGCCGTCGTCGCGCCGCCAGCGGCTGAAGCCCAGGCAATCATGCTCCGCCAGTTGCTCCGGCGTCTCCGGCCTGCCGCGCCGCGCCAGATACGCCGGCGACGCGGCGATCATCATCCGGTACGGCTTAAGGCGGCGCGCCACCAGGCCGGAATCGGCCAGATGGCCGATGCGGAACACCGCGTCGTAGCCTTCTGCCACCAGATCCACCAGTTGATCGCTCAGCTCCAGCTCCACGCCGATCTCCGGATAGCGCGCCATGAACTCCGCCAGCAAGGGCGCCAGCCTCAACGTGCCGAAGGTCACCGAGGCATTGACGCGCAGCACGCCGCGCGGCTGCTCCCTGAGCAAGGCGGCGGCGTCATCGGCAGCGGCCAGATCGGCCAGGATGGCGCGGCAGCGCTGGTAGTAATGCTGTCCCAGCTCGGTCAACTGCTGGCGACGGGTGGTGCGCACCAGCAACTTGCCGCCCAACCGCGCCTCCAGCGCGGCGATATGCTTGCCGACCATGGGCTGGGACAACCGGTGGGCATCGGCGGCAGCCGTGAAGCTGCCCTTGTCCACCACCGCGACGAATAATTCCATGCTGAGCAGGCGATCCACCGATTAAAAACTCCAGGTTATCAATCCTGTTCATCATAGCGGATTAATCAATCCAGGGAATCCGCGCACACTGCAGGCATCGCAACCTGCAATGGAGAACACCCATGAAGATTCTGCTAGTAGGCGCCAGCGGCACGTTGGGCCGCGCCGTGCATCAGGCCTTGTCCCACCATCAGGTAATCACCGCCGGCCGCGGCAGCGGCGATCTGCGCGTCGACATCACCGACACCGCCAGCGTGCAGCGGATGTTCGAGCAGGCCGGCCGACTGGACGCCATCGTCAGCGCCACCGGCAGCCTGCACTTCGGTCCGCTGGCGGAGATGACCGCCGCCGACTTCCGCATCGGCCTGAACGACAAGCTGCTGGGCCAGATCGACTTGGCGCTGGCCGGCCAGCACTATCTGAACGACGGCGGCTCGATCACGCTGACCAGCGGCATCGTCAGCGCACAGCCGATACGCCACGGCGCCAACGCCACTGCGGTCAATCGCGCGCTGGAGGGCTTCGCCGCCGCCGCCGCGCTGGAGCTGGGCCGCAACCGCCGCATCAATGTGGTCAGCCCCAATGTGCTACGGGAGTCATGGGATGGCTACGCGCCCTACTTCCCGGGCTTCGAAGCGGTGCCGGCCGCGCGCGCCGCGCTGGCCTACGTGCGCAGCGTGGAAGGCATCGCCAACGGCCAGACGCTTACCGTGTGGTAGGCCGCGCCATGACTGAGGAGAAACCGCATATGAAAATACTGCTAGTCGGCGCGAACGGAACCATAGGACGCGCGGTGCGACAAGCGCTGTCCCGCCATCAAGTTCTGGCCGCCGGCCGCGACAGCGGAGAGCTGCGCGTCGACATGAGCCAGCCTGACAGCATACGGGCGCTGTTCGAACGCACAGGCAACGTCGACGCCATCGTCAGCGCCGCCGGACTGCTGCACCTGGGGCCGCTGGCAGAGATGACGCCCGAGCAATTCCGCATCGGCCTGGACAGCAAATTGATGGGCCAGGTGAACCTGGCCCTGATAGGCCAGCATTTTCTCAATGCCGGCGGCTCCATCACCTTGACCAGCGGCATGGGCAATGAAATCCCGCTGCGCCACGGCAGCAACGCCTGCGCCGTCAACGCCGCGATAGAGGGCTTCGCCCGCGGCGCGGCGGTGGAGCTGGCGGCCGGGCTGCGCATCAACGCGGTTTGCCCAAGCGTGCTGCAGGAGTCATGGGAGCCGTTGCAAAGCTACTTCCCGGGTTTCGAGGCCGTGCCGGCGGCTCGCGTCGCCCGCGCCTATCAACGCAGTGTAGAGGGCGTGGAGACCGGGCAGGTTTTCAAAGTCTGGTAAATCGCCAACCCCAAAGGAGAAAACGCATGTATCTACTCAACATCAGCTATATCCGCAAACCCGCCGAAGTGGAAGCGCACATCCCAAGCCACGGAGAATGGGTAAAACGCCACCTGGCTTCGGGCAATATCCTATTCGCCGGCCCCAAGCAAAGCGGCTTGGGCGGCGTCATCCTGGCTCGGTCCATGCCCAAGGCGGCGCTGCTTGCGATACTGGGGGAGGATTCATACCTCCAGCACGACGTCGCCGAGTATCAGATCATCGACTTCGACATCAAGGCGGCTCGAGAAGATCTGCAAACGCTGCTCGCCTGAGACAGCATCCCCGCAGCTGTCGAGGCTAGGTCCGTTCAACGCGGCCGCTTCTCCAAATGCAAAAGCGGAAACGGCCTGCCGGCGCCATCCCGCGCCGAGCGGCCCCGCACCTCGAAACCCATGCGCCGATAGAAAGCCAGCGCCTCGGGGTTATCCTCGTTGGCATCCACCTTGCATGCCGACAGCGCGTCGACCGCATGCTCCAGCAAGGCCCGCCCCAACCCGCGGCCGCGGCTGGCGGGGTCGATGAACAGCATTTCCAGCTTGCCGTCCATGGTTCCGGCGAAACCGGCGACTCCGCCCTCGTCGTTTCTGGCCACGCGAAGGGCCAGGCCGATGGATGCCGCCGCCTCGAAAGTGGCCATCACTTCGGGACGGATTTCGGCGATATCATCCTCGCCGAGAAAATGATGGGTGGCGCGCACCGAGAGCTCCCACAACTGGAGCATGTCGGAATAATCGGCAGGCGCGGGCGCGTCAATGATGATGGACATCTTAACTCCTCTTCACTAAAGAACAAGCCGCCTCCCGGCGGCGGAAACCTCATCGTAGCGGCCAAGCCCGCATCCTGGCCAGCCTATACTGCATCAGCCGCCAAGCACAGGATGCCGCGATGAAAGCCAAACTGTGGAGCGGGCTGGCGCTGCTGCTATGCCTGCCCCTTCTCCATGCCGAGCCGATACCGGCGTACAGCCAGGCGATAGAGCCCTGGGGCGATCCAGCCAGCGGCGACGGCCTGACGCCGCGCTTCCTGAGCTGGCTGGCCGAACAAAGCGGCCTGCGGCTGAAGCAGGGCACCCGGCCGCTGCCGCGGCTGGTGGAGGACATGAAAGCCGGCCGCGACGCGCTGGCGCTGATCACCGCGTCGCCGGAGCGGGACGCCTTCGGGCTCGAGCTGTGCCGCCCCGCCGACATCCGCCTGTCCGTGGTCTACCGCCTCGGGGCACGCGAGCTGCGAGCCGCCGATCTGAAACTTCGCCCGGTCGGCATCTTGCGCGGCACCCATACGCTGGACGCCTTCATCGCCCAAAACGGCGCCGAGCCGGTGCTGGTCAGCGACATGCGCCAGGGGCTGGGCATGCTGCGCATCGCCCGGCTGGACGCGATGATGTGCGTGCGTCCGGGCTGCGGCCGCGTGTTGCGCGAGATTTCCGCCCCCGCAGACCGCTGGGCGGAGCTAGCGATCAGCCGCGAACCGATGGCTGTCTATGTGTCGCGCGGCCATCCCTTGTCAAAGGACCCGGCAGCCTTGGCGCGGTTGAAAGCGGCCTGCGTCTCGCCCGAGGGCCGCGCCAAGATGGCGGAGTTGCTCGCTCGCTTCGACTAGCCGTGAAAAACCCCGCCGGCCTTCTCAGGCGGGCGGGGTTGAGGGCATGCGGATCTGCCGCGCTCAGATATCGGCTTCCACCTCGTTGCCCTTGGCCTCCATCCAACCGCGGCGGCTGGACGCCTCGCCCTTGCCCATCAGCATCACGAACATGTCCAGCGTCTGCTGCAGCATGCCGGGGCGCACCTGCACCTTGACCAAGCGGCGGGTATCCGGGTTCATCGTGGTGTCCTTCAACTGCTCCGGGTTCATCTCGCCCAGGCCCTTGAAGCGGGAGATGCTCCACGCGCTCTCGCGCACGCCCTCGCTGCGCAGACGGTCGAGAATGGCGGTCATCTCGCCCTCGTCCAGCGCGTACAGCTTGCGCGGCGGGCGGGTCTTGCCCTGTCCCGGCACATCGACCCGGAACAGCGGCGGCTGGGCGATGTAGATGTTGCCGTTTTCCACCAGGCGCGGGAAATGGCGGAAGAACAGCGTCAGCAGCAGCACCTGGATGTGGGAGCCGTCGACGTCGGCGTCGGACAAGATGGCGATCTTGCCGTAGCGCTGGCCGGACAGGTCGGGCGAATCGTTCGGGCCGTGCGGGTCCACGCCGATAGCCACCGAGATGTCGTGGATTTCGGCATTGGAGAACAATTGGTCGCGGTCGGTCTCCCAGCTGTTCAGCACCTTGCCGCGCAGCGGCAGGATGGCCTGGTATTCCTTGTCGCGCGCCAGCTTGGCCGAGCCGCCGGCGGAGTCGCCCTCCACCAGGAACAGCTCGTTGCGCTCGATGTCCTCGCTCTCGCAGTCGGTCAGCTTGCCCGGCAGCACCGCCACGCCGGAACCCTTCTTCTTCTCCACCTTCTTGACCGACTTGAGGCGGCTCTGCGCCTGGCGGATCGCCAGCTCGGCGATCTTCTTGCCGGCTTCCACGTGCTGGTTCAGCCACAGCTCGACCGGATCGCGCGCCAAGCCGGAAATCAGCTTCAGCGCGTCGCGGCTGGTCAGCTTGTCCTTGGTCTGGCCCTGGAACTGCGGGTCCAGCACGCGGGCGGACAGCACGAAGCGCACGCGGCTCCATACGTCCTCGGCCATCAGCTTGACGCCGCGCGGCAGCAGGTTGTGGTGGTCGATGAAGCTCTTCACCGCGTCGTAAACGCCGGCGCGCAGGCCGGCCTCGTGCGTGCCGCCCACCGGCGTCGGGATCAGGTTGACGTAGCTCTCGCCGCTGGCGCCGTCCTCGAACCAGGCCATCGCCCACTGCGCGCCCTCGCCCTTGGCGAACTGCTCATGGTCGTCGCCGATATAGGCTTCGCCGGCGAACAGCGGCGCCACAGGCTCGTCGTCGCCGCACAGTTCGGCCAGGTAGCTCTTCAAGCCTTCCGGATACTGCCATGCCTTCACTTCGTCGCCGCTCGGCTTCTCCACCGTCAGCGTCACCGCCACGCCGGGGAGCAGCACCGCCTTGGCGCGCAGCAGGCGCTCCAGCTCCTGCATCGAATAACGCGGGCTTTCGAAATACTTGCCGTCCGGCCACACCCGCACCCGGGTGCCGCTGGTGCGCGGGCCGCACTCGCCGATGCGGGCCAGCGGTTCGATCACGTCGCCGCCGGAGAACACCAGGCGGTGCACGCCGCCTTCGCGCTTCACCTCCACCTCCAGGCGGGTGGAAAGCGCGTTGGTCACCGATACGCCGACGCCGTGCAGGCCGCCGGAGAAAGCGTATGCGCCGCCGTCCTTCTTGTTGAACTTGCCGCCGGCGTGCAGCCGGGTATACACCAGCTCCACCACCGCCACGCCTTCCTGCGGATGCAGGCCCACCGGGATGCCGCGGCCGTCATCCTCGACGCTGAGCGAGCCATCCTGATGCACAGTGACAGCGATCTTGCGCGCAAAGCCGCCCAGCGCCTCGTCGGCGGCGTTGTCTATCACTTCTTGGCAGATGTGGGTGGGGTCGGTGGTGCGGGTGTACATGCCGGGCCGCTCTTTTACCGGCTCCAGCCCCTTCAGCACCCGTACCGAGGATTCGTCGTATTGTTGTTGAGTCATGTGGTCTTGCCCTGTCGGCGCGTCACGTCGACGCCGCCCGCTACGGGCGGCACAAATGAAGACAGCGGGCATCGCCCGCCGTCGCTGTACTGCAAAAAGCGTCGTTCGCCGCTCACTGCTCGCTCTGGGTGGAGGTGCGCGCCAAGTAGGCGTGATGGCTCTCCACGCCGCGCAGGAAGCGCGCCAGTTCGGACAGCGCGCGCTCGTAAACGTCGTGCTTGAACTCGATCACCGCGTCCACCGGCGCCCAGTAGTCGTTCCAACGCCAGCCATCGAACTCCGGATGGTTGGTCGCGCGCAGGCAAACGTCGCTGTCCCGCCCCACCAGCCTGAGCAGGAACCAGATCTGCTTCTGGCCCTTGTAACTGCCGCGCCATTCGCGGCGTACCCAATTCGTCGGCACCTCGTAACGCAGCCAATCTCGGGTGCGTCCCAAGATCTTCACGTGCTGAGGCAACAAGCCCACCTCTTCCAGCAGTTCGCGGTACATCGCGGCTTCCGGGCTTTCGCCCGGCTTGATGCCGCCCTGCGGGAACTGCCAGGAATGCTCGCGCACGCGCTTGCCCCAGAACACCTCGTTTTTGGCGTTGGTGAGGATGATTCCGACGTTTGGGCGGTATCCGTCCCGGTCCAGCATGGAAAAAACCTGCAATTCGTTAGTTACCGAATTTTTGCACATTTCAGGCCGCCTTGCCACGCGCGCCGGCTCCGTCCCCGCCTCAATGCCGCTTGACCCATATCACCATGGCCAGGCGGGCACTCCCCCAAACCGCCCAAACGATGCTACGATTCGCCGATTGAACGTCATTCCACTGCGCATTCATGGCAACCCTGCTGAACCGACCCACACTGTCCCGCCTGACCTGGCTGCCACTGCGGCCCGAGGACTTCACCACGCTGCTGCAGACGGCCGATTTCCGCCTCCGTCTGCTGGAGGCCATCGCGGCGGCGACGCGGCGGGTTTACCTGTGCGCGCTCTACCTGGAAAACGAAGAGGCCGGCCAGGAAATCCTGGACGCGCTGTATCAGGCCAAGCAGCGCTGCCCGCAGCTGGACGTGAGGGTGATGGTGGACTGGCACCGCGCGCAGCGCGGCCGCATCGGCGAAGATCAGTCCCATTGCAATGCAAGCTGGTATCGGGAAGAAGCGTTGCGCCGCGATCTGGACATCCCGATCTACGGCGTGCCGGTGCAGACGCGCGAACTATTCGGCGTGCTTCACTTGAAGGGCTTCGTCATCGACGACACCGTGTTCTACAGCGGCGCCAGCCTGAACAACGTCTACCTGCACAAGCTGGACAAATATCGCTTCGACCGCTACCACTTGCTCCGCAGTCCCGAGTTGGCCGATGCGATGGCAGGCTTCATGAATGAGCAGTTTTTCAACGACCCCGCCGTGTTCCGCCTGGACAAGCCCACGCCGTCCACCCGCAGCATACGCAAGGAAATCCGCCAGTTCCGCGACAAGCTGGCCCACAGTCAGTACCGCCCCTCCATGGACCGCATCGCCGCGCCCAACGATCTGGCGGTCAGCCCCGTGGTCGGCATCGGCAAGGGCAATCGGCTCAACCGTGCGATCCTGGACGTGATCGCCAGCGCCCAGCGCCGCTTGTTCATCTGCACGCCTTATTTCAATTTCCCGCGCGCGGTGGTGCTGGAAATCAACCGAGCGCTGCGCCGCGGCGTGGAAATCGACATCGTGGTCGGCGACAAGACCGCCAACGACTTCTACATCCCGCCGGAACAGCCGTTCCGCGTGATAGGCGCGCTGCCCTATCTGTACGAAATGAACCTGCGCCGTTTCGCCAAGCGCCAGCGCCAATACCTGAGCCGGGAACAGCTGCGCATCCACCTGTGGAAGGACGGCGATAACACCTACCACCTGAAAGGCATCTGGAGCGACGACCGCTACATTCTGCTGACCGGCAACAACCTGAACCCGAGGGCTTTCCGCCTTGACCTGGAAAACGCGCTGCTGCTGCGCGATCCGCAAGGCACCCTGCGCGGGCAGAGCGATGCCGAACAGCAAAGCATCCTCCGTCATGCCTCGCCGCTCTCGCATTACCGCCAGCTCGAAGACGTGCGGGCCTATCCCGAACAGATCAAGAAGCTGCTCACCCGGCTAAGCCGGGTGAGAATAGACCGGATGCTGAACCTGATGTTGTAAGCGCCTCCCACAGCCCCGCTCCCGCGGGGTTTTTTACTGCTCTCGGCTATGATTAAGCGGTGAACTGGAGTCAATGTGGAGAGGCCGATGCGCGCCGCCGTCGACGTGAAAACCGCCAATCTCGCCGTCGGCCACGACTACGCCGAGAAATGGCAGGAAGTGCTGGACTTGCTGGCCAGGCTGATGCGCATCCCGGCGGCGCTGATCATGCGGGTGCAGCCGCCGCGGATCAAGGTCTTCCTGTCCAGCCGCAGCGACGGCAATCCCTACGAAGAAGACGAACTGGCCGACCTGGGCACCGGCCTCTACTGCGAAACCGTGATGGCTCGCCGCGGCGAGCTCATCGTCCCCAACGCCCTGTCCGACCGCGACTGGGACCACAACCCCGACATCAAGCTGGGCATGATCTCCTATATGGGTCTGCCGCTGGTCTGGCCCAATCAGGACGTGTTCGGCACCATCTGCGTGCTCGACAGCGAGGAAAACCCCTACAACGCCACCTACCGCCAGCTGCTGGCGCAGTTCCGAGCAATGGTGGAACGCGACCTCAGGCAAATCTACAACGACAAGGCGCGCGCGGAAGAAGACGCCGCGCTGCGCGCCGACGAGGCCGAGCGGGTCCGCCGGGAGTTCGAACGGCTGCGCGCCGGCGAGCGCAAGGCGCTGCAAGCATTGCGCGAGAGCGAGGAACGCTGGCACTTCGCGCTGGAAGGCGCCGGCGACGGCGTATGGGACTGGGACCTATCCGAGGGAGGCGTCTTCCTCTCCAGCCGCTGCCAGCAGCTGCTAGGCCTCTTTCCGGCCGAAATCGCCGACTTCCAGTTGTGGCAGACCCGCATGCATCCCGACGAGCTTCCCGCCGTCCAGGCCGAGTTGGCGGACTATCTCCAGCGGCCGGAAGGCTCTTTCGTCTCGGAACATCGCTTCCGCAGAGGCGATGAATGGATCTGGCTATTGGCGCGCGGCATGGTGGTCAGCCTGGATATCCACGGCCGCCCCTTGCGGATGATAGGCACCTATTCCGACATCACCGCACGCAAGCAGGCTGAAACAGAGCTGCAACTGCTTAACAATCATCTGGAAGAAAGAGTCGCGGCGCGCGGCGCCGAGCTGCAAGCGGCGATGCAGCAGATCAGCATCGCCGAAAAGCAGGCGGCGCTGGCGCGGATGGTGGCCGGCATGGCCCACGAGCTGAACACGCCGATAGGCAATGTGCTGCTGTGCTCGTCTCAGATGCGCGCCGACATCGGAGCCATCGCCGCCGACGACGCGGAAAAACGCCTATCTCGCAAGGGCTTGCAGGAGTTTTTGCAAAAAGCCGGCGAAACCTGCGAGCTGCTGCAACGCAATAGCGAACAGGCCGGAGACCTGATCGGCCGGTTCAAGCAGATCGCGGTCGACCAGCTGGGCCAGCCCAAACGCAGTTTCCACCCCGCCAAAGTCATGGCCAATCTGCTGGAGACGCTATTGCCGGCCGAGCACCATCCCCACATCCGGATTGAGCTGCGGATTCCCGCCGACCTGGTCATTGAAAACTACCCCAGCGCGCTGGAACAACTGGTTTCCCATCTAGTGGCCAACACCCTGGCCCATGGCTTCGACGAAAAAGGCGGCGGTGCCATCCGCATCGACATCGGACGCGATCAGGACGAACTCACCCTGATCTACGCCGACGACGGCAAGGGCATCGGCCACGATCTTCAAAGCAAGGTATTCGACCCCTTCTTCACCACCCGGATGGGCCAAGGCGGCATGGGACTGGGACTAGCGCTGGTCCATAACATCGTCCAGGCCATCCTGAAAGGACGCATCCGCCTGGAGAGCGAGCCCGGACGGGGAGCCGCCTTCATCATCACCTTTCCGGCAAATCCCAGCTAGTCCGCGCCCAGCTCGGGGCCTCGCCTCTCCGCTTCATCCTCGCGGGACGGCAATGGTTTCACCTCCTGCAGGCGCTGGTAGTCGACATGATCGTTTTCATCCTCGTCGGTGTAGATCAGGTCGGCGAAGGCGTGATTCCAGCGAATATCCTGATGCGAAAAAGTGTGCCGGGCCACCATAGGCTGGATGGTGGTCTCGTCGATGCCATTGACCGACAAGATCAATTGCGCGCGGGTCGCCGCCAGCGCTGCCGCATCGCGCTGGTGCAAAGGGCTGCGCTCGTCTATCTTGTGCACCAGCGTCCATCCCAACACAAACATCGGATGCTGGTCGCGCACCAGGTCCAGGTCATACAGCTTGCGAAAAGTCGTCCCTTCCGCCGTGGTCTCATGCTGCAGCAACCGCAGCCGGGCGCTGGCGTCGATGATCACATTGTTGCGGGCATTGGCCGCGCGCAGCATCAGCACCGGCTCGCCGTTCAGGGGCCGCACCACCGGGTTATTGGTAAACACGATGCGCGCCCTGGGCCGCGAAAAACGCGCGAACGTCATGCCGGTGATCAGCGCGATGCTCATCATGCCGATGAAGATCTCCAGCATTGAAACCCAGTGGGTATACAGCGTCTGCGGATGCATGTCGCCGTAGCCGACGGTGGCGAGGGTCTCAACGCTGAAAAAGAAGGCGCCGAGAAAACCTTGCGGAAACTGGTTGGCGATGCCACCGGGCTGCAATTGATAGAGCCCGGCGAACAGCAGATTCAATGCGATGAAGGACGCGGCGATAAACAAATAAAAATGCGGCCAACTGATGGTCATGCAGTAATGGTAGAGATCGTGCAGGGAATGCCGAGGCAGGCTGTGAATGAACAGGCTGCGCCCGCCTGCGTCTATTCGCCGCGCCGGCTTGCTTGTGCGAGGGGCCATCTGCTGCGTCCTTGGATACGGATGGCTGATTGTGTGAGGGATGCCGACGGGCGTCAACGACGCGCCGCTCGAGCGGATGCGAAGCCCGCCAATGGCCGCCCACAAACGCCGCAGCCCCGCCGGGGACCGGTCGGGGCTGCTTCGGAGG
>NZ_JAJOHV010000043.1 GCF_021129175.1 Chromobacterium piscinae | reverse complement strand
GGCGAGGGCTGGCGGCTGCGCACCCGCGAGGGGTGGACGCGGGCCGAGCGAGTGGTGCTGGCCTTGCCGGCCGACGCCGCGGCCGAGCTGCTGCATCCGCTGGCGCCGGAGATGGCCGATATCTGCCGGCGCATCCCGTACGCGCCGCTGGCAGTGGTGTCCACCTTGCTGGACGGCGAGGCGATGGACCGGCCGCTGCCCGGCTACGGCGCGCTGCATCCGAGCGGGGAGGGGGCGCTGACGCTGGGCCACCTGACGGTCAGCAATATCTACCCTCACGTTTGTCCGGCAGGCACCCGGCTGGTGACCAGTTTCATCGGCGGCCGCCGGCATCCGGAATCGCTGGAGAGCAGCGACGCCGCATTGCTCGATGGGCTCAACGCCGAGCTGGAGAGGCTGTTCGGCATGCGCGGCAAGCCGCTGGCGCAATACCTGGCCCGTTGGCCGCAGGCGCTGCCGCAGGGCACGGGCTTGCAGCGCAGGCTGCGCGGCGCGGCGGCGCCGTGGAGCGGCAGGGGGCTGCATCTGTGCGCCAACTGGCTGGACGGCGCCTCCCTGCCGGATTGCCTGGGAAAAGGGCGAAGGCTGGCGAAGCAATTGGCGGCGAGGGCGTCCGGCTTTGCGTGAGCGGCCGCAGGGGGTAGAATCGACCCCTGTTTCTTCAATTTTCCAACACCACCTTTATGCTTACCTTCCAGGAAATCATCCTCACGCTCCAGCACTACTGGAACCGCCAGGGCTGCGCGCTGCTGCAACCGTACGACACCGAAGTGGGCGCGGGCACCTCCCATACCGCCACCTTCCTGCGCGCGCTGGGGCCTGAACCCTGGAACGCTGCCTATGTCCAGCCCAGCCGCCGCCCGAAGGACGGCCGCTACGGCGAGAACCCGAACCGCCTGTTCCAGCACCACCAGTTCCAGGTGGTGCTGAAGCCGTCGCCGTCCAACATCCAGGAGCTGTACCTGGGCTCGCTGCGGGAACTGGGCCTGGACCCGACGGTGCAGGACATCCGCTTCGTCGAGGACAACTGGGAAAACCCGACGCTGGGCGCCTGGGGTCTGGGCTGGGAAGTGTGGCTGAACGGCATGGAAGTGACCCAGTTCACCTATTTCCAGCAAGTGGGCGGCCTGGATTGCAAACCGGTGCTGGGCGAGATCACCTATGGCCTGGAACGCCTGGCGATGTATCTGCAGGGCGTGGAGAACGTTTACGACCTGATCTGGACCCACCTGCCGGACGGCCAGCCGGTCACCTACGGCAATGTGTTCTACCAGAACGAGGTGGAGCAGTCGAAGTACGCGTTCGAGCACAGCAACGTCGAGCTGCTGTTCCGCCAGTTCAACGACTACGAAGCCGAAGCCAAGACGCTGCTGGACGCCAGCCTGCCGCTGCCGGCCTACGAGATGATCCTGAAGGCGGGACACGCCTTCAATCTGCTGGATGCCCGCGGCTCCATCTCGGTGACCGAGCGCGCCGCCTACATCGGCCGCATCCGCAATCTGTCCCGCGGCGTGGCGCAGGCGTATTACGATGCCCGCGAGGCGCTGGGCTTTCCGATGTGCCGCAAGGACTGAGCCGAGGGAAGTCTATGCTGTTAGGGGCGACGGCAATCGTCGTCGCGCCTGACAGGGGGTGGATATGAGAGTTAAAGCCGCATTCTGGCTGTTGTTCGCTTTGCCGGCCTGGGCGCAGCCGGCCGCCGACTGGGTGGTGTACCAGGACGGCGCTCAGATGCAGCTGGCGATAGACGGCAACTCGCTGTGGCTGGGCAAGGACGGGCTGGTGCATTTCATCAACCAGGAACGCTTCGCCAAGCAACGCTACGAGAAGTCGTACCGGCTGAACTTCTATATCCGCCGCACCACCGGCTACGCCGATTGCAAGCAGTACCAGTACGTGTTTGTCGGTTCCGAATATTTCGACAAGAACAACAAGCACCTGTTTTCCACCATGTTCCCGGTGCCGCGCTATGCCTGGAAGTGGCAGCCGGTGAACGAGGATTCGGTCGCCCACGCCATGATGAAGGTGATTTGCGAGGCGGCGGGATCCGCATCCCGATAATTGAAGCTTGAGAGAATGAACGCGACCCTGTTGATCGAACTCCTGACCGAGGAGCTGCCGCCCAAGGCCCTGCCGCGTCTGGCTGCCAGTTTCGCCCAGACCATCGCCGAAGAACTGAAGAAGATGCAGTTCGCCGCCGCCGACGCCGAGGCGGTGGTGTACGCGTCGCCGCGCCGCCTGGCGGTGCAGCTGTCCGGCGTGCTCGCCGTGCAGCCGGAACAACGCATCACCCGCCAGGGGCCGGCCGCCGCCGCTGGCATGAAGGACGGCCAGCCGACGCCGGCCTTGGCCGGCTTCGCCCGCTCCTGCGGCGTGGACGTGTCCGAACTCTCCATCGTCAGCAACGGCAAACAGGATGTCTACGCCTATTCCAGCACTAAGCCGGGCGAGGCGCTGTCCGCGCAGTTGGCCGATGTGGTGTCGCTGGCGCTGAAGAAGCTGCCGGTGCCCAAGCTGATGCGCTGGGGCGATTCCGACGTGCAGTTCGTCCGTCCGGTGCACGGCCTGATCATGCTGCACGGCGACAAGGTGATTGACGGCGAGGTGCTGGGCCTGAAGAGCGGCAGCGCCACCCGCGGCCACCGTTTCCTGTCGCAGGGCGACGTGGCCATCGCCAACGCCGATGCCTACGCCCGCGCGATGCACGAGCAGGGCAAGGTGATCGCCAGCTTCGACGCGCGCCGCGAGCTGATCCGCCACAAGCTGGCCGAGGCCGCAGCCAAGCTCGGCGCCACCATCGCCGCGCCGGATGAGCTGTTCGACGAAGTGACCGCGCTGGTGGAGTGGCCGGTGGTGCTGGAGGCCGGCTTCGAGGCCGAGTTCCTGCAAGTGCCGCAGGAATGCCTGATCCTGACCATGCAGCAGAACCAGAAGTACTTCCCGCTGCTGGACAAGAACGGCAAGCTGATGAACCGCTTCCTGCTGGTGTCCAACGTCGATCCGCAGGATCCGTCCTTCGTCATCGGCGGCAACGAGCGCGTGCTGCGCGCCCGCCTGTCCGATGCCAAGTTCTTCTTCGAGCAAGACAAGAAGCACCGCCTGGACAGCCGCCTGCCGCGCCTGGCCAATGTGGTCTACCACAACAAGATCGGCTCGCTGCTGGAGCGCGTCGAGCGCTTGCAGAGCATCGCCGGCGCCATCGCCCATGAACTGGGCGCCGACGCCGCGCTGGCCGCCCGCGCCGCCTACCTGGCCAAGGCCGACCTGGTCAGCGACATGGTCGGCGAATTCCCGGAATTGCAGGGCATCATGGGCATGTACTACGCCCAGCACGACGGCGAGCATGCCGAAGTGGCCGCCGCCATCGAGGGCCATTACCACCCGCGCTTCGCCGGCGACACGCTGCCGGAAGGCAAGATCGCCACCGCCGCGGCGCTGGCCGACAAGCTGGAAGCCATCGTCGGCATCTGGGGCATCGGCCTGATCCCGACTGGCGACAAGGACCCGTTCGCGCTGCGCCGCGCCGCGCTGGGCGTGGTGCGGATGGCGCTGGAAGCCGACCTGGACCTGAAGCGCCTGCTGGCTGTCGTCGCCGAGGCCTTCCCGGCCGGCAAGCTGTCCGCCAACGTCGCCGAGGAAGTGTTCGGCTTCATGATGGACCGCCTGAAGAACTTCCTGGCCGCCGATTACAAGGGTGACGAGATCGACGCCGTGCTGGCGCTCTCGCCCAGCCGCCTGAACGAAGTGCGCGCGGTGCTGGCCGCCGTGGCCGCGTTCAAGTCGCTGCCGGAAGCCGCCGCGCTGGCCGCCGCCAACAAGCGCGTCAACAACATCCTGAAGAAGGCCGAGGGAGAAATCGGCGCGGTGGACGCCGCATTGCTGCAGGAAGCCGCCGAACAGGCCTTGTACGCCGCGGTGCAGGAGCTGGCGCCGGCGGTGGAGGCCAAGTTCGCCGCCCACGACTTCGCCGGGGCGCTGTCGCAATTGGCCAGCCTGAAAGCGCCGGTGGACGCGTTCTTCGATGGCGTGATGGTGATGGCCGAGGACGCCAAGGTGCGCGCCAACCGCATCGCGCTGCTGGCCAGCCTGGCCGCGCTGTTCAACCGCGTGGCCGACATTTCGCTGCTGGCGGAATAAGCGGCGGGCAGGCAATGGATGGGAGGGGGCCGCGGCGACGCGGCCGGCCTCCCGTTTTGACAAGATGGCTGCGTGAAAGGATTATCGGGTGAAGCTAGTCATTCTGGACCGCGACGGCGTGATCAACGAGGATCGCGACGATTTCGTGAAGAACACCATCGAATGGGTGCCGCTGGATCACAGCCTGGAGGCGATCGCCAACCTGACCCAGTCTGGCTGGCGCGTGGTGGTGGCGACCAACCAGTCCGGCATCGCCCGCGGCCTGTTCGACATGCATGCGCTGAACGCGATGCACGAGAAGATGCACCGGCTGGTCGGCCAAGCCGGCGGCCGTATCGACGCGGTGGTGTTCTGTCCGCACAGCGCGGATCACGGCTGCGAGTGCCGCAAGCCGCTGCCCGGCATGGTGCTGGAGATCGCCGAGCGCTTCAACGTCAAGCTGGAAGGGCTGCCGATGATAGGCGACAGCCTGCGCGATCTGGAGTCCATCGCCGCCGTCGGCGGCCAGCCCATTCTGGTGAAGACCGGCAAGGGCGCCAAGACGCTGGCCAAGGGCGGCCTGCCTGAGACCACGCTGGTGTTCAACGACCTGTACGATGCCGCCGAGCATCTGATCAACCATCATTGAGGCAGAGACTGAAAGCATGATTGGTTTGTGGATACGCAACTTGCTGTACTGGGTGGTGCTGATTATCGCCACGCCGGTGTTTTTCCTGCTGCTGATGCTGGCCGCACCGCTGCCGCGCCGCAGCCGCCACGTGTTCGGCGTGACCTGGGCGATGACCCTGCTGTGGATGCTTGAGCATGTGATCGGCCTGAAATACAAGGTGATCGGCGCGGAGAACATTCCATCGGTGCCGTCGGTGATCACGTCCAAGCACCAGTCCGGCTGGGAAACGCTGGCGCTGCAGAAAATCTTTCCGTGGCAGGTGTATGTGGCCAAGCGCGAGCTGACCTGGATTCCGTTGTTCGGCTGGGGCCTGGTGCTGATGAACCCCATCATCATCAACCGCTCCGACCGCGCCCGCGCCAATCAGCGCCTGCTGGATCAGGGCCTGGAGCGCAAGCGCCATGGTTTCTGGATCACTGTGTTCCCGGAAGGCACCCGCACCAAGCCGGGCGTGGGCGGCAAGTACAAGCTGGGCGCCGCGCGCATGGCCAAGCAGTTCGACATGCCGATGGTGCCGGTGGCGCATAACGCCGGCGAATTCTGGCCGCGCAACGCCTTCCTGAAATATCCGGGCGAGATCACCGTGGTGATCGGCCCCGCCATCCATCCTGGCGAAGAGACCGGCCCCGAGGCAATGATGGCCGAGGCCGAAGCCTGGATAGAGGCCCGCCAGCGCGAAATCGGCGGCGTCGGCCCCTTCGCCCATCCCGATGAAAAACGCCAGCGTCTGGCACCGCCTGCCTCTGCCTGACGGCGAGGTGCCTGTGCTGCTGACGCGCCGGTCGCGTCAGAGCATAGGCATCAAGGTCAGCGGCGGAGTGGTGGAACTGATCGCCGCGCCGGGTGTCAGTCAACAGCGTTTGCATCAAGTGCTGCAGCAGCGCTACGACTGGATCGTCGGCCACGTGTTGCGCCAGCGCAGCCATCTGGAGGCCGGCGAGCAGCTGAGCAGTCTGGCGCTGCTGGGCGAGCCGTTGACTATCAGGCTGACAGGCGGCGCGCGCAAGGCGGCGCGACGCGAGGGCGGCGAGTTGCTGGTGGCGGGCGTCGCCGACGGCGATGCCGCCGCGCTGAAAGCCGTTCTGGCCAAATTCCTGAAACGCGAGGCGGCGATGCTGTTTCCCGGCCGCCTTTCCCTTTTGGCGGCGCATTGCCGCCGCAAACCGAGCGGGCTGCAGCTGTCTTCGGCGCGCACCCGCTGGGGCAGCTGCAGCGCCGATGGCCGCATCCGCCTGAACTGGCGGCTGGCGCAGGCGCCGCTGGCGGTGGTCGACTACGTGACCGCCCACGAGCTGGCCCATCTCGAACACATGAATCACTCGCCGGCGTTCTGGGCCGAGACCGAGCGTCTCTGCCCGGGCTGGCGCGATGCCCGCCGCTGGCTGCGCCAGCACGGCGGCGGCTTGTTTGTCTTAGACTGATCTTTAAAAGGAAAACGCCATGAGAATGCTTCACACCATGCTGCGCGTCGGCAATCTCGACCGCTCGATCGCTTTCTACCAGGAAGTGCTGGGCATGAAGCTGTTGCGCCGCAACGACTTTCCGGATGGGCGTTTCACGCTGGCCTTCGTCGGCTACGGCGACGAAGCCGCCCACACCGTGCTGGAGCTGACCCACAACTGGGACACCGAGTCCTACGATCTGGGCAGCGGCTACGGCCACATCGCCATCGAGGTGGAAGACGCTTACGCCGCCTGTGACATGGCTCGCGCCAAGGGCGGCAAGGTGACGCGCGAAGCCGGCCCGATGAAGCACGGCACCACCGTGATCGCCTTCATCGAGGATCCGGATGGCTACAAGATCGAGTTCATCCAGAAAGGCAGCCGCTAAGCGCTGCCGGCGGCGTGTCCGGGCTTTCCCGGATAGGCCGCCGAATCCGTCGGCCGCATTCATGCGGCCGGCCACGGGCGGGAGGGGCCGCCCAGGCGGACCGGCACCCGGAAGCCGGTCCGCTTTTCAATAAAAGGGCCTGCTCGGGCCCTACCAACCGGGAATGTTCCGGCAGCCGCGGCTGCGTTTTGGCATCACGGGCATCTGCTCGTTCGGGAAGGACTGATGAATAAAAAACTGATTGCACTGGCGGGAGGCTTGCTGCTCCCCGCGTTCGCCCGCGCCGCCGATCTGGACGGCGCCACGCTCAGCCTGGGCTGGGGCGTGCCCTTCGCCGGCATCCTGCTGTCCATCGCGTTGTTTCCGATGCTGGCTCCCGGCATCTGGCACCACCATTTCGGCAAGATCACCGCGCTCTGGACCGCGCTGTTCCTGCTGCCTTTCGCCGCTGCCTTCGGGCTGGGCCAGACCGGCGCGCTGGTGCTGCACGCGCTGTTCACCGAATACATCCCCTTCATCGTGCTGCTGTTCGCGCTGTACACGGTGTCGGGCGGCATCCTGGTTTGGGGCTCGCTGCACGCGTCGCCCCGGCTGAACACCTTGATCCTGGCCATCGGCACCGCGCTGGCGTCGGTCATGGGCACCACCGGCGCGGCGATGCTGCTGATCCGGCCGCTGCTGCGCGCCAACGAGGGCCGCAAGCGCAATGTGCATGTGGTGGTGTTCTTCATCTTCCTGGTGGCCAATGTCGGCGGCGGTTTGACGCCGCTGGGCGATCCGCCGCTGTTCCTCGGCTTCCTCAAGGGCGTGACCTTCGGCTGGACTTTCCAGCACATGCTGATGCCGGTGCTGCTGCTGTCGGCGTTGCTGCTGATCATCTTCTATTTCCTGGACCGCCACATGTTCGCCAAGGAGGCGAAGGAGGGCACGCTCAAGCCAGTGGACACCAGCCACGACAAGCCGCTGAAGCTGCACGGCAAGCGCAACTTCTGGCTGCTGGGCGGCGTGGTGGGCGCGGTGCTGATGTCCGGCCTGTGGAAACCCGGCATCGCCTTCGAGCTGCCAGGCGTCCATCTGGAGCTGCAGAACCTGCTGCGCGACCTGGCCCTGCTGCTGCTGGCTTTCGTTTCGCTGTGGATCACGCCCAAGCAGGTGCGCGCCGGCAACGAGTTCAACTGGCTGCCCATCCTGGAGGTGGGCAAGCTGTTCGCCGGCATCTTCATCACCATCGCGCCGGTGATCGCCATCCTGCGCGCCGGCGACCACGGCGCGCTGGCCGGTCTGGTGCAGACGGTGTCGGGTCCGGACGGCAAGCCGCTGGACGGCATGTATTTCTGGATGACCGGCATCCTGTCCAGCTTCCTGGACAATGCGCCGACCTACCTGGTGTTCTTCAACCTGGCGTCAGGCGATGCCGCCGAGCTGATGGGCCCGTTCGCCAGCACCTTGCTTGCCATCTCGATGGGCGCGGTATTCATGGGGGCGATGACCTATATCGGCAACGCGCCCAACTTCATGGTCAAGGCCATCGCCGAGCACCGCCATGTCAAGATGCCGGGTTTCTTCGGCTATATGCTGTGGTCCGGCACGGTGCTGCTGCCGTGTTTCTTGCTGCTGACGTTGGTGTTCTTCCACTTTTGATGCTGTCTCTGTCGCAAGAAAAAAGCCCATCGCGGATGCGATGGGCTTTTTTGTCGGAGAGGATCGGGGTCAGGCTTCGGCGGCTGCCGGCTTCAAACCGGCTTGCGGCGCCGGTCGGCCCAGCAATGCTTTCCAGCGGCGGACGGCGGAGATCAGGATCACCAGCCCCAGCGCCAGCATTACGATGGAGATGCCGGCGTTGAACACGTTATAGCCTTTGGCGGCAGGGTTCAGATAGACGTTCTTCACCATCCAGTAGCCGGCGTAGTTGACGGTCACGTACAGGTAGGCGAGAGGCACCAGGCAGGTCAGCATGTAGCCGCGATTGTGCGACAGCCGCAGGATGATGGTGGCGCCGATGATCAGGCCGATGGAGGCCATCAACTGGTTGGACACGCCGAACAGCGCCCATACCGAATTGATGTCGCCGGAGTTCAACAGATAGCCCCACAATGCGCAGGCGACGACGGAGGCGCCGATCGCGCCAGGCATCCAGTCGGTGCGCTTCAGCGGCGCCCACAGGTCGCCGACGAAGTCCTGGATCAGGTAGCGGGCGACGCGGGTGCCGGAGTCGATGGCGGTGAGGATGAACACGGCTTCGAACATCACCATGAACTGGAAGAAGTAGGACGCCAGATTGCTGAACCACGGGATGCGGGTGAAGATGTCCGCCATGCCCACCGCCAGCGTCACCGCGCCGCCGGTGCGGCCGTACAGGTCCAGGCCGATCTCCTGCGACAGCTTGGGCAGATTGACCACGTCCATGCCCAGGGTCTGGAACACGGCCGGCGCGGAGTTGATGGCGAAGTAATCGGCCGGGTGCAAGGCGGTGGCGGCGATCAAGGCCATCACGCCTACCACGCATTCGGCCAGCATCGCGCCGAAGCCCACCGGCAGGATGTCGCTCCACTTGTCGATCTGTTTGGGCGTGGTGCCGGAGCCGATGAAGGCGTGGAAGCCGGAAATGGCGCCGCAGGCGATGGTGATGGAGATGAACGGCCATACCGGGCCGGACAGCACCGGGCCGCCTCCATGGATGAATTGGGTCACCGCCGGGAACTGGATCTGCGGGTTGATGAACACCACTCCGGCCACCAGCAGGCCGAACACGCCTATCTTCATGAAGCTGGACAGGCAGGCGCGTGGGGTCAGCAGCATCCACACCGGCAGCGCAGTGGCGAAGAAGGCGTAGATGGGCAGCAGCAGCGACACGGTGGACGCCTTCAGCGACAGCCATTCGCCCAGCGCGGTGTGCTGGATGTAAGGGCCGGCGAACACGCAGGCCATGATGGCGGCGATGCCGACGTAGCTGGCGTTCTTCATGCTGCCGGTCACGCGCTCCCACAGGCCGACGCCGATGGCGATGGGAATGGTCATGAACACGGCGAAGGCGCCCCACGGGTTGCGCTCCAGCGCGTGCACCACCACCATGGACAGACCGGCCATGGTGATGGTGATGATGAACAGCATGGCCAGGCCGGTGCACCAGCCGGCCAGCGGGCCGAGCTCGGCCTTGGCCACTTCGGACAAGGACTTGCCGTGGTGCTTCATCGACGCGAACAGCACCACGGTGTCGTGCACCGCGCCGCCGATGACGCAGCCTATCAACAGCCAGATCATGCTGGGCAGATAGCCGTACTGGGCGGCCAGCACCGGACCCACCAACGGGCCGGCGGCGGCGATGGCTGCGAAGTGGCCGCCGAAGGCCACCCACTTGCTGGTGGGCACGTAGTCCTTGCCGTCCTTCAGTTCGTGGGAAGGGGTGACGGCGCTATCGTCGACGCCCAGCACCTTGCGCGTGAAGAATACCCCGTACAGGCGGTAGCAGATCGCAAGTATGCACAGGGTGCCGATCACAAAACTCAATGCGTGATCCATGATGGAGGCTCCGGTGAAATCGTGGCTCCACCTTACGCCTCAAAAGGAGCAAGTCGACGCGGGAAGTGGGCGAGCGGCAGCCTGGCGTCGCGAGCGGCGGCGTGGCGGGGGCGAGCGGTAGCGGCCACGACCTCATGAGCAGCGGGAAGAGCCGGCCGCGAAGAGTCTCTGGGCCAAAACGAGCCGGCGCGGGCAGCGCAAGTTGTGGGGCAAAGAGCGGGTTCGGGGGGATTAGCGGCTCTGCGGCTGCCAGTCCTGATAGGGCAGGTGCACTCTGGCGTAGGCCTTCTGCAGCTCGCCGCTGGCGCGAGCCGCCCTGATGGCGCGGCTGATCGCTTGGTTGACGAAGTCGCCGCGGCGATTGCAGGACATGAACAGCACATCGGGAAAATCGTCGAAATGCTCGCGGTGGATGTGGCTGAGCTTGTTCTTGCGCACTAGGTAGTCGGCCTCCTCCTGCGCCCATAACACCGCGTCCACCCGGCCCAGGTTCAACTGTTTCAGCGACAGCTCCAGGTTGACCACGCTTTTGCTGGGGAAGCCCCAATTCACCGGCGGCGCCTCCACCGCATAACGGGCAAGATTGGCGGTGCGCAGGATGTCGATCTTGCGCAGCGGCTTGGCCTGGTTGGAATAAAGCACGAAGGTGACCTTGCCCATCATCTCGTGGGAGAACTGGTAGGGTGTGGCGCCGTCGGCGCTGTCGCGAACCTTCATGATGGGGAAGCGGAAATCGGCGCCGCGAGCATCGGTATCCAGGTAGACACGCTTGACCGGCTTGATTTCGAAGCTGATCTTGCCTTCCGGATAATGGCGGGCGATGGTCTTGAGCAGTTCGGCGAAGGGGCCGGATTCGTTGCTTTCCAGTACCTGGGGCAGAAACACCGCGATGCCGTGCAGATCGGGCGCGTCCACCGGGGACGAGGGCTCGGGCGTGGTGGTGCCGTTGCAGGCGAGGGCCTGGGCGGCGCATAGGGCCAGCGGCAGGCAAAGCGTTTTCGGCGCGTATATGGCCATCCCCTTGCATCCATCCTTTTCGTCTTGCGCCTTGTTGTGAAGCGGCGCTTGCTGATTTGGGTGTAGCACAGGGGGAGGATGGCGTCAGCCGGGAATGCCCAGCGCCTCCTTCAGCGGCTTGAGGAAGCGCCGGCTGACCGGCAGCGAGCGGCCGGCGTGGGTGACGATGTCGGCGACGCCGTTCTCGCCCAGGCGGATCTCATGGATCGCGCGCAGGTTGACCAGATGCTGGCGGTGGCAGCGGAACAGCGCGCTGCGCTCTTCGAAGGTGCGCAGCGTCAGTTCGGTGAAATGCTCGCGCCCGTCGCCGGCCTGGACGAACACGCCGCTGACGCGCGAGGACACGTACTCCACTTCGGCCAGCGGCAACAGCATGATGCGGTTGATGCCGTGACAGGGCACCACTTCCAGCGGGGGCAGGCAGCGCAATATGTCCAGCGCCTGCGGCGCGGTTTCCCGCCTCAGCCTGGCCAGTGTCTTGGCCAGGCGTTGCGGGTCCACCGGTTTGAGCAGGTAGTCGAACGCGTGTTCCTCGAAGGCCTGGATCGCGAAATCGTCGAAGGCGGTGACGAAGACCACGCGCGGCATCTTGTCCGGGTCCAGCATCGCCAGCATTTCCAGGCCGCTGATCCGCGGCATCTGGATATCTAGGAACACCACGTTTGGTTGCTGGCGGTGGATGAAGGCGATGGCCTCGATCGCGTTGCCGCACTCCCCGACGACGTCGAAATCGCTGTGTCCCGCCAGCAGCTGGCGCAATTCGTCACGGGCTAGCGGCTCGTCGTCGACCAGCAGGGTTTTCAGCATGGCGTCTCTCCGGGCGCGGGGCAGGGCACGCTGAGCGTGACGCGGGTGTAGGCTTCCGGTTGGCATTCCACCGACAGGCCGTAATCCGGTCCGTGCCGGGCGCGGATGCGGCGGTCCACCAGCGCCATGCCCAATCCGTCGCCGGGGCCGGCCGGAGCGTACAGGCCGGCGTTGTCTTCCACCGTCACGAAAAGCCGACCGTCCGCGCAGCGCGCGCCGATGCGGATGCGGCCGGTTTCCAGCAGCTGGGCGGTGCCGTGCTTGATCGCGTTTTCTACTATCGGCTGCAGCGAGAACGCCGGCAGCAGCGCCTGACGGGAAGCTTCGTCCAGCGCGATCTCCACGTCCAGCCTCCCGGCGAAGCGCGCTTCCTCGATCCGCAGGTAGGCGCTGACGTGTTCGATCTCGTCTTCCAGCGTCGCCACTTCGCCGGAGCGTTTCAGGTTCTTGCGGAAGAAGGTGGACAGGTACTGCACCAGCCGGCGGGCATGTTCCGGGTTGCGCCGTATCACCGCCGACAGCGTGTTCAGCGCGTTGAACAGGAAGTGCGGGTTAACTTGGGCGTGCAGCAGTTTGATCTCGGTCTGCGCCAGCAACTGCTTTTGTTTGTCGTACTGGCCCTGCAGGATCTGGGCGGACAGCAGGCGGGCGATGCCTTCGCCCAGCGTCAGGTTGATGCGGGAGAACAGCTTGTTGCGAGGCTCGTACAGCTTGATGGTGCCGATCACTCGTTCGTCCTCGCCGCGCAGCGGAATCACCAGCGAGGACGCCAGCCGGCACTGGGCGCTGATCGAGCAGCGGTAGGGGGTCTCGTTGCCGTCGGCGTACACCACCTCGTTGCGCTCGATCGCGCGATGGGTATGCGGCGAGGTGATGGCCGTGCCGGGCAGGTGGTGGTCGGAGCCTATGCCGATGAAGGCCAGCAGCCGCTCGCGATCGGTGATGGCCACCGCGCCGACGCCCAGTTCCTCGTACAGAATGCGGGCCACCGTCATGCTGTTTTCCGGGTCGAATCCTTGTCGCAGCACGCCTTCGGCTCGGGCGGCGATTTGCAGGGCCTTGCCGGAGAAGGCGGTGGAGTATTTTTCCGCCAGCACTCGGCGGTCCAGCAGGATGCGCATGAACATCGCCGCGCCCAGCGTGTTGGCGGCCATCATCGGCAGCGCGATGCTGGCCACCAGACGCTCGGCCGCATCGGCAGGGCGCACCAGCGCCAGAAGGATCAGCATCTGTCCGATCTCGGCGACGCAGGCCACCGCCGCCACGACCAGAGGATCGAACAACCGCGCGCGCAGGCCGCGGCGCACCAGATACAGATGCACCAGGCCGCCCAACAGGCCCTCCATCATCGTCGACACCATGCAGGCGCCGGCGGTGAGCCCCCCCAGAGAATAGCGATGCAGGCCGCCGGTGAAGCCCACCGCCAACCCCACCCAAGGGCCGCCCAGCATGCCGCCCAGCACCGCGCCGATGGCGCGGGTATTGGCGATGGAGTCCTGGATGTGCAGACCGAAATAGGTGCCCATGATGCAAAACATCGAAAACACCAGATAGCAGACCAGCTTGTGAGGCAGTTGCAGCGTGATCTGGGTCAGCGGGATGAACAGCGGCGTCTTGGACAGCAGATAGGCGATCACCAGGTAAACGCACATCTGCTGCAGCAGCGACAGCACCAGGGTCAGTTCTACGAGCATTCGGCGGCGTGGATGGTTTTCATGATGACAGTTTAATGGCTGTATCGCCGCCGCGGCCTTGTCCTGGCGCAAGGGCGGACGGCGCCTGCGGCGCGTCGAGGCGGGAGGGTGCCGGCTCGCGGTGTCGGGGCGGGCTGCTTTCCGGTATCCTTGCGGTTTCGTTGTTTTTAGCTGCGTTGAACGATATGCACATCCACATCCTGGGTATCTGCGGTACCTTCATGGGCGGCATCGCCGCCATCGCCAAACAGGCTGGCCACAAGGTGACCGGCTGCGACGCCAACGTCTATCCGCCGATGAGCACCCAACTGGAGGCGATGGGCATCGAGCTGGTGCAAGGCTTCGGCGCGGAGCAGGCGGATCTGAACCCGGACGTGTACGTGATCGGCAACGTGGTGACGCGCGGCAAGCCGCTGATGGAGGAAATCCTCAACCGCGGCCTGCCGTACATCTCCGGCCCGCAGTGGCTGGCCGAGAACGTGCTGCAGGACAAGTGGGTTTTGGCGGTTGCCGGCACCCACGGCAAGACCACCACCAGCTCGATGCTGGCGTGGATACTGGAGGACGCCGGCCTGGCGCCGGGCTTCCTGATCGGCGGCATTCCGGAGAACTTCGGCGTGTCGGCGCGGCTGCCGGGCCGTCCGGCGCTGGACCCGGACAGCGTCAGCCCCTTCTTCGTGATCGAGGCCGACGAGTACGACACCGCCTTCTTCGACAAGCGCTCCAAATTCGTCCATTACCGCCCGCGCACCGCGATCCTGAACAACCTGGAATTCGACCACGCCGACATCTTCGCCGACCTGGCGGCGATTGAAACCCAGTTCCACCACCTGGTGCGCACCATCCCGGGCAACGGCCGCATCGTCAGCAACGGCCGCGAGGCCAATCTGGACCGCGTGCTGGCGCGCGGCAGCTGGACACCGGTGGAGCGCTTCGGCGTAGAGGCCGGCTGGCAGCTGGGCGCGCTGCATGAGGACGGCGGCTTCGACGTGCTGTTGAACGGCGAGATGCAGGGCACGGTGAGCTGGGCGCTGATGGGCGAGCACAACCGCCTGAACGCGATAGCCGCCATCGCCGCAGCCCGCCACGCCGGCGTGGCGGTGAAAGACGCCATAGCCGCGCTGTCCCGCTTCGCCAACGTCAAGCGCCGGATGGAGGTGAAGGGCACGGTGAACGGCATCACGGTGTATGACGATTTCGCCCACCATCCGACCGCCATCGCCACCACGCTGGAGGGGCTGCGCCGCAAGGTGGGCGGCGCGCGCATCCTGGCGGTGCTGGAGCCGCGCTCCAACACCATGAAGCTGGGCACGATGAAGGACGCGTTGCCGGGCTCGCTGGAATTGGCCGACCGGGTGTTCTGTTCGGCGGCGGGGCTGAGCTGGAATCCGGGCGAAGCGCTGCAAGTCATGGGCGCCAAGGCGCAGACCTTCGGCGATTTCGACGCGCTGATCGACGCCATCGTCGCCGAGGCCAAGCCGGGCGACCATGTGCTGGTGATGAGCAACGGCGGTTTCGGCGGCATCCACCAGAAGCTGCTGGACAGGCTGGCCTGAGCCGCCGAGCGGAAAATGCCGCGAGCGCGGCTCCAGGCTCCGAGCGCTAGATTAAGCGCCTATTTCGGCTTGCGGGATCAGGGCAGTTCGATGATGTAATTGGCGCCGCCCGCGCGGGCTTTGGCCAACGCATCTTCGAGCCGTTCCAGCATCGGCGCGGGGCTGGTTTCCTCCGGCCGCAGCGTGCTGATGCCGATGCAGGCGGCCGCCTGGTTTTCGGCGCCCTGGTACAGGAAGGTGAGCTGGCGCAGCGACTTGATCAGGCGCCGCCCCATCTCATGGGCGCCGCCGATCGGCGTCTGCGGCAGCAGGATGACGAAGGTGTTGGCGCTGCGGCGCGCCACCAGGTCGCTGTCGCGGCTGCTTTGCAGGCACAGGCTGCCCGCCAGCCGGATCAGATGGCTGTAGGCGGAGCCGTCATCCTCGCGCGGCACCATCTCGGGAATGTTGACCAGCTCCAGCGCCAGACTGGACAGATTGCCGCCGTAACGCTTGGCGCGGCTGGTTTCGGCGTGGGCGCTGGACATCAGTCTGTGCATGCCCACCACGCCGGTCAGCTTGTCCTCGTCTTCGCTCTGCCGGCCTTCCTCCTTCAGCGTCTTGACGATGCTGAGCGAGCGCTCCACCAGCTGGCGCTCGAAATCCAGCAGCTGCCCCAGTACCTTGGCCTCGGTGCGGTCGGAAAAACTGATCACCAGCAGCGGCACCTGATCCAGCAGGATGCGCCGCGCCGACAGCTGGACGTCGAACAGCCGTCCGCCGCCGGTGCTCAGTTGCATGCCGCGGTTGTAGATCATGTTGTTGCCGGCCAGTTCGCGGCAGATGTTGTAGGCCTCGGTCTTGTCGGGCAGGAAATCGTAGACCGATGACTTGAGCAGCTCGCTGTGGGGGCTGGCGAGCAGGATGCAGGCCAGCTGGTTGGCGCAGTAGATGCGGCCATCCTCGGGCGAGGCCAGCAGCAGGCTGCCTTGCACCGTGTCTATCAATGGCTGGAATGCCTGCAATGTAACCATCTCTCCGTCTCCCGTGGCTGCCGAAGGTAATGACGCGGCTCGGGCACCTGGGGGAGGCGTCGCAGCACACTACGTTCTTCTACTTAGTTTATTCATAGTTTTCGCCATTTTCACGTTGTTTGATGAAGATTAATTGCTTAATTTTCAATTGGATATCTGTGTTCCAGGCTGGGCGGGCTTTTCGCCGGGGTCGGGCGGAATCGGCGGCGCATCGTTTTGCGCGCATGGGAGAACCGGTCGGCCAACCCGGTCTGGCAAGCGGCTGAACCATGAAAAAGCGCGCCCGAGAGCGCGCTTTTTCATGGCGATGACAGCTTATTGCCACAGTTGACAGTATTCGGTGTTCGCTTCGTAGTTGTCGCTGACCGTGCCGTCGTTGTAGATCTTCTTCACCCAGCCGTTGGGCTGCCGGCTGGTCGGCTGCGCGCCGCAGTTGGGGTGCACCCAGTGGATGCCGACGCCGCTGGTGTACAGCTGGCCGCACAGCTGCAGGCGGTCGCCCTGCTGGATGGTGTTCAGCGGAGAGGGAACGTCTTCGCCGGCATAGTCGTAGCCGTAGGCGTAGACATTGTCCATCGCCACGTCGTAGGTGCGGCCGTCCTGGTCGGCGCGCAGGCGGACGTGGGTGTGCGACAGCTCGACGCCTTTGAGCGATTGGCCGGAGGCGAAAGTCGGCCCGCTCACCACGGTGCCGGTCAGGTAGCTGCCGGCGGCGGCGCGGCAATCGGATTTGGCGTCCGCCAGCGCGGCGAACGAAACGCCCAGCAGGCAGGCGGCCAAAGCAAGTTTCTTCATTTCATGACCCTTGTAGTTTTAATGACATTGTTTTAATGCGAGAGTCATTCTAGTGATGATGAATAAGGCGCATGTTTCAATTGCAATAAAAGTGATGTGTTTGTTTTGCAATGATGAATAAAGTGTTAAGCGAGTGGATTGGCGCAGTTGGAGGCGGGTGACAACGCGGAAATCGAGCGGTCTGGCGCTGCCGTCGGCGGATCGCTGGCGGGATTGATATATATACGGAATGTCATGTAAACGACTATTTACACTGGCATGAATTAGAGACTGCTCGCAATCGTGTTACATTCTGAAACGCATCTTCAAGATGCATCGCGAGGACTGGCAGGCTCCACCACCCCAGGGCGCCAGTAGCAACCGTTCAACAGACGGCTTCCTCCCCCGGTTCCGCCGCGCAGGCGGCGCGGCTCGCCCCAGCGGCCCGCAATGCGCGCGACGGACATCTCGACTCCGCGGTTTGCCGCATCGGCAGACGCGGACGTTCGGCGACGCCGCAGCATCGCGCGCTTCCCGTGCACGTTAGACCGGCTCCGTTTCGGCGGGGCGATTGCGCGTGCCCGAGCGCGCGTGGCGGCACACATAAAACCTATTACACGACAAAGATTTACAGGACATGGCTAGATCTCAATGGGGCTCGCGCCTCGGTTTCATTCTCGCGGCAGCCGGCTCGGCCATCGGGCTGGGCGCTATCTGGAAGTTCCCCTACGTGGCCGCCACCAATGGCGGCGGCGCGTTTTTGTTCATTTATCTCGGCATCTGTCTGACGCTGGGCTTGGCGCTGATGGTGTCTGAGATGGCGTTGGGACGCGCCACCAGCGCCGGCGCCGTCGGCGCTTTCCGCAAGTTGGCGGGCGGCTTCTGGCCGGTGATCGGCTATATGGGCGTGCTGGTGTGCTTCCTCATTCTGTCGTTCTACAGCGTGGTGGGGGGCTGGACCGTCGCCTACATCGTCAAGTCGCTGCAGGGCAGCATCATGACCTCCGATCCCAAGGCATTGGGCGCGATTTTCACCGGTTTCATCAGCGATCCGGTGCAGCCGGTGCTGTATCACGGCGGTTTCGCGCTGCTGACGCTGGGGGTGGTGGTCGGCGGTGTGCAGAAGGGCATTGAGGCGCTGTCGAAATTCCTGATGCCGGCGCTGTTCGTGCTGATGCTGGTGCTGATCGCGCGCGGGCTGACGCTGCCGGGCGCGCTGGAGGGCGTCAGCTACTTCGTCGCGCCTGATTTCTCCAAGGTAAGCGCGGCGATGCTGGTGGACGCGCTGGGCCTGGCCTTCTTCTCGCTGTCGTTGGGCCTGGGCATCATGATCACCTACGGCTCCTACGTCGGCCGCGAATCCAAGCTGGTGAGCTCGGCGCTGTGGGTGATCGCGCTGACCGTAGCCACCTGCTTCCTGGCCGGCCTGATGGTGCTGCCGGCGGTGTTCGCTTTCGGCTTCGATCCGTCCGCCGGCCCCGGCCTCACCTTCATCACCATGCCGGCGGTGTTCGCCCACCTGCCGCTGGGGCAGTTGTTCGCGGTGATGTTCTTCTGCTTGCTGCTGCTGGCGGCGCTGACATCTTCCGTTTCGCTGCTGGAGGTGGTGACCAGCTTCGCCATCGACGAGCTGCGCCTGTCGCGCCGCGCCGCCGCCATCCTGATGGCCGCCGGCACCTTCCTGCTGGGCATCCCGGCCTCGCTGTCGCTGGGCGTGTGGGGCGATTACCAGCTGGGCGGCATGAATTTCTTCGACCTGCTGGACTTCGTCACCTCCAAGCTGCTGATGCCGGCCGGCGAATTGCTGCTGGCCTTGTTCGTCGGTTGGAAAGCCTGGCCGGTGGTGAAGGCCGAGCTGTCATCGGGCCGCTCGCCGCGGGTGATGCAGTGCATGCGCGGCTTCTGCATGGCGCTGGCGCCGCTGCTGATAGGCTGGATCATGGTGGCCGGCATCTGATTGCCGGCATGTGAAGACGGGGAGCGATGGCTCCCCGTTTTGCTATGGTTCAGACAGCAGAATGGTTTGGAGAGGCGATGTCTGGATGGCGAGCGGCGGCGGCCTTGTTGGGCGCGTTGCAGGCGGGGGGCGCGCAAGCGGAAACCCTGCGCATGCTGCTGACGCAGATTCCCGGCGTCATCGAGCTGGCGCCGGATGGCGCGTCCATGCGGGGCACCGGCGTCGACCTGATGAAGGAGGTGGGGCGCAGGGCTGGCGTGGCGCTGCGCTTCGAGGCCTATCCCCAGGCGCGGGCGCGCCTGCTGGTGGAGCAACAGCCCGATGCTTGCCTTCCGGCGGGGCGCTTGCCCGAACTGCAGGCGAAGTACAAATGGACCGCGCCTCTGCTGCACATGCGCCTGGTTTTGCTGGCCAGAGCGGACGATGGCCGTCAGCTGAGCGGCCTGGAGCAGGCGCAGTCGCTGCGGGTGGGCGCGATGCGCGGCACCATGGCGGCGGCGCGGCTGAAAGAGCAGGGTTTGGCGGTGGAGGAGAGCGCCGATTACCTGAGCGGGCTGGAAAAGCTGCGCCTGGGCAGGTTGGACCTATGGGCGATGCTGGATGTCGGTGTCTCATCGCTCGCCAAGCATTTGGGCATGGCGCCGCCCCGGGTGGCCTGGGTGATGGACACGCTGGACGTGTCCTTCGCCTGCAACCGGCAGGTCGACGACGCGCTGATCGCCCGGCTGGACCGCGCCATCGCCGCGATGCGCGCCGACGGCAGCATGGGCCGCTTCGACCTGCGTTGACGGCGGACATGCCAAATGGGCCCGCGCTGGGCTACACTGCCGTTTTTGCCAGTTTGCGAGACACCGTTGAAAGCCCGTCTGACCCTGCTGGCAGGCAGCCTGCTTGTCGCCGCCTGCGCCACGCCCCCCAATCCGGCCTCCGCGCCGGCCCCCATCGTCGCGCCGGATATGTCCGCCTCCGCGCCCGCCGTCGACGTGCCGGCCCCGTCTCAGCCGGCATCCGCGCCGGCC
>NZ_JAJOHV010000042.1 GCF_021129175.1 Chromobacterium piscinae | reverse complement strand
ACCAGGCGCACGCCGGCGTGGTCGAAGCGCTGGCTGAGCACGCCGGCCACGGTGTAGCGGCCGCGCTTGCGCAGCGGTCCGGCCAGCAGCAGCAACAGCAGCGGCCAGCCGGCCAGCGTGCCCACCGCGTAGGCCAGCGAGTCGTAGCCCTGGCCCAGATACATGCCGGCGGCGCCGAGAAAGGCGGCGGCGGACAGGTAGTCGCCGGCCAGCGCCAAGCCGTTCTGCCAGGCGGGCAGGCGGCCGCCGGCGGTGTAGAAGTCATTGAGGGAGGCGGTGCGGCGGCGGGCGGCGGCGGTCAGGCCCAGGGTCAGCAGCGTCAGCGCCAGGAACAGAAGCTGGGACGCGCTCATGCGTCCTCCCCGTCGCCCACGCGGCTGTACAGCGTGGATACCAGGCACAGCAGCAGGATCACCGCCAGCGCCAGCAGGATGGACAGCGGCAGGCCGGCGACGCAGCCGGACAGCCAGTCCGGGCGCAGCGCCAGGACCAGGAAATAGCCGAGGCAGGCGGCCAGGGTGAGGGCGGCCAGCAGGCGCTGGAGCAATGCGGACTTCATCGGCGCTTCAATCGGGCAAAAGCGCCAGTGTAGCGCATGTCAGCCGGGTTGCCACTCCAGCAGCAAGCGGGCCTCGCCGGGGCCGAAGTAGTCGGCCTCCGCGCCGATCTCGGCGAAACCCAGCTTACGGTACAGCGCCGCCGCCGGATTGGCCGGGTCCACGGTCAGGCGGATGCTGCGCGCGCGCGGCTGCATCGCCTGCAGCGCCGCCTGCATCAAGGCCTTGCCGGCGCCGCGGCCGCGGCAGGACGGCAGCAGCGCCAGCGACAGCAGCCACAGCTCGTCCGGCCGCTGGGACGGCGCGCCCAGCGCGTAGCCGGCCGGCGCGCCGGTCTCGTCTTCGGCCAGCCAGAACCAGTCCGGCCACAGGTCCAGCGCCTGGCGAAAAAAGAAGTCGGGGTAGACGTGGCTGCCGAACACTGCCTGCTCGATGGCGAACACGGCGGGAAGATCGGACAGTCGGGCCTGGCGTAGCTGCATGGGCGGGCATCCTGCTTGGGTGTGGCGAGCGGGCAAGGTTAATCGATGCGCGTCCAATGGGAAAGGGGAGCGGAGAGGGCGGGGCCTTCCGCTGTCCCGTCTGCCAGCGGCGCCTCGCCGATCGCCGCCGGCTGTCCTTTAATCAAGCCATCACATTGGATGAGCACACTGCGCGCTTGGCCTGGCTTGCCAGGGTCATGAATCCTGAAAATTTACGGAGCGTTGTCATGAGCGAGATGTCACGTCGTGAGTTTATCAAGTTGTCGGCCGCAGGCATGGCCGCCGGCGCGCTGCCGCCGGGGCTGGCCGCCGCGATGGCGATACGTCCGGCCGGGCGCAGCCTGTCGGCGGTCAAGCATGTGGTGGTGTTCATGCAGGAAAACCGGTCCTTCGACCATTATTTCGGCGCGCTGGGCGGCGCGCGCGGCTTCGGCGACCGCAGCGCGCTGCAGCTGCGCAACGGCAGCAGCGTGTTCCGCCAGCCCAATCTGTCCAACGGCGAGTACCCGTTCCGGCTGGACACCAGCCGCACCAACGCCCAGTACCTGACCGATCTGGACCACTCCTGGACCGGCACCCACGCCGCCTGGAACCAGGGCAAGTACGATGGCTGGATCGCGGCCAAGAGCAGCCTGACCATGGGTTACTTCACCCGCGCAGACATTCCCTACCACTACGCGCTGGCCGACGCCTTCACCTTGTGCGACCACTATTTCTGCTCGGTGCAGGGGCCGACCAATCCCAACCGCCTCTACCTGTGGAGCGGCATGGTGGACCCGGCCGGCAAGAACGGCGGGCCGGTGATAGACAATAGCGAGAAGGGCTACAGCTGGACCACCTATCCGGAGCGGCTGCAGGCGGCCGGCGTCAGCTGGAAGGTGTACCAGGTGCTGGGCGACAACTACGACGACAACGCGCTGGCCTGGTTCAACCAGTACCGCAGCGCCAAGCCGGGCAATCCGCTGTGCGACCGCGGCATGAGCTCGGTGCCCAAGGTCAGCGGCAACTCGGTGCAGGATCTGGTGGCCGCCATCCGCAACGACGCGGTCAACGGCACGCTGCCGCAGGTATCATGGATCGTCGCGCCGGAAGCGTATTCCGAACACCCGAGCGCGCCGCCGGCCGCCGGCGCCTACCTGCTGGACCGCGTGCTGCAGGCGCTGACCGCCAATCCGGACGTGTGGGCGTCCACCGTGCTGCTGCTCAATTACGACGAGAACGACGGCCTGTTCGACCACATGCCGCCGCCGGTGCCGCCGGCGGGCACCGCCGCCGAGTTCATCGGCGGCAAGCCCATCGGTCTGGGGCCGCGGGTGCCGATGCTGGTGCTGTCGCCGTGGAGCCGAGGTGGCCATGTCTGTTCGCAAGTGTTCGACCACACCTCGGTGATCCGCTTCCTGGAAACCTGGACCGGGGTGCAGGAGCCGAACATCTCGGCCTGGCGCCGGCAGATCTGCGGCGATCTTTCCAGCGCGCTGGATTTCTCCAACCGCAACCCCAGCGTGCCGGCCTTCCCCGATACCGCCGCGCTGCTGACCCAGGCGCAGCAGAGCAAGAACTGGCCGGCGCCGACCGCGCCGGTGCCGGGCCAGATGCCGCTGGCGGAGGGCGGCCGCCGCCCGGCGCGGGCGCTGCCTTACCAGTGCAACGGCTACGGCAGCACCGACGTCGCCGGCGGCATCTTCTGGACGCACATGCAGAACAGCGGCAGCCAGGCCGTCCATTATTCGATCTACGCCAACCAGTACCGCAGCGACGGCCCGTGGCAGTACGACGTGCCGGCCGGCGGCGAGATCAAGGACTATTTCCACGCCCAGACTTACGGCGGCGGGTTCTACGACCTGACGATGTATGGCCCCAACGGCTTCCTGCGCCGCTTCGTCGGCAATCTCCGCAGCGCGGCCGGCGTGCTGGAGGCGGTGGGCGCGGCATCGGTGGTGGCGGGCGTGCCGCAGCTGACGCTGCAGCTGAGCAACGGGGGCAAATCGCCGGTGACCTTCCAGATCAGCGGCAACGGCTACGGCGGCTCCGCGCCGCAGCAGGTCAGCGTGGCGAACGGCGGCAGCCAGATACTGAGCTGGAATCTGTCCGGCGTTTATGGCTGGTACGACTTCACCGTCAGTTGCACCAACGACGCCAACTTCCTGCGCCGCCTGGTCGGCCACGTGGAAACCGGTGCCGCCAGCGTCACCGGCTGAGCGGTGCCCAGGCCTGGCGGGCGCCGCTCAGGCGTCCGCTTGTCAGGATGACAGTTTGCGGCCCAGCCGTTTCTCCACCTGCCGCTTCTCCCAGTCCGGGCCCAGGATGGGCAGCAGCTCGAAAGTGTTGACCGCCTGCAGCAGCAGGCCTATGCCCCAGCCCAGCGCCGGCCAGACCACCCATAGTCGGTGCGGCGAGGTCAGCAGATTGACGGCGGCCAGCAGCGCCATCACCAGCGCGTATTGCGCCAGGTGGCGGTAAAAGCGCTTGAGGCGGTTCACGTGTTGCAGCGCCAGCATTTCTTCCAGTTCGCGCGAGGCAACGGGCGCGGCGGCGGTATCGGGGGCGGTCAAGTCGGTCATGGCGGGCTCCTGGTTCAGTTCCGAGAAATCGATCTCGAACACGGAGGCCAGCGACCTCAGCGACTCGACGCTGGCGCCCTGGCCGCGCTCGATGCGTTGGACGGTGCGCACGCTCAGACCGCTCAGATCAGCCAGTTGTTGTTGCGACCAGCCGCGTTGCAGCCTCAGTTTCTGTATCAGCATAAAACCTCCGTTCGATCACTGGACGCAGTGTGGCGGCGCTTAGGGCAAGAGACAACGACAGCGGGGCGACAGATAGGCGACAGTGGCGCGCCAATGTCCGCCAGGCTTGGGTTTTCAGCCGAGGCGGGCCAGTGGCGCCGCCCGCGTTTCAGGCGCTCATCGGCATGATAGGGACAGGGAGCGGCCGCTGGCAAGGCGGCGCGTCGGAATGAAAAACGCCGCCGTTCGAGCGAACGGCGGCGCGGGAAGAGGCGGCTTGGCGCCGGGGCCTTACCACAGCACTCTGACTTTGCCTTCTCCCAGCCACTCGGTCAGCGCCATCAGCAGGCCGTCGTCCAGGCGCACGCCCCATTCCTGCGGCAGCATCAGTTCGCCCTTGGCCTTGCCGTTGTTGTAGGCCAGCCGCACCAGGCTGCCGGCGTCCTGGCTCTTGAACGGATGCAGTTCCGCCTTCAGGCGGGCGATGTCGGGCTTGGCCGGCAACTGCAGCGCCAGGCCGCGGGCGTAGCGGCTGCGCGCCTCGCCCAGGCTGTGCAGCTTGTCGACGACGATGCGCAGGCCGCCGGAGAAGCTGTCCTCGCTGACCTTGCCTTCCACCACCAGCACCACGTCCTCCTTCAGCTTGTCGCGGTTCAGCTCGAAGCTCTCGGCGAACAGGCTGACTTCCAGCTTGGCGGTGCCGTCGTCCAGCTGGACGAAGGCCATCTTGCCGCGGTTGCCCACCTTGACCCGGATGCCGGTGACGAAGCCGGCCAACAGCTGCGGCTCCTTGCGCGGGCTGAGGCGGGACAGCGTGGTCTTGATGAAGCCGCGCACTTCTTTCTCGTAAGAGGAGAACGGGTGGTCGGACAGGTAGAAGCCGATCGCCAGCTTTTCCTCGGCCAGCTTGACCGCGTCGCTCCACGGCCGGGTGGCCACCATCTCCACCGCCGGCGCGACGTCGTCGCCGAACATGTCGAACAAGCCGCCCTGGTTGGCGTTGGCGTGCTCCTGCTCGGCGGCTTCCATCGCCAGGCCGACGTTGGCGAACAACAGCGCGCGGTTGGGTTCGATGGCGTCGAAGGCGCCGGCGCGGATCAGCGCCTCGATCACGCGCTTGTTGACCAGCTTCTTGTCGGTTCGTTTGCAGAAATCGAACAGGTCGGTGAACGGTCCACCGGCTTCGCGCGCCTCGACGATGTGGTTGACCGCCGATTCGCCGGTGCCCTTGATCGCGCCCAGCGCGTAGCGGATTTGCTTGCGGTTGACCGGCACGAAGCGGTAGAAGCCGTGGTTGACGTCCGGCGGCAGGAAATCGATGCCGTTCTTGCTGTCCTGGCAGTCGTCGTAGAACACCTTCAGCTGGTCGGTGTTGTCCAATTCGGTGGACATCGTCGCCGCCATGTAGGCCGCGCAGTGGTGGGCCTTCAGCCAGGCGGTGTGGTAGGCCACCAGCGCGTAGGCGGCGGCGTGCGACTTGTTGAAGCCGTAGCCCGCGAACTTCTCCATGTAGTCGAAGATTTCGTTGGCCTTGGATTCCGGAATGGCCTGCTTGTCGGCGCCTTCCACGAACATGGCGCGCTGCGCCACCATTTCCTCGACCTTCTTCTTGCCCATCGCGCGGCGCAGCAAGTCGGCGCCGCCGAGAGAGTAGCCGCCGATCACCTGGGCCGACTGCATCACCTGCTCCTGGTACACCATGATGCCGTAGGTCGGCGCCAGCACCGGCTCCAACAGCGGGTGCAGGTACTCGAACTTGGCACCGTGCATGCGCTGGATGAAGTCCGGGATCAGGTCCATCGGGCCCGGGCGGTACAAGGCCACGAAGGCGATAATTTCCTCGAACTTGCTGGGCTTGGCCTCCACCAGCATCTTCTTCATGCCGGTGGACTCGAACTGGAACACGGCGGTGGTGTTGGCGGTGGCGAACACCTTGTATGCGGCCTTGTCGTCCAGCGGCAGGTGGGCGACGTCCACGTCCTCGCCGGTGGTGTCCTTGATGTACTTCTGCGCCAGTTCGATGATGGTCAGGTTGCGCAGGCCCAGGAAGTCGAACTTCACCAGGCCGATCTGCTCGACGTCGTCCTTGTCGAACTGGGAGACGGGCGAGGCGCCGTCGCCGCTGGCGATGTACAGCGGGCAGAAGTCGGTCAGCTTGCCCGGCGCGATCAAGACGCCGCCGGCGTGCATGCCGATGCCGCGGGTCAGGTCTTCCAGCGTCATCGCCAGTTCGATCAGCTCGCCCGCGCCCTCGCTCTCGATGATTTCGCCGATCTGCGGCTCCACCTCCATCGCCTTGGTCAGGCTCAGCGGTTTGTTGGCCTCCAGCGGGATCAGCTTGGACAGGCGGTCGCACAGGCCGAAAGGCAGGTCCAGCACGCGGCCGACGTCGCGGATCACCGACTTGGACGACATGGTGCCGAAGGTGGCGATCTGGCTCACCGCCTCCTCGCCGTACTTGCGGCGGGTGTATTCGATCACCCGCCAGCGGTTTTCCTGGCAGAAGTCCACGTCGAAGTCGGGCATGGATACCCGTTCCGGGTTCAGGAAGCGCTCGAACAGCAGCGCGTACTTCAGCGGGTCGAGGTCGGTAATGGACAGGCTGTAGGCCACCAGCGAGCCGGCGCCGGAACCCCGGCCCGGACCCACCGGGCAGCCGTTGGCTTTGCCCCACTGGATAAAGTCCGCCACGATCAGGAAGTAGCCAGGGAAGCCCATCTGGATGATGGTGTCGCACTCGAACTTCAGCCGGGCATCGTATTCCGGGCGCTTTTCCAGGCGTTCCGCCTCGTCCGGGTACAGCTGCTTCAGCCGGTCTTCCAGGCCGCGCTGGGCTTCGTGGACCAGGAAGTCGTCCAGCGACATGCCGTCCGGCGTCGGGAACAGCGGCAGGTAGTTTTTGCCCAGCACCACCGAGATATTGCAGCGCTTGGCGATTTCGACCGTGTTGGCCAGCGCCTCCGGGATATCGGCGAAGCGGGCTTCCATTTCTTCGGCGCTGAGGAAGTACTGGCACTCGTTGAAGCTGCGCGGCCGGCGTTTGTCGCCCAGGGTGTAGCCTTCGGCGATGCACACTCGCGCCTCGTGCGCCTTGAAGTCTTCCTTCTCCATGAACTGGATCGGGTGGGTGGCGACCACCGGCAGCTCCAGCTCGCCGGCCAGCCACAGCGTGGCCTGCACAACGTTTTCCACCTGGGCGCTGTCCACGCGCTGGATTTCCAGATAAAACGCGCCCGGGAACAGCTTTTCCCAGTATTCCGCGCGACGCCGCGCTTCGTCGCGTTGGCCCATGGACAAGGCGATGCCGACGTCGCCCAGGTGGGCGCCGGACAGGCACAGCAGGTTGCTGTTGTCGCCGGACTCTAGCCATTCGCGCTTGATCTCGGCGCGGCCGCGGTACTGATTGTGGCTGAACGCCTCGGTCAGCAGTTCGCACAGCCGGCGGTAGCCCTCGCGGTTCTTCGCCGTCAGCAGCAAACGGTAAGGCTTGTCCCGGTCTTCCTCGTTCTCCAGCCAGATGTCGGCCGACACGATGGGCTTAATGCCCTTGTTGCGGCAGCTCTTGTAGAACTTGACCATGCCGAACAGATTCATCAGGTCGGACGCGCCGAGCGCGGGCATCTGATCCTTGACGGCGCGTTTGACCGCGTCGTCGAGGCGGACGATGCCGTCGGTGATGGAAAACTCCGAGTGGAGGCGAAGATGGACAAAGCGGGGTGCGTTCATCCCGGCATTTTAACGGCTGGCGCTGTGGCAAACCAGTTGAATCGCCGACAAAAAGCGGCTGGTGCGGCGGCGGCCATGCACATTAGAATGTTGGCATTCGAAGTCTGGCGCAGGTGAAAGAACGAGATGGAGTTCAATGTGCAGCAATTGGAACGGACGAATCTGTATCAGCTGCTGGTGGGATGCGTGTTGCCGCGTCCCATCGCCTGGGTCAGCACTCAGGATTTGAAAGGCGTGTGCAATCTGGCGCCGTTTTCCTTCTTCAACGTGATGAGCGTCAATCCGCCGCTCTTGGGCATCAGCATCCTGAAGCAGGCGCCGGAGCGGGACAAGGACACGCTGGCCAATATCCGCCTGACTGGCGAGCTGGTGGTCAACATCGTCAGCCAGCCGCTGGCGGCGGCGATGAACGCCAGTTGCGGCGCCTATCCGGCCGACATCGACGAGTTCGAGCTGGCCGGCGTGGCCAAGATGGGCAGCGTGACGGTCAAGCCGCCGGGCGTGGCCGAGGCGCCGGTGAGGCTGGAGTGCGCGTTGCACCAGTGCCTGACCTTCGGCCACGGCAGCGGCGCCGGCAACCTGGTGCTGGCCGAGGTGAAATACATCCATGTCGCCGACGGCCTATGGCGCGACGGCGCGATAGACGAGCAGGCCTTGCAGGCGGTGGGCAAGCTGGGCGGCAACCGCTACAGCCTGGCCGAGGAGGCGTTCACGCTGGAGCGCCCTGCCTGACCGGATTTCAAACGGCGGCCAGGGCCTGGGCGGAGAGATCGTCCAGCAGGTTGTAGCGGCGCTGGTATTCCGAACGCTTCTTGCTGGCGATGTCGGTCATCGCCTTGCGCGGCAGCGTCAGCGGGATGCGGTAGAAGCGCTGCTTGTCGTCTGCGGCCTCGGCTTCCATGGTTTGCCAGAAGCTGTCGTAGTCGGCGAAGAAATGCCGGCGATAGCGCCAGGAGCTGTAGATGTGCTCCCTGTTGCCGACGGCTAGAATCTCGTCCGCGCCGATCTTGCGCGCCAGCGCGGTCAGCGCTTCCATCGCCAGCCGTTTCGGGAACAGGCCGTGGGCGGCCTTGGTCGCCTGCTGCACCTGTTCCGCGCCATAGGGTTTGCGCGGGCCTTGCAGGCCGCCGATCACCATCGCCATCTTGTCGCCGCGGCGGGTCAGCGTGAAGGTCAGCGTGGCCAGCGGCACTTGCTCCGCGTCGCAAACCTGCAGCGACATTTCCCCTTCCTTGTCGAAGTTGTGCTGATGCGTGAGCAGCAGCAGCAGGCGGCAGTCGTTCTTGCCGGCGATATCGGCCAGACGCAGCGGCGCGCTGGACAGCAATTGGGCGCGGATGTCGGCGGAGAAGCGCTGCTCCAGCAGCTGGTAGTGCGCGCATAGCGCCTCCAGCTTGCCGCGGCATCCCAGCGAGCGGTACAGGTAGGGGCGGTGGAGCTTGCTGGCCAGCCGTGGATTGCGGCGCAGATAGGTCAATAGCGTCTGCGACTGGCGGAAGGTATCCAGCCAGCGCAGCGTCCACGGCAGCGTCAGCATGCCGCGGAAGACGAATTTGAAGCGGTTCTTGCCTTGATCGAAACCGTCGCGCCGGGAGAACTCACCCGTCGCCAGCGACCAGAACAAATCCACGGAGTTTGTGACAGTCATGCAATACCTCATCCTTGGGAATGTCAGGATAAGATAAATTTGCACAAGAATTTGTTAATAGTTATGTGGGACAGTGTGACGGAATGTGACGCAGGATAGCGCTGTCATGATGAAAAATGCCAATTTACTTGAGAGAGTACAAGCGGAAGCGTTCCTTGCGGTCGCCCGGCCGCTGGAAAACGTAGGCGGGATACAATTTGTCGTAGGGCGGCGGCACTTGGTCGTGCAGCGTCTGCAGCAGCAGCCAGCGGCAGCTGCCGGCGCCGCCCTCGATTTCCAGGCGCTGGGTGCGCAGGCCCGCGTAGTATTCCAGCAAGGCGCGCTGCGGCTCGCCCAGGCCCAGGCTGGCGACGCAGTCGCCGGGCCGGATCAGGGCCGCCGGTCCGGGTTTCAGCGCGGCGAAGGCTTCGCGGTAGCGCATGCCGTGGTCCAGCGCCGGCAGCCATAGCGTAGCCATGCCGCACCAGAGCAGGGTCAGGCCCACGCTCCAGCGCCAGATCAGGCGATAGCTGTTGGCCAGCGGTTGCCGCCAGCACCAGGCGAGCAGCGCCGCCGCGGCGGCGAACAACAGCCAGCGCCCGGGCTGGAACTGCGGCGTCCAGCCATGGAAGCGTCTGCCCAGCCATTCCCGCGCGGGATGGATGTCCAGGGGGAAGCTCAGCGCGGCGGCACAGAGCAGCATATAGGCGGTCAGCGCACACAGCAGCAGCGCCAGCACGATGTTGAGCCAGCGCGGGGGGCGGCCTAGGCCGCGCAGCCCCGCCATGGCCAGCAGCGCCAGCGGCGGCAACAGCGGCAGCGCGTACAGTTCGCGGGCGTCTGCCGCCGAGGCCAGCACCGCCAGCGTGCAGCCGGCCACCGCCAGCGGCGGCAGGATGGCGGGCCAGTCCTGTCGCGCGCGCGCGGCGCGCCATAGCGCGAACAGCGCCAGAGGCCAGGTCGGCAGCGCGTACCAGGGCAGGGTCAGTCCGTAGAAGCCGCGCGCGGCGCGCGGCCCCAGGTTGACGGTGCCGCGGAAGCGGCCGAAATTATTTGCGTCCAGCCAGAGATGAAACAGCTCGGGGCTGCGTTGGTACAGGCTGGCCATCCACCACAGCGGCAGCGGCAGCGCGGCGGCCAGCGCGATGGCGAGGGTTTTCAGATAGGCGGGCCGGCGGTAGTCGGGATGCGCGAGCAGCGCCAGCGCGGCGGCGGCCAGACAGCCCGGGCCTAGCAGGCCCTTGCTGAGGAAGGCGATGGCGGCGCCGGCGCCCAACATCAGCCCGGCGGAGAGCGGGCGGATCAACGCCAGGCTCAATCCCGCCAATCCGCAGCAGAAGCCGGCCAGCAGCGCGGTGTCGGTGATCAGTTGATGGGCGCGCAGCGGCAGGCCGACGGTGCCGATCAGCAGCACCAGCGCCCAGCGGCCATGCCCGGGGCCGAACAGGCCTCGCGCGGCGGCGGCAAGCCCCAGCCAGGCGATCAGGTTCCAGAAGCCGGCGGCCAGTCGGGCGGCGTCGGGCGCGCCCAGCCAGCCCTCGAACAGACGCATGGTCCAGGCGGCGCTGATGAAGAACAGCGGCGGCTTTTCCATGAAAGGTTCGCCGGCGAGTTCGGGAACTACCCAGTCGCCGCTGGCGGCGATATGGCGCACCAGGCCGAAGGTGTAGGCTTCGTCGGGTTTCCAGGGTTCGTGGCCGACCAGGCCCGGCAGCAGCCACAGCAGGCACAGCGCCAAAAGCGGCGCCCAGCGCAGCGGAGCCGGGGGCTCAGCCAATGGGCGGGTCTTTCGGCCGCATCGAGTGCAAGGCGGCTTTCTGCATTTCCAGCGTCTTGATCTGCATCGCCAGCACGCCCATGTTCATGGTCAGCCAGCCTTCCACCACTTTCAGCTCGGCCAGCTTGCGGTCGATCTCCTCTTCCGACATCGGCGGTAGGAAGGCCTGCATGCCGGGCGGCGTGGCTTGTTGCCAGAACTGGCGGAACAGGGCGAACGGGTCGTTGTGGTTTTCTTGGCTCATCGACATTTTCCTGCAATGAAAAACGGGCAAGCGATGCTTGCCCGTTCAGTATAAGACGCGGAGCGCGCCGGATCAGCCCTGTTGTACGGCAACCTGGGCGTCGACCGAGGCCAGCGCCACCATGTTGACGATGCGGCGCACCGACGAGATCGGGGTCAGGATGTGAGCCGGCTTGGCCATGCCCATCAGGATCGGGCCGATGGTCACGCCGTCGGATGCCGACACGCGCAGCAGGTTGTAGCTGATGTTGGCGGCTTCCACGTTCGGCATGATCAACAGGTTGGCCGAACCCTTCAGCGTGGAATCCGGCATCGCCTGTTGGCGGATGCTTTCCACCAGCGCGGCGTCGCCCTGCATTTCGCCGTCGATTTCCAGCTCCGGCTGAGCTTCGCGGATCAGGTCGAAGGCGGCGCGCATCTTCTGCGCCGACGCGGTGTTCAGCGCGCCGAAGCTGGAGTTGGACAGCAGCGCGGCTTTCGGCTGGATGCCGAAGCGCTGGATGGACTCGGACGCCATCTTGGTGATGGCGGCCAGTTGCTCGGCGTTCGGCTCGGCGTTGACGTAGGTGTCGGTGATGAAGATGTTGCCGGTCGGCAGGATCAGCGCGTTCATCGCGCTGGCCACCTTGTCTTCATTGGCGTAGCCGAGCACGTTCTCCAGGATGTCGAAGTGCTGGCGGTACGGGCCGTAGGTGCCGCAGATCAGCGCGTCGGCGTCGCCGCGGCGCACCATCATCGCGCCGATCAGCGTGGTGTTGCCGATCACGCGGCGGCGAGCCTGCTCCTGCGACACGCCCTTGCGCTTCATCAGCTGGTAGTAGTCTTGCCAGTAGGTGTTGAAGCGCGGATCGGATTCGTTGTTGACCAGTTCGAAATCGACGCCCGGGCGCAGCTTCAGGCCCAGTTTTTCGATGCGCTTCTCGATCACGCTGGGGCGGCCCACCAGGATCGGCTTGGCCAGGCCCTGGGTGACGATTTCCTGGGTGGCGTGCAGCACGCGCTCGTCCTCGCCCTCGGTCATCACCACGCGCTTCGGATCCTTCTTGGCCTGGGCGAACACCGGCTTCATGAACAAGTTGGTCTTGTACACGAACTGGGCCAGCTGGTCGGCGTAGGCGTCGAAGTCCTCGATCGGGCGGGTGGCGACGCCGGAATCCATCGCGGCCTTGGCCACGGCCGGGGCGATCTTGACGATCAGGCGCGGGTCGAACGGCTTGGGAATCACGTATTCCGGACCGAAGGACAATTCCTGGTCGCCGTAGGCGGTGGCCACCACGTCGTTTTGTTCGGCCATCGCCAGGTCGGCGATCGCGCGCACGGTGGCCAGCTTCATCTCTTCATTGATGGTGGTGGCGCCCACGTCCAGCGCGCCGCGGAAGATGAAGGGGAAGCACAGCACGTTGTTGACCTGGTTCGGGAAGTCCGAGCGGCCGGTGCCGATGATGGCGTCCGGGCGCACTTCCTTGACCAGCGGCGGTAGGATTTCCGGTTCCGGGTTGGCCATCGCCAGGATCAGCGGATCGCGGGCCATGGACTTGACCATGTCTTGCGACACCAAGCGCGGGCCGGACAGGCCCATGAAGATGTCGGAGCCGGCCATTGCGTCGGCCAGCTTGCGCCAGCCGTTGTCCTTGATGGCGTAACGCAGCTTGGACTCGTCCAGCTTCTCGTCGCGGCCGATGAAGACCACGCCCTTGGAGTCGCAGATGGTGATGTTTTCGCGCTTCACGCCCAGGGCTACCAACAGGTCGAGGCAGGCGATGGCGGCGGCGCCGGCGCCGGAGGCCACCACGCGCACTTCGCCGATTTCCTTCTTCACCAGGCGCAGGCCGTTCAGCACCGCGGCGGCGGCCACGATGGCGGTGCCGTGCTGGTCGTCGTGGAAGACCGGGATGCCCATGCGCTCGCGGCACTTCTTCTCGATGTAGAAGCACTCCGGCGCCTTGATGTCTTCCAGGTTGATGCCGCCGAAGGTCGGCTCCAGCGAGCAGATGATGTCCACCAGCTTGTCAGGATCCAGTTCGTTGACTTCGATGTCGAACACGTCGATGCCGGCGAATTTTTTGAACAATACGCCCTTGCCTTCCATCACCGGCTTACTGGCCAGCGCGCCGATGTTGCCCAGGCCCAGCACTGCGGTGCCGTTGGAGATCACGGCGACCAGGTTGCCGCGAGCGGTGTACTTGTAGGCGTTGAGCGGGTCTTCGACGATGGCGTCGCACGGGGCGGCCACGCCGGGGGAGTAGGCCAGTGCCAGATCGCGCTGGGTGGTCAGCGGCTTGGTCGGGGCAACTTGAATCTTGCCCGGTGTCGGGAACTGGTGAAACTCCAGTGCGCTTTGGCGCAATTGCTCGTCCATTCGCAGGCTCCTGATTGAGAGATGTTCTTTTATGTTGGTAAGGGAGAATCAGCCTCGCATTATAAGGCTTATGCCAGGCCCGGGCTATGCCGTGTCGGACAAAAGCCGCGACGGGCAAAGCCCATCGCGGCGGCATGCCGTCTGGCGCGGAAAACTCAATTCATCATGCCGAGCATTCGCGGCAGCCACAGCGAGATTTCCGGAATGAAGGTGACGGCCAGCAGGAAACCCAGCATGGTCAGCAGCCATGGCCACACCGCCACCGTCAGCTCGGTGATCCCCATCTTGGTGATCCCCGACGCGACGTAAAGGTTCAATCCCACCGGCGGATGGCACATGCCCACTTCCATATTCACTGCGATCAGGATGCCGAAGTGGATCGGGTTGACGCCCAGCTTCACCGCCACCGGGTACAGGATGGGCGCCATGATCAGCACGATGGCCGACGGATCCATGAAGTTGCCGGCCGCCAGCAGCAGGATGTTGGTCAGCAGCAGGAAGGCGACGATGCCGAAGCCCTGGCTGGCCATCCAGGCGGCCATGGTCTGCGGGATCTGCTCGGACGCCATCAGGAAGGAGAACAGCACCGCGTTGGTGATGATGTAGAGCAGCATCGCGCTCATCGACGCGGCGTTGATCAGCACCTTGGGCACGTCCTTCAGTCCCATGTCCTTGTAGACGAACACCGCGATCACGAAGGCGTACACCGCGGCCATCGCCGCCGCCTCGGTGGGGGTGAACACGCCGCTGTAGATGCCGCCTATCACCAGCACGATCAGCAGCAGGCCCCACACGCAGTCGCGGAACGCGCTCCAGCGCTCGCCCCAGCTGGCCTTGGGCAGGCGCGGATAATCGAACTTCTTGGCGCGGAACCAGGTAGTCATGCCCAATAGAAAGGACAGGCACAGGCCGGGCAGCACGCCGGCAATGAACAGCTGGCCGACCGAGGCGGTGGAGACCGAATTGCCATCCGGACCGGTGACGCTCATGCCAGCGGTGGCGATGCTGTACATCACCAGGTTGATCGACGGCGGAAACAGGATGCCCAGCGCGCCGGAAGTGGTGATCACGCCGGCGCCGAAGCGGGCCGGATAGCCCTGTTTCAACATGGCCGGCAGGATGATGGAGCCCACCGCGACGACGGTGGCGACCGAGGAGCCGGTGATCGCCGCGAACAGCGCGCAGGACACCACGCCGGCCAGGCCGAGGCCGCCGTACCAGTGGCCGACCAGGGTGGTGGCGAAGCGTATCATCCGCCGCGCCACGCCGCCGTGCATCAGGAAGTTGCCGGCCAGGATGAAGAAGGGGATCGCCATGATCTCGAACTTCTCGATGCCGGTGAACAGCTTGAGCGCGACGGAGGTGATCGGGACCTCGGTCATGGTGAACAGGAAGGTGAGGACGGTGAGGCCCAGCGAGATGGAGATCGGCATGCCGGTCAGCATCAGCGCCAGCAGCAGGCCGAAGATGATCAGGGCGCTCATGGACGGTCTCCGTGATGCATGTCGTGCGGGTGAAGGTTGTCCAGCGTGTCGTCGCCTTCGATGCCGTCGACGTGGCCGTGGTCATGCTTGGGCAGCGCGCCGGTTTTGACGAAGTTCCACGCCACTTGCAGGAAACGGAAGCACATCAGCGTGGAGCCGGCCGGGATGGCCAGGTAAACCAGCCACATCGGCGCTTCCAGGTCGGGCGAGGTCTGGTCGGTATGGGCGATGTCCCAGACGAAATCGCCGCCCATCACGGCGACGGCGCCGGTGAACAGCGCGCCGGCCAACAGGCCGAACACGATGAACTTTGCGCGGGTCTTGTCGGGCAGCCGGTTGATCAGCACGTCGACGCCGACGTGGATGCCGGTGCGCACGCCGTAGGCGGCGCCGAATTTGGCCATCCAGACGAAGAGATAGACGGTGAGCTCCTGCGCCCAGGACAGGTTGATGTGGGCGAGGTAGGGTTGAAGAGCGGGAATGCCGGAGCCGTAGCGGTGCAGCACGGCTACGAAAGTGATCAGGGTGGCGGCACCCATCAGACAGGCAATCATCCACTCCTCGAGGTGGTCGAGGAATTTCAGCATGGCGGGGATTCCTATGCGCGCAGCGCAGCCGCGCATCGGGCGATGCGCGGCCGTCGGCCTATGTTACTTGCCGGGGTTGAAACCGGTTTCTTTATAAATCTGCTTTAGCAGATCGGGGCCGATGCGGGAAGCCATTTTCTGGTGCACCGGCAGCAGCGCCTTCTTGAACGCTTCGCGCTCCTGCGGCGTGGGTACATAGACCTTGGTCTTGCCGGACGCCTTGATCGCAGCCACGGCCTTGTCGTTCTCTTCCTTGGCGATCTTGTTGGCGTAGACGGAGGCGTCCTGCACCGCGCTGTCCAACTGGGCGCGGACGTCGGCCGGCAGGCCGTCCCAGAACTTCTTGTTGACGATCAGCGCGTAGCCGAGGAAGCCGTGCTGTGTCAGCGTCAGGTTCTTCTGCACCTCGTAGGCCTTGCTGGTGTACAGGTTGGAGGCTTCCAGCTCGGTGCCATCCACCACGCCGGTCTGCAGCGCCTGGTAGACCTCGGAGAAGGCCATCACCTGCGGCAGCGCGCCCAGGGTGCGCATTTCCTCCTCTAGAACCTTGGACGACTGGATGCGGATCTTCATGCCCTTGATGTCGGCCGGGGTCTTGATCGGCTTGTTGGCCGAGAAGTTCTTGAAGCCGTTGTCCCAGTAGGCCAGGCCCTTGATGCCTTTGGTTTCCAGTTTGCCCAAGAGCTGCTTGCCGATCGGGCCGTGCATCACCTTGTTGACCTGGTCGTAGTTGTCGAACACATAGGGCAAGTCGAAGACTTCGAATTCCTTCACGCCCAGCGGGCCGAACTTGGCCAGGCTGGGAGCCAGCATCTGCACCGCGCCCAGTTGCAGCGCCTCCAGCTCTTCCTTGTCCTTGTACAGCTGGCTGTTGGGATAGACCTGGACCTTCACCTTGCCGTGGGTGCGTTGCTCGGCCAGCTTCTTGAAGTATTCGGCGGCTTTGCCCTTGGGGGTGTCCGGCGACACCACGTGGCTGAATTTGATGACGATCTCGCCGGCTGCCTGGGCGAATCCGGAGAGGGCGAGGCTGGCGCAGACGGCCAGCGCTGCATGCTTCAGTTTCATGTAGGGATCTCCATCCATTTGTAGCGTTGTAGTGTCAGGCCCGGCTCGTGCCGGTTGTTGTTGTCGATAAAGTAGAAGCTCTATGGCGGTTTGGCCATTAGGGAATTCCAGAACATGGGCATGCTCCCTGCCAGTCCGCGGCCGCGGTATCATCGATGCGTGTCATCGTCCGGTTTTCGCCATGTCCCCTTCCCATTCCCGCATTCGCCGTATTCCCCACAGGCTATGGCTGGGCGCCAGCCTGGCCTTGCTGGCGCTGCTGCTGGCCTTGTGCAGCCTCAGCTACCTGGTGTACCGCGACTGGCGGGACGAGCAGCAGGACAACCTGATCCAGGAGGTGCTGTGGCTGGAGCAATCGCTGCGCATGCACTTGGAGGCCCACCAGGAATGGGGCGAGGCGCTGGCGCGGGACATCGCCGCCGGCAAGGTGGACAGCCGGCGCTTCGCCCAACTGGCGGCGTTTTACCTGCGGGAGAACCCGGAACTGGTGACGCTTGAAAGAATAGGCATGGACCGGCAGGTGGAATGGGACCCGCATGGCCTGCGGCGCGACCAGCGGCAACTGGGGCTGCCGGAATACGATGCGATGTGGCGCGCCGGACGCCTGCTGCGCAACAGTTACGGCGCGCCCTACCAAGGGCAAGACGGCAAGTACCGCTTCGATCTGGCGATCCCTATCGTCCACGACGGCCGGCTGCTGGGCGGGCTGCGACTGTCCTATCAGCTGGACGCGCTGCTGTACCACCAGGTGCCGTGGTGGATCGCCTCCAAGAACTACATCAGCATCATCGATTTGGGCGGCAAGACGCTGGCGCAGAAGTTCGACGCCGCCGAGCAGCCCGGCAACATCTCGCACCAGACCAGCTTCGATCCGCCGGGCTACGGCCTCTACCTGCGCGCGGTCAGCTACCGCAGCGGCCTGGGTCTGACGCTGCCGGTGCTGACGGTGGTGATCGCGCTGTTGCTGCTGACCCTGCTGTACGCGGTGTGGCGCATCCGCCGCCACATGCGCGAGCGTTTGCTGGCCGAGCAGCGGCTGGCCAAGGAGGTGTCGCTCAGGCAAGCGATAGAGGATTCGATGAAAAGCGGCCTAGTGGCGATCGGACTGGAAGGAGAGATCGTCCGCGTCAACCGCGCCTTCTGCGACATGCTGGGTTTCGCGCCGGAGGAACTGGTGGGCAGCCATCCGCCGCATCCATTCTGGCCGGCCGACCAGCACGGCGTGCTGGCCGACGCGATGGACGCCGTGCGCGACAACCGCCAGCCGGAGCAGGGCTTCGAACTGACCTTGATGCGCAAGCGCGGCGACACCTTGGTGGTAAGGCTATTCGCCACGCCGTTGGTGGAGGAGGACGGCGGCCAGCGCGGCTGGATCGCCTCTATGTTCGACATCACCGAGCGCCAGCGCCAGCGCAAGGAAATGGACGCTGCCCACAGCCGCTTCCTCACCGTGCTGAATGGTCTGGCCGCCGGGGTGTGCGTGGTGGACGAGGACAGCGCCCAGCTGTTGTACGCCAATCCCGGTTTCGCTGAATTGTGGCAAGTGGGCGACGCCGACGCGCCGTGCTGCGTGTTGCTGCCGGGTTTGAAGGCCGGCGAGGGCGAGGATATCGGCCAGGAGTTCATCGTCACCGGCGAGCGCTGCCTGCTGATCCGTCGCCGCCGCATCGAATGGGTGAACGGCGAGGCGGCCTGGCTGGCGATACTCAGCGACGTCACTGCCGACCGCCGGCGCGAAGAGCGCGAGCAGGCGCAGCAGGAGCGCTTCCAGAACACCGCCAGGCTGATCGCGATGGGCGAGATGGCGTCCACGCTGGCGCATGAGCTGAACCAGCCGCTGACCGCGATCCACACCTACGCCGCAGGCGTCAGCCGCCGCCTGCCGGAAGAGCTGGCGCTGCCGGCCGGCGTGCGCGACGCCATCCAGGCCATCGCCGAGCAATCGCGGCGCGCGGCGCAGATCGTCAGCAGCATCCGCGCCTTCGTCAAAAAGCACGAGCCGCAACTGGAGCGGGTGGACCCGGCGCGGGTGGTGCAGCGCGCGCTGGGCCTGGCCGAGCCGCTGGCCGCCAAGAACGCCGTCGGACTGCAGCTGGCCGCCGACCGCAGTCCCTGCCGGGTGGACATGGACCCGGTGCTGATCGAGCAGGTGCTGCTCAATCTGATGAAGAACGCGATCGAGGCGCTGGTGGAGGCGGGCACGCCGCGCCCGGGGGTGGAACTGCACACCTGTGTGGAAAACGGCCAATGGCGGGTGGAGGTGGTGGACAACGGCCCCGGCCTGGCCGCCGGCATGCAGGACAACCTGTTCACGCCGTTCTACTCCACCAAGCCGGAAGGGATGGGTATCGGCCTCAATATCTGCCGCTCCATCGTGGAATTCCACCGCGGCGAATTCGGCGCCGTCAGCAGCCAGGAAGGCGGCTGCGTATTCTGGTTCAGCCTGCCGCTGGCCGGCATGGAGGAGAGCTGAGGCGGGGACTGGTCAAGCGAAATGCCATCGTGTTAGGATGCCTGAGTCGATGGGCCGATAGCTCAGCTGGGAGAGCGCTGCGTTCGCAATGCAGAGGTCGGGAGTTCGATCCTCCTTCGGTCCACCAGAATTCATGCGACGGGAAGCATAAGTTGGCCGAAACGGCCAGCCTATACTTCCCGTTTCGCAGTTTCTAACTGCTGCTCATTGACCTAGCGGCGGTGTGCGCGGCGGGATCATGCGCTTGTTGCCGGTGGCTTCAAATGCGCCAGCGAAGCGCAGCAGCGCGTTGTCATCATAGGCGCGCCCCGCAAAAGTCAGCCCCACCGGCATGCCGATATCAGCCATCACCCCCATCGGTACGGTAACCGTCGGGACGCCAAGATGGCGGATGGCGAGGTTGCCATTGGCCACCCAGATGCCGTTGCTCCAGGCAATGTCGGCCGAGGCCGGATTGACGTCCGCATCGGCAGGGCCGACGTCTGCCACGGTGGGGAACAGCACCGCGTCCAGCTTTAGCTGATCCATCCAGTCTTCCAGATCCAGCTTGCGGGTCTTTTCCAAACCACGCAGACCATCCGGCACGCTTTCAATCTGGTCATAGGACTTGAGGCCCCGCTTGGCCATGTTGACGTATTCGTCCATGCCGGCGGCCAGGTCTCCTTCGCGGTTTGGCAAGGTGCCCGGATCGTGCGGGAAGATCTTCGGACCATCCACGTCAGCCAGTTTGTTGAGCTTGGGGTCGCCGTTGGCGCGCAGGAACTCATCGAACGCCCAACCGGATAGTTCCCACAGCTCGTCATCGAGGAACTCAGGCGAGACGATGCCGCGGTTGAATACGGTGGGCGCGCCGGGACGATCGCCTTCACAATTGGAAACCAGCGGAAAACCCACTTCGATGACTTCTGCTCCGGCGGCTTCCAGCGCTTGGCGCGCGGCTTCCCAGAGATCGATCACCGACGCGCGGGTATGGATGCGCTGTCCGGTCGGGCCGCCGATGCCAGGCGTCTCGCTGGTGCCGGCCAGTTCGTCTTTGTTGATGTACATGCGCGGTACGCCAAAGCGCTTGCCTTTGAGCATGTCGGGCTGAGCCAGCAGGCCGGAATAGGAATCCGGCCGAACCGCCGAGGCTTTGGGAATCTCCACCCAGGGCTGCAGTCGCCATAGGTCGCCGCGGCTGATCGGGTCGTCTGCGACGATGACGTCGAGCACTTCCAGCAGGTCCGCCATGGTGCGGGCGTACGGCACGACAACGTCCATGGTCGGCGTCAACGGCCAGTTGCCGCGCACCGAGATGACCCCGCGAGACGGCGTATAAGCGCACAGGCCATTGTTGGAAGCCGGGCCGCGGCCGCTAGACCAGGTCTCCTCAGCCATGCCGAAGGCGGCGAAGCTGGCGGCGGTAGCGGTGCCGGCGCCATTGGAGGAGCCGGAGGCGAACGGCGCCGTCAGGTAGTCGGCGTTGTAGGGGCTTTCGGCGCGGCCGTAGCAGCCGCGCTGCATGCCGCCATTGGCCATGGGCGGCATATTGGTCTTGCCCAGGCAGATGGCGCCGGCCGCGCGCAGGCGCGCGATGGTGAAGGCATCGTGTTGGGCGACCAGATCCTTGAACGCCGGGCTGCCTGAAGCGGCGGTCAGCCCCTTCACCAGATAGCTGTCCTTGGCGGTATAGGGGATGCCGTCCAGCGGGCTTAGCGTTTCGCCACGGGCGCGGCGGGCATCGGATGCCTCGGCTTCCTGGATCGCATCCGGATTACGCACCACCACCGCATTGAGCCTGGTATCCGTCGCGGGGCCATCGTAGGCCTCTATTCGCGCCAGATAGGCCTTGACCAGTTCAACCGCTGTCGAACGCCCGGACTCGAGCGCTGCGCGCAGCTCGGCGATGGATAGCTCGGTAACCTCGATCATGCTACTACCTCCACTAAGAAGACGGATTTCATTCCCATCGCGGTGACCGTTTCCTGCAGGCGCAGGCGGGTCAGCGCGCTCAGAACCTGTTCAAAGTCTGCTGCGCTTCGGCGATACGGCGTTGAAAACAAACTCAAAATGCTCATGTACCACTTGTACATTCCGCTTTTTCACTCGTTTTCGCCTTGTCCCGCTCTTGCTCGCGAGACTTTGAACAGGTTCTCAGGCGTCGCACGATAGCCGGCGCGCGCATGGGTTGTTCTGCAATATGGCGGCTAATCTACAAGAGATAGCGTTATGCGGGAAAATGATTCATTTTGATGCACTCATTCATGCGGCGAATACTGGGGCAGCATCATGCCGTGCGCCGCATCATCGGACTCGATGAGCTTGCGCATCAAGTCGCGCAGCCAGTGCAGCGCGGGATTACTATCCTGTACTGGGTGCCAGATGCAGTTAAGGTGATAGCCTGGCAACTCTTCCGGCAACGCAACTGTCTTCAACGGCCAGTAGCCCGCTATCATCGCCGCGACTTTCTTTGGCAGGATAAACAAATGATCGGTGTTGCTGACGATGGCGGCTGCAGCCATATAGCTTTGGCTGTGCACCGAAATCTTGCGTTGCAAGCCGCGCTCGGCAAGAAAATCATCCATTGGCGACCCCAGATTGCCCAGCGGCGCGTGGAAGACATGCGGCAAGGCAATCAGATCCGATAGTGTCAGCCTATCGTTCTGGAGAGGGTGATCATGGCGCAAGATGCCGATCAGCGGCTCGTTCAGCCAAGTTTCCCGGCACAGATAGTTGGGGATGGACATGTATTCGTCAAAACCCAGCAGGAAGTCGATTTCACCGTCGGCAAGCGCCAGTTCCGGAATGTCTTCCCGCAGGATGGTGATGTCGATATGAACGTTAGGCGCTTCCTCCGCCAGTTTTTTCACCAGAGGCGGAATCAGCACGCACTCTACATAATCCGTGGTGCACAGGGTGAAGCGGCGCGCCGATGTCGCCGGGTCAAAGGCCTCGGGCTGGCTGAAATGGCTTTGCAGCAGGCTGAGCGCCTGATGGACGCCCTGTTGCAGATAGAGCGCTTTTTGTGTCGGCAGCATGCCGTGCGGCGAGCGCACCAGCAGCGGGTCGTCGAAGAATGTCCGCAAACGATTGAGCGAGTGGCTCATCGCAGGCTGGCTGACAAACAGTTTCTCTGCCGCCCGCGTGACGCTGCGCAGGCTGACCAAGGCATCCAGCGCCAACAGCAGGTTCAGATCCAGTTGATGCAGTTTCACATCATTCACCGTATTTATGAAAGTATTCGTATTGTTCATTTGCTGAATAGTTTGGCTCTCCCTAGACTGCGTCTGTCAATCACTTCCTCGTGCATGGCAGAAAAGACGGGTCATCACGGCCCGCTGGCCTGGCGCCGCTGTGGCCGCGCCAACCCGGCTCGTCCTCTGCACATGCACGATGTTTTGAATACTTCTGATGGCATCAATCAAGTCATGGTGATCAAAATGCACAGCAAAACGCTCAACAGCCTACCCGCCGCCGACGGCTTTCATATGCCTGCCGAGTGGGCCCCGCAGCAGGCGGTATGGATGATCTGGCCGCAGCGTCCGGATAACTGGCGCAATGCCGGCCGCGAAGCGCAACAGACCTTCGCCGCCATCGCCAAGGCTATTGCGGCTGCCACCCCGGTCTTCATGGCGGTGCCGCAAGCATGCATGGCCGAGGCCCGCGCGGTGATGCCATCCGAAGTCACGCTGGTGGAAATGAATAGCGATGACTGCTGGATGCGCGACAGCGGCCCGACCGTGGTCATCGACAAGACAGGCAATGCGCGCGGCGTGGACTGGCAATTCAATGCCTGGGGCGGCCTCAATGGCGGGCTGTACCATCCTTGGGATCAGGATAGTGAAGTCGCGAGCCAGGTGTTGGCCCAGCATGGCTTTGATCGCTACGCAGCCCCGCTGGTGCTGGAAGGCGGCTCGATTCATGTCGACGGTGAAGGCACTCTGATGACCACCGCAGAGTGTCTGCTCAACCCCAACCGCAATCCGCACTTGTCCCAGGCCCAGATTGAAGCCTTGCTGTCCGAATATCTGGACGTGAGCCACTTCATCTGGCTGCCGGAAGGCGTATTCATGGATGAAACCGACGGCCACATCGACAATATGTGCTGCTTTGCCCGCCCGGGTGAGGTGGTGCTGCACTGGGTCGATGATGAGCAGGATCCACAGTATCCGCGTTCGCAGGCCGCCTACGAAGTGCTGTCCAAAGCGCGCGACGCCAAGGGCCGCCAGCTCAAGATCCACAAGATGCTGGCCCCGGGTCCCTTGTTCTATGAGCAGGAGGAAACGGCTGGGGTGGTGGCTAGCGGTCAGGCCGTGCCGCGCGAGGTTGGCGAGCGCATGGCCGCTTCTTATGTCAATTTCCTGATCAGCAACGGGCAGATTATTTTTCCGCTGCTGGATGAGCGTACCGATGCCGCGGCAGCCAGCCGACTGCAGGAGATCTTCCCTGAGTACCGAATTGTCGGCGTCCCGGCACGCGAAGTACTGCTTGGTGGCGGCAATATCCACTGCATAACCCAGCAGATTCCGGCAGGCAAGGCAAGCTGAGGCGCTATCGTACACGGCGGGTGAATTCCCGCCGTTTCTGTCTGCTATGAACCAAGCTTGTGCAGAATTCTGCGTGCGGCCAGCATATGGTTCCTGGTTCGCGTTTCTAGCTGCTACATCATCCCAAATCCATTCCGTTTTCTTCCAGTCCCATTCCGGAAAAGCGTTGCCCGGAAAGGTTTTCCACGTTTGAAACGCCGTTCCAGCTCTTGGCCAGCTTATGGGCGCAAGCTGTCGACTGGTCCCAGCCGAGGGAACAGGGCCAGCGCGTTGCGGCGGTTGATCGCGGCATGCTCCGCCGCAGACAGTTCAGCGCATGCATCCAGCTGGGCGGTGAATGACGCTCCAACCGCTGCCGGCGCGTAGGGATAATCGCTGCCGTACAGGATGCGGTCGACGCCGGCGAAGGCGGTCAGGCTGGGAAGGGCTATCCGAGCGGAGGATAGCGCGGTGTCGAAATAGAAGCGCTGGAACAGGCGCAGCAATTCCTCGGTCGTCGGGACATCATGGCGCACGCCCGGGGCCAGTTCGGCGAAGCGATGGGACGCGTACGGCAGAAAGCCGCCTGCATGGGATAGGATGACGTTCACGTCCGGATGGCGCGCCAACGTGCCGTTCAGCACCATCTGCACCGCGGTGCGGGTGGTGTCGAAGGGGTAGTCCACCAGCGGGCCGGGCATGCCGGCGATGGCGTCGATGCCGGGTTTGCCCGGATGGATGAACACGGTGGCGCGCCGCCGATTCAGTTCGGCCCATACCGGCTCGAATGCCGGATCGCCCAGGTATTGGCCGCCGTAGTTGCTGAGCAGAACCACGCCGTCCGCTTTCAATGCGTCAAAGGCAAATTCGATCTCCCGCAGCGAGCCTTCGATGTCCGGCAGCGGCACGGTGGCGAAATTGCCGAAGCGGTCTGGACGGTGTTCCACCAGGCCGGCGGTGTATTCATTGACGCGGCGGGCCATGTCCCGCTTGGACTGGCCGGACCAGCCCTGCACGCCGGGGGCGGTCAGAGACAACACGCCGGTGGCGATGCCTTGGCTGTCCATGAAGGCGATAGCGCTCTGCGGGCTCCATTCCGGGCTTTTCCAGCCGGAAGGGTCGCCGCCGTGGGCGGGCAGGGCTTCAGCCCAGAATGGGGGAACGACATGCTGATGGACATCGATGCGTTGAGTAGCGGTCATGGTGTGGCTCCTGATTCATGGCGCCGCGGCGCGGCGTCTGATGTCCAGAGTAGGCGCGCTTGAAAAATCACTCCAATAGATTAAATTTCAAGATTGATCATTTTTAGTGATGAGTTTGGGCGCATGGAATTACGCCATTTACGCTATTTCCTGGCGGTTGCCGATGAGGGCCATTTCGGCCGGGCCGCCGAAAAGCTGCATATCGTCCAGCCGGCCTTGAGCGCCCAGATCCGCTCATTGGAAGAGGAGTTGGGCGTGATCTTGTTCGTGCGCAGCACGCGCAAGGTGGAGTTGTCCGACGCTGGACGGATTCTGCTGATCGAGGCGAGGCGCACGGTGGAGCAGGCCGAGCGCGCCAAGAGCGTGATGCGCCGCGCCGCGCGGGGCGAAACCGGCGTGGTGAGGATAGGTTTCGTCGGCAATGCCGTGGCGGCGGGACGTTTATCGGATGATTTGCTGGCCTTCCATGCGGCCTGGCCGGATGTGGCGGTGGAGTTGCATGAAATGGCGCCGGCGGAGCAGTTGGAAGCGATTCTGGCCGGACGGCTGGATGTCGGCTATTGCCCGCAACTTGGCCATTCGCTTCCAGCCGGCTTGCAGGCTAGATCGGCGGGTAGCTGGCACTGGGAGGTGGCGATGGGAGCGCGGCATCCCTTGGCCGCGCACCGCTCATTGCGCGTCTCTGACTTGCATGAGCAGCCGTTCATCGTTTACGCCGCCGATGGCGACGATGAGGGCCAGTTGCCGATGTTGCGCCGGCTATTGGGCGGCGAACCGCGCATCGCTTACAAGGTGGGCAGCACCATGTCGGTTCTGGCCTTGGCGGCGGCGGGCTTGGGCCTGGCCCTGGTGCCAGCGCCGGTGCGCAAAATGGCGGCGCCTAATCTTGTTTATCGCCGATTGGCGGAGCGCTCGCCGCTGGTGTCGGAATTGGCGGCGATCAGCCGGGCGGGCGACGAATGGGGCGCGGCGCGGCGCTATCTGGACATGCTGAATGGCTGAGCATGCGCGGCGTCAGCCAAGGCAGTCTGGCCTCGCCCATTGCAATCGTTTTTGACGGCGGTTTGATGATGGCAATGCTTTTCATCGGAAGGCGGCCACCTCTGGAACATCGGCAAGGAACCTCGACTCCTATCTGGATCACTCAAGGTTTCGACCCCATCCCATACTGGAAATCGCCATGCCGCACGCCGTTTTGCCTGCAGAAAAAACCGCCCGCTCCGTAAGTATCGCCTGTTGCCAACTTGCGCCTGTGTTCGGGGATGTCTCCGGCAATATGCGCCGCAGCCGCGATGCGCTGATCCAGGCGTCGCGCCGAGGGGCGAAACTCGCCATCCTGCCCGAGCTGGCCAACACGGGTTACGTTTTTTCCAGCCGCGACGAAGCCTGGGGGCTTGCCGAAACAGCCGCCGGGCCATGCGTCAGCGAATGGCGCGAACTGGTCGCCGAGCTGGATCTCATCGTTGTCGCTGGCTTTTGCGAGGCGGATGGCGACGGGCTGTATAACAGCGCTGTGCTGCTCAGGCCGGATGGCGGACAGACCTGCTACCGGAAAGCGCACCTGTGGGATGGCGAGAAGGCGATTTTCGATGTGGGGAATCAACCCCCGCCGGTGGTGGAAACGGCGATTGGCCGGCTGGGCATGATGATCTGCTATGACCTGGAGATTCCTGAGTGGACGCGCCTGCCTGCGCTGGCCGGCGCGGACTTGCTCTGTGTCCCGGTCAACTGGCCGGCGCAGTCTCATCCGGAGGGCGAACGGCCAGCGGAAATGATCAAGGCGCAAGCCAACGCCGCATTCAACCATTTGCCTGTGGCGGTTTGCGACCGCGCCGGCAGCGAGCGGGGCGTGGATTGGGCGGGCTGTTCGCTGATCACCGACGCCAAGGGCTACGTGTTGGCGCGCGCCAGCCGCCAAGACGGCGATTGCCAGCTGATTCTGGCAGCGCTTGATCTGGCCGCAAGCCGAGACAAATACATCAGCCCGCGCAATGATGTATTGGCGGATCGCCGGCCGGAGCTGTATCGCGCGCTGCTGGATCCCTCGCGCTGAAGGCGGCCGCGGGTCGGCTGGCCGGATCCACGCGGGAGGCAAGCGGTGAGAAGGGGGCATGTCCAAGACATTCGCCCGCATGGCCGTCAGCCGAGCGCTATGACGTGGCTAGCCGATCGGCCGGCAGCTCCCCGCGTTGTTCGAGCAGCGGGTAGGCGGTGCCGGTCAGATAGGAATCTATGCGTTTGAGGACGCGAAGGGTCTCCAGGTAAAGGTTGCCTGCGGCCAGATCGCTGGTGCTGCCCGCCCGGATCTGGTTGAACTGGCGCTCGGCGGCGTTCAGCTCCATCTCGCGCAGGCGCGCCTTCTCCTTCAACAGTTGATGCGCCGAGCTGGCGTCGCCGAACATCAATATGGTGACGGCCAGGTGCAGGTGGCCCAGCAAGCGGCCGAGCACTTCGTCGATGTCCGACAATTCTTCCTCCGACAGCGCCAGCTGTTGTTTGACCAGGCGGTTGGCGCAGGCCATCAGGTTTCGGTCCACCATCTCGCTGATATGCTGCAGCACGCTGGCGAAGTTGAGGATCTCGCCGATCCGGCGCAATTCCTCGTCGTCCAGCGAATAGGGGCTGAGCGCGGCCAGATAGCGCTGGATGGCGCCATGCAGCTGGCTCAATTGGTCGTCCATCGCGCGTATCTGGCTGACGCGGTTGCGGTCCACCTCGCGGAAAGCCGCTTGCGATTGGCGCAGCATCAGCGTCAGGACATCCGCCATGCGCAGCACTTCGCGAGCGGCGTTGGTCAAGGCCAGGGTGGGCGTGCCGAGCATGGCCGGGTCCAGGTACATCGGCTGCGAGGGTTCGTCCGGCGAGGCATGCGCGGGCAGCCATGTGACCAGCCAACGAGATAGGCGGGGAAGCGCGCCGATGAACAGCATGGACATCGCCAGATTGAACAACAGATGAAAGTGCGCGGCTAGCCTGCCCGGATCCGGATCCACGCTCAGGATGGCGCGCTGGATGTCGTCCAGAAACGGCAAGGCCAGCAGGCAGCCGGCCAGCCGGTTCACCAGGTTGCCGACCGGCATCCGCAGCTGGGCGGGATCGTTGCGATTGCCTTCCAGCACCGGATTGAGCGCGCTGCCGAGATTGGCGCCCAACACCATGGCGACGGTGATGGTCGGCGACAGCACGCCGGCGCCGGCCAGGGACATGATGAACAGCATCGAAGCCACGCTGGAGTGGGCGGCCAGCGAGAACAAGGCGGCAAGCAGCAGGTTGAGCGTAGGGTCGCTGGTGATGTTTTCCAGCAGCAGGCGCAGCGTGCGCGACGCCTCGATAGGCTGAACCGTCTCCAGTATCAGGTGCAGCGCCAGCAGCATCAGGCCGAGGCCGATGCCGACCCGGCCCATGTCGCGGGTGCGGGTGCGCGCGCTGCGGCGGAAGGCGGTGACGCCGGCGAGTATCAGGATGGGGAAGGCCAGCGTGATGTTGAACGACAGCGCCTGCACGATCAGCGTGGTGCCGACATTCGCGCCGAGCATGACGGCCAGCGAAGGCGCCAGATCCACCATGCCGCCGGCGGCGAAGGAGCCGAGCATCAGGGCCGTGGCGGTGCTGCTTTGCAGCAAGGTGGTGATGCCTAGGCCGGAGAGGAAAGCCCGCAGCGGAGTGCGGAGGCTTTTGCCGAGAAATTGGCGAATCTGGCTGCCGAAGGCCCTCAGAATCCCGGTATGGACCATGTGGATGCCCCACATCAGCAGCGCGACTTCGCCAAACAAATCTATGAGTATTTGAGTTGCCATATGGCCCGGCCTCTTTGAAAAACGATGAAGCCCTTTTAGGCGGATATGCCCTGCGGGGATTCATGGCGGTTTGCCAAGCTCGTTTGCCAGTGGCTTTAACCCGGCGGCGGCGCCGGGAAAAGCCCGATATGGGCGCAGGCCCTTCTCCCTGCGCGCGGCATTTCACCTTGCAGGCGGAAGCGGCCGGATTGAGTGCTGTTTTATTGATCATAATCTGAAATTTTTGCAGTTTCAGATAAAAGGTCTTTATTTTTCCCTTTGATAGAAATTGAAATGGCGATGAAAAACTATTGCGAATCCGGAGCCGATGGGTTCATCAAATCTCAATCAGCCATTTCAGTCTTTCATGCCGCTGCGGCTGCGGTTTTCTCGTCGCGGCCGGTTTTCGATGGTTGCGCTATTCGACGGCGGAGACTGTGGCGGCGGCGAGGCGGTATTTTTCCCCGCCGCAATGTTCATGTCGAAGCGGCCTGGCGCCGGATCCAGCGGCGGTAGCGTCCGGTCCGGATCTTGGCGTCCCACTGTTGCCGCAGCAGCGCCAGGGCCGGGAAGACATCGGGCCGGGTGCGTTTGCCCAGGCTGAGGCGGCGCAGTTGGTATTTCACCATCGCCATATACCCGACCGAGGCTAGCACCTTGTTCTTCCAGGGGATGGCGCGCAGCCGCGGCGCGGTCGACGCGTCGCTGCGCCAGGCCTTGGGCAGATTGGGGTTTATCGCCAGCGCGGTGGCCATGCCGGCGATGGAGACGCCGCTGTTCAGCACCTGTTCGACGACCGGGTAGCGGCGGATGCCGCCGGTCACCATGATGGGTATCCGCGCGACCGAGGCGATGTCCTGGGCGAATTCCAGGAAATAGGCCTCGCGGGCCAGAGTATGGCCGTCGCGTGTCTGGCCGTGCATGGCTGGCGCTTCGTAGCTGCCGCCGGACAGTTCGATCAGGTCCACGCCCAGCGGGTTCAGCATGGCCGCCACTTGCTTGGCGTCGTCGGCGCTGAAGCCGCCGCGCTGGAAATCGGCCGAATTGATCTTCACCGAAACGGCGAAGCCGGCACCCACGGCCTGGCGCACTTCGCGGACGATGTCCAGCAACAGGCGGGCGCGGTTTTCCAGGGGGCCGCCCCAGCGGTCGGCGCGCTGGTTGGTGATGGGCGACAGAAACTGGCTGATCAGGTAGCCATGCGCGGCGTGGATCTGCACGCCGGAAAAGCCGAATCGCTCCGCCAGCCGCGCCGTGTTGACGAAGCGGGCTTTCACGTCGGCGATATCGGCTTCGGACATCGCGCGCGGCGCGGCGAACTGTTTGGAGAAATTGCCGAGGTCCATGGCCACAACGGATGGCGCGATGGTTTCCTGTCCCAGCGCGGCGGGCATCTGGCGGCCCGGGTGGTTGATCTGCATCCATATCTGCGCGCCTTGTGCGCGGGCGGCTGCGGACCACTTCTCAAAGCGTTCGCCGAATCGCGCCGACTCCAGCACCACCCCGCCTGGGCCGGTCATCGCGCGCCGGTCCACCATGACGTTGCCGGTGATGATCAGCCCCACGCCACCTTCCGCCCAGGCGCGGTACAGGCGGATCAGTTGTTCTGACGGCGCGTGGTCGCGGTCGGCCATGTTTTCCTCCATGGCGGCCTTGGCCAGGCGGTTCGGCAGCAGGCTGCCATTGGGCAGGGTGAGGGACGCGAAGGGATTCATCGTGGTCTCCAGGGTTGCGATGAGCGCACGATAGGATTAAAGCCAACTTTAAGGTCAAGTCTGCCGATGAAGAAATTTCTGCAGGCGAGGCGGAAGACCGGTTTTGAGATCAAGTGCTTGAGCGGGCGAGGAGCGGGATAGGGGAGCGCGGAGTCAGGCGGGCAAGAGCTTGTTGACATTAAAGCTGGCTTTAATCTTAGCATGGGGCTTGGCGCGCATTTCAATGCCTATGGTATTTGTCCGGAAGGCAAAATGGCGCGATGTACTATCATGAAGAAGGTGTTGTCCGTGCCCATTTTCAACAAACCCGTTCTGGTCGCCATGTCCATGCCAATCACGCAAACCGCCGCGGCGGACGCCGCGCCCCTGGTCCAGGAACCCTCCGCCTGCGCCGGCAAGATCCTGATGGTCATGACCAATCATGACCGCTATCCGAGCCGAACCGAGCGCACCGGATTGTGGCTGGCCGAGCTGACGCACGTTTACGATGCGCTGACAGAAGCCGGCTACGCCATCGATTTCGCCAGCCCGAACGGCGGCGCCGTGCCGCTGGACCCGCGCAGCCTGGGCTGGCCCCATGCCGATGCCGCCGCCAAGGCACGCCTGAACGACCCGGCCTTCATGGCGCTGTTGCAATCGACCCGGGCGGTGGCCGACATCGATCCCGGCGCTTACCGCGCCATCTTCTACACCGGCGGCCATGGCACGATATGGGATTTCCGCGACAACGCCGATCTGAACCGGGTCGCCGAAAGCATTTACCGCAGTGGCGGCATCGTCTCGGCGGTGTGCCATGGACTGGCGGGCCTGCTCGATCTCCAGACCGAGGAGGGCCGGCCGCTGCTGGAAGGCCGCCGCGTGACCGGCTTCTCCAATTTCGAGGAGGCGCTGTCCGGGGTGAAGGACCAGGTGCCCTATCAACTGCAAAGCGAGATGGAGGCCAGAGGAGGGCGCTACGAGAAGGCTGTCATGCCTTTCGGCAGCTTCGCGCTGACGGATGGCCGCCTCATCACCGGCCAGAATCCGCGTTCCAGCAAGGCGCTGGCCCAGGCCTTGCTGGCGGCGCTGCGCAATGAGCCAGCGCGGTAGGCCGGCCGCGGTGTCCGATGAGACTCAGGCAAGAGCTAGGTCTGGAGCGGCATGAAAATCGGAGAACTGGCCAAGCGCAGCGGCATGGCGGCCTCGGCGATCCGCTTTTATGAATCCAAGGGCTTGCTGAAGGCGGCCAGCCGCCAGGCCAACGGCTATCGCGACTATCCGCCCGAGACGGTGGCGGTGCTGTCCATCATTCGCGACGCGCAGCAAGCCGGCTTCACGCTGGATGAGATCAGGCAGATTCTGCCGGAGGATACTTCGTCCTGGCGGCATGACGAGTTGTTGGCCACGCTCAGGCGCAAGATGGCGGACATCGAGTTGTTGCAGGCCCGGCTGGCGCAAAGCAAGTCGCATATTCTGTCGCTGATCCAGCTGATCGAGTCCAAGCCCGAGGGTATGGACTGCGTCGACAACGCCGCCCGGGTGATGGCGGGCATGGGCATCGCGCACGGCCGTTAGGCTGCCGCGCGGTACATTGGGAAACGGAGCGAATGCGCCGCCCCGGTCTGATTGCTGAGGTATCGCCGGCATGATGACCTGCTGCGCATTGGGCGTGGGCTGCTTGTGCTGTCATCCAAAACAAAACACCCCCGCCGAGGCGAGGGTGTCGGGAGTGGGACCGTTTTCGTTCAATTGATCTGAAACGCCCCGCGGCGATCTTCCAGCAGCCGTTCCACCAGGCTGCCGAATGCCACGCCCAGCCCAGCCCACAGTATCGCCTGGATGCCGAACGACGCCATCCGGAAGCGCCATAGCAACACGGCGGAGAATTGCTCGGGGATTTCGTTTACTTCGGGCAGCAGCGACTGGGCGATGATCACCAGCGCGATGAAGGCCGCGCCGGCGATCAGCGTCGCATCCCAAGCTCCGAAATGGGCAATCAGCTTGCGGGCCAGGAACACTGCGATGGCGAGCGCCGCCAGCGACACGGCTATCATCGCGAAAAACAACGCGGTGCGGGAGCCTATGGTGCCGGGATCGCCCACCGCCGGCGGATTGGGCGGATATTTGAGGAAGGGAACCAGCGCGAACGAGATGAAGCCCATCAGGGCCATCAGCGCCGACAGCGCGCGGGCGCGCAGCGCGCCGATGCGGCCGTAGATGAAGGCGAACGCCAGCGCGAACAGGCCGCCCACGGCGGTGCCGAACACGCCGACGCCGATGAACAGGCCGATGCCGGACTGGACGCCGCGGCTGACCAGTTCCGGCATTTCATCGTGCTGGTGTCCGCCGCTTTTTGCCATTTCCATTTTTTCTTCGAAGGCGATCGCGCCTTCGATCTGGGGCTCGCCGACGATCTTGGCGAAGCCGAAAGCCAGCAGACTGGCCAGAAAGCCCGCGATCATGCCGCGGATCAAAAGACTTCTCACCATGTCCGGCGTCTCCTTAGTGGCAGGGGAAGCCCAGCAGGTGGCGGCCGTCATGGACGAATTCGTGCACATACATGCTGTTGAAGATGGCGGCGGCGCCTTCCTCCACGCCGACGAAGTAGATCGCCAGCAGCATCAGAATGCCGCCGAAGACTGCCCAGGGCAGTAGTTGGCGAATGGGGAGGGACACGGGCTGGATCGCCGGCGCCAAGACGGGGCTTGCATGCATGAGATATCTCCTTGAGGATGACGCGTCCTGAAACGGATGGTTGGCGGGATGCGAAGGCCTGACTTTTCATGCCTGTCCGCATGGCGGATCAGGCTGATACACAGTGGCGCGACCGTGCCGGATTCGCACCGGCTTCCTCGCATCGAGACGATGTGGATTCTAGAGAGCCGAGAGAAAATGTCAAAGAACTTCAGAGCGTTTTGACGGAGAGCCAAGAGCATGACGACCCGTATCACCCTGCTGTGCGTGCCGGCGACCCGCGCGCTGCGCGCCGGCCATTTCCCGGCGGATGATCAGCTGGAGCCGGAGGCGCTGGAGCGGGCGGCGAGCCTGGCCGGTTCGCTGGGGCTGGCCGACCTGGCGCTTCGCAGCCCGGAACGGTGCGCCCGGCAGACCGCCGACGCGCTGGGATGCGCGGCGGAGGAGGCCGCGGCGTTGCGGGAGGCGGATCATGGCCGTTGGCGCGGCCTGTCGTTGAAGGCGGTCGCGGCGGCGGAGCCGGAAGCCTTGAACGCATGGCTGTCTGACCCGGGATGTCCGGCGCCAGGGGGGGAGTCGCGGCTGGCAATGATCGAGCGCGTCGGCCATTGGTTCGAGCATTTCCGCTGGCCGGCCGGCCATGTCCTGGTCATCGCCCACGCCAGCGCCATCAAGGCGATGCTGCTGCGAGCGCTGGATTTGCCGCCGCCAGCGTATCGGCAGATCGACGTCGCGCCGCTGGCCCGGATCGGATTGTCCCGGCATCAGGATCTGTGGCGCTTGCGCCTGGGGAGCGATGGCCCCGCATGATGGGGCGGATTTGATCTGTGTGCGTTTGCCGCGCCGTCCGGCATGGTATCGTCGCGGAATGAGAATCTTGCGCCGCATCCTGTTGCTGATCGTGCTGCAGCTGTCCCTGTTCGGGATGGCGGCGGCGCATGAGCCGTTGACGGGCATGGCGTCGCTTGAAGCGTGCGCGGCGATGAGCGCGCCGCGGGATTGCGCCGGGATGGCCGCCAAGCCATCCGCGAAGCATGCGGAGGGGAATGGCGCGGCCGCTTGCGGTTCTACTGGCTGCGCGCAGGCCTGCCTGCCGCTGTTCATCAAGGCGTCTTTGCCCGGTGTGGCCGCTCTGGCTTGCTGCGGCGTGAGGATCGCGGCGCAGCCGGTCCTGTTCCCTGGCCCGGTCTTGCCGCCGCCGTTGCGTCCTCCCGAGTTTGCCCGGATCTGAATCTTCCCGCGCGCTGCCGCGCGCAATCGATCTGGACATCCATCTAAAGGAGGACATCATGTCCCCGTTGCGTCATTTTCTGTTCGCATCCGCGTTGGCCGCCGCCAGCGCATCCGTTCTGGCCGCCGTTCCCGTCACTGTCTACAAGAGCCCGAGCTGCGGCTGCTGCGAGGCTTACATCGCTTATCTGAAACAGAATGGCTTCTCGGTTTCCGCCGTCAACCGCGACGATATGCAGCAGGTGAAAAGCCAGCTCGGCGTGACGCCGGGCATGGGCAGCTGCCATACCGCCAAGGTTGGCCGCTACGTGGTGGAAGGCCATGTGCCGGCTGCCGCCATCAAGCGGCTGTTGGCTGGCAACAGCAAGCTGGTCGGCATCGCTGTGCCCGGCATGCCGCTGAATTCGCCCGGCATGGGCGAGACCAAGCCGGGCACGCTGCCGGTGTATGCGATGTCGGCGGACCAGAAGACCGGCGTGTTGTACGGCCGTTTCTAAGCGTTGAAACGAAAACCGCGCGCGCCGGTTTCGATGGCGCGCGCGATTTTGCCTGGCGTGGGGCGGCTTACTTCATTTCCCAGTCGGTGACTTTCTGCACCGCGGCGTCGGCGTTTTTCAGATCGGTCTCGCCCTGACTCAACAGCGTGCTCCATTGCTTGACGCGGTTCTTGCCATTGGGCGGCTGGTTGTAGTGGTTGGTGTCGACGATCTTGCTGCGCTGGGCGTAGAAGGCGGTCATGAAGGTTTTTTCGTCGCTGCTGTTGCCGGAGCGGGACAGCAGGCCCTGCAGCGTGCCGGAATCGCCGGCGGCGCCTTGGTTCAGCGCGGTGTCGACGAAGGAGCCTATGGTCAGCGCGCTGGAGAAGCCGCGTTGGCGGGCCTGTTGCACGCTGTACTGGATGTATACCTTGTAGAAGGTGTTCCACATCGCGTCGCGCCAGGCGGGATTGTTTTGCAGGCCGCCTATCTTGTCGCAGAACACCTTGGCGCTGTCGCTGATCTTCAGGATCTTGCCCTGTATGCTGCCGTGCACGCCGGCGCGGGCCAGGCCGCCGGTGATGGAGGGATTGCTCGCGCCGCTGGAGGCGTCGAATTCCTTGAACAGCGTCGGGCCATCCGGACCTTCGTCATTGGGGCCGCCGGTGGTGGCGCCGAAAATCCCTATCGTGTAGCCGCGCTTGTCTTTGATGTCCTCGCAGTAGCCGTAGAACTTGGTCCATTCCAGCGAGTCCTGCTCCGGCTTGTTGACCAGTTTCATGATGTTGTCCCACTGCTCGCCGTCCAGGCCGGTGTTGGCCTTCAGGAATTTCAGCGTGTTGGGCGGGAAGTTGGCGTCGTGGTCGGCGGCTTTGGCTTGGGCTGCGGGACGACAGCGCTTGCCGGCCTGCCAGGCCTGGCCCTGTTCCGGCGCGTTGCCCTGGGTCCAGAAGGAGGCGGTGTAATTGACGCCGCCGCGGCCGACGACGCTGCCGGCCATATAGGGCGTGGCGGGGTTCCAGGCGGCGGCGCAGTCGGGCTGGCGGCTTGCCTGCTTCTCGGCGCCGCCGGCAGTGGAGCCCTGGGCGGCAGCGGAACCGGCGGCGAGGAGGGCGAGCCCGGCCAGGATGGCGGATGGGAAGGATAGGCGTTTTGCTGCGTATTTCATGGGTATTCTCCCTGTCTAGGTGGTATTGCCTAAGAGACGCTTCCTGATGAAACAGCTGAAATGATGCGCGGCGTACGCGGGGCGTTGAGCGGATCGAGAAATGCCGCGCGCTGGCGAGCGGCATTGTCGTCGGCCGCGCCGCGCGTAACTGGCTTGGCCCGATGGCGCAGACGCCTTGAGCGGCCGCATGGCATCGAGTTGCGCGCGGGGCCATGATAAGCACGAATAACTCAAATTGAGTTATTTATAATTATAAATAATGTCAATGTGTTGTTTTGATGTCTATACGAGTTGGCGGGCATGAAAAAAGCCGCCAGTTGGCGGCTTTTGGGGGAAGCGGGGAAGATCAGTCGCCGCGCGGGGTTTCGGGCGTCAGCACGGTTTCCGCCGCTTCGGGCAGCAGGTCCGGATAGTCGCGGCTGTAATGCAAGCCGCGGCTTTCCTTGCGCAGCAGCGCGGAGCGGACGATCAATTCAGCGGTTTGCACCAGATTGCGCAGCTCGATCAGGTCATTGCTGACGTGGAAGTTGCTGTAATACTCGTCGATCTCCCCTCTGAGCAGGTCGATGCGGTGCAGCGCGCGCTCCAGCCGCTTATTGGTGCGGACGATGCCGACGTAGTCCCACATCGCGCGGCGCAGCTCTTCCCAGTTGTGCGAGATCACCACTTCTTCATCCGGGTCGGTGACGCGGCTGTCGTCCCAGGCCGGAATCGCCGGCAATTTGATGGCGTCCTGAGCCTGAATGTCTGCCGCCGCCGCCTTGCCTATCACCAGGCACTCCAGCAGCGAGTTGCTGGCCAGGCGGTTGGCGCCGTGCAGGCCGGTATGGGCCACTTCGCCCACCGCGTACAGTCCGGCCACGTCGGTGCGGCCGGCCAGGTCGGTAACGATGCCGCCGCAGGTGAAGTGCACCGCCGGCACCACCGGTATCGGCTGCTGGGTGATGTCTATGCCCAACTCCAGGCAGTGGGCGTAGATATTGGGGAAGTGTTCCTTGATGAATTGCGCCGGCTTATAAGAGATGTCCAGATAGACGCAGTCCAGGCCGTGCTTCTTCATTTCGAAGTCGATGGCGCGGGCCACCACGTCGCGGGGGGCCAGCTCGCCGCGCGGGTCGTGCTGCGGCATGAAGCGGGTGCCGTCCGGCAGTTTCAGAATGCCGCCTTCGCCGCGCACGGCTTCAGTGATCAAGAACGACTTGGAGTGTGGGTGGTACAGGCAGGTGGGATGGAACTGCATGAATTCCATATTGCCGACGCGGCAGCCGGCGCGCCAGCCCATCGCGATGCCGTCGCCGGTGGCGGTGTCCGGATTGGTGGTATAGAGATAGACCTTCCCCGCGCCGCCGGATGCCAGGATGGTGTGCTGGGCGGCGATGGTGACGACTTCGTCGCTGTTCTTGTCCAGCGCGTATACGCCGTAGGCGCGCTTGCCGTCCTGGCCCAGCTTCTGCGAAGTGATCAGGTCTATCGCTATATAGTGCTCCAGCTCGGTGATGTTCGGATGCGCCTTGATCTTCTGGCCCAGGGTGCTGGTCACCGCGGCGCCGGTGGCATCGGCGGCATGGATGATGCGGCGGTGGCTGTGGCCGCCTTCGCGCGTCAGGTGATAACCGGTCTGATGCTCGTCGTCGCGGGTGAAGGGCACGCCCAGTTCGATCAGCCAGTCGATCGCTTCCTTGGAGTGTTCGACGATGAAGCGGGTGGTGTCTTCATTGCACAGCCCGGCGCCGGCGATCAGCGTGTCGCGGATGTGATCCTCCACCGAGTCGTCGGTATCCAGCACGGCGGCGATGCCGCCTTGGGCATAAGTGGAGCTGCCTTCCAGCAGATCGCGTTTGGTGATCAGGCCCACCTTGCGTTTTTCCGCCAGGTGCAGCGCCAGCGTCATGCCGGCCAGGCCGCTGCCGATAATCAGAACATCGAATTTGAGCATATATAGAGTGTCCACGGCAGGCACATCGCGTGCCAAACGCATGGGAGCGTAGCAGAATCGCCTGTCGGCGCGTAGCCGCCGCCGTATTTCCGGTGGTCAGCCAGGCTCGACTGTGGCGGTTTTCTTGCCACAATGGGCGCAGGTCTGAAATCCTTCCCAGCCGATTTTCTTGTAAATCAACGTCTTGCGCGTACTGGCCGAAGAAAGTTCAATTTTTCTCGCAAAAGGTGTTGACGGGTCAGGGGCCCGGGCGTATAGTTCG
>NZ_JAJOHV010000041.1 GCF_021129175.1 Chromobacterium piscinae | reverse complement strand
GTCGCCGACGGCGGCCAGCGCCATCGCCGCCGGCGCCTGCGGCAGAAAGCGGGTGCGCATCACCGCGCCGCCTTCCTGATCGAGGGCGATCAGCACCTCGTCGCCGAGCGCGCGTTTCAGGTCGGCGACCAGACGGCGGGTGGAGGCCGCGTCCGGCACGTTGCGGCGGAACAGGCAGACGGCGCGCGCGCGCATTTTCCGCAGCCGCGCCGCTTCTTCTTCGCTCAAAACCGGGCCTTCCACATCCACCATCAGGCAGCGGCCGGCCAGTTGGTCCAGTTGTGCGTCGCTCAGGGTCATTTCACCGCTCCATCGAATCCGCGCAGGAAATAGCGCTGGGTGAACAGGAATACGATCAGGATGGGCAGCACGGTCAGCACCGCGCCGGCCGCCACCACCCGCGTCTTGAAGCTGAAGGCGCCGGCCAGGTAGAGCACGCCGACCGACAGCGGAAACTTGTCCGGGCTGGACATCACGATGGACGGCCAGATGTACTGGTTCCACGCCGACACCGTGGTCAGGATGGTCAGCGCCGCCAGTGCCGGGCGGGCCAGCGGCAGCATGATGCGCCAGAAGATCTGCCATTCGGATGCGCCGTCGACGCGGGCGGCGTCGATCAGATCTTGCGGCACCGCCTCGAACGCCTGCTTCAAGAGGAAGATGCCCACCGCGCCGGCCAGCGTCGGCAGCACCACGCCGCTGTAGCTGTCGGTCAGCTGCAGCTTGGACACGGTGATGAAGTTGACCAGGAAGTTGACCTCGTTGGGCAGGATCATGGTGGCGAGGATGGCGCCGAACACCAGCCGGCGGCCGGGAAACTTCATGCGCGCCAGCGGGTAGGCGGCCAGCGCGCTGACCAGCAGCGTGCCGGCCACCGTCAGCGCGGCGATGGCGAAGGAGTTGCGGTAGAAGGCCAGGATGTCGATGCTGGACACCGCCTCGCGGAAATGGTCCAGCGTCGGCGCGCTGGGCAGCAGCGGCGGCGGGAAGGCGAATACCTCGCCGTCGCCGGACAGCGCCGTCACCAGCGTCCACCAGAACGGGTAGACGGTGATCAGCGCGATCGCCGACAGCGCCAGGTAATGGACGGCCCGCGCGGCCAGCCGGTCCGCCCGCGCGCGGACGGCGGGGGCGGCCAGGGTGGTGGAGTGGTTCATCGCGTCTCCTCAGCGGTCTCGCGGTTGCAGGTAGCGGAAGTTCAGCCAGGCCAGCGCGATGCAGAACGCCGACATCACCAGGCTGGCGGCCAGCGCGCGGCCGAAATTCAGCGACTTGATGCCGAACTCGTAGGCGTAAAAGAGCGCGGTGTAGGTGGACTGCATCGGCCCGCCCTTGGTCAGGATCTGCACTTCCTCGAAGGCCTTCACCGCCGCCAGAACCGACATCACCGAGCACAGCAGGATGGTGGGGGCCAATAGCGGCACGGTGATGCGCCAGAAGCGCTGCCAGCGGCCGGCGCCGTCCAGCTGCGCCGCTTCGTAGACGTCGGCCGGGATCGCTTGCAGGCCGGCCAGGTACAGCACCATGTACCAGCCGATGCCGCGCCAGACGGTGATGAACATCACCGCGAACAGCGCGATGTGGTCGTCGGAGAGCCAGCCCACCGGATCGTTGATCAGATGCAGCCAGCGCAGCGCGGCGTTGAGCACGCCGTCCTCGGTGTACATGAAGTTCCAGATGATGCCGATCACCGATACCGAGGTGACCACTGGCAGATAATAGGCGGCGCGGAACAGCTTGATGCCGGGCAGGCTGTTGTTGACCAGCACTGCCAGCAGCATCGCCAACAGCTGGATGATAGGCACCACCAGCAGGTATAGCGCCGAGTTCTTCAGCGCCGACAGGAACAGCTCGTCGCCGAATAGGTCGCGGAAATTGTCCAGGCCCACCCATTGCGGCGCGTCGATCAGGTTGTAGCGGGTGAAGGCGAGGAAGGAGCCGAAACCCACCGGCCAGAATGAGAACATGACCAGCAGCAGCAATGCCGGCGCCAGGAACAGATAGGCCTGCAGCGTGGTCTTGCGGGGTTTGCGCATATGAAGTGCCACCGTGTCTGAAAGAGAGGCGGCCCGCCGCCGGCGAGGGCGGCGGGCGCGGACAAAGGCCGGTCTTACAGCTTGCCGTTCCAGTAGGTGGCGGCCTCGTCCAGCGCGGCCTTGGCGTCCTGGCGGCCGGTCACCGCCTTTTCCACCGAGGCGGACAGCCTGGCCGACAGCGTGTCGGCGTTTTTCACTGACAGGAACAGGGTGCGGGTCTTGTCCAGATTGGCGGCGGCGATGCCGACCGCGCGCTCGGCCGGACCGGCGTTGGCGGCCACCTTCTGGAAATGCGGGTCCTGCGCCGCCTTGCGCGCGGTGGGCAGCGTGCCGGCCAGCTTGGCGAAGGCCAGCTGGTTGTCGGCGTTGGTCAGGTAGTTGCCGAACTTGCCGATCTCCGGCAGCAGCGCCTTGTCCACGTTGCGGGCCACCGCGAAGTTGAACATCCAGCCGCCGGCGGCGATGCCGGTGGGGCCCAGCGGCGCGGCGGCGACGCGGGTGTCGCGGTAGACCTTGGGCGCTTCGTCGCGGACGCGGGTCAGCGCGGTGGGGCTGGATTCCAGCATCGCCATGCGGCCGCTGTTGTAGGCGGCCATCGCCACCTGGAAGTTGTCCTGGACGAACAGATTGTCCTTCATCAGCGCGCCGGCCTTGTAGGCTTCGGCCAGCTTCTTGACGAAGGCGATGTGGGCCGGGCTGTTGAACGCCGGCTTGCCGTCCTTGAGCACATCGAGGCCGTTTTGCAGGAACAGGCCCTCTATCTTGGTCGGCCCCATCTTGGGCGCGAAGCCGGCGGCGCCGGTCTTGGCCTTGATGACCTTCGCGTACTGCAGCTCCTCATCGAAGGATTTGGGCGGCTTGTTCGGGTCCAGGCCGGCTTTCTTGAACAAGGCGGCGTTGTAGGCGATGACATCCGCGCCGTTGTAGTGCGGGAAGGCATAGGCCTTGCCGTTGAAGGTGACGTCCTTCAACGCGCCGGCCACGTACTGATTCTTGTCGATCAGGCCGTCCAGCGGCTGGATCAGGCCTTCCTGCTGGTAGTCGTAGGCCCAGGGCACGTTCAGGTTGACCAGCGCCGGCGGCTTGCCGGCGCCGACGGCGGCGGTGAACTTGGCCTGGATCACATCCCAGGGATAATCGGTCCACTTCACTTCCACATTTGGGTGCTGGGCGTTGTACTTGCTCACCAGCTCCTTGAAGTAGCCGTCGAACTTGGGCGACAGGCTCATGGTCCACACTTCCAGCACCGGTTTGTCGGCGGCGTGGGCGAACAGGGGCGCGGCGGCGATCAGCAGCGACAGGCTCAGGGTTTTCAGTTTCATCGTGCGGTTTCTCCTTTTCGGCTTCGCTTATCGGAACCGATAGGCGAAGCGGCCGGCACTGGCATGCCGGCCACTGGTGGATCAGAAGGTCTTGCTGTAGGAGGCGATCACTTTCACGTCGTTGCGGTTGCTTTTGTCGCCGGTGAAGCCGTGGGTGCGCAGCTGAGCCGGGTAGACGCCTATGCTGGCGCCCTTGAGCGGCCCGCTTTGCACCGAGTAGGCCACGCTCAGATCCACCTCGTTGAAGTGGGTGTCGCCCAGATTGGGACGCGCGCTGTCGTATTGGTTTTTGACATTGCTGGCGTAATTGGCGGATGCGCCCATGGTCAAGCCGGGCATGCCCAGCTTGGCGAAGTCATAGCTGACGCCGATTTTGACCACTCGCATGCCATCCCAGACAAAGTCGTCGTCCTGGCCCCAGGTTTGGATGAAGTTGCGGTTGTCGCTGTTGCCCCACGGCGTCAGGCGGAAATTCAACTCGCCGGAGTCGGGCGCGTGAGTGGCGCCGTAACCGCCCATCAGCGTCCAGCCGCCGGTGGCGTAGCTGAGGCTGCCGCTGGCATGCCATTCATTTTTGGGATTGGCGATGCCGGACAGCGCGGTCTGGTATTTGCCGGTGAAGTAGTAGCCAGTGGCGGTCAGCTTGTCGGCGCCCAGAGACCAGGTGTAAGACGCGGCGATCTGCGCGTTGCGGCGGTAGTCCTTGCCCTCGCCGAAACCGACGTCGACGAAGTAGTTGCTGGGCGCGTAGCGGAAGCCGATGCTATGGACGTAGTCCACTTTGCGGCCGTCATTATAGGGCGCCCGGTTCTGGTGCCACTGGTTGGTCATGTCGCGGAAACGGGTATCCCATTCATTGCGGAACTGGTCTGCCCAGCCATAGCCGACTTCGAAGTCGCCCAGCTTGTATTTTCCCTCCAGGCCGCGATAGGCATGCGATTGCAGGCCGCCGGACGTGCCCAGCGTGCCTATGCTGATCGGGGTGTAGCCTGCGCGGGCCGAAAAGCCTTGGCCATCGGCGCTCTGGCGGAATTTCAACGCGGCCTGGCTCAGCACCGCGCTGCTCTTGTCTTTGCCGCCGCCGTTTTCGTCCGGATCGCTGGTGTCGTTCAAGTCGTGGTACAGCACCTCCGACCAGCCCTGCCCTTTGGTGAGGCGGATGGCGGCATGGGCGGCGGCGTCGAAACCCAGATGGTCCCAGGCATAGCCGGATTTGAAATTCAGTCCCAGGTTCAAGGCGTTGACATGGATGTCATGACGATTGCCCTTGCCGGGAGCGTCCCATTGGGCTTGCCGGTCGCGCCCATAGTAGAGCGCGCTGAAGGTGGTTTCCGATTTGGTCAGCAGGTCATAGACGTCGCTTTCCGAAATGGCTTGCGCGGTGCCTTTCAGCGCGGGGCCATCGCTGCCGGGAGGGACGGACGATTCTTCCGCCGCGAGGGCGTGGCCGGACAGCACGGCCATGATTGCCAGGAATAAAACGCGTTTCTTGTGCATGAGATTGCTCCAGGTCCGATTGCCGAATTCAGGGGTGGACGTCCTGGAGGCACGTTAGCTGGTCTTATATTGGTCTTCAATTGGTATGAGACAATTCTGGTTGAAATTGAATGTCATGGCGTTGCAATGTTGCCATGCAAGATAAAAATATTAATAAAAATCCAATTAATGATAATTGTTGGCAACAAATAAATGGTTAACTAGCAAATAATCGCAATTTAAGTCTGTTGTGTGATGGGTTTGGAATGAGTGATGATTGACTGTGAAAATAAACCAGTGAAATACCAATAATGGATGTTCTGAATAGAAACTTGATGTTCGAATTGCGGATGTTGCAACGCAGCATTCGCGCAAAGAAAGATGCCCGCGCGAAGCGGGCCAAAACGAGAGAGGAAGGTTCAAAGGGGAGGCAGGTCTCCCCGGAGGAAAGGTTTGACGGCTACTGGCCAGGCTCCTGATTCCGCATTGCGCCGATTTGTTGTAGCGCCCGCGCGTCGCGTCTTGCCTCAGGCGCGCAACTGAATTCTGTTAGCCGCTCCGGGCAAGCACTCAAGCATTGCGGCGGAAACGAACGCCTCGCGAAGCCTTGGACAGGCGATCAGGCCTGCCAGGCGGTGGCGGCCAAGGGTTGCGGTGTTCGGTCCGAGGCTGGCGGCTGGCCGCCGGCCGGCAGCTTGAAGCGGCTGATCGCCGCCTGCAGCGCGCCGGCCATCTGTTCCACCTGGCCGGCGGCCTCGGCGGTTTGCGTCGCGGCGGCGCTGGTTTCCTCCGACATCTGCGCCACTTGCTCGACATTGGCGGCGATGCTGGTGCCGGCCTGCTGCTGTTCGTTCAGCGAGATCGATATCGTCGACAAGGAGCCCTTCACCCGGTCCACATTGCCGGCGATGCCGGTGATCGCCTCGCGGGCGCTGCTGGCCTGGGCCAACCCGGTTTCCATCTGATCCACCGTGTGGTGGATGTTGTCGACCACGTGCTGGCTGCAGTCCAGCATCTCGCGGATGCTGCCGCTGATTTCTGTGGTGGACTGCGCGGTGCGTTCCGACAGCTTGCGCACCTCGTCGGCCACCACGGCGAAGCCGCGGCCTTGTTCGCCGGCGCGGGCGGCCTCGATCGCCGCGTTCAGCGCCAGGAGATTGGTCTGTTCGGCCACGTCGCGGATCACCTGGATCACGTTGGCGATATCTTGCGAGCGGCTGCCCATCAGGTCGGCCTGCTGCTGCGAGGAGCGCGCCTGCTCGGCGACGCGGCCTATCGTCTGCAGCGTCTGGTCGATGATGGTCTCACCCTGATGGGCCAGCTCGCCGCTGGACACCGAATCCTTGGCCACGTCGGAGGCGGTGTCGTTGACCGAGCAGATGCTGACCGACAGCTGTTCCACCGACGCCGACATCGACGACGCGGCGCGGGTCTGCTCCTCGGCGCTGGTCGCAACCTGTTCCGATGCGGCGGCGAGCTCGGTCGCGCTATTGGACAGCCTGAGCGTGATGTCTTGCATATTGCGCACCAGCTGGATCAGCGCGCTCTGCATCCGCGCCATCGAGGCGACGACGCTGTGATGATCGTCCGGCTTCACCGTCAGCTTTTGGCCCAAGTCGCCTTCGGCGATGCGCTCGGCCAGCGCCACCACGTCGCGCGGCTCGCCGCCGAGTTCGGACAGCAGCCCGCGCACGATCACCCAGGCCAAGAGGAAGCCCACCACCACGCCGATGGCGATCAGCGCGATATTGGCGGCGTGGCTGAAGGCGGCGCGCTGCTGCGACTGGGCGAACTCTTCCGCCGCCACCCGCAGCTGCAGGTCCACCAGCGCGGCGATGCGCTGCGCCACCGGGTCCAGCGCCGGGTACATTTCGCGGTCCACGTAATGCTGCAGCGCGGCCGTGTCGCCGCTCTGCACGATCTGCCGCAGCTTGTCGACGCTGCGGTTGGCGTTGGCCATCGCCGCCTCGGCCTGGTCGGCCAGCCGTTTTTCCTCCGCTGTCAGATAGGTGGCGCGGTAATCGCCCCATTGCTGGCGGACATCGAGCTGCGCCTTGCTCAGATTGGCGAGGAAGCCGGCGGCGTTTTGGCTCTGGTTGCGCAGCTTCTGCGCGTTGTCGACGATGCCCACCGCGTAGCCGTCGCCGACGGTTTTCAGCTGTTTCAGGCAGACCACGCGGTCGTTGTAGGTGGTGGCGAAATCGCCGAGTATGCCTTCCTGGGTGTGCAGGCCGTACCAGCCGACCAGCAGCGGGATGGCCAGCAGCGCGCAAACCATGACGGACAGGCGCCGGGCGATGGTGAGGGAATTGAACATGAGGGACTCGCTGCTTTGGACGGGACTGCGCCCCGATACTCTTTGGAGTAGCAGCCGCCATGAAGGCAGGCAATCGGATACAGTATTTTAAGTAGTCGCACCTAGTACGGCCCGGCGCAATCGCCGACTACCTATAAGCCCATGATTCCGTTATAATTCCGCCCCCACCCAATCACGCATCGTACCCATCGATCAGCCCGGAACCGCCATGAGCCTGCTGCCGCACCAAGTCGAACTGCTGTCGCCCGCCAAAACCGCCGAAATCGGCCGCGAAGCCATCCTGCACGGCGCCGACGCGGTATACATCGGCGGGCCGTCGTTCGGCGCGCGCCACAACGCCTGCAACAGCGTGGAGGACATCGCCGGGCTGACCGCCTTCGCCCACCGCTACCACGCCCGCATCTTCGCCACGCTGAACACCATCCTGCACGACGCCGAGCTGGAAGGCGCGCGCAAGCTGATCTGGCAGTTGTACGATGCCGGCGTCGACGCGCTGATCATCCAGGATATGGGCATCCTGCAGATGGACCTGCCGCCTATCCAGCTGCACGCGTCCACCCAGTGCGACATCCGCGACGCCGACAAAGCGCGCTTTCTGTCCGACGCCGGCTTCAGCCAGATCGTGCTGGCGCGCGAGCTGACCATTCCGCAGATCAAGAAGATCGCCGACCGGGTGGCCGATTCCGCCGCTATCGAGTACTTCATCCACGGCGCGCTGTGCGTGGCCTTCTCCGGCCAGTGCTACATCAGCCACGCCGACAACGGCCGCAGCGCCAACCGCGGCGATTGCTCGCAGGCCTGTAGGCTGCCGTACACGCTGACCGACGAAAAGGGCGGCGTGGTGGCCTTCGACAAGCATTTGCTGTCCATGAAGGACAACAACCAGAGCGCCAACCTGGAAGCGCTGCTGGACGCCGGCGTGCGGTCTTTGAAGATAGAAGGCCGTTACAAGGACGTGTCCTACGTCAAGAACATCACCGCCCATTACCGCCTGCTGCTGGATGAGATCTTCGAGCGCCGCCCGGAACTGGCGCCGGCCGCCAGCGGCAGCAGCGAAATCTACTTCACGCCGGACCCGGACAAGACTTTCCATCGCGGCGCGACGGACTACTTCGCCACCGGCCGCAAGCAGGACATCGGCGCCTTCGATTCGCCCAAGTTCGTCGGCGTCGGCCTGGGCACGGTGCACAAAGTGGGCGACGGCTGGCTGGAAATCGCCACCATGGAACAAATGTCCAACGGCGACGGCATCAACTTCATGAAGAAGCGCGAAGTGGTGGGCATGCAGCTCAACACCGTCAAGCGGGTGGGCAAGGCCGAAGGCGGGCTGTTGCTGTGGCGCTGCGAGCCTAACGATCCAGCCGCGCTGCAAGGGCTGAAGCCCGGCGTCGACATCAGCCGCAACCGCGACCACGCCTGGGAACTGGCGTTGCTGAAGAAATCGGCCGAGCGCCGCGTGGGCGTCTGGGCCGCGCTGTCTGAAACCGCCGACGGCCTGGAACTGAGCTATACCGACGCCGACGGCTGTACCGCCAGCGCCCGCGCCGAGTTGGCGTTGGAACCGGCCAAGGACGCCGCCCGCGCCGAGCAGAGCCTGCGCGACGCCGCCGCCAAGCTCGGCAACACCATGTTCCAGGCGCACGATGTGTCGCTGAATCTGAGCCAGCCGTGGTTCGTCCCGGCCTCGGTGATCAACGGCCTGCGCCGCGACGCCGTGGAAAAACTGGAAGCCGCCCGCGCCGCCGCCTGGGTCCGCCCCGAGCGCAAGGCCGCCGCCGAGCCGCCGGCAGTCTTCCCGCAGAAGGAGCTCAGCTATCTCGCCAACGTCTATAACGCGCTGGCCTGGGATTTCTACAAACAGCACGGCGTGGAAGTGATCGAGCCAGCCTACGAGGCGCATCAGGAAGAGGGCGAGGTCAGCTTGATGATCACCAAGCACTGCCTGCGCTTCTCCTACAACCTATGCCCGAAGCAGGCCAAGGGCGTGAAGGGCGTGATGGGCCAGGTGCGCGCCGACCCGATGATTCTGAAATCCGGCGACGAAACCTACACGCTGAAGTTCGAATGCCGCCCCTGCGAGATGCACGTGATGGGCAAGATGAAGAAGCACATTCTCAAATCGCCGCCGCCGTCCGAGATCCCGGCTTCGGCGCCGATGACCTTCTTCAGGCAGCGGCCGCAGTGATCGGCTCGACTGATAGGTTTGGGATGATTAAGACTTGATTGTGTGAGAGCCGGTGATTCTTATCTCAATCATATGAAGGATCTGAATAGCGCTATAAACGGGCTTTTTAACAATTTATCTATGAGTGGAAAAAAGCTGCACGATGTTGAATCGTGCAGCTTTTTTTATGGCCTAATAATACTTAACTTTATGCAGGTTGTTGCGGCCATTCCAGCTTTTCCATATATGGCCACCCGGCTTGTTGTGGTACTTTTGCGAGGGAGAGGCAATATTCCGTCCAAGAGGGGAAGCTATCTCTTTTCACTGCCGAGGCTATATTAAGCTCGATGGAATCAAGCAACAGACGGCGTTGGAGCAATGCGTCATCCAAACGATGCTTCAATTCAAGTTTGCTTGCATTTTCCAATGCAACCATATCCGTCACCCAGCCATCTCCTTTCCATACCGGGAAAAGCGCAGGAGGTTGTTGCGTTGTTGCTTGCAAGCTATCAGGGGTGTCACCTATCTGGATCGACCAGATTCGTTGGGCCGTGGCTTTACTCCACAAATTTACCTTGCGCCAATCTGGTGTGATATTCCATTGCTGAGTTTGTGTGTTGAATACGGCAACTTCCTGTGCCCCAGTAATGGGTGGCTGAACAGTAGTTGTGTATGCGGGATATTGCCAGGAGCCTAGGTGTAGCGGATCGGGATAAGCTTTTCCTGTGCTCAAGTATTCGAAAGTGTATTCTGAATAATGATAAATATCAGGTGCTTCCATGTTGAAATTTCACTCACTGTTGTAGAGATTTAGATTGTGAGTGATTTACATAAATATGGTGAGTTGAAAAGTTTCAGTGCGAGTCCATTTTATTTAAGACCCGATTGTAGTTATTGAATGGCTGTTGTGACGGAGAGTGTGGAAGGCTTTATAAGCTAATGATATTGTGCTGATGGGTATGAACTATTTCTAATAGATTTTGACTCGTATGTGATAGCGTGCAGAATGAAATATAAAAAGCCGACTTTTCCCAATCCGATTGAGTCGAGCGTCCCCTACTTGCGCAGACTGATAAGAAAAACATACTTGCATGTCGTTGCAACATGATGGCGATTTTTCATGAGAAGCCTGTTGTATGCCTAGGCTGCGCCGGCAATTGGATGCGAGAGGGGAAAAGATCCATAGCATGACGTTGCGCTGGCGATGATGGTTCTGCAATCATGAGCCATTGAGTGCAACCGGAGGCCTGACGCATGCAAACGTATCGATTCAACGTTTACGGCCATATCGTGGTGGCGGAGCGGCACGGTTCCGGCTGGCGGGCCTTTTTGCCCGACAACGACGGCAAGCGCCGGCCCGCCGATTTCGTCATTCCGGACTGGGTGACGGAAGACGGCCTGGCCCAGTATCTGGAAGACCTGTTTCACGAGAACGCGACGCCGCGCAACGGCGATGTGAAGCAGCTGGATTGACGCCGGCGGCAGGAATCGTACCCTGCCGCCGTCTTGGTTTTTCCGCTTAATTTCTGCCCGCCATCACACCGCCGTCCACGTCCAGCACCGTGCCGGTGATCCAGCCCGCTTTGTCCGACAACAGAAACTCGACCGCGTTGGCCACGTCGTCCGCGGTGCCGATGCGGCCCAGCGGATGGAAGCCGTTGAAGCCGGCCAGCGTAGCCGCGATCTGGTCTTCGGCGATGAAGGATTTGTAGATGCTGGACAGCACCACCGCCGGCGCCACCGCGTTGACGCGGATGCCGTCGTCGGCCAGTTCCATCGCCATATGCTGGGTCAGCGCGTGCAGGCCGGCTTTCTGCATCGAGTACGCCGACGATGGCGTGGCCTTCACCGCCTGATGCGCCCACATCGAGCCGATGTTGACGATGGCGCCGCCGCCATGGCGGCGCATATTGCGCGCCACCGCCTGGCTGATGAAGAAAAAGGCCTTGTTGATGTCCAACTGGCGGTCGTAGTCCTGTTCGCTGTGCTCCAGAAAGCCCACCTGCTGGAAGTAGCCGGCGGCGTTGACCAATTCTCCGATGGCGCGCGGCTCGGCATCCAGCTTGGCGATGAAGGCGCGCACCTGTTCCGGTTGGTAGAGGTCCACCGCGGCGGTTTCCACCTTGCCGCCGGTGTCGGCTTCCAACTCCGCCTTGGCGGCGGCCAGGCGCAGGGTATTCTGGGCCAGGATCAGCACCGTCCGGCCCTGGCGCAGCAGGCGGCGAGCGCTTTCCTTGCCCATGCCGCTGGAGCCGCCGACGATGATGGCGAGAGTGGAGGCATGTGTCATGCTTGCGTTCCGTGGGTTGAGGAGATGGCTGCAGCTTAAAAGCGCGGCAACTCATTGAACAGCAGGCACAAATTGGTCAGCTACTTACTTTTTGGTACATCTCGATGAAGGCGCAGGAAAAAAAATTCTCCCGGAAATCGCCGCCGGAGCGCAGCGCGCGCATGGTGGAGAGCATCTACGGCTGCAAATGATCGCTGACGGTTTACCAATTGCTGGCGAGCGGCATCAACCGCCCCGGCGAAATGGTGCGCCAGGTGGAGGGTTTGAGCACCAAGGTGCTGAACGAGTGCCTGCGCCGCAATATGGAGTTCGGCATCCTGGAACGGGTGGCCTTCGACGAGTCGCCGCCCAGGGTGGAATACCGGGTCACGCCGTTCGGCGGCAAGTTCGTGCGGGTGCTGGACGAGCTGGAAAAGCTGCAGCAGGAGCTGGAGCGAGAAGAGGGAGTTTGAGACGCGCCGTCCCGTCCGGCTTTGGCCACGCAGGACCACCAGAAAGGGAAAACGATGATCTATCCGATGTTCGCTTTGGTGCTGTTGACCTTTTTCGTCGGCGTCCGCCTCGGCGCCTGCCGCTTCGCCAACGCCCGCTCAGGGCGGGTGAAGGGCAGCTATTACCGGCTGATGCAGGGCGACGCGCCGCCGGACGGCGAGTTGAAGCTGGCGCGCAATTTCTCCAATCTGTTCGAGGCGCCGGTGCTGTTCTACGTGTTCGGCGCCATTGTCATCGCCAAGAATCTGGCCGGCCCCGTCTCGCTGGGACTGGCCTGGGGCTACGTGGCGGCGCGCCTTGCCCATTCCGCCATCCATCTTTCCTACAATCACCCGATTCACCGTTTTCTGGCCTTCCTGGCATCCAATATCCTGCTGCTGGCGATGTGGGGTTGGCTGCTGTTCCACCTGTGACAGATGTTCGGCATAGTGTCCCGATTGCCTAATGCAGACCAAATTTTCAGGCCGGAGCTGGCGTGGACAATGGTTCGGCTTGTGGGATGGGGGAGAACAGGGCCACTAAACTTCCCATTTACCCCTGGCATCCCGAGCGTATCTGCAGGGAGAGTGGCAAGTATCGCTCGACCCAGGGCATAGGTTGTGGCAACGGCACTAGCCGTACCCAGCATTCTGTGGAAATTTTGGCGAAGATTGCATGAAATGGGAGTGGATGAGAGCGGCTCGGAGGCGGGATGCGAGTCGCTGCGCTAGGCTGCATCGCGTATGCTGTGGCGATTCAATTGCGCGAGGCTGCGGCATTGGCGATGGATGACAAAGTATTGCGCGCGGATGCCATAGCGAAACAGAGGGGTTTGATTGCGCGATTGCGCGAAGACAGTTTGCCGGCGCAGGTGGCTGCCCTGCTCGCACAGTTCGGCGCTTTGCAGATGGCAAGCCTGGATGGTGGCAGGGCAGTGGCGTTTATTGTGTTGTTCCTGGGCGGCGACAGTCAGGAGTTTTCTTGCTCGGAGGCGTGACGCATATGGAGCCGATAAACGATTTCATCTTGGAGCCGCTTGCGGAACACCCCGATCAAATTCATTCCTGGTTATGGATGAACGGGAAGCGCACTTCCACGTGGCTCAAGGGACTATCCCTGTTGCATCAGTTCCGGTTTGCCGATGGCTATCTGCTGATCAGCGACTTTGACTGTCCGTTTGAGGAGGTGACGGTGTTCACCTTGCTAGATCTCCGACTGAGAAAGGTATGCAGTCGGTCGATAGGCGCGATGTACAGCTCATTCTTGCTAAGCGGCATCGAGTGGCGGAGTCCCTGCCATGCGTTGCTGGATTTCGGCGGCGGGGATTACTGGGAGCTGAATATCCGCCGCTTCCATGTGCCGTTGTTGTGGCCCAGACTGCAGGTCAGGCCATGCGGGGATCAGACCGTCTGAATATCGCCGGCGATGTCCAGTATTTGCTCCTCCAGCCAATCCAGCCCTGGGTCACCGCCGCTGGCGGCGTGGCGGATCAGCGAGACGGTGAACGGCGGCAGATCCAGCGGCGGCGGACTGGCGCGCAGGCCGTGGCTGTCGACCCATTCGTCGGCCAGCGCTTCCGGCACGGTGGCCAGCAGGGGCAGGGCTTTCAGCAACGGCGGCAGCGAGGCGAAGCGGGAGGCGGTGTGGCTGACCACGCGCGACAGGCCACGCTCGGCCAGCGCCCGATCCGTGGTGCCCTGGCGCGCGCCGCGGTAGCTGACCAGCGCGTGCTCGTGGGCGAGGTAGTCGTCCAGGCTCAGCGGCGCGGACAGCGGCAGCTGCCTGGGATCGTAGACGACGGCGAAGCCCATCGAGCGCAGCGGCCGGGTCTGCTGCCAGGCGGGGCCGGGAGCGAAGACCGATACGCCCAGCTCCATCCGGCCCTGCTCCAGCATCGCGCTGCCGGTGAACGGGTCGGTGGTTTCCAGCGCGACGCGCAGTTTGGGCGCCAGCGCGCGCAGCCGCGGCAGCAGCTTCGGGGCCAGCCAGATTTCCACCCAGTCGCTCATGCCCAGCGCGAACGCGCGCGTGGCGGAGGCCGGCTCGAACGCGGGTTCGGCGAACAACAGCGTTTGCAGCTGTTCCAGTAGCGGGGTCAGTTGGCTTTGCAAGGCCAGCGCGCGCGCGGTGGGCGCCATGCCCTGCGGCACCCGCACCAGCAGTTCGTCGTCGAACAGCTCGCGCAGCCGGGCCAGCGCGCCGCTGACCGCCGGCTGGCCCAGATGCAGGCAGGCGGCGGCGCGCGACACGCTGCGCTCGCGCAGCAGCACTGCGAGCGTGACCAGCAGGTTCAGGTCCACGCCGCGGAAATCTTTTTCCCTGATACTCATCATCATTCCAATCGATTTGAATGGCATGGTCGGGCGCTTCATCATCGGGGCACTTGCACTTCAGCCCGGAAAGGAATACCCCATGCGCATCATCTCCGCACCATACCATGCCGCCGCCCGCGCCATCCGCCTGCTGCCCCTGGCCATCGCCCTGGCGGGCGCGGCCGCCGTGTCGACGCATGCCGCCGAGCTGTCTCCGCCGCCGCAGGCGCGCGTCCAGGCGCCGGGATTCTACCGGATGATGCTGGGCGCTTTCGAAGTGACCGCGCTGTCCGACGGCACGGTGGCCGTTCCGCTGGACCAGTTGCTGCATAATCCGCCGGCCGACACTGCCCGTCGGCTGGCGCAGGCCCACCTGGGAACAAAGACCGAAACCTCGATCAACGCCTTCCTGATCCACACCGGCAGCCACCTGGCGCTGGTGGACACCGGGGCGGGCGACCTGTTCGGCCAGGCCGGCGGCCAGCTGCTGGACAGCATCCGCGCGGCCGGCTACCGGCCGGAAGATATCGACACGGTATTGCTGACCCACATTCATGCAGATCATTCCGGCGGCCTGACGCGGCAAGGCAAGCGGATGTTCCCCGCCGCCGACATCCGGGTGAACCAGCGGGACGTGGATTTCTGGCTGAACCCGGCCAATGCCGGCAAGGTGGCCAAGGAAGAGCGCCATGCCTTCGCCGATTCCGAGGCGGCGCTGCGGTCCTACATCGAAGCCGGCAGGCTGAAGCCGTTTGACGACGGGGCCGAGCTGCTGCCCGGCATCCGCGCGGTGTCGGGCGCTGGCCATACCCCGGGCCATACGCTGTACCTGGTGGAGAGCGAGGGCAAGAAGCTGATGCTGTGGGGGGATCTGATCCACGCGCAGGACGTGCAGTTCGCCAAGCCCGGCGTGACCATACGCTTCGACGTGGATGCCAAGGCGGCCGCCAAGCAGCGGCTGGCGCGGATGGACGAAGCCGCGCGCGAAGGCTGGCTAGTGGGCGCCGCCCACATCCGCTTCCCGGGCCTGGGCTATGTCCGCCGCGATGGTGCCGGCTATGCCTGGCAGCCGGTTCCGTACAGCTTGGCGGGCCTGAAGCCGGCGATCGTGTCGGCGCGCTAGCCTTATTCCAGATCAATGCCGATAGCGATGGCGAGCCGCACAATCCAGACATGCGATCCTCCATCCCCGGCACCGCCAAGAAGTTTCCCCTCAATCCCCGCCATCCCGAGCGCATCTGCTGGGGCTGCGACAAATACTGTCCAGCCTCGGACATGGCTTGCGGCAACGGCAGCAGCCGCACCCAGCATCCGGCGGAGATTTTCGGCGACGACTGGTACGAGCCGGACGTGGATGCGGATGGCCCAGGCCGGGACGGATAGGCGAGGGCAATGAAAAACGGGACGCCACGCGTCCCGTTTTCTTTGCAGCGGCGCGCTTAGCAGCGGCCTTTTTTCGCCTGTCCCGGCGGGCAGAAATTGCCGCGGTCGTGGTGGTGGCGATGATGGCGATGCTTGCGGTAGCTGCGCTCCTCGCGCGGCTCCGGCTTGCGGCCGTAGTCGTGGCCGATGGCCGCGCCGGCGCCGCCGCCCACCGC
>NZ_JAJOHV010000040.1 GCF_021129175.1 Chromobacterium piscinae | reverse complement strand
GGCGCTGGGACTGGCCGCTTTTTGGCTGGGCCAGCAGTTGAGCGCGCTGCTCGCGCCTTCCGCGCCCGGCTACCGAGATCTGGCGCCGGCCCAGCCGCAGGCCGCCGCGGCCGCGGCCGCGCAGGGGCATTGGTTCGGCGAGGCGCCGCAGCAGCCGGTGGCGGCTTTGCCGCCGGTCCGGCTGTTGGGCGTGTACGCGCCCAGCCGCGACGGCGTGCAGGGCTTCGCCATCATCGACAGCAACGGCCACCCCGAGCCGCTGTTGCAGGGCAAGCAGACGCCCGACGGCTGGGAGCTGGTCAAGGTCGCGCCCAATGGCGTCACTTTGCGCTCCGGCGGCAACGAGCAGTTCGTTCCGCTGCAGCGCCAGAGCGGCGGAGGCGGCGGCGACATGCAGCAATCCGCGCCGTCGCAGCCTCCCGCGATGCAGCCGGCCCAGCCCATGCCCGGCGCCGTACCCATTCCGATTCCGGGCCAGAACGCCGTACCCGATGCCCAGCCTCAACCCGCGGTGGATCCTGCCGCGATGATTCGCCAATAAGAGAGTGCAATGCGAATTTCCAAGCTCGTCGCCGCCCTGGCCCTGGTTTACAGTTGCAATCTGCTCGCCGCGCCGCAAAACGATACGGTCATGCTCAACTTCGTCAATGCCGACATCGAAACCGTGGTCAAGGCGATAGGCGAGATCAGCGGCAAGAACTTCATCATCGATCCGCGCGTCAAGGGCACGGTCAACATCGTTTCCAGCCGGCCGGTGCCGCGCGCGCTGTCCTACCAGGTGCTGCTGTCGTCGCTGCGCCTGCAGGGATTTTCCGCGGTGGAGGGCAACGGCGTGATCAAGATCGTGCCGGAAGCGGACGCCAAGCTGCACGCCAAGGCGAGCAAGAGCATTCCGCGCGGCGACGGCGACCGGCTGATCACCAAGGTGTTCGCGCTGAAAAACAGCAACGCCAACCAGCTGGTGCCGGTGATACGGCCGCTGGTGTCGCCCAACAACACGGTGGCCGCCTATCCGCAGTCCAATGCGCTGATCGTCACCGACTACGCGGACAACATCCAGCGCATCGAATCCATCATCGAGTCGGTGGAGTCGGCGGCGGCGGGCGATACCGTGGTGATGCCGGTGCTGTTCGGCTCCGCGGTGGAGCTTGCCAATTCGCTGAACAAGCTGATGCAGGAAGGCGGCGCCGACGGCGGCAAGACCACCATCCTGGCCGACGCGCGCGCCAACGTGCTGATGGTGCGCGCCGATACCCCGGGCAAGATCGGCAAGGTCAAGAGCCTGCTCAAGGTGCTGGACCAGCCCAGCCAGGCCGGCTCCAATGTGCGGGTGGTCTACTTGAAGAACGCCCAGGCGTCCGAGGTGGCCAAAACGCTGCGGCTGTTGCTGGCCAGCGAGGGCAGCCCGGTGCAGACGCGCAGCACGATCAATACCGCAACGTCTACCGGGGGCAGCGCGAGCCTGATGCCATCTTCCACCGGTGCCGGCAGCGGCAGCGGCGCTTCGGCCCAGAATCCGGTGTCGTCGCCGGACGCGGGAGCGGCCGCGGCGGCCTCCTCGTCCTCGTCTTCCGCGCCGTCCGGCGCCGGCATCGGCACGATGATCCAGGCCGACAGCAACAGCAACGCGCTGATCCTCAACGTGCCGGATCCGATGTACCAGAATCTGCGCAATGTGATCGACCTGCTGGATAAGCGCCGGGCCCAGGTTTACGTCGAGGCGCTGGTGATGGAAGTGACCGCCAGCCGCACCACCAAGATCGGCGTGCAGTGGGCGGCGAATGTGCATGGCAACGGCCTGATCGGCAACAGCCTGCCCGGCCCTTCCCCGTCCATCGTGCCGGGAGGCGGCGGCGCGACGCCGACCTCGCCGTTGTCGGGCTTGGTCAACAGCCTGACCGGCGGCGGTTTGACCGCCGCCATCATCAACACCATCACCGTGGGCGGGCAGCAGATTCCGACGCTCGGCCTGCTGGCCCAGGCCTTGGAGCAGGAGGCGCAAGGCAATCTGGTGGCCAGCCCGCAACTGGTGACGATGGACAACGAGGAAGCCAAGATCGTGATCGGCCAGGAGATCGGGGTGCTCAGCGCCTCCTATCCGGCGGGTTCCAGCGGCACCTCCAATGCGCCTTACAATACGTATGACCGCAAGACGGTGGGCTTCGGCCTGAAGATCACGCCGCAGATCTCCGAAGGCGGCACCATCCGCATGAAGATCAGCCAGGCGGCCGACTCCATCGACGCCACCACGCTGAACGCGGCGGCCGGCCCCACCTTCAACCGCCGCACGCTGGACACGGTGGTGACGGTCGGCGACGGCGGCCTGGTGGCGCTGGGCGGGCTGACCCAGGAAACCACGAGCAACGCCGAGGACAAGGTGCCGCTGCTGGGCGACATCCCGGTCATCGGCAACCTGTTCAAGTACCAGGGCAAGGAGCGCAAGAAGACCAACCTGATGATCTTCATCCGCCCCACCATCATTCGCGACGAGATCGGCAACCGCGCGGTGGCCGGCGAGCGCTACGGCTACGTGATGGACGACGCGACGCGGAATGAGGGCCGCAAGCTGCCGCTGAGCCTGAACGATCAACTGAAGGCGCCGGCGGCCGGCAGCATCCACGGCGCGCTGAACGCGCTGGATGCGCTGAACAAGTCGGAAGACAACGCCAAGGCCAAGCAATGATGCAAGCCAAGTTCGCGACGCTGCTGCCCTTTCCCTTCGCCCGCGCCAACGGGGTCATCCTGCTGGACGGCGAGGTCGGCCGGGTGCTGCTGCTGCGCGAGGACGCCAAGCCGGCGGCCTGGGCCGAGGCGCTGCGGGTGCACGGCGGCGAGCTGTCGGGCGTGGAGACGCTGACGGCCTCCCAGTTCGAGAAGCGCCTGTCCGAGCACTACGCCAGCCGCGACGGCGCGGCGGCGGAGATGGTGGACGACATCGGGCAGGACATGGACCTGAACCAGATGGTCGAGTCCTTGCCGACGGTGGAGGACCTGCTGGAAAGCGAGGGCGACGCGCCCATCATCCGCATGATCAACGCGCTGCTCACCCAGGCGCTGCGCGACGGCGCGTCCGACATCCACATCGAAGCCTTCGAGGATCGATCCACCGTGCGCTTCCGCCTGGACGGCACGCTGCGCGACGTGGTCAGCCCGCATCGCGCGCTGCACGCGGCGATGGTGTCGCGGATCAAGATCATGGCCAACCTGGACATCGCCGAGAAGCGCATCCCGCAGGACGGCCGCATCTCGCTGCGTCTGGGCGGCCGGCCGGTGGACGTGCGGGTGTCGACGCTGCCGACCAGCCACGGCGAGCGGGTGGTGCTGCGTCTCTTGGACAAGGAAAACGCCAAGCTGGACCTGGCCACGCTGGGCATGGCCGCCGACACGCTGGCCTCGGTGGACACCTTGATCCGCCAGCCGCACGGCATCCTGCTGGTTACCGGCCCCACCGGCTCCGGC
>NZ_JAJOHV010000039.1 GCF_021129175.1 Chromobacterium piscinae | reverse complement strand
CGGCTCCGGCAAGACCACCACGCTGTACGCGGCGCTGTCGCGGCTGGATTCGGCCCACACCAACATCATGACGGTGGAAGACCCGGTGGAGTACCACTTGGACGGCGTCGGCCAGACCCAGGTCAACGCCCGCATCGACATGACTTTCGCCAAGGCGCTGCGCGCGATCCTGCGCCAGGACCCGGACGTGGTGATGATAGGCGAGATCCGCGACTTGGAAACCGCGCAGATCGCGGTGCAGGCGTCGCTGACCGGCCACCTGGTGCTGGCCACGCTGCACACCAATGACGCCGCCAGCGCAGTGACCCGCCTCACCGACATGGGCGTCGAGCCCTTCCTGCTGGCCTCCAGTCTGCTGGGCGTGATGGCGCAGCGGCTGGTGCGGCGCGTCTGCCCGCAATGCAAGGCGCCGCATCCAGTGCCGCTGGACGACGCGCCGGAGACGGTGCATTACCGTCCGGTCGGTTGCCCGGCCTGCAGCCAGTCCGGCTACAAGGGCCGTTATGGCATCTATGAGCTGATGCTGATCGACGATACCATGCAGCGGCTGATCCACGACCGCGCCTCCGAACATCGGCTGCGCGACCACGCCAGCCGCCACGGCATGCGCAGCCTGCGCGACGATGGCATGCGCTGGGTCAAGGCCGGCGAGACCAGCCTGGAAGAAATCCTGCGGGTGACGAGGAGCTGATGGCGGCCTTCAAGTACACCGCCTACGATGCGGCGGGCAAGGAGCAGAGCGGCCTGTTGGAGGCGGATTCCGCCCGCGCGGCGCGCGGGCAGCTCAGGGAGCGCGGCCTGCTGCCGGTGACGGTGGACAGCGTCAACGCCAAGACCGGCGGCGCCGGCAGCAATGTGCTGCGCCGCGGCCTGCCGCGCGCCGAGCTGGTGATGATCACCGAGCAGCTGTCGACGCTGCTCAACGCCGGCCTGACGCTGGAGAAGGCGCTGACCGCCGTCACCGAACAATCGGAAAACGCCCGCAGCCGCACCGTGCTGGCGGC
>NZ_JAJOHV010000038.1 GCF_021129175.1 Chromobacterium piscinae | reverse complement strand
GGCCAGCGCGCCGGCGGCCTCGGCGCCCGCGGCGCAGCCGCTGCACGAGACCAAGCCCGCGGCTAGCGCGGCCAAGCCCCAGGTCAAGCCGGCAGCCAAGCCGGAAGCGTCCAAACCCGCGGCCAAGGCGGCCGATAAGCCACAGGATAAGGCCGGGCAGGAAAAGGCGGCCCAAGACAAGAAAACCCAGGACAAGCAGCCCGAGGCCTTGGCCTGCTATCGCTGGAGCGGCCTCAACGACAGCCTGCTGGCGCGGGTGAAGGGCGGCGTGCCGCAACTGAAGCTGAAATCCGGCCAGGTGCAGGAAGACAGCAAGGATGAGAGCAAGGGCTCCGGCCGTTTCTGGGTGTATTACCCGCCGTTGGCCACCCAGTCCGAAACCAAGACCCTGTCGGCCGAGATGAGGGACAAGGGCTTCGACAACTACATCGTCAGCAACGATGAATTCAAGGGCAATCTGTCGCTTGGCCTGTTCGGCAAGGAGGACGCGGCCAAGACGCTGGTGGCGCGGCTGAAGGCGGCCGGCTACGATAAGGCGGTGGTCAAGTCCAAGGATCAGCCGGCCAAGATCACCGCGCTGACCTTCAAGGAGCTGGACGCGGCGCAGGCCGAGCGCCTGAAGGCATTGCAGAAGCGGCTGACGCCCGGCATCGCGCTGAAGGGCTGCTGAGCGGAGACCGTGGCCAAAGCTTGATCCAGCGGCTTGCCAAGCGGCATGCTGCGGCGCAATATCGACAACGGCGGCGACAGGCCGCCGTTTTGCTTGCCAGGCTTTCCATGACCCGACACATCCACATTACCCGGCTGCTGGACCGCGGCCGCTTCAACGACAGGATATTGCGCCAGCTCGGCTGGGCGATGGCCTTCATCGCCGGCGCGATCAACGCCGGCGGCTTCCTGGCTGTGCACCGCTACACCTCGCACGTGTCCGGCATCGTGTCCGGCATGGCCGACGCCTGGGCCACCGGCGAGATCGGAGTGGGATTGTCGCTGCTGGTGATGCTGTGCAGCTTCATAGGCGGCGCGATGCACAGCACCTGGCTGATCCTGTGGGCGCGGCGGCAAAGGCTGCGCGGCGGCTACGGCGTGTCGATGATGGAGGAGGCGCTGCTGTTGCTGGTGTTCGGCCTGCTGGGCGCTGGGTTGTCGCTGCACAAGGGCCTGTTCACTCCGCCGACGGTGATGCTGCTGTGCTTCATCATGGGCATGCACAACACCATCGTCACCAAGCTGTCCGGCGGGCTATTGCGCAGCACCCACATGACCGGCATCGCCACCGATATCGGCATCGAGCTGGCCAAGATGAGCTATTACAACCGTCAGGCCAACGCGCGGGTGGCGGCGGTGCGTTCCAACCGCAAGAAATTCCGCGTCTACGCACTGATCCTGCTGGCCTTCTTCCTGGGCGGCGTGGTCGGCGCGTTGGGCTTCAAGCACCTGGGCTTCGGCTTCACGCTGCCCTTGGCGCTGTTCCTGTTCCTGCTGGGCCTCAGGCCTGCCTGGTACGACGTCAAGCTGCGCTGGCGCTGGTGGCGCGGCCGCTGGGCATCGCGGCGCGCACGGACCGCCCTGCAGGGCGGAGGTGACGCGTCCTGAGGCGGTGGCCAGCGTGCAGCTGGCCGAGCTGAAACCGCATCCGTGGGGCTTCGATCCGTTCGATGATCTGGCGGTGGTTGACTACGGCGACTGCTGGTTCGACGCGCACAACCCGCTGACCATCAAGCCGATCATCGTCGAACACGCCCGAACCATCTTGGCCTCCGGTGCCAATATGCTGACCTTCGGCGGCGACCATTACTTCACCTGGATGTGGTGGAAGTGGCGCCGAGCTACGACCAGAGCGAAATCACCGCGCTGGCTGTGGCCCACATCGCCTGTGACATGCTGTGCCTGATGCGCAACAAGAAGGTGGCGGGCACGCTGTAAGCTGTCCACGCCTTGGAAGCGACTCGGTTCCCTTATTGAGCGGGCGGCGTTTTTTTAATTTAAGTGTTGAAAAGCAGGGGGGAGTCCGCTGCGCGGACGGGATGATTTTCATGGCGGGGCTGCCCGCCGAGCAGGTCGGGGAGCTGCTTCGCCAGCTCCCCGACACCCCTAGGAGACCCCGACAGCGCGGCGAAACCCCGCCTCCAAAGCCATTTCCAAGGCGCCGCCCAACTCGCGGGGCGCTAGCGTCGCCGCGCTCAAACAAATGGCGGCTTAANNNTGTCAGTTCCAGGCGGGCACCCGCCATAACAACAAGCCCAGCATCGCGATCTCGCAAAGCTCCACCCCCGCGCCCAGGCAATCGCCGGTCATGCCGCCCAGGCGGCGCTTCAGGAAGGCCCACCAGGCCAGGCCGGCTAGCGGGGCCAGCAGCAGCGCCGGGGCCAGCCAGGCCGACAGCGCCAGTAGCGCGGCCAGGTTCAGGCCCATGCCGGCCCAGTCGCGCCGCCAGGCGAAGCGC
>NZ_JAJOHV010000037.1 GCF_021129175.1 Chromobacterium piscinae | reverse complement strand
GGCCTCGCCGCTGTCGAAGCCTTCGCGGTAGCCGGCGTCCATGCCCTGGCGGAAGCCGTCCGCGGCGGAGGCCTGCACCTCGGCCGCGGCGTCGGGCGCCAGCGGCGCGCCGTCTATCAGCGGCGGAAATCGGAAAGGTCGCCAGTGCTTCACTCGACCACTTCCTCAGGGAACAGCTGCAGGTCGATCTCGCCAGCGTCCGCCAGCTGCTTGACCTGGGCCATGATCTCGCGGCGCGCCTCCTCGACGCGGCTCTTGGGCACCGGCCCGGAGCGGCGCATGGTGGCCTCGAAGTTCTGCGCCTGACGGCGCGGCATGGTCTGAATGATGGCGTCGCGCACCGCGGGCTCGGCTCCCTTCAGCGCGATCGCCCACTGCTCCAGCGGAATGTCCTCGCAGATGCGCATCAGCACTTCCTCGGTCTGGCGCGACAGGATGAAGAAGTCGTACATCCTCACCTCGATCTCGTCGACGATCTCCGGATCGTGCGCGCGCAGCAGCTCCATCATCCGGCTGCGGTCGCCCGGCAGGCGGTTGATGATGTCGGCGGTCTGCTGCATGCCCTCCACCGCGGTGCTCTGGGTGTGCAGGCTCTCCAGGCAGCGGTTGACCAGCTCGTCCAGCTCGTTCAACAGCTCGCGGTCCACGTCCGTCAGACGGGCGACATTGACCAGCACGCCGTCGCGGCTGGCCTCCGGCAGCGCCTCCACCACCTGGCCAGCCAGCGCCGGCGGCAGGAAGGCGAGGAACACCGCTTGCATGCGCACGTGCTCGGCGGCGATGCGGTCGGCCAGCCACTGCGGCGACACCCACTGCAGCCGCGCCATCTTGGGACGGATCGCGTCGCCGTAGATGGTGTCCAGCACGCTGCCGGCGATGTCGCCGCCCAGCGCCAGCTCCAGCGAACGCTTGAGGAAGCTGCGGCTGGCGCCGTGCACGCCGCTCTGCTCGCGGTATTCGTCGAAGAAGCGCTGCATCGTCGTCCTCACCGCGTCCACCTTGATGCCGCTCATGCCGGACATCGCTTGCGTCACTTGCAGCAGCTCTTCGCGGCTGAGGCAGCGTAGCACGGCGGCGGCGGGCTCCTCGCCCATGCACAGGAGCAGCACCGCGGCTTGCTCGATGGCGCTCATCTGGCCGTTGCCGGCGGGAGGAGAAGGCGGAATGTAGGCCGGGGATTCCGGCGCCGGATTATTGTTTGCGTCCATTGTTCTGCACCCATTGCTTGACCACTTCGGCGACGCGCTCCGGCTCCTTGGCAGCCAGGCCCTTCAGGTGTTCCACCATCACGTCCACCGGCGAGCCGGCGGGCGGCAGGTCGTAATTTTCCAGCAGCGGCACCACCGGGCTGTCGCCTGGCGCGGCCGACAGCGCCGCCTGGCGCTGGGTCGCGGTTTCGCGCAGCGAACGGTTGTCCAGCAACGGATCGTCCGGCGTCACGTCCAGCTCGTCCGGCGTGTAATCGTTCAGCTTGCGCTCGGCCAGTTGGCGGGCCAGTTTGAGCAGCGGCCGCGCCAGCAACAGGTAGGCCAGCAGCAGCGCCACGCCGTAGACCGCCCAGCGCGCGCCCTCGAACCAGGTTTCCGGCTGCTCCCAGAACGGCTCCGCCTGTACCGGCCGCGCGAAGCGCAGCGTGGACACCGCCAACACGTCGCCGCGGTCTGTGTTGATGCCCAGGCCGTTGCGCAGCAGCTTGTCGATATTGGCCAGCTCGGCCGGCTGCCAGCCCTTGCCGCCCGGAGCGGCGGCCTGGTTCAGCGCCACCGCCACGCTGAGGCGGCGCAGCGTGCCGCGCGCGCGCTTGATGTTGGTGATGTTGCGGTCGTACGCGTACTGGCGGGTGACAGCGTTTTTGCTGTTGCCGGCCTTGTCGGCGGCCGGGGACGAGGAGTCGGTATTGACCGGCCGGTTGCTCAGCGAGCCCGGCACGCCCAGCGCCATCCGCTCGGTGCTGGTCTCCTCGCGCGAGGCCTCGTTGGTGACCTTGGGCGCTTCGCCGTATTTCTCGCGGGTTTCCTCGACGCGGTCGTTGTCGACATCGGCGGTGACGCTGACCTTGTAGTTGTCGGCGCCCAGCGCCGGCGTCAGCAGGTCGCGGACGTTCTGCAGCGCCTCCTCGCGGAAGCGGCGCGACGCCTCGCTGTTGTTGCCTGCGATGCCGCCATCGCTCAGGTCCACATGAGCGGACAGCAGATTGCCGGCCTGATCGACCAGCGTCACCTGGGACGGGTCGAGCGAGGCCACGCTACCGGCCACCAGCTTGACCACGGCGGCGGTCTGCTCGCTGGACAGCTGCTGGCCCGGTTTCAGCGTCACCACCACCGAGGCGGAGCCCTTCTCGCCGCCGGCGGTGACGAAGGACGTGCTGCGCGGCAGCGACAGGTGCACGCGCGCCGAACGCACCGGGTCGAGCGCCTGGATGCTCTGCACCAGCTCGCCCTCAAGGCCGCGGCGGAAGCGCACGTCCTGCACGAACTGGCTGACGCCCAGCGGATCGTTCTTGTCCAACAGCTCCAGGCCGGCCGGCAACTGGGCGACCACGCCTTTGGCGGCCAGCTGCATGCGGGCGCGGGCTAGATCGCCGTCCGGCACCAGCACCTGGCCGGTCTGCGGATGGACGCGATAAGGAATCTTCTCTGCGTCGAGCACCGCCATCATGTCGGCGCCGCTCACCTTCTCCTGCGCGCCGAACACCGGGCGATAGCTGGAGTCGTCGCGCCACAGCCACAGCGTGGCCACCACGCTCAGGCCGATGGCCAACAGCACGATGGGCAGAAGATAGCGCCAGGCGTTGGCGGGTACCAGCTGGCGCCCCGCCATTCTTTGTTGAACCGCGGCCAAGCCGCTGCGCAATTGTTTGACCACAGTCGGCTCCCGCTTACAGCTGCATCTTGATCAGATCGTCGACCGCGCCGACCACCTTGTTACGCACCTGCATCAGCATCGAGAACGACAGGCTGGCTTCCTGGCTCATCAGCATCGCGCCGACCAGGTCGTCGCTCTGGCCGCTGTCCACCTCGGTCATCTTCTCCGCGGCGAGGCGGTTCTGCTGATCGACGTCGCGCACGGCCGACATCATCGACTGGCTGAAGCTGTGGCCGGCGGCGGGGGCTTCTTCCTGCGCGGCGATAGGCGCGGGGGCGGATTGCCCCAGTTTCGCCATCTCCCCCAGCAACTGGCTGCGGTCGGCGTGGATCATCAAGCCCAGATTGGTGGCCATCGTTCATCCTTAGAAAAGCGGTCTCGAAACTACTCGGTCAACCTGCAGCGCTTGTTAAATGCAGGCTGGCGGATTTTAAACTCACCGCTTTATCATACCGATGGTACTTTTCACATTCGCAGCCGTGAATTTTCCCCCTTTACCGCTGGCGGACAGCCAGTAAGATGCACACTCCCAGCAATAGCCGGGGGCTGCCGCGCAGCCGCCGACCACGATAACGAAGCTCCGATGCCCAAAGCCAAAATCGTCGCACCGCAGGAAGGCGCCCGCCTGCAGGCCTTGGACCTGCGCACGCTGGGCCGCCCGATACACCTGCTGCCGCTGTTTGCCCGCGCCTTGCGGCAGGAACTGGATGACTTTCTCGAACGCGAGCTGAACCGCCGCTACCACGCCGGCTTCCGCATCGACGCGCTGCGCCAGCAGCTGCCGGCCGCCGACGAGCTGCGCTGGCAGTGGCACGCGCTGGACGACTGGCAGCTGGGCAGCCATTTCGACCGCGGCCTGCTGCTGGGCATACTCGATTACCGCTTCGGCGCCCGCGCCGCCGCGCCGGACGGCGAGCTGCCGGCCGAAACCGAAACCGAGCGCCGCCTGGCCCGCACGCTGGCCGAGCGGCTGCTGCCGCGCCTGGCCCGCGCCATCCATCAACTGGGCCACGCCCCGCAGCCGGACGCGCCCAAGCCGCAAGCGCTCGGCTATCCGGCCCAATCCGCCTGGCAACTGGAAGTGGACCTCAGCGACGGCGACGCCAGGCTGGGCACGCTGCGCCTTCGGCTGAACGCCTCCGCCTTCGACGCGCTGCTGCAAAACCTGTCCGGCCAGCGGCCGCGGCTGGGCGGCAACGCCGACTGCGCCAATTTCAGCGACCGGCTGCGCATCCGCCTGGACGCCCGCTTGCTGGAGCAGGAGCTGCCGCTGGGCGCGGTGCTGGACCTGCGCCCCGGCAGCGTGCTGTCCGTCGCCATGCAGCCCCACGCCGAGGTCTGCGCCCAGGGCTCGCCGCTGTTCCGCGCCCAGGTGGTGGAACGCCAGGGCAAGCTCTGCCTGTCCGGCTTCGCCGACATCGAATAAACCAAGGAACCCGCAATGGAACTGAACCAAGACTTCGACCTGGACGGCATCCTGGACGGCCTGGACGCTGAAGCGCCGGCCGCCACCGAGCCCGCGCCGGTCCCGCGCGACATGACGCCCTTCCTGCGCAAGATTCCGGTCAAACTGACGCTGGAAGTCGGCAGCGCCGACATCAGCCTGGCCGACCTGTGCCAGATCGGCGCCGGATCGGTGGTGGAGCTGGACAAGATCGCCGGCGAGCCGCTGGACATCAAGGTGAACGGCACCGTGATCGGCCGCGCCGAGGTGGTGGTGTCCGGCGACAACTACGGCCTGCGCGTGGTGGAGCTGAACGACCTGCAGCTGGACAGCCTGGCCTGATGAAACGCCTCCTCCCCCTGCTGCCGCTCGCCGCCGCGGGCCTGCTCGCGGCCGCGCCGGCCTGGGCCGAGCCGTTGAAGCTGTTGTCCGGCAACGCCGGCGGCATGCCGGTCGACTTCACGATCAAGACCCAGATCCTGATCCTGATGACCGCGCTGGGCCTGCTGCCGGTGCTGGCGCTGATGATGACCAGCTTCACCCGCTTCGTCATCGTGCTGTCGCTGCTGCGCCAGGCGCTGGGCCTGCAGCAAGGCCTGCCCAACCGCCTGATCACCGGCGTGGCGCTGATCCTGACGCTGCTGGTGATGCGCCCGGTGGGCCTGCAGGTGTGGAACGAGGCGATGGTGCCGTTCGACCAGGACAAGATCACCATGCAGCAGGCGCTGGAGATCGCCGCCAAACCGATCAGCCGCTTCATGCTGGCCCAGACCGGCAAGACCGCGCTGGCCCAGGTGGCGCGGCTATCGGGCGAGGAAAACGTCGCCAAGCCGGAAGACCACGCCTTCACCGTCAAGCTGGCCGCCTTCGTGCTGTCCGAGCTGAAAACCGCGTTCCAGATCGGCTGCATGCTGTTCATCCCCTTCCTGGTGATAGACCTAGTGGTGTCCAGCGTGCTGATGGCGATGGGCATGATGATGCTGTCGCCACTGGTGATCTCGCTGCCGCTGAAGCTGCTCTTGTTCGTGCTGGTGGACGGCTGGTCGCTGACCGTCAACACCCTGGTCACGTCGATACAGGCTTATTAGGAGAGACGGAGCCATGCTGACGCCCGATATCGCGGTCGACATCGTCAACGACAGCTTGCGCGTGGTGGTGACGCTGGTGGTGCTGCTGGTGCTGCCCAGCCTGATCGTCGGCGTGGTGGTCAGCCTGATCCAGGCCGCCACCCAGATCAACGAGCAGACGCTGTCCTTCCTGCCCCGGCTCTTGATCGTGCTGTTGACCATCGCGCTGGCCGGCCACTGGATCACCGGCTACCTGATGGATTTCTGCGTCGCCATGTTCCAGCGCGCCGCGAGCCAGGTGGGATAGCGATGCAGGGCCTGTACGCCCAGTTGCTGGACCTGATCCCCGCCGTCTGGTGGCCGTTCTGCCGGCTGATGGCGGCCTTCGCCATCGCGCCCTTCATCGGCGACGCGGTGATGCCGATCCGCGCCCGCATCGGTCTGGCGCTGGCCCTGGCCGTCGCCTGCATCCCCGGCATGCCCGCCCATTCCCCGATCGACCCGTTCTCGCTGCACGGCGTCGCCGCCAGCGTCGAGCAGGTCATCATCGGACTGTTGTTCGGCCTCGCCTTTCAATTGACCTTGTCCGTGTTGTCGCTGCTGGGTTTCCTGCTGTCGTCGCAAATGGGCCTGTCGATGGCCATCATGAACGACCCCGGCAACGGCAACAGCTCGGATGTGGTGTCCAGCCTGCTCTATCTCTTGGCAGCGCTGCTATTCTTCGCGCTGGATGGCCATCTGGTGCTGGTGCAGGTGGTGTACGCCAGTTTCCGCGCCTGGCCGCTGGGCGGCGGCATTCCGCAAGCCTCGCTGCCGGTGCTGGCCGCCAGCGTCGGCTGGGTGATGTCGGCGGCGATGATCCTGGCCCTGCCGGTGGTGTTCGCCACCTTCGTGGTGCAGGCCGGCTTCGGCATGATCAACCGCGTGGCGCCGGCGCTGAACCTGTTTTCGCTGGGCTTCCCGGTGGTGACGCTGTTCGGCCTGTCCACCCTGACTCTGCTGATGCAGGTGCTGCCGCCGCAATACCTGAGCCTGAGCGAGCAGACGCTGCGCCTGTTGGACCGCCTGCTGGAGATGGGCCATGGCTGAGGCGCAACAAGGCGACAAGACAGAAAAGGCCACTCCCCAGCGGCTGCGCAAGGCGCGCGAGCAGGGGCAGGTGCCCCGTTCCAAGGACCTGGCCGCGGCGCTGGGCCTGCTGCTGGCGCTGAAGATGATGTTCTGGCTGGCGCCGGGCTGGCTGGACGACTTCCGGCAACTGTTCGCGCTGGCCTTCGCCTCGCTGTCCGGCCAGGGCGCGCTGGAAAACAGCTGGTCCAAACTGTTCGGCGGCACCCTGCTCTTGCTGATCAAGATGCTGGCGCCGCTGGCCGTCATTCCGCTGACCATGCTGCTGCTCAGCCTGTTTCCCGGCGGCTGGGTGTTCGTGCTGAACCAGATCAGCCCCAAGTTCGAGCGGATGAACCCGCTGGCCCACCTGTCGCGGCTGGCCTCGCCCAAGCACGCCAGCGAGATCGGCAAATCCATCGCCAAGGCGCTGGTGCTGGGCTGGCTGCTGTACCGCGTGGCCAGCGACGCGCTGCATGAGTTCTTCGCGCTGCACAGCATGCCGCTGCTGCCCACGCTGGCCGGCGCTGCCGACCTGCTCTTGTCTTGCCTGCTCAAGCTGGCCGCGGTGTTTTTGCTGTTCGCGCTGGCCGATCTGCCGCTGCAGGTGTTCCTGTTCCTGAAACAGCAGCGGATGAGCAAGCAGGAAATCAAGGAAGAGCACAAGAACACCGAGGGCCGCCCAGAAGTCCGCCAGCGCATCCGCCAGCTGCAGCAGCAGATGGCGCAGCGCGGCGTGCGCAAGGCGCTGCCCGGCGCCGACGTGATCATCGTCAACCCCAGCCACTACGCGGTGGCGCTGAAATACGACGAAAACCGCGCCGAGGCGCCGTTCATCGTCGCCAAGGGCGTGGACGAGATGGCGCTGTACATCCGCCAACTGGCGGAGGAAATGAAACTGACGGTGCTGCCGCTGCCGCCCTTGGCGCGCGCGGTGTACCACACCACCCAGGTCAACCAGCAGATCCCCGCGCCGCTGTACCGCGCGGTGGCGCAGGTGCTGACCTATGTCTTGCAACTGAAGGCGTTCCAGGCGGGTAGCCGCCGCAGCCGGCCCACCCTGCCGGACCTGCCCATCCCCCGCGAACTGTCCGACCCCGAGCCCGCATCATGAACTCGCTGACCAAACTGCTTGCCGACATCGGCCGCCACAAGCTCGCCGCCCCGCTGTTCCTGCTCGCCATCCTGGCGATGGTGATGCTGCCTCTGCCGCCATTGGCGCTGGACATGCTGTTCACCTTCAACATCGTGCTGGCCATCATCGTGATCCTGGTCAGCGTGTCGGCGCGGCGGCCGCTGGACTTCTCGGTGTTCCCCACCATCATCCTGGCCACCACGCTGCTGAGGCTGTCGCTGAACGTGGCCTCCACCCGGGTGGTGCTGCTGCACGGCCACGAAGGAACGCACGCCGCCGGCCGGGTGATCGAGGCCTTCGGCAATGTGGTGATAGGCGGCAACTTCGTGGTCGGCATGGTGGTGTTTGTCATCCTGATGATTATCAACTTCATGGTGGTGACCAAGGGCGCCGAGCGGATTTCCGAAGTATCGGCCCGCTTCACGCTGGACGCGCTGCCGGGCAAGCAGATGGCGATCGACGCCGACCTGAACGCCGGCCTGATCAACCAGGAGCAGGCGCAGCAGCGCCGCCGCGACATCGCCACCGAAGCCGACTTCTACGGCGCGATGGACGGCGCGTCCAAGTTCGTCCGCGGCGACGCCATCGCCGGCATCCTGATCCTGATCATCAACCTGTTCGGCGGCGTGGCCATCGGCGCGCTGATGCACAATCTGTCGATGGGCGACGCCTTCCGCCAGTACGCGCTGATGACCATAGGCGACGGCCTGGTCGCGCAGATTCCTGCGCTGTTGCTGTCTTCCGCCGCCGCCATCATCGTCACCCGCATCAGCGACGACGGCGACATGCAGCAACAGGTGGGCAACCAGATGCTGGCCTCGCCCACCGTGCTGATGAGCGCCGCCGGCATGATGCTGATCCTGGCCATCATTCCCGGCATGCCGTGGCCGACCTTCCTCGGCTTCGCCGCGCTCTTGGGCTATGTGGCCTGGCGCATGCATGTCCGCCGCCCGGTTGCGGCCAATACCCTGAACCAGACCGCGGTGAAGTCCGCGCTGCAGGGCGAAGCGGAAATCGAGCTGGAATGGAACACCTTGCCCTACGCCGACACGCTGGGCATCGCGCTCGGCTACCGGCTGGTGACGCTGTTGGACGCCGGCCAGGGCGCGCCGCTGACCAAGCGGGTCAAGGGCGTGCGCCAGAGCCTATCCGAACAGATGGGCCTGTTGCTGCCGACGGTGAACCTGCGCGACGACCTCAGGCTCAAGCCCTCCCAGTACGCGGTGCAGATCTCCGGCAACACGGTGGCCGAGGCCGAGGTCTACGCCGACCGGTTGATGGCCATTCCCTCGCCCGACGTCTACGGCGAGATCGACGGCATTCCCGGCATCGACCCGGCCTTCGGCATGCCGGTCACCTGGATCGCGCTGGCCGACAAGAGCAAGGCGCTGGGACTGGGCTACCAGGTGGTGGACTGCTCCAGCGTGATGGCCACCCACTTGAACAAAGTGATGCGCGAAAACCTGGCCGAACTGTTCCGCCACGACGACGTGGCCGCGCTGGGCGAGCGGCTGTCGACGCTGGCGCCCAAGCTGGCGACGGCGCTGGGCCAGGCGCTGACGCCGGTGCAGCAGCTGCGCGTGTTCCGCCAGCTGCTGCAGGACAATGTGTCGCTGAAGGACATCGTGCCCATCGCCTCCGCCCTGCTGGAAGCCAGCGATACGACCAAGGACCCGATCATGCTGTCAGCCGAGGTACGCTGCGCGCTGAAGCGCCAGATCGTCCAGACCATCGTCGGCCCGCGCGATGAAATCCGGGCCTTCAACCTGTCCGCCGATCTGGAAAACCTGCTGCTGGGGGCGCTATCCCAGGCCCAGCAAACCGGCAAGCCGCAACTGGACAGCTTCCCGATCGACCCCAACGTGCTGCAGCAGCTGCAGGCCAATATGCCGGTGATCCGCGACCAGATGAAGCAGCAGGGCCAGGCGCCGGTGTTGCTGGTGATGCCGCAGATCCGGCCGCTGCTGGCCCGCTACGGCCGGCTGTTCGCGCCTGGCCTGCACGTGCTGTCGTACAACGAGGTGCCGGAAAACCGCCAGGTCAGCCTGACTGGCACCTTAGGCTGATTCTCGCACTTCTTGCGCCGGATGCCTGCCATCTGGCGCGAATCCTCATCCCCACCGAAGCTGCGCCCCAAGCCACCCCATAAACTCCACCATTAAATTCACATAGTTAGCGCAATTCACTCACAAATTCCCGACTATGGAATAGAGTCGCGTCAGCAAAAAATCATCTGTACTTTTTCGCATGTTGTGAAAATGCAAACGCATGATTCGCAAAATTAGGAAAAATTGCCAGTTTGAGCATTTTTTGCGCACATGTCGACCGCATGGATGCTAGGATCACGATTATGAAAATCATGTGACGGGACATCGACCATGACCACCCCCAAGTCCGCCAACGAAATCATCTGCGACAACATTCGCAAGCAACTGGAACAGTTCCGCTGGCCGGAAGCCCAACAGGCCAGCCTGATCGAACAGATCCTGGGGCTGAGCACCTCCCAGGCTTACCGCAAACTGAATGGCAGCAGCCCCTGGCAGCTGACCCAGGTGGAGCGCTTGGCCCAGTATTTCAATATTCCGCCCTCCAGCCTTCTGGTCGATCACAGCCAGCAGATCAGCCAGAATCCGATGGACAACGAACTGCTGCCGGCAATCCTGCATCTGAACAACCAGAGCGGCGAAGCCCACTGCTGGATTCAACTGGGCGAACAGCTGGCTGACGACTCCTGCGCGCCGCTGTTCCTGGCCAAGCGCCTGCACGACTGTTGGCACGTGTTTCCCGGCACCCTGTTCGACGGCGAGGACGGCTATGAAGTCGGCTACCTGACCATACGTCCGCCCAAGCGCGCCAACACCAAGCGGCTGCTGGTGGCGGTGCTGGACGACAAGGATGCCGACCTGCTGTCGGCGATCCTGGTGCAGCAAGGCCTGTTCGCCCTGCCCTACCACCAGCCGCAGGCGCTGTTGCAAGCCATGCAACACGAAGAGTTCGACGCCTTCGTGCTGGACTGGGTACTGGGCGAGCCCACCAGCTGCATGGAGGTGATCGAGACCATACGCCGCCACTCGGCCACCGTGCCCATCGTGGTGCTGACCGGCTACGCGCTTGAACACGAAAACGAGCTGTCCCAGGCTCTGCAAACCCATGGCGTCTATTACATCGGCAAGCCGGCCCCCGGCTCCATCCTGGCGCTTCAGATCAAGAACATGGTCACCAACGCGCTGGAACACGCCTGAGCCGGTAGCTTCAGGCGCAAAAAAAACAGGCTCCGGTGGGAGCCTGTTTTTCCCTGCCCTAGCCTCCGCTATAGAGGCAACCTAGCCAGCGCGGCGCGCAGCTGCATGCTGTCAAATGGCTTGCTCAGCTGCGCGGCGAACCATCCGGAACGGGCATCGGCAAACTCGTCCGGATCCGCGCTCATCGCCAGCATCAGCGGCCGCTGCGGCTGTTTGCGAGCCAATTCGGCCAACTGGTAACCGCTATCCCCACCCAGCTGCATGTCCAGCAGCAGCACATCGAAACGCCGCTGCATCAGGCAGTCGGCTGCTTGGCTCAAGGTGGAGGCGCAGGATACTTGATAACCGTCCTGCCCCAACAGTTCCGCCACCGAGCCGCGAATCTCGTCGTCATCGTCGACGATCAGCACGCTGCGGCTCTGCTCGCTCCCGCCCACCTCGCGCAGCGGCAGCCTGACCATAAACACGGACCCGGTCCCGACCGCGCTCTCCATCTCGATGCTGCCGCCGAACAGGCGCACCAGTTCCTTGACGATGGACAGGCCGAGACCGCTGCTTCCCGGCCTGCGATTGCGGCCTTGGCTAAACGGCTGGAAAATCCTCTGTCGATCTTCCGCTGCGATGCCGATGCCGGTATCGCTCACCTCCAGCCACAGTTCGGACTGATCGGCGCCGCGGATGCCGCGGGCCTTCAGCGTCACGCCGCCCTGGTCGGTGTAGCGTATCGCGTTGGACACCAGATTGCCGACGATCTGACGCAAGCGGATCTCGTCCAGCAACACCCACTCCGGCAGCGACGCCTCCTCGTAGCGCAGCGCCAGCCCCTTGGCATCCGCCAGGGGCTGCATCACATCCATCACCGCCCGCAGCGCGGCCGATGGCTTCACCCTGCCCGGATTCAGCCGCAATTGCATGTTCTTGATCGCCGAGATGTCCATGATGTCGTGGATCTGGCTGGTCAGCTGCGCCATGCCGGCCTTCATGCGCTTGAGGGCCAACTGGGCGGCAGGCTGCGGCGTCACCGCCGGCTCCACCAGTTCCATGCACATCTGCATTGACTGCAGCGGCGAGCGGATTTCATGGCCCAGCGTGCCGAGGAAAGTGGTGCGGTCCAGCTCCAGCGCCACCGTCGCCTGGTGGGCGGCTCGCTCCTGCTCCAGCAGCGACTGCCGCACTTCGGCCAATTCCTTCACCTCCCGGAAGCGCATCAGCACCAGCAGCACGCCGCAGATGCCGCCGCACAACACCAGCTGCAGCATCAGCATTTGCGAACGCTGGCTGGCCAGCGCCTTGGTGCGCGCCACGCGCGCCGACACCTCTGCCTCGCGGCTTTGCACCGCGAAATTGGCCAGCACCGGACGCAACGCGTCGATGCGCACCACCATGCGACGCGCCCAGTCGGGCGTGATCCGCAGCCAGCTCTTGTCGTGGATCAGCGGACCCAGCGCGCCGACCAAGGCGTCGAAACCGGCAACGCGGCGCAATTGGCGGTGCACCAGCACGCTGTCCGGGGCCTCGAACACCTGATAACGGCTTTGCAGCAGCTGGAACTGCGCGCCTGGATCAAACGAAGTCGGCGCTTCCGCATAGCCGATCAGTTCGGCCCGGGTCTTCTCCAACTCGATGTGCAGTTGCGCTACCGTCCAATACAGCTGCTCGCTTTTGCCGCCATCTATCAACGCCTGGCTGGCGCGATCGATGCGATAGAAATTCCACGCCGCGGCCAGCAGCAGCACCAGCAGCGACACGATCAGCCACCATGGAGCCTGCACATAGCGCTTGATGCCGCCCAGCCTCACATGACCTCCATCGCCTCAACCTGCCACACAAGCTTGGCATCCAGCGGCGGCCCTTTGTCGGCATCGGGTATGCTTTGCAGCGGATACATCAGCCACAGCGGGCCATAGTGGGCGACATCGAAAGGCTTGTTGTCGATGCGGCGCGCCAGCACCACGCTCTGCTTGCCCAATTCATCCACCGAGATGTCGTAACGGTAATAGTTGATCGCCAGCACCCTCACCATGGAGCCCTTGGCCTCCACCTTGGCCAGGATGTCGCGCACCAGCGGCCCGCTGAAGCGCACCGAAGGCGTCCAGCTGGTGGAGGTTGAGAAGCTGACCTGCCTGAGCTTGCCCAGATCACTGTCGCGAAACTGGTAGATGCCGCGCTTGGCATCGGTGAAGCGCCCGATCTTGCCCGACACCGTCAACACCACCGGATCGCCGCTTGCCAGCGCGGGAGCGCATAGACAGAGGCCTATCAGCCAGCACAAGGCCTTACGCATAGCCATCCTCGAATCGCAGATAAAAAACGGCCAATTATATTCATCCCGGGCCCTTCGCAACCAGTGTTATACGAAGAAAACGCTTCCCGCCCCACATTTTGCAACCATTTTTCATTCAAGCCGCCCAACCATCGGATCAAAAACGCAAAAAGCCAGTGGCGAACCACTGGCTTGCATCGACGCGGCGCAAGGCCGCGCTTTGATGATTACTGCAACAGGGACATGGCCAGGCTGCTCATGCTGCCGCTTTGCTTCAGCATGGAAGTGCTGGCTTGCATCAGCATCTGCTTGGCGGTCATGGTGGAGCTTTCGTTGGCGTAGTCGGTATCCATGATGCGACCCTTGGCTGCCAGCGTGTTGTTGTTCACGTTGGACAGGTTGTTGATCACGTGGTCCAGACGGTTGGCGTTGGCGCCCAGCGCGGAGCGCACGGTGCCGACGGCATCCAGCGCCGCATTGATCGAGGTAATGGTATCTGTCTTGCCCACTTCATCCGAATTGCCCGCCGCAGAAGCGGAAGCGAAGCCTTCTACGGCCTTATCCAGGTCTGCTTGCAGAGCAAGTTTCTTGGTTGCGTCGGTTTCACCATCCCAAGCGGCTTTGGCTGCAGTCAGAACATCATTCGCAGCTTTGAGGTCTTTTTGAGTCGCCGGGTCGATAGCGCCTTGCGCAGTCACCATGGCTTCAATGGCAGTCTTATATTCTGTGTTCTTAGTTGCGTCCAAAGCCAATTCAGCCTTGGCGCCATCAACGACCAGTTTCTTGGCTGCAACCAGCTTGGCAGTAGCTGCCGGGCCTGCGGCCGGACCGCCTTCTTTTTCATACTGAGCCGATACCTTGCCCAAAGCATTGTCCAGGCTGGTCATCTCGCCAGTCAGGCTCAGCTTCATCGACTCATCCGCGCCGGCACCAATCTGAAAGCTCAGAGCCTTGGTCAGCTTACCGCCTTGCAACAGCTTCTCGCCGCCGAAGGAGGTGTTCTTCATGATGTTGGTCAATTCCTTGCCCAGCTGATTGAACTCAGCTTGCATTGCTTTCTTGTCGTCGGCGGTGGTGGTGGCGTTGGAACCTTCGGTGCCCAGGTCCTTCATCCGTTGCAGGATGTTGGTCACTTCGTTCAGCGCGCCTTCGGCGGTCTGTAGCATGGAGATGCCGTTCTGGGCGTTCTTCATGGCGACGGTCATGCCGCGGCTTTGCGCATCCAGACGGGTGGCGATCTGCAGGCCGGCGGCGTCGTCCATCGCGGAGTTGATGCGCAGGCCGGTGCCCAGGCGGGTCATGGAGGTGGACAGCGCGCCTTGGGTGCTGTTCATGTTGGACTTGGTGTTCAGTGCCGCGATATTGGTGTGCAGGCTCAGCATGGGAATGCTCCGTCGGTTTGGTTTGGTAAGCGGCATCGCTGCCGTTACCCCAGCAAGGCGGCGCTTATTGCCGGGAACTTAAATCACAACAGAACGTGAAAAATCACACCAGGTTTTATCAAGCTCAAGCACAGCTCGAAACAATGTCTATAACATATTAATCGCAGTCCGAACGCTTGCCCTCGCCGCCGAGCGGAAAGAACCCGACGATGAACGTGCAATCGAATCCCTTCCTGTTCGAAAGCGCCGCCCTCAGCCATCTGCCTGGTTTCGGCGCGATCCGAACCACCCAGCTCGCCGGCTATCTTTCCGTCGGCGACTCGGCCGGCGGCTGGCTTTACTTCTGGTTCAGCGAGGCGGGCGACCACTCGGAGAAAGCGCCATTGCTGGTCTGGATCAACGGCGACCCGGAATGGACCGCGCTGCACGCGATGCTGGATGAGCACGGCCCTTATCTGCTGGACCCGTCCGGCCGCGTCTACTCCAATCCCTTCGGCTGGCATCACCACGCCAATCTTCTGGTCATAGACCAACCGTTGGGCCAGGGCCTTTCCTTCACCACCCATCCGCGCTACCTGCCGGAGAATCACGACGAAGCCAGCCAGCAGCTGTACCACGCGCTGCAGGAATTCCTGCTGCGCTGGCCGCGCTACCGCGAACGGGACTGCTATCTGTTCGGCAACGCCGCCGCCGCCCACTCGATCGTGCGGCTGGCACTCCGCATGCAGGACGGCAACAGCGGCGGCCAGCCGCCGATACCGCTCAAAGGCCTGGGTTTCGGCAATCCCCAACTGGCGCCGGAAACCCAGCTGCCCAGCCATATCGAATACGCGTACCAGCACCGGCTGATCAATCTGGATGAGAAAAACCGCGCGCAATCCATGCTGGACGAGTTCATTCGCGCCTATGCCTCGCCGCTCGCGCTGCAACGCCAATCGGCCGGCCGGATTGCCATCGAGATCAACCGTTTCATGCAACACTGCTGCGGCCGGGATCTGCGCGACATCCGCCACCCTCCTCAAACACCCTCCAAAACCCTGGGGGAATACCTGAAAAAACCGTCAGTGCAACAAGCGCTGCGCATCGACCGCCGCTCCAACAACGAGCTGCAGCCGCAATCCGGCTTGGTGGCCGAAGCCGTCTGGCTGGAAAACTCGTCACATTTGCTGCTCCCGCTACTGGATCAACTAAAGGTGCTGTTCTTCCACGGCGAATGCTGCATGGCCGGCAACTATCTCGGACTCGACGCCTGGCTCAACACCCAAACCGGACCACAAGCCGACGCATTCCGGCAACAAAAACGCCAAGCTTGGCGGCCTTACGGCTTGGCCGCGGGTCTGATCCGCAGCCATGGCAACCTCAGCCAAATCATCGTCCAGAACGCCGGGCTGCGCGTGGCCCGGGATCAACCCGCCGCCGCGCAGGCGATGCTGCGCGACTTCCTGAGCGGCGGCGACTCGAAAAATGACAATGGAATTGACCGATAAAAAATACTGGGTTGTAATACGAAGTTCTTGATCGGGAAAGCTCCATGTCCATGGCCCTTCGCGCAGCCCGCCAACTCTGGCTGGACTGCGGCTTCGACGCTTCAGCTATACATCGCCTTGATCTGTCCGGGACCGAAGCGGCGCTTCCCTCCTCCTTCGCCATCGCGGCGGCGGCGCAAGCATCCATCGGCGCCTGTGGGCTGGCGGCCGCCGAGTTCTTTTCCTTGCGCGGCGGCGAGCCGCAAACCGTCAGCGTCGACGCCCGCCACGCCGCTGTCGAATTCCGCAGCGAACACTATTTGCGAGTGGACGGCGGCCTGCCGGCGGATCCGTGGGACAAAATCGCCGGCATCTACCGCAGCGGCGACGGCCGCTGGGTGCGCATCCACACCAATTTCCCGCACCACTGCCAGGGCGTGTTGGACCTGTTGGCTTGCGAATACGACAAGGCAGCCGTAGCCGAAGCCCTCGCTCGCTGGAACGCATTCGAATTTGAAGACGCCGCCGCGAAACGCGGGCTGGTCGCCACCGCATTGCGCAGCTTCGATGAATGGGACGCCCATCCGCAAGGCATCGCGGTGGCGGCCCAGCCCGTGGTCTCCATCACCCGCATCGGCGACGCCCCTCCCCTCGCGCTCGGCGGCGCCGAACGTCCATTGCAGGGCATCCGCGCGCTTGACCTGACCCGCATCATCGCCGGACCGGTGGCCGGCCGCGCGCTGGCTGTCCATGGCGCCGATGTGCTGCACATCACCTCCCCGCATCTGCCGACCATTCCGACGCTGGACATCGACATGGGCCGCGGCAAACGCAACGCGCAACTGGACCTGGCCGCAATCGCGGGCCGCGATGCGCTGCGCGGCCTGCTAGCCGACACCCATGCCTTCATCCAAGGTTACCGTCCGGGCGGCTTGGCCGGGCTGGGTTTCTCTCCCGAGGATATCGCGCGCCTCCGCCCCGGCATCGTCTACGTTTCGCTCAGGGCCTACGGCCATACCGGCCCATGGGCCGGCAGACGCGGCTTCGACTCTCTGACCCAAACCGCCAGCGGCTTCAATCTAGCCGAGGCCCAGGCCGCCGGCTCGGACGCGCCGCGCGCCTTTCCGGCCCAGGCGCTGGACCACGGTGCCGGCTATCTGGCCGCGCTGGGGGCGATCGCCGCATTGCACCGCCAACAGCGGGAAGGCGGCAGCTGGCATGTGCAGGTGTCCTTGGCGAAAACCGGGCACTGGCTGCGCGGCCTGGGCCGCGTCGATGGCGCGATGGATCTGCCCGTGCCGACGCTGGACGATGTCCGCCCCTGGCTGGAGGAAAGCGATTCCGGCTTCGGCCGCTTGCTGGCGGTGCGCCACGCCGCCCGGATGGGCCTGACGCCTGCGCGCTGGGAACGTCCGGCCATGCCGCTGGACAGCCACGCCCCAACCTGGACTGGCTGAAAAGACAGGTTTCATTACGGACAGCCTCGCTAAAACTGGCGGTTTTCCCTACCCGGCGAGGCCTGCATGAAAGCCAATAAATACCTGATCGAAGCGCTGCTGTTTGCCAGCTATGCGCTGTTCGGCATGAGCTGGGCCGGCGGCAGCGCCTTCATCCCGCAAATCATGCGCGAGCTTGGCATCCACGATCTGGCCGCCGGCTCCCATATCAGCAACGCCGTGGCCGCGGCCAAATTGCTGGGAACCTTCGTCGCCGCCGGCATATTGTCCCGGCTGCTGGCCAAAAAAGCGGTCGCGCTGGCGATGGCGCTGATGGCGCTGGGAATCTTGACGCCCTTCGTCCACAGCTATCCCTGGCTGCTGCTGACGCGCTTCCTGATGGGACTGGGCGGCGCGCTGGTCATCGTCTATTTCTCGCCCATCGTCATGCAATGGTTCTCTCCGGCCGAGCGGCCATTCGTCAATGGCTTGAACGCAGTGGCCTTCAATGTCGGCACCGCCGCCATCCTGTTCGGCCTGCCGTCGATGCTAGGATGGTTTGGCGACTGGCGCGCCACGCTGCTGGCCATCTCGCTGGGCAGCGTGCTGTGCCTGGCGCTGTGGCTGACGTTTGGCGCCGATGGCGTCGCAGAGGCGAAACCTGTCGGCGACGGGCCCCGCCACACGCTGCGCCAGGGCCTGGCCGAGCGCTTCAACTGGCTGTTGGCCTTCACCTATTGCGGCACGCTGTCCTTCTACGTGATTTTGTTCAGCTTCTACCAGAACGCCGGCATCCGGCAGGCGAAATACGTGGTATTAGCGGGGCTGGCCGGCACGGCGGCCGGCATCTGGCTGGCCAGGAAGATCACGCGCAGGCTGCCCATGCTGCGGCTGTCGGGCTTGATGCAATTGCTGGCGGTGATCGGCCTGCATGCCCAGGCCTGGGGCTGGAGCGGCGATGCCGCACTGGTGGCCGCGGCCGCGCTGGCCGCCGGCTTCTTCATCTTCCTGCCCCTGCCCAGCCTGGTGACGCTGGCGCAGGAACAGCCTGGCATGACGCCGGACAAGGCGGCGGTCACCTTCAGCCTGTTCTGGTTCCTCAGCTATCTCGTCGCCACGGCGGCGCCCTATGTGTTCGGCTTGCTGGTCGATTTTCGCCATGGCGACTACGCGCTGGCGATGGCGTTCTCCACGCTGCTGTCGTCCACTTTCCTGCTGGGTTCGCTGATGATGCGCGAAGCGCGCGAACCCGCCGGGCGGCAGGCTGCGCAATCGGCCTAAACCGCCAGGCGGCGCAGGTTGAGGCTGGCCGGCACGCGCAGATCGCGCTCGGCCAGCGCCTCGCCTTGCAACAAGGCCAACACCTGGGCCAGGCTGGCTTCGGCCAACGCCGCGCTGTTCTGGCGGATGGCGTCTATCGGCAAGGGCAGGCAATCCAGCAAGGGATGATCGTCGAAAGTCAACAGATATTGCGGCGCCTCCCGCAGCCGGTGGCGCTCGCGGATGAAGGACAATACGCCCTCCAAAAGCGTGATCGACGCGGTGAACAGCGCGCGCGGATAGCGGCCATGCCGCGCGTGCCAGTCAGCCATCATCCGGTAGCCGGATTCGCGCTGGAAATCCCGCTCGGCCACCCAATCCGTCCCCTCTTCCAACCTTGCGGCTTTCAGCGCCTGCCGGTAGCCGGCCAGACGCTCGCGGCTGGCCGACAGCTCCGGCTGGCCGCCGAAATACGCCAGCTCATCCACCCCATCCGCCAGCAGCGGCGACAGCAGTCTGGCGACGCTGTCGCCGGCGTCTGTCACTGTAGACGGTATGCCGCTGCCCGGGATGTGGCGGTCGGCGAACACAAACGGCAGCCTGCCGGTCCAGGGCTGATAGCGCGCGGCGTCGCCGCTGCACGGCACCACGATCATGCCGTCCACCTGGCGCGCCGCCAGCTGGCCGATGCCCGAGCTTTCCCGCTCCGGATCTTCGTCGCTGGTCACCATCAGCAGCTGGTAGCCGCGCTCGCGGCAGCCGTTCTCCAACGCCTGCGCCAAGGCGGCATGGGTGGAGTTGGTCAGATCCGGCACCACCAGGCCTATGCTGCTGCTGCGCCGGCTGCGCAGGCTGCGCGCCTGCTGGGAAGGCTTGAAATGGTGCTCGCGCGCAGCCTTCTCCACTTTTTCCACGGTGGCCGGCGAGATGCGGTAGCGCTCGGCATGGCCGTTCAGCACCATGCTGGCGGTGGTGCGCGACACCCCGGCCAGGGCGGCGATGTCGTCTATGGTCAGGCGTTTGAAGCTGCTCATGGAATATGGCTGGGCAATGAAACGGAAATGATAATCGCAATATGGCAAAACGGGGCCCGACGCGCAGGCGCCGGCCCCGTTGGTTGATTGCGGCTTATTGATGGACCAGGTTCAGCGGAACCGGGATGAACTTGTCCACCTTCTGGCCATCGGCCAGCTTCTTGGCTGCCTGAACGCCGTACTGGCCGATCAGCGCCGGTTGCTGCTGCACAGTGGCGGACAGCGTGCCGGCCTTGACCGCGGCCACAGCGTCCGGGGTGGCGTCGAAGCCGACCACCGCCACGTTTTTCAGGCCGGCGGCCTGGATCGCCTTCACCGCGCCCAACGCCATTTCATCGTTGTGCGCGAACACGCCCTGGATGTCCTTGTTGCCCTGAATGATGTTTTCCATCACCGACAGGCCCTTGGCGCGGTCGAAATCGGCCGGCTGCTTGGCCAGCAGCTTGACGCCTTCCTTCTTGTCCACCACTTGGTGGAAGCCCTCGCCGCGCTCGCGGGCGGCGGAAGAGCCGGCGATGCCTTCCAGCTCGACGATGCGGCCCTTGCCGCCCAGCTTGTCCAGCAGATACTGGCCGGCCATCACGCCGCCGGCGATGTTGTCGGAGGCGATGTGGGCGCTGACTTCGGCGCCGTTCACGCTGCGATCCAGCGACACCACCTTGATGCCCTTGGACGTCGCTTCCTTCACCACATTGGCCACTGCGGAGGAGTCGGTCGGATTGATCAGGATCACGCTGACCTTCTTCTGGATCAGGTCTTCCACGCTGGCCTGCTGCTTGGCCGGATCGTCCTGCGCGTCGACGGTGATCAGGCTGATGCCCTGCTTCTTGGCTTCGGCCGCCGCGCCGTCGCGCAGCTCGACGAAGAACGGGTTGTTGAGCGTGGACACCGCCAGGCCGACGGTAACCTTGCCGTCGGCCGCCGCGGCGCTGGCGTCGCCGGCCGGCGCGCTGCCCGGACCCTGCTTGGAGCAGGCGGCGATGCCGAAGGCCAGAATGCCGGCCACGAGCGGGGTAAGAATGCGTTTCATGCTGATGCTCCCTGATAAATGGAATGATGCACTGCATTGGGCGGCTCGCGCCGCCATCGTCACTTCTTGTTGCTGCGATCCAGCAATACCGCCAGCAGAATCACCGCGCCCTTGATCACCTGCTGGTAGAACGAGGACACGCCCAGCAGATTCAAGCCGTTGTTGAGCACGCCGATCAGCAAAGCGCCGATCAGGGTGCCGAAAATCCAGCCGCGGCCGCCGCTGAGGCTGGTGCCGCCCAGCACCACCGCGGCGATCGCGTCCAGCTCATAGCCGGTGCCGGCCGTCGGCTGCGCCGAGTTGAGCCGCGAGGTCAGCACCACGCCGGCCATCGCCGACATCGCGCCGGAAGCGGTGTACACCCACAGCTTGACCCGGTCCACTTTGACGCCGGACAGCCGCGCCGCTTCCTCGTTGCCGCCGGTGGCGTACAGATGGCGGCCGAACACGGTCTTTTTCAGCAGGAACCAGAAGCCGGCGAACAGGATCAGCATCCACACCACCGGCACCGGCACCAGTCCGGCGACGTAGCCGCCGCCCAGCATCGAGAACAGCTCGCTGTCGAAACCGGTGATCGGGCTGCCGTTGGAAAACACCAGCGCCAGGCCGCGCAGGATGGTCATCGTCGCCAGCGTGGCGATGAACGGCGCCACCTTGCCCTTGCTGATCACCAGGCCGTTGAACAGGCCCATCGCCGCGCCGGCCAGAATGCCCAGCAGCGTGGCCAGCATGGGGTCGACGCCCGCCTGCAGCAGCGTGGCGGTCAGCACCGAGGACAAAGCCAGGATGGAGCCCACAGACAGGTCGATGCCGCCCAGCAGAATCACCAGCGTCATGCCGAAGGCGATCAAGGCGTTGATCGACACCTGCCGCATCACGTTCAGCAGATTATTGACGGTGAGAAAGTCCGGGCTCATCACGGACAGGCCGACGGCCACCAGCACCAGGGCGATGAAGGGGCCTAGGCGTTGCAGATTGGCTTTCTGTTGCGGGGTCATGCTTGTTTCCTGGTTTCGGTGGATGCGGCTCCGCCGGCGGCGGCGGCCATCAGGGTTTCCTGGTCGCAGCCGGCGGCGTCGAAGATGCCGGCCTGGCGGCCCTCGTGCAGCACCAGGATGCGGTTGCTCAGCGCCAGCACTTCCGGCAACTCGGACGACACCATCACGATGGCGGCGCCGGCGGCGGCCAGCTGGTTGACGATGTGGTAGATCTCGGCCTTGCCGCCGACGTCGACGCCGCGCGTCGGCTCGTCCAGCAGCAACACCTTGGGCGGACGCGCCAGCCATTTGGCGAACACCACTTTCTGCTGGTTGCCGCCGGACAGCGATTTGACGTCCAGCTCGGCGTCGCGGGTGCGGATGCGCAGCTGCTCTATCAAGCCGTCCACCGCCCGTTTTTCGTCGCCGGCGCTCACCACGCCCAGACGGGCGTAACGGTCCAAGTGCACCAGCGTGGCGTTCTCGCGCAGCGACATGCCCAGCACCAGCCCCTTGCTCTTGCGGTCTTCCGGCACGAAGCCCAGGCCGGCGGCGATGGCGTCGCCCGGCGCGGCCACTTTCAACTCCTCGCCGTCCAGCTCGACGCGGCCGGCGGTGCGGCGCTTGGCGCCGAACAGCGTCTTCAGGATGTCGCTGCGGCCGGAGCCCATCAGCCCGGCGATGCCCAGCACTTCGCCGGCGCGCACCTCGAAACTAATGCCGGCGATCATGTTCTCGTCGGCCAGGTTTTCCACCTTCAGCCGCACCGCGCCCGGAACGGCTTCGCGCTTGGGATAGCGGTCGCCGATTTCGCGGCCCACCATCATCCGCACCACCTCGTCGAAATCGGTGCGGGCGATTTCGCGCTCGCCGACGAAGCAGCCGTCGCGCAGCACGCTGATCCGGTCGCAGACACGGAAGATCTCCTCCATCCGGTGCGAGACGTAGACGATGGCCACGCCGTTTTCCTTCAACTGGGCCATCAGGCCGAACAGCGTGTCGATCTCGCGCTCGGTCAGCGCCGCCGTCGGCTCGTCCATGATCAGCGCGCGGGCGTTCAGCGCCAGCGCCTTGGCGATTTCCACCATCTGCTGCTGGCCGATGGACAGGCTGCCGGCCTCGGCGTCGGGATCGATGCCGCCGACGCCCAGCGCCGCCAGCTGCGCCTTCGCCTCGCGGCGCATGCGGCCGTAGTCGATCAGGCCGAAACGCGACGGCTCGCGGCCGAGGAACAGGTTTTCCATCACCGACAGTTGCGGGATCAGGTTCAATTCCTGGTGGATGATGGCGATGCCGGCCGCTTCCGCCGCCGCGGTGTCGCGCAGCTCGGCCTTGCGGCCGTCCAGCAGGATTTCGCCGGCGTCGGCGCGGTGCACGCCGCTGAGTATCTTCATCAGCGTGGATTTGCCGGCGCCGTTCTCGCCCATCAGCGCGTGGATCTCGCCGCCGCGCAGCGTGAACTCGACATTTTCCAGCACCCTGACCGGCCCGAAGGCCTTGCTGATGCCGCGCATGGTCACTTGCATGGTGCGGCTCCTCAGAAGATCACGCCGGAGTGCAGGATCACGTTGGCGTACGGCGTGCATTCGCCGGTGCGGATCACCGCCCTCGCCGCCAGGCAGCGCTGCTTGAATTCTTCGTGGCTGACGAAATCCAGCGCCGCGCCGTCCTTCGCCATCCGCTCGGCCCTGTCCTGCACCGCCGGGTTGTGCTGGCGGCACTCGATGGCGAACACCGCCCGCTCGCACTGGAAATCCGCCAGGACGCTGTCCAGCGTTTCGATGAAGCCGGGCTGCCCCAGCCTCAGCGACAGGTCCACGCACTCGACGCCAGGCGGAATCGGCAGGCCGCAATCGGCGATCACCAGGCTGTCGGTATGGCCCATCGACGCCAGGATGCGGGCGATGTCTCGGTTCAGATGGCCGTGTTTTTTCATGCTTTGCTCTCCAGGAAGGCTTCCAGCTCCGCCAGCGTGGGCATGCCGCCCTGCGCGCCGGGACGGGTGACCGACAACGCGCCGGCAGCGTTGGCGCGGCGCACCGCCTCTTCCAGGCCCAGCGGCAGGAAGGCCGCCAGCGCGCCGTTGAAGGTGTCGCCGGCGCCAGTGCTATCCACCGCCTTGACCTTGAAGCCCGGCTGATGGCGCAACTGGCCTCGCGCCAACGCGAAATAGGCGCCGTGCTTGCCGTGCGTCATCACCAGCTTGCCGGGGCGCTCGGCCAGCAGCGAGCGCCAGTCGGCGTCGGGCTGGGCTAGCATGGTCAGGAATTCGTGTTCGTTGGGCGTCAGCAACGCCACCCGCTGCAGCAGCTCTTCCGGCAGCGGCACCGCCGGCGCGGGATTCAGCAGCAGCGGCTTCTTGTGGCGGGCGGCCAGTTCGGCGGCGCGGCGCACTGTCGCGAGCGGAATTTCCAGTTGGGTCAGCACCACATCGGCGTCGATGAAGGCCTGCTCGGCGGCGTCCAGATGCGCCGGCGTCAGCTTGTGATTGGCGCCAGGCACCACCAGGATGGCGTTGTCGCCGCCGCTGACGGTGATGACGGCGATGCCGGTGGGACCATCCACGGTCCCTACCCGGCCGCAATCGACGCCTTCGCGCTCCAGATGGGCGCGCAGGTCGCGGCCGAAGGCGTCGTCGCCGACGCAGCCCAGCAGCGCCACTTCCGCGCCCAGGCGGGCGGCGGCCACGGCCTGGTTGGCGCCCTTGCCGCCCGGATAGGTTGCAAAGCCATCGCCCAGCAGCGTTTCACCCAGTTTCGGCATCCGCTTGGCGGATGCCACCAGGTCCATATTGATACTGCCGACTACCAGCACCCGAGTCATGCCGTCTCCTTGTGTACCTTTGCTACATTGCAACGCACAAATTGCGATTTTTTTGCTAAAACGTAATCAGCATCGATTTATAGCAGAGATGGACAGCTTCACGAAAGAGGGGAAGCGTAAAAATGTAGTCACCCCACTACATATTTTCACGTAAAGATATCAATGCGGCCTGGCAACCCGCGCGCCGACAAATGCCTGCCGGATTGAGAAAGCGCCGCGCGGTATGCCATGATGCCCGCTTAAGCAAACCGACACCGCATGCGCGCCCGACGGCGCCGGAGGAAGAAAATGGATCTGAGCTGGCAGCAATTGGCCGACCTGTACTGGAACACCGGCAAATGGCAGGTCAACCTGCTGGTCGTCGCCCACCTGTTCGGCGGCCTGGTCCTGGGCAGCCTGCTGGGCTATGAGCGCTGGTACAACGGCCGCGCGGCCGGCATGCGCACCTACGGCTTGGTGTGCATGGCATCGTCGGCGGCGATCAGCATCATCGGCTACTCCGGCTACTGGTACGGCGGACAGTCGGCCGACATCATGCATGGCGACATGACCCGCGTGGCGCAAGGCGTGCTGACCGGCATCGGTTTCCTGGGCGCCGGCATGATCATGAAGGAAGGGCTGAGCATCAGCGGCCTGACCTCGGCCGCCTCGGTGTGGATGTCGTCGGTGATCGGCATCCTGATCGGCGTCGGCTTCTACGGCGCCGCCATCGCGCTGACCTTGTTGTGCATGGTCTTCGTCACCGTGGTGAACCGCATCGAGAACATCCTGCCGCGGCGGGTCAGCCTGTTCGTCAGCGTCAAGCTGAGCGCCGACCACGACTGGACGGTGGAGCGGCTGGCTGAGCGGCTGGCACCGTCAGGCCTGAAGCTGCACGAGGAAAGCATCAGCATCCGCGCCGATCAGAACGGCGCCAGCTGGAGTTTCCTGGTGTCAGCGCACGACCGGCGCAGCTTCATCAGCGTGGTGGACCTGGCCCGCGACATCATGGTCGCCGACCACATCCTGGAGCTGGACCTGCAGCCGGCGCGCAACTGAGCGCGGCCGGCCCGCCTACAGCGCCACGCCCGGCGGCGGCTGGTCGTGGCTTTGCGCCATCGACTGGTGCGGCAGCTCCAGATAGCTCTTGGACTGCATCTCGGTCAGCCGGCTGGCGGTGCGGAAGAACTCGCCGGATTGCAGACCCTCGGTGTAGATCTCTTCCGGCGGCGCGTCGGCCGAGGCGATCAGCTTGACGCGGTTGTCGTAGAACACGTCCACCAGCCAGGTGAAGCGGCGGGCGATGGACGCCTGCTTGGCCGTCAGCCGGGGAATGCCGGACACGAACACCGTGTGGTATTCGCTGGCGATTTCCAGGTAGTCGGTCTGCGCGCGCGGGCCATCGCACAAGGCCATGAAGTCGAACCAGATCACGCCAGGCGACATCCGTTTGACCTCGATCTCGCGATCCAGCACGGTAATGCTTTTTTGCGGCAGGTCTGCGCCAGTCCCCACTTTGTGGAACAGTTGCTCCATCTTCCGCTCGCTGCCCTCGTCGGCCGGCACCATGAACAGCGGCTCCCGCGTCAGTTCGCGCAGCCGGTAGTCATGTCCGCCGTCGACGTTGAGCACGTCCATCTCGCGTTTGATCAGCTCTATCGTCGGCAGGAAGTTCTGCCGCTGCAGGCCGCCTGGGTAGAGATCGTCCGGAGCGTAATTGGAGGTGGTCACCACCACCACGCCGCGCTCGATCAAGGCAGACATCAGGCGGCCCAGAATCATCGCGTCGGCGATGTCGGATACGTGGAACTCATCGAAACACAGCAGCCGCGTCGACTTGGCGATCTCGTCGGCGTAAGCCAGCAACGGATCCTGGCCGCCGGCGAACTTGCGCAGCTCGCGGTGGGTTTCCGCCATGAAATTGTGAAAGTGGATGCGGCGCTTGCGGCGGTACGGCACGCAGGCGTAGAACGCGTCCATCAGGAAGCTCTTGCCGCGCCCTACCCCGCCCCAGAAATACAGGCCGCGCGGCACATCCGGGCTTCTCAGGCTGCGGCCCAGAAAGCGATTGCGCTTGGTCTTGAAATCCACCAGCTCGTGCCACAGCCGGTCCAGTCGCTCGATGGCCGCGGCCTGGGCCTCGTCATGGATGAAGCCGGGCTTTTCGCTGGCCAGTTGGTACCAGCCCCTGGGGCTGCAATGGACGTTCTCGTCCGGAGAGAATGCGTGTTGCGACATGATTATGCTTGTTCTGCGCTGCGTTTGGCGCCGCCGCCGGCGGCGAGGGATTCCCTGAATGATAACCGCTTTGACCCACCCTTGCCGCACTCAGCGGCAGGTGGCCAGCCGAATGCCGGACGGCGCGGCCAGCCTGGCCAGGCTGCCGTCGCGGCACATGCCGTCCAACGCCATGTTGAACGTTTCCAGCATGCCGGGCTTCACCCGGCTGCGGGTAAAGCCGTACAGATACGTCAACTGCTTGACCTCGGCCAGCTTGCGCAGATTGCTCAGGCCATCGCGCTTGATCCAGTAACGCGCGACGTCATCGTTGGAAAACGCCACCGCATTGTTGCCGTAACGGCCCGCCGCCAACTTGCGCAGCACCGTCTCCGGATCCAGCTCCACGGTCAGGTTCACGCCGGCCACGCCCTGGACCAGCCGCTCGCTATTGGTCTGCGACAGCGACGGGCCATACACCGCGATGGTTTTCCCGGCGAGATCGCCAGGCTGGCGGTAGCGCAGAGAGCTGTTCGTTTTCACATACAGGCCGTAGCTGCTGGCCAGCACCGGTTTGGACAGCGCCATCACCGCCCGCCGCTCCGGCGCGTCCTGCGCCAACACCAGCCCGTCGGCGCCGCCTTGGCTCACCGTCAGCAACGCTCGCTTCCACACCATGGCCTGGACGGTGCAATTCCATGACGAACGCCGGCAGGCCTCGCGCAGAATCGCCACCAGCGCGCCATCCAGCCTGCCGTCGGCATCCTGGGTGATGAAGGGGGGGAACAACTGGGTGACGAAATACAGCTCGCGCGACGCCGCGTGCGCCTGCGCGCCGGCGCAGGCCAGCAACAGGCCGGCCCACAGCCTGGAACCCGTCTTCGCGATACCCATCGTCCCCGTCCCCCGCTCTTCTTTAGCCGCAGTATAGAGCGGACGGAGCCGGCTCAGCGAGCCTGCCGGGCGCGCCAGGCCACGAGCGACGGCCGCAGCCACTGCCGCTCGGCGTAGGCGGACAGCCGCGGCGGCATCTCCTCCGCTGTCAGCCGCTTCAGCAGCAGGGCCAGCTCCGCATCCGCCACGCACCAATTGCCGAACAGGTTGCCGCCATCCGCCGGCACCACTGCCTCGGCCACCTCGATCAGCTTGTCCGCCGCCTTCCGCGCCGCCACGCCCAGCGGCAAAGCCGACTTGCGGCCGAACACCGTCTCAGTGCTGCGCTCATCGCGCAGCGGCAGCAGATCGCTGCGCAGCCAAGCCTGCAGTTGGCGCGCGCGGGCGCGGGCTTTCAGATCGACGGGCAGCACCCGCAGGGTGTCGGGGTACGCGTCTTCCAGGTATTCGATGATGGCCGACGATTCGCTGAGCGAGAAATCACCGTCCACCAAGGTCGGCACGCGGGAGGTCAGCGATTGCGCGCGGTAGACGGGCTCGAACTGCTGGCCGCCGGCGAGATCGCGGGTGAGCGCCTCGAAAGGCAGGCCTTTCTCGGTCAAGGCGATGAAGGCCGCCATCGCGTAGGGGCTGAAGAAATCCTGATCGACGTAGAGTTTCAGCATGTCGGCATCTTTCGAACAAAATGCCATGCTAATCGCCGCCGGGCCGGCTGCCAAGCCGGCAACCGGCGACACAGCGTCAAGCGCGGTCGAACAATCCGGTGGACAGGTAGCGGTCGCCGCGGTCGCACACCACCGACACGATCACCGCATTCTTCAATTGCGCATCCAGCCGCAAGGCCACCGCCAGCGCGCCGCCGGAAGACGGGCCGGCCAGGATGCCCTCGCGCCGCGCCAGCAGCCGGGCGGTGTCTTCCGCTTCCTGCTGGCCGACGTGCAGGATCTCGTCGATGCGGGAAAAATCGCAGATCTTGGGCACGTACGGGTCTTCCCACTTGCGGATGCCGGCGATCTGGCTGCCCGGCTCCGGGTGGACGCCGACGATGCGGATGGCCGGATTCTTTTCCTTCAGGAAGCGGCCGGTGCCCATGATGGTGCCGGTGGTGCCCATGCTGGACACGAAATGGGTGATCTTGCCTTCGGTCTCTTCCCAGATTTCCGGACCAGTGCCCTCGTAATGCGCCTGGGGATTGTCCGGATTGGAAAACTGGTCGAGGATGCGGCCCTCGCCGGCCGCCTCCATGCTGCGCGCCAAGTCTATCGCCGCCGGCATCGAACCGGCGGCCGGCGTCAGGATCACCTCGGCGCCGTAGGCGCGCATCGCCTGCACCCGCTCGGCGCTGGAGTTCTCCGGCATGATCAGCACCATGCGGTAACCCATCATCGCCGCCGCCATCGCCAGCGCGATGCCGGTGTTGCCGCTGGTTGGCTCGATCAGCGTATCGCCCGGCTTGATGTCGCCGCGCCGCTCCGCGCGGCGGATCATCGACAGCGCCGGCCGGTCTTTCACCGACCCCGCCGGATTATTGCCCTCCAGCTTCAGCAGCACCACGTTGCCGTTATCGCCCGGCAGGCGTTTGAGCCGCACCAGCGGCGTGCCGCCGACGAAATCTTCCAGATGTTTGTACACAGAGCCTCTCCCTGAACTGGCCCCATTATATCGATTGGCTATCAGCAGATGCGAAATCGTTATTTCTAATCTAATAACCATCTGTAACTGGACAATCCGCTCCGCGGCGGCGCTTGCCGCCGCGGGGAATCCGCGTCAGCCCATATAAGCCATCAGCCAGGTCAGCGCGCCGACGAAGCTGCAGAAGATCAGGCTGTGCTTCAGCGTGAAGCGGAACAAGTCCGCCTCCCTGCCTATCAGCCCCACCGCCGCGCAGGCCACGGCGATGGACTGCGGCGAGATCATCTTGCCGGTGACTCCGCCGGTGGTGTTGGCCGCCACCAACAGCACGTCCGACACGCCCAGCTGGTGCGCAGTGGCCGCCTGCAAGGCGGAAAACAGCGCGTTGGACGAGGTGTCGGAACCGGTCAGGAACACGCCCAGCCAGCCCAGGAACGGCGAGAAGAACGGAAACGCCTTGCCGGTGCCGGCCAGGCACAGCGCCAGCGTGCTCGACATGCCGGAATAGTTGGCGACGAAGGCGAAGGCCAGCACCATGCCTATCGACAATATCGGCCGGCGCAGCTCGACCAATGTCTCGCCCAACGTGCGCAAGCCTTCGGCCGGGCGGAATTTCAGTAGCGCCATGGACAGCAACGCGGACAGGAAGATGGCGCTGCCGACGGCGGAGACGATGTCGAACTTGTATAGTGCCTCGTACGGCGCGTCATGGGCGACGATGGGCGCGGTCTTCAGCACCAGCTTGTCCAGCCCCGGCACATGCAGCTTCCAGATCCAGCCCTCCAGCGCGCCGCCCTTGACGAACAAGGCCTTGAACGGCTTGACGCTCCACACCGTCACCAGCGCGGTCAGAATCAGGAAAGGGCTCCAGGCGCGCGCGATCTGTCCCAGGCTGAAGCCGCTCGCCTGCCGGGCCGACGGCGCGCGGCGGCCGTTGAAAGTGAAGATCTCACTGGGTTGCCACGTTTTCAGAAACAGCGTCAGGCAGACCAGGCTGACCAGCGCCGAGGTGATGTCCGGCAGCTCCGGCCCGATGTAGTTGGAGGTGAAAAACTGGGTGACGGCGAACGAGACGCCGGCCACCAGGATGGCGGGCCAGGTCTGGCGCACGCCCTTGAGGCCGTCCATCATCATGACCAGCCAGAACGGCACGATCACCGACAGGATGGGCAGCTGATGGCCGGCCTTGGCGCCGATCAAGAACGGATCCAGCCCAGTCACCTGCCCGGCGACGATGATCGGTATCCCCATCGCGCCGAACGCCACCGGCGCGGTGTTGGCGATCAAACACAGCCCGGCCGCGTACAGCGGATTAAAGCCCAGCCCCACCAGCAGCGCGGCGGTGATGGCCACCGGCGCGCCGAATCCGGCAGCGCCCTCTAGGAAGGCGCCGAAGGAAAACCCCACCAGCAGCATCTGCAGCCGCTGGTCCTCGGTCACCGACAGCACCGAGGCGCGGATGATGTCGAACTGCCCGGTCTTGACCGTGATCTTGTACAGGAACACCGCGGCGACGATGATCCAGGCGATCGGCCACAGCCCGTAGCCGAAGCCGAAGGCGGCAGCGGCCAACGCCATCTGCGCCGGCATGCCGTAGAACAAAATGGCCACCGCCAGCGCGATCAGCACCGTCAGCGTGCCGGCGACGTGGCCCTTCAATCGCAGCACCGCCAGCGCGACGAAGAAAAAAGCGATGGGCAACGCGGCCATCAATGCCGACAGCGCGGGGCCGCCGGCGGGAAAGTACTGTTGGGTCCAGATGCCTTGCATGTGAAGCTTCTCCTCATTCCTGGTTTCGCAGGCGCAGCCGCTCCCCTGCCGAGGAACGGGATCGTTTCGGCATGGCAGGACTGGCTTGCGTTTCTTGGGTTTACATCTGCGTTGAAAAGGCGGTCTTCATGGCGGACCGCTTGGGTTGGTGCAGAAATCCAGCAGCGCCTCGATGCTGGCGTAGGGAATCCCGCCATGCTCGGTCAGGCCGATCTGGCAGGTGCGGCTCATCGACAAGCCGTGGCGGCAGGCATCCGGCAAGGCCGGCCTCAATCGCCGCAGGCTGTGGGCGTTCAGTTCCGGCACGGTGAAACCCTTGTCGCCGGCGAAGCCGCAGCAGGCTATGTCCGGCACGGTCAACTCGTCGCAGCAACTGGCGGCCAGTTGCTTCAAGTTTCCAGCCGCGCCCATCGCCGTCGCGCTGCACGGGATATGCAGCGCCAGTTGCGGCAGCCGCCGGACGATGCTCAGCCGCGGCAGGACTTTTTCCGCCAGGAAGCCGGCTGCGTCGAACAGCTGCAAGCGCTGGTCCAGCAAGCCCTCGGCCTGCGCCTGCTTGACGCGGGCCGCGCACGGGCTGTTGTCGAGATAAACCGGGTGGCGGCCGTCGGCGCTCGCTCGCAGCAAGGCCTGGTTCAGCGATGCCTGGCTGCTGGCCAAGGCGTTTGCGGCGTTGGCCGAGGCGAAAGGCTGGCCGCAGCACAGGCCGTCATGGCCGGGCGGATAGACCGGCGCGAACCCCGCGCGGCGCAGCAGGCTCATGGTATGGACTGCGACGGACTCTCCACCCTCGCCCTCCGCCAGCGCGCGGTTGACGCAACTGACGAACAGCGCCACCGGCTCGCCGTCGCCGGACAAACGGGGCAGCGGCGCGGCGGCGCGCGGCAGGCTGGCCGGGATCAGCGGAATCACCTTGCGCTCGCCCGGCTGGCGGCGCGTCCACTCGTTCAAACGCCGCGCCCCAGCCAGATGCGCCAGCCGCAAGCCGGTCCGCGCCGCCGCCGTCATCCAGCCCATATGCCGCGCGGCGAAGCCGGCCAGAGCGGGACGGCGGCTCGGACCCTGCAGTTTTTTCATCAGCAGGCCAGTGTTGATGCCCACCGGACAGCGCGTCGCGCACATGCCGGTGGCGGCGCAGGTATCGACGGCGCGGTAGCGATAGCCGGACTTCAGCGCCGCCAGCTCCGCCGCGCCGCCGCCGTCGCGCTCCAGCTGGCGGATGCGCCGCCAGGCGACGATGCGCTGGCGCGGGCTCAGCGTCAGCCCGTGCGACGGGCAGGCCGGCTCGCAGAAGCCGCACTCGGTGCAGCGGTCCACCAGATCGTCCGCCGCCGGCATCGGCTTCAGGTTTTCCAGATGCAGCCTGTCGTTGTCGGTGATGATCACACCGGGATTGAGCAGGCCTTCCGGATCGAACAGCGCCTTGATGCGGCGCATGATGTTCCAGGCGGCGTCGCCCCATTCCTGGCGCACGAAGGGCGCCACATTGCGGCCGGTGCCGTGCTCGGCCTTCAGCGAGCCGTCGTACTCGCCGGCCACCAGATCGCTGACGTCCTGCATGAAAGCCTCGTAGCGGTCGACCTCCGCGGGGCTCTCGAAACCAGGCGCGAACACGAAGTGCAGATTGCCGTCCAGCGCGTGGCCGAACAGCAGCGCCTCGTCGTAGCCGTGCTTGTCGAACAGCGCGGTCAGCTTGGCCACACCGTCGGCTAACTGAGGGATGGGAAAGGCCACGTCCTCAATCACCACCGTAGTGCCCACCGGCCTCGCCGCGCCCACCGCCGGAAACAGGCCCTTGCGCAATGCCCAATAGGTTTCGCATTCGCGCGCGTCGCGGCTGAAGCCGCTGGATACTTGCGGCTGGTAATCGGCCAGCAGCCGCTCGATCGCGGCGGAATCCTCTCCCAACCGCGCCTCGTCGCCGGCGCGCAGCTCGATCAACAGACAGGTGCTGCCCAGCCCCACCGGCTGATAGAGAAAATCCGGCAGTCCCGGCTTGCCCTGCACCGCGCGGATGCTGCGGCTGTCTATCAACTCCACCGCCGACACCCCGCAGGCGCCGCGCGCCGCGCTCAAGGCCGACACCGCGCGGCAGCAGCGCTCCAGATCCTCGAACAGCACCAGCGCCGAGACCTTGTGCGGATGCTCCACCACCGTATTGAAGGTGATCTCGGAGATGAAGCCCAAAGTGCCTTCGGAGCCAATCATCAAGTGGCTGAGCATCTCCAGCGGATCGGTGAAATCCAGCAAGGCGTTGATGCCGTAGCCGGTGGTGTTCTTCAGCCGGTACTTGCGGCGCACCCGCTCGGCCAGCTGCGGGTCACCGGCCAGCTGGCGCGACAGCTGGGCCAGGCCATCAAGCAAGCCGGCGTGCGATTCGCGGAAGGCCGCCACGCTGGCCGGATCGGCGGTATCCAGCACGGCGCCGTCGAGCAGCAGCAGCCGGATAGCCTGCATGGTGTGGTAGCTGTTGTCGCGGGTGCCGCAGCACATGCCGCTGGAGTTGTTGGCGGCGATGCCGCCTATCTTGGCGGTGTTGATCGACGCCGGGTCGGGGCCGATCTTGCGGCCGAACGGCATCAGCATCGCGTTGGCGTGCGCACCTATCATGCCGGGGCTCAGCCGGATGCGCGCGCCGCCGTCCAGTACTTCGCCGTGGTTGAAGCCGTCGCCCAGCACCGCCAGCACCGAATCGCTGACCGCCTGGCCGGACAGGCTGGTGCCGGCGGCGCGGAAGGTGACGGCCACATGATGCCGGCGAGCCAGACGCAGCAGCTCGGCCACCTCGCCCTCGCTCTCCACCCGGGCGACGATCTGCGGCCGCAAGCGGTAGAAGCTGGCATCGGTGCCGTAGGCCAGCGTGGACAGCGGATCGGTATAGATGCGCTTGTCCGGCAAGATCTGGAGCAGGTCCTGCAGAAAAGCGGTGTGGGCGGGCGTCATGCGGATTCCCCCTTGCTCTCCTCGCGTTCGCGCAGCAGCTCATGCAGCGTCTTGGGCGCAGGCTTCAGCGGCAGATGGTTTTGCGTCCAGCCCAGCTGATTCTTGGGCGCATGCCTGCGCAGCCGCGTCGCCGCCCAGCCGAACAACCGGTACAGATTGGGCGAGGCGTTGACCAGCCGCCAGCCTTTCCAGGCCAGGTTTTCCGCGCCGCTGGCCGCCGCGCCCTGGCCGCGCAACGGATGCGCCACCCACTCGCCGGCCGGCCGCTGGCTTTCCTCGCGCAGCCGCATCAGCATTTCCGGAATCGGAATCCGCACCGGGCACACTTCGCCGCAAGCGCCGCACAGGCTGGACGCGGTGGGCAGGTCCTGGGTGTTTTCCAGCCCCATCAGATGCGGCGAGATGATCTCGCCTATCGGCCCCGGATAGGTGGTGCCGTAAGCGTGGCCGCCGATGCGGGTGTAGACCGGACAGTGGTTCATGCAGGCGCCGCAGCGTATGCATTGCAGCGTCTTGCGCAGCTGCTCATCGGCGTAAGCCTGGCTGCGGCCGTTGTCCAGCAGCACCAGGTGCATCTCGCGCGGACCGTCCTTCTCGCCCGGCTTGCGCGGGCCGCTGATCATGTTGAAGTAGGTGGTGATGGGCTGGCCGATGGCGGAACGGGTCAACAGGCTGTACAGCGGGACCACGTCTTCCAGCTTTTCCACCACCTTCTCGATACCGGTGATAGCGACGTGCACATCCGGCACCGTGGTGCACATGCGGCCGTTGCCCTCGTTTTCCACCAGGCACAGCGTGCCGGTTTCGGCCACGGCGAAATTGACGCCGGACAGGCCGATGTCCGCGTCCAGAAACTTGCGGCGCAAGACGCGGCGGCCGATCTGGATCAGCGCGTCCACGTCCTCGGTATACGGCGTATCCGGCAGCTGCTCGTGGAACAGCCGGGCGATGTCCTGCTTGGTCTTGTGGATGGCCGGCATGATGATGTGGGTGGGCTTTTCGCCGGCCAGCTGGACGATGTACTCGCCCATATCGCTCTCCACCGCCTCCACGTCCTGATCCGCCAGGTAATGATTGAGCTCGATCTCCTCGCTGACCATCGATTTGCCCTTGACCATCAGCTTGCCCTGCCTGCCGGCGACGATGCCGTGGATGATGCGGTTGGCCTCCTCGGCCGTCTCCGCCCAATGCACTTGCACGCCGTTTGCCGTGAGCTTGTCTTCCAGTTGCTCCAGCAGCTCCGGCAGCCGGGACAGGCAGCGCTGGCGTATGCCCTCGCCCAGCGTGCGCAGCGCGGACAGCTCCGCTTCGTCCGGAAACGCCGCCAACCGCTTGGCCATCAAAAAGTCCATAGATCCGCGCAGGCTTCGCCTCAGCTTGTCGTCGGTCAGCGCCAGCTTGGCGTTGTCCTTGAAGGCGCGCGATGGGTAAACGGTGATCTTGCTCTCGCTCATCGCCCGTCTCCTTCCACATCGTGGATGGCGATATGCGGCGGCAACACGGCCAGCACCAGCAGCTCGCGCGGGCCGTGCGCGCCGTAGGCCAGCGTTTGCTGGATGTCGGCGGTTTTGGACGGGCCGGAAATCAGCAGCGCGTTGGTGGGCATGCCGGCCGCCCAGTTCTCGCCCTGCATCGCCGAATAGAAATCCGGGTACAAGGTCGCGGCGTCGAACAAGGCGATGTGCAACGGAGGAACCAGGCTCATCATCCGCGGCTCGGCCTCGTCCGGCCACAAGGCCAGCGTCCCGGTGGCGGCGATGCCGCAGCGGGCGGCGGTGAAACCGGCCGCGATGTCGAACAGCTCCGCCTTCCAGCCATCCACCTCTCGCTCGAACCAGACGATGCGCGGCGCGTTGTTGACGCTCTCCAGACGCTGCGCCAGCCGCCGGCCATGCGTGGTGTCGGACAACAGCAGCGAATCTTGCGGATGCGCGGCCAGCCAGTCGGCCAAGGCCGCGTCCCACTCCGCCTCGCGCGTCCACAGGATGTCGGTCTTCACCGCGCGCATCATCGCCGCCCAATGGCGCAAGCGGGCGATTTCATCGTCCTGGCTGGCAAAGCGCTGGAAGTGGCCGGCCAGATCCGGCCGCGCGCGCTCCTGCCGCGGCGCGGCGCGCAATTTCTGCAGAATGGAGGCGCGGGCGCTCATCGCTTGCCTCCGGTGCGCGCCAGCAGAAAGCTGGCCAGATGGCGGCCCTGGAAACCGCTGCCGCACTGGCCGAGCTTGCCGTTGATATTCAGCAGACAGCCGCCATCGGCGGTGACGAACTCCACCGCTCCGCTGTCCTGCAGCGATTGGGCCTTGTCGGCCACCATCGCGCCGGCGATGTCCGGATGCTTGATGGAGAAAGTGCCGCCAAATCCGCAGCACTCGGACTCATGGTCATGCGCCACGCGCTGAACATTCTGCAACCGATCCACCAGCGCCCAACTGGTCTTGTGCACGTTCATCTCGCGCCGCGCCGAACAGGAGGTATGCACCGCCACCTTGACCGGCTCGCCCAGGTCTTGCGGCTGCCAATCCAGGTGATTCAGCAGGAAATCGGAAAACTCCACCACCCGCGCGGCAATGGCGCAGGCTGCCCTTTCGTCCGCCTCGCCGGCGAACAGGCGTGGCCAATGATGCTGGATCATGCCGCCGCAGGAACCAGACGGCACCACGATGGGCCAGCCTTCCGGGAAACAGGCCAGTTGCGCGCGCGCCACGGCCAGCGCTTCCTTGGGGTGGCCGCTGGTATACGCCGGCTGGCCGCAGCAGCTCTGGGCCTGGGGAAAATGCACCCGCACGCCCAGGCCTTCCAGCAGGGCGATGGCGTCTAGGCCAGCTTCCGGCAGGAACAGGTCGAGCAGACAGGTGCCGAACAGGTAAACGTCGGCAGGCGTCTTCATGGCTTCCTTTGTAAATTGGTAAGACCAATTATTCTTATGAAAACCACTTTAGAGTGAATGCTTGAGTTCGTCAATATGACAAGAAGGCATTGGGAAGAGAGTGAGAGGGCCGAGCGGAGTCTTGCGCCCCCGAACGGAGCGCAGGCGAGCAGAAATGGGTGGCGCGTCACTGCCGGGCGACGCGCCGCATGAACGTTATTCCAACAACAGCATCTCGCGCAGCTTGCTGGCCAGCTTCTGCGGCTCATCCTTGGACACATAAGCGTCCACACCGACAGACTCGCCCAGCTTCTTGTTGGCCATGCCGGACAGCGACGAGTGCATCAGCACCGGAATGCCGACGAAACGCGCGTCGTCTTTGATCATCTTGGTCAACATGTAGCCATCCATCTCCGGCATTTCCACATCGGTGAGAATCAGGTGCAGCACCTGATTCAGCTTCTGACCCGCCGCCTCGGCCTGCTGCGCCATCTTCTGCAGGGTTTCCCAGCCGCGCATGCCGTTCATTTCCGATGAATAGCGGATATGCATCGCGTCCAGCGTGCGTTCGATCTGCTTGCGCGCCACCGCGCTGTCGTCGGCGAAGAAGATGTGCCTGTCCTCCTTCACCGGCTCGATGGAGATATAGTTCTGGGTTTCGTCCGACAAGCAGGTTTCGGCCAGCACCTTCTCCACGTCCATCATCATCACCAGCGTGCCGTTCTCCAACTCGGTGACCGCGGTGACCAGCCCCGCCATCCGGTTGGTGATCATGTCCGGCGGCACCCGCATCGCAGACCAGTCCAGCCGCAATATGGTATCCACCGTCTCCACCAGGAAGCCCTGGGTATGGCCGTTGTACTCGGTGATGATCATGATTTCCGGCCGCTTGGACGTGACGATGCCGGTGTATTTTCCCAGGTCGATCACCGGCACCAGCGCGCCGCGCAGGCTGACCATGCCCTCCACCGAGGCCGGCATCTCCGGCGCGGTGGTGATTTCCGGCGTGCGCATCACCTCGCGCACCTTGAACACATTGATGCCGAATACCTCCTTGCGGCCGGTGCGCTGATCGTCGCCCAGCGAAAACAGCAGGATTTCCAGCTTATTGGTGCCGGCCAGCTTGGTTCGGGCGTCGATTTTTTTCAGCAGGTCGGACATCGCGTAACTCCTTGCAAAAGACAGTATGTCTTTATAGCAAATATCTAAAATTAAATGGCGTCGGCTAAAAGATATACCCAGATCATTTCTCGCGCGCCTGCGCCAGACGCGCAAGCCAGGCTTGAGCCTCAGCAGGGCATGCTTCATGCGAATATTCCGCGGTGCCAATGGCCGCAACCATGACAGGCGGCTGTCCGCTCTGCTATGCTGGGCCATCTGGTCAGACCAATATTCCGCCTGCCGCGGATTCATTTCATTATGGCTTACCCCAAAGTAAACCTGCCCAAACTGTCCGACATGATCGTGCAGCAACTGGAAAAACGCATACTCGACGGCGTGCTCAAACCGGGGGACCGGTTGCCGCCGGAAAGACAATTGGCCGAGGAGTTCGGCGTGTCGCGGCCATCGCTGCGCGAGGCGATCCAGCAACTGGCGTCGCGCGGCCTGTTGTCCAGCCGCCAGGGCGGCGGCACCTGGGTGACGGACCGGCTGGAAACGGCGTTTTCCGACCCATGGGAAAAGCTGTTGAATCAGCACGAGGAGCTGCACGGCGACTTGCTCGAGTTCCGCCGCGTGCTGGAAGGCACGGTGGCGCGCTGCGCCGCCAGCCGGGCGACGCCGGCCGACGTGGAGAGGCTGCGTCGCTGCGTGGAGCGGCTGCAGCAAGCCTATCGTGGCGGCGATCTGGCCGAGCAGGCGCAGGCCGACGTCGAATTCCATCAAGCCGTGGCCGAAGCCTCCCACAATGTGTTGTTCGCCCATCTATCCGGCAGCCTGCTGGCCATGTTGCAGCGGCATGTGAAGGACAATATCGCCAATCTGTTCGCCGTCGGCGAAGTGGCGGAGGCGCTGCGCGAGCAGCATCTGGCGATCTGGCAGGCGATACGCGATCGCCAGCCCGACGCCGCGCAGTTGGCGGCGGAGCGGCATATCGATTTTGTCGCCGACACGCTGCAAAACCAGATGCTGCTGGCGGAACGCGATGCCCGGGCCCGCATGCGGCTGGAGCAGGAAAACGCCGGACGCTGAAATGACAAAAGCCGCGCCGTCATAAAGACGATGCGGCTTTATATCACTGCCCAGGCGATCAACCCTGGCGGCTGATCAGCCAATCGACGTAGCGGTCCACGCCCTCGGCCACCGACAGCATGGCCTCGCCGTAACCCGCCTCGCGCAGCCGCGCGATATCGGCCTGGGTGAAGCTCTGGTACTTGCCTTTCAACGCATCCGGGAAGTCGATGTACTCGACGATGCCCTGCGCGATCATCTCGGCCAGTGTCAGCGCCGGCTTGCCCTCATGGCGGCGGCAGGCGTTGACGGTGGCTTCTGCCACGTCGTTGAACGGCTGCGAACGGCCGCTGCCCAGATTGAAGATGCCGCTCTTCTCCGGATGGTCGAGGAAATGCAGGTTGACCTTGACCACGTCCTCCACCGACACGAAGTCGCGGCTCTGCATGCCGTTGTCCCAGCCATCCCAGCCGCCGAACAACTTGACCTTGCCGTGCTCGCGGTACTGGTTGAAGTGATGGAAAGCCACCGAGGCCATCCGGCCCTTGTGCTGCTCGCGCGGGCCGTAGACGTTGAAGTAGCGAAAGCCCACCGCCTGCGCGGACAGGCCTTCCTTCATCCGTTGGCGCAGCACCTGATCGAACAGGAACTTGGAATAGCCGTAGACATTGAGCGGGCCTTCGTACTGGCGCTCTTCCTTGAACACGTTGCCCTTGCCGTAGGTGGCGGCGCTGGACGCGTACAGGAACTGGATTTCCTCGTGCTGGCAGTAGTCGAACAACGCCAGCGTGTACTGGTAGTTGTTGTCCATCATGTACTTGCCGTCGTGGTTCATCGTGTCGGAGCACGCGCCCTGGTGCAGGATGGCGGCCAGCTCGCCCTCGTACTCGCCGTCCAGCAGCAGGTGCAGGAATTCGTGCTTGTCGAGGTAATGCGAAATCTCGCAATCGACCAGATTGTGGAATTTGTCGCCGCTGCTGAGGTTGTCTACGGCGATGATGTCGGTGATGCCGCGCTGGTTCAAACCCTTGACCAGGTTGGAGCCGATGAAGCCGGCGGCTCCGGTGACGACGATAGTCATATGTCGATCCTTAGTTCTGCTGCGGACCCTCGGGTCCGGATGAAATTCAGAAGCCCGCGCCCGGCTGGGCCAGATAGGACTGCTCGGCCGGCGAGCTGATTCTGCCCAGCGCCGCGTTGCGATGCGGAAAGCGGCCGAATTCGGCGACTACCCGCTCATGCCGCTGCGCGAAATCCAGATAATTGGAGCCAGGCAGGACAGCGTCCAACGCGGCGAACAGCTCCAGCGACCGCCGCTGGTCAGCCATGTCCTCGCTATGCTCGAACGGCAGGTAGAAGAAAACCCGCGCCACCGGCGGCAGCGTCTGCTCCAGCCTTTGGCCGACGGCCGACCGCGCGCCCTCTCTCGCCTTCTCGTCGCTGGAGAACGCCTTAGCCTCTCCGCGGAACAGATTGCGAGGGAATTGATCGGCCACGATCAGCCAGGCCAGCGCCGCGCGGGCGTCGCCGGCGTCGATGGCCAGCTCGCCGGCCGCCAGCGCCTGCCACAAGGGCAGGAAACGACGGCGGATCTCGGCGTCGAAAGCGTCGTCGCGCCGGAACCAGGCCTCGCGCGGCCGATTCAAGGCCTTGTCGTCGCTGGATTCGAACCAGAAGGCCAGCACCTCTTCAACTTGTTGCGCGGTCAGCTTCGTCATCGCGTCTCCTGCCGGCGCGCCGGCTTACAAGGCAAACAGTTCCTGTTGCGAACATACAGCGGTGCCCAGCTTGCCCACCACCACGCCGGCGGCGGCATTGGCCAGGTTCATCGCCACCGGCAGCGGCTGGCCGGCGGCCAGCGCCAGGCCCAGCGTGCCGATCACGGTGTCGCCGGCGCCGGACACGTCATAAACCTCGCGCGCGAAAGTCGGTTGATGCAGGGCGCCGTCGGCGCGGAACAGCGTCATGCCCTCTTCGCTGCGCGTCACCAGCAACGCGTCCAGATTCAGTTCGGCGCGCAGCGCCTGCGCCTTGGCGGTCAGGCTGGCCTCATCCTTCCAGCCGCCCGCTACCTGGCGGAACTCGCTGCGATTGGGGGTCAGCAGCGTGGCGCCGGCGTATTTGCTGTAATCGTCGCCCTTGGGGTCGATCAGCACCGGCTTGCCGGCGGCGCGGGCCAGCTGGATCATCTCGGCCACATGGGTCAGCCCGCCCTTGCCGTAGTCGGACAGGATCACCACGTCGTGCGCGGCGACGATGTCGGCGAACTCTTCCAGTTTGCCGGCCAGGATTTCATGGCTGGGCGCGTCTTCGAAGTCCAGCCGGATCAGCTGCTGCTGGCGAGCCACCACTCTCAGCTTCACCGTGGTGGCGATGTTGGAATCGCGCTTGAACGAGGTGACGATGCCGTCGGCCTTCAACAGCCTCTCCAGCGCGTCCGCCGCCTCGTCGTCGCCGACCACCGACAAAATGGTGGCCTTGCCGCCCAGGCCGGCGATATTGCGCGCCACGTTGGCGGCGCCGCCTGCCCGCTCCTCGCTGCGGCCGATCTTGGCCACCGGCACTGGCGCCTCGGGCGAAATGCGCGACACGTCGCCGAACCAGTAGCGGTCCAACATCACGTCGCCGACCACCAGCACCTTGGCCTTGGCCAGGGAAGAAGCCAGCGCGGCGGGCTTCAGTCCCAGGGTTTGCATCAGACTCATGGCTTACCTCAGCGGCCGATGGCGTGGTAATCGAAGCCCTGTTCGCGCAGCCAGGCCGGGTCGTACATATTGCGGCCGTCGAAAATCAGCGGCTGCTTCAGGCTGCGGCGGATCGCCTCGAAATCCGGCGCGCGGAACATCTTCCACTCGGTCACGATCAACAGCGCGTCCGCGCCTTGCAGCGCCTGCATCATGTCGTCGGCGAACGCCACGCCGTTGACGCCGGACATCACCCGCTGTGCCTCGTGCGCCGCCACCGGATCGAAGGCGACGATTTCGGCGCCGCGGCGGGTCAGCTCCTCGACGATCACGCGGCTGGGCGCCTCGCGCATGTCATCGGTATTGGGCTTGAACGCCAGGCCCCACAATGCGAGGCGGCGGCCAGACAGATCCTCGCCGAAACGGGAAACCACTTTCTCGACCAGGCGCAGCTTCTGCACTTCGTTGGCCTCTTCCACCGCGGTCAACACGCGCAGCGTGTGGCCGTTTTCTTTGGCCGTCTGCACCAGCGCCTTGACGTCCTTGGGGAAGCAGGAGCCGCCGTAGCCGACGCCCGGATACAGAAAGTGGTAGCCGATTCGCGGATCAGAGCCCATGCCTTGGCGCACCTGTTCGATGTCGGCGCCCATGGTTTCGGCCAGGTTGGCCAGCTCGTTCATGAACGAGATGCGGGTGGCCAGCATCGCGTTGGCCGCGTACTTGGTCAGTTCTGCCGAGCGCACATCCATCAGCAGCACGCGTTCATGGCTGCGCTGGAACGGCTTGTACAGGCGGCGCATGATCTCGGCCGCGCGATCGTCATCGACGCCGATCACCACGCGGTCGGGCCGCATGAAATCTTCGATCGCCGCGCCTTCTTTCAGGAATTCCGGGTTGGACACCACGCTGAACGGCAAGTCGGCGCCGCGCTGCGCCAGCTCGTCGGCGATGGCGGCGCGCACCTTGTCAGCCGTGCCCACCGGCACGGTGGACTTGTCCACCACCACGCGGTAGCCGGTCATGTGGCGGGCGATATTGCGCGCCGCGGCCAGCACGTACTGCAGATCGGCGGAGCCATCCTCGTCCGGCGGCGTGCCGACGGCGATGAACTGCACTTCGCCGAAAGCGACCGAAGCCGCCACGTCGGTGGTGAAATGCAAGCGGCCGGCAGCCACATTGCGCTTCACCATGTCTTCCAGGCCCGGCTCGAAAATCGGGATGCCGCCGTTTTGCAGGATTTCGATCTTGCGCGGGTCCACGTCCAGGCAGCAGACGTGGTAGCCGGTCTCGGCCAAGCAGGTGCCGGTCACCAGGCCGACATAGCCCGAGCCAATTACCGTGATTTTCATGATTGTTTACCCAGGAATGCGGAAATGTCTTGATTGATGGCGCGCAGCGCGGCCAGCGGGTCGGCGGCGCGGGTGATCGGGCGGCCGACCACCAGATAATCGGAGCCGGCGGCCAAGGCGGCGGTCGGCGTCATCACGCGGCGCTGGTCATCGCCGGCGCTGTCGGCCAGGCGGATGCCCGGCGTCACCAGCTTGAAATCGCCGCCCAGGGCCTGCTTCAGCATGAACGCCTCCTGGGCCGAGCACACCACGCCGTCCAGGCCGCAATCGCGGGTCAGCGTGGCCAGGCGCAGCACGTGCTGCTGCGGCGGGACATCGATGCCGACTTCGGCCAGATCCGACGCTTCCATGCTGGTGAGCACCGTCACCGCGATCAGCAGCGGGCGCTGGCTGTAAGCGGCCAGCGCCTCGCGCGCGGCCTCCATCATCCGGCGGCCGCCGGAGGCGTGGACGTTGACCATCCACACGCCGGACTCGGCCGCGGCCTTGCAGGCATGGGCGACGGTATTGGGGATGTCGTGGAATTTCATGTCCAGGAAAACCTGGAAACCGCGCGCGGCCAGCGCCTCGACCAGATGGCGGCCGCTGGAGGTGAACAGTTCCTTGCCCACCTTCAGCCGGCACTCCGCCGGGTCCAGCCGGCTGGCGAAAGCCAATGCGCTATCCGCGTCGGCAAAGTCCAGCGCCACCACCACCGGGGACGTCGTCCGGCTTTCGCTTTGTGCGATCAAGGGATTCATCAATGCTCCATCATTCTATATTGCCGCGGCGCGCGCCGTTCAAGCGGCCGCGCGCCGAGTGATTCAGTTTTCCGAACGGTTGGCGGTGAAGCTTTCCCACTCGCCGCAGGCCGGACAGTGCCAGAAGAAGGCGCGCGAACGGAAGTTGCAGCACTTGCAACGATGCACGCTGAGGCGCTGGGAATGCTTGAGGATCAGCGCGCGCGCCACCTCCGCGTCCATCCGCCCTTCCGGCGACAGCTCGTCCATCTGCGCTTCTATCATCCGGTACACGCCGGCCAGACTGGGACGGGCATGCACCGCTTCGCGCACGCCGTCCAGCGCCTTAGCCTCGCCATCATAGGTGGCGATCTTCTGGTACAAGAGATCGGTCAGTTCCAGTTGCGGGAAGGTGCGCTGATAACCGCGCAGCAGCGCGATGCCCTCCTGCGGACGGCCCAGCTTTTCGTAAGCGTCGAACAGACGCTCGGCCGCCATCGCCAGGTATTCGTAGTTTTGTTTCTCTATGCTCTGCCAGGCGGCGATGGCCGCCTCCAGATTGCCTTCGGCGAATTCGATGTCGCCGAGGATCAGGCTGGCGCGCACGCATTTGCGGTTGGCCGCCAGCGCCTCGGCCACGTATTGCCTGGCCTGGCTGTGATCGGACCTGTACAGCTCACCCTGCGCCAACTCGCAGTAGAACTGCGCGACTTCATGCTGGAACGAGTGCGCGTCGCTGCGCAGCTCGCGCGCGGTTTCGATCGCCTTCTGCCAGTCTCGGTCCTGCTGATAGATGTCCAGCAACTGGCGGCGCGCCGCCAGCGCCATATTGCCGTTCAAGAGCTTAAGCAGGATCTCCTCGGCCCGATCCACCAGGCCGGCCTTGCGGAAGTCCTGCGCCAACTCGTTGCGCACCAGGTCGCGCTGCTCTCCTGGCAGGTCGGAAGAGTCCAGCATCTGCTGATGCAGGCGGATCGCGCGGTCGTTCTCGCCGCGCTTGCGGTACAACTTACCGAGGATGTGCTGCAACTCGAGCGCCGAACCCTGCTGGCGCGCCACCTCGGCCAGCGCCTGGGCCGCGACGTCGGTCTTGTCTTCCACCAGCGCGTCCAAGCCGCGGAAATAGGAAATCGGCACCGACTTCGCCTGCTTCAATACGGTGCGCATGTCCACCCGGGCCGCGAACCAGCCCAGGCCGAAAAAGGCTGGAAACAGCAGCAGCCACCACAAATCGAGTTCCAACAGCAATCCTTTCGGGATGATAGAACGGGGTCAAGACCATGCCCCGTGAAGACAAGCTCAATCGGCGATGGCGTCGCTGGGATCGTTGACCACCTTGCCGGCGGGAGGCCGATTGCGCAGTTCTTTTTTCAACTGCGACAGCTCGCGGCGGGTTTTCAGGTAGAAGCTGAAGGTGGCCAGCAGGCCGACGACGGCGCCGACGACGAAGAACAGCAGCAGGAACACGATGAACGGAGCCGACCATGATTGGCCGAAGAACAGTTTGAATTCGACTGAGTGGCTGTTCTGCACGGTGACGGCGACCAGCAGCAACAACAGGGCCAGTTCGACGATGCGCAACAAATATCGCATGGGATCGCTCAATGAGTTTGCCGGAGTGCAATTCTAAACGATAGCCCGCCGCAACCCAAGCCGCTCAAGCGGCGCGAATACGAAAAAAGCGCCGCATATGCGACGCTTTTCAGCATGTAGACCGATAAAACTGCGATCAGGCCTGGGTCTGTTCCACAAGGGACAAGTCCACGCGCTCGCGCAGTTCCTTGCCGGCCTTGAAATGAGGCACGTATTTCTCAGGAACCGAGACGCTGGTGCCCGACTTCGGGTTGCGGCCGACCCGCGGCGGACGGTAGTTCAGATCGAAGCTACCGAACCCACGAATCTCGATGCGGCTTCCCTGCGCCAGGTTGTTGGCCATCGCGTCCAGAATGGTCTTGACGGCCAACTCAGCATCTTTGTAGACCAACTGAGAATTGCGCTCGGCCAGTCGTTCAGACAGCCTCGCGATCAGCTCAGACTTGGTCATGACGCTATTACTCGTTGGAACCGGACAGTTTGGCCTTCAGCAGGGCACCCAGGTTGGTGGTGCCGGCGGAGGCGCTGTCAACAGCCAGGTTCTTCAGAGCGGCGTTGTCTTCTTGAGCGTCCTTAGCCTTGATGGACAGGCTGATGTTGCGGGACTTGCGGTCCACGGCAACGATCACGGCCTCGACGGCATCGCCATCCTTCAGGATGGAGCGAGCGTCTTCCACGCGGTCGCGGGACAGTTCGGAAGCGCGCAGGTAGCCTTCAACGTCGGTGTCCAGAGCGATAACCGCGCCCTTGGCGTCAACGGACTTCACGGTACCCTTCACCAGGGCGCCCTTGTCGTTCATCGCAACGAAGTTGTTGAACGGATCGCCTTCCAGCTGCTTGATGCCCAGGGAAATGCGTTCTTTTTCCACGTCGATGGACAGAACAACGGCGTCAACCTCGTCGCCCTTCTTGAACTTGCGCACGGCTTCTTCGCCAGCTTCGTTCCAGGACAGGTCGGACAGGTGAACCAGGCCGTCGATGCCGCCCGGCAGGCCAACGAACACGCCGAAGTCGGTGATGGACTTGATCGCGCCCTTCAGCTTGTCGCCCTTGTGGAAGTTGTCGGCAAACTCGTTCCACGGGTTGGCCAGGCACTGCTTCATGCCCAGGGAGATACGACGACGGTCTTCGTCGATTTCCAGGATCATGACTTCCACTTCGTCGCCAACTTGAACCACCTTGGACGGGTGTACGTTCTTGTTGGTCCAGTCCATTTCGGACACGTGCACCAGGCCTTCGATGCCCTGTTCGATTTCCACGAACGCGCCGTAGTCGGTCAGGTTGGTCACCTTGCCGAACAGACGGGTGCCGGACGGGTAGCGGCGGGACAGGCCCACCCACGGATCTTCGCCCAGTTGCTTCAGGCCCAGGGATACGCGGTTCTTCTCTTGGTCGAACTTCAGTACCTTGGCTTCCACTTCGTCGCCCACGGCCAGAACTTCGGACGGGTGCTTCACGCGGCGCCATGCCAGGTCGGTGATGTGCAGCAGGCCATCGATGCCGCCCAGGTCAACGAACGCACCGTAGTCGGTGATATTCTTGACGATACCCTTGATGACTGCGCCCTCTTTCAGGGTTTCCAGCAGAGCCTTGCGCTCTTCGCCCAGGGTTTCTTCCAGCACGGAGCGGCGGGAAACCACGACGTTGTTGCGCTTGCGATCCAGCTTGATAACCTTGAACTCGATCTGCTTGTTTTCGTACGGGGTGGTGTCTTTCACCGGACGCACGTCGACCAGGGAACCCGGCAGGAAGGCGCGGATGCCGTTGACCATGACGGTCAGGCCGCCCTTCACCTTGCCGCTGATCATGCCGGACAGGATGGTGCCGGCTTCCAGCGCTTCTTCCAGCTCAACCCAAGCGGCCATGCGCTTGGCTTTTTCGCGGGACAGCTTGGTTTCGCCGAAGCCGTTTTCCAGCGCGTCGATAGCCACGGTAACGAAGTCGCCGATGGCAACTTCAACGACGCCTTGGTCGTTCTTGAATTCTTCAGCCGGAATCAGGGACTCGGACTTGAGGCCTGCGTTCACGGTTACAAAGTTGGAATCAACTGCCACGACTTCAGCAGTGATCACTTCGCCCACGCGCATATCGTGCAGGGTGAGGCTTTCCTCGAACAGTTGAGCGAAGTTTTCCATGGAGAGGGTAGTCATCAAGCGTACTCTCAGTTGCAGGCCTTGCGGCTTGCGGGGTTAGGGTTGGAACAAGGTCGTTTCCGCAATGCAGCAAAAACGACCATACAAAAAATCAACGGCCGGAAACCTGTTTTTCCTCAAACCACACGAGGACCTTGTCGACCGCCTGGTCTATGGTCAGCTCCGTGGTATCGAGCAAAAAGGCTTCCGGCTCCTGGCGCAGCGGCGCTACCGGCCGGGCCGCGTCTCGCGCGTCCCGATCGATAATGTCCTGCATAATTTGGGCGAGGTTAGCAGATTCCCCCTTGCCGATCAACTGCTTATGACGGCGACTCGCCCTTTCCTCCGCGCTGGCGGTCAGAAATATCTTCAACATGGCGTCCGGAAACACCACCGAACCCATGTCGCGGCCATCCGTCACCAGGCCCGGCGATTCGCGAAAATCGCGCTGGCGCTGCAATAGCGCGGCGCGCACCGTCGGCAGCGCGCCCACCTTGGACGCGCCGATGCCGATTTCCTCGGCGCGGATGTCCTGGCTGGCGTCGTTGCCTTCCAGCCACACCGCGCCGTCGGAAAACTCCACCGGCAAGCCGGCGGCAGCCTCGGCCAGCGCCGGCTCGTCGTCCCAGGCGATGCCGCTGCGGCGCGCGTGGAGCGCCAGCAGCCGGTACAGCGAGCCCGAGTCGAGATAATGGAAGGCGAGGCGCGCGGCGACCTGGGCCGCCACCGTGCCCTTGCCCGAAGCGGACGGGCCGTCGATGGTAATCACCGGAACTGTCATCGGAATCTGATCCTGTTGCATTCTGCCAAGGCCCTGCCGATACCGCCGCGCGTCGCGGCAGCCGCCGGCCGGCCAAACCGCGCATTGTAACCCAAGTGGTGTGGCATGGTGTGGTGCCGCACCATTTGCGCGCAGCCGTGCGCGGCGGGTACAGTGTCCCTTACGCATCAAGCAACGCCATTCCGAAAACACAAGCGCGACACTCAATGGAACAACTGCACCTCTCTCCCTGCGTCCGCCTCGGCGGCGCCATCAAGCTTCCCGGCTCCAAGAGCATCTCCAACCGCACGCTGCTGCTGGCCGCCCTGTCAGGCGGCAGCACCATGGTCCGCGACCTGCTGGATTCCGACGACATCCGCCACATGCTGAGCGCGTTGAAGCTGCTGGGCGTGAAGATAGAGCAACAAGGCGACAGCCGCGATTTCCGCGTCCACGGCTGCGGCGGCCCCTTCCCGGTGAAGAACGCCGAGTTGTTCCTGGGCAACGCCGGCACCGCCTTCCGCCCGCTGACCGCAGCGCTGGCGCTGATGGGCGGCAGCTACCAGCTGTCCGGCGTGCCGCGCATGCACGAACGGCCAATCGGCGACCTGGTGGACGCACTGAACACCGCCGGCGCGAGCATCCAATACCTGGGCCAGCCGGGTTTCCCGCCGCTGGCCATCTCGCCGGCCGACGTGCGCTGCGCCCATCCCATCCAGGTGAAGGGCAACGTTTCCAGTCAGTTCCTCACCGCGCTCCTGATGGCGCTGCCGCTGACCGGCGAAACATCCGAAATCGAGGTGATCGGCGAGCTGATCTCCAAGCCCTATATCGAAATCACGCTCAACCTGATGGCGCGCTTCGGCGTGCGCGTCGAGCGCGACGGCTGGCAGCGCTTCATCATTCCGGGCGGCCAGCACTACATCTCGCCGGGAGAGATTTACGTCGAAGGCGACGCCTCCAGCGCGTCCTACTTCCTGGCGGCCGGCGCGCTGGCCGGCGGGCCGGTACGGGTGGAAGGCGTGGGCGAAGCCAGCATCCAGGGCGACGTTCGCTTCGCAGAGGCGCTGGAATTGATGGGCGCGACGGTGCGCCGCGGCGACAACTGGATCGAGGCCAGCGCCGACGGCCGGCTGAAGGCAATCGACCTGGACTGCAACCACATCCCGGATGCTGCGATGACGCTGGCCGTGGCCGCGCTGGCCGCCGACGGCACCACCACGCTGCGCAACATCGCCAGCTGGCGGGTGAAGGAAACCGACCGCCTGTCGGCGATGGCGACCGAGTTGCGCAAGGTGGGCGCGACGGTGGAGGAAGGCCCGGATTACATCCGCGTCACGCCGCCGGCCGCGCTGACGCCCAACGCCGAGATCGACACCTACGACGACCACCGGATGGCGATGTGCTTCTCGCTGGTTTCGCTGCTGGGCGCGCCGGTGGTCATCAACGATCCCAACTGCGTGGCCAAGACCTTCCCGGACTACTTCCAGGCGCTAGCCGCGCTGCAGGCGCAATAATCACAATATATTGATGATTTAATCGATAGACTCCACAATATATGCATAAAAAAGGAGTCTATCGATGAGCGATCTGTTCCGAATGCGCCGCGATTTCATGCGGCGCTTCGACATCCCCTCCCCCTCCCGCCCCGAATATCAGCCCGAACAGCTGGCGATGTGGCAAACCATGCTGGACGAAGAGCTGGACGAGCTCAAACAAGCGCTGGCCGACTACCGCGCGCTGCCGGCGCAATCCCCGGAACAGCAGCTGCAAAGCCGCGCCGAGCTGACCGCCGAGGCGGTGGACGTGCTCAATGTGGTGTGCGGGTTGCTGCTGTCGCAAGGCCTGCCGCTAGAAGCGATGTGCGAAGCGATACACGACGCCAATCTGCGCAAATGCGTGGACGGCAAGGTGGTGCGCCGCGCCGACGGCAAGGTGCTGAAGCCGGAAGGCTGGCGGCCGGCCGACAAGCAGGGCGTGATCCGCGACGCCGAGCGCAGCGGCGCTTTCCCCTCCTCTTGAAATGGATTAAGGCCGGTTTAAGCTAGGCCGGCTAAGCTTGCAACATGTTCCAATCAAAACTAAAGGAGCCGACATGTTGCGCAATACCTCCCACAGTTACGGCAAAGTCGCCCGCGCGCTGCACTGGCTGTGCGCGCTGGCGGTGATCGCCGCGCTGATCTTCATCGAGCTGAAAGGCAACTTCCCCAAGGGCGACCCGGTCCGCAGCGGCCTGGGCTACGCCCATGTTCAGGCCGGACTGATCGTCCTGCTGCTGGTGCTGCCGCGGCTGGCCTGGCGCTTGGGCAATCCGCCGCCCGGCATTTCTCCCGCGCCCAGCCCGCTGATGAAGCTGCTGGCCCATGCCGGGCACTGGGCGCTATACGCGCTGATGCTGGCGCTGCCCATCCTAGGCATCGCCTTCATTCAGGCCAAGGGCGGCGAAGTGGCCCTGTTCGGTCTCGGACTGCCCTCCTTCATGCCCAACAGCCCGGAGCTGGGCAAGAGCCTGAAGGAGCTGCACGAACTGCTGGGCAATGTCTTGCTGTGGCTGAGCATCCTGCACGCCGCCGCCGCCGCGTGGCACCACTTCATCGTCAAGGACGATACCGTCACCCGGCTCACCGGCCCGATGCGCTGAACACAGCGCGTCTCAGCCGCGAGGCTGGCTGGAGCCGCGCTCCACCAGCCGGCCCGCCAGCACCACCTTGCGCAGCGGCCGTTCCGGCCGCTCAAGCCGCTCCAGCAGCATTTCCATCGCTGCGCGGCCGATCTCGTCGACCGGCTGCTCGATCACCGTCATGCCGGGATCGGCCAGCTCGGTCCAGCTGTCGTTGTCGAAGCCAGCCAGCGCCAGCCGGCCCGGCACGGCGACGCCGGCCTCTCGCACCGCCTTGACCACGCCCAGCAACAGCAGGCCATTGCTGGCGATCAGCGCCTCCGGCGCGCCCGCCTCCCGCAGCCACTTCGCCGCTTCGGCCTGCGCCGCTTCGGCGCTGGGCGCGACAAAACGCGCTGCCGCCGGCAGCCCCACCCTTTCCATCGCCTCGGCGAAACCCGCGTGGCGCTCGGCGCCGGTGCTGCTGGTATTGCCGAACAGGCCGCCTATGCGGCGATAACCGCAGCCCAGCAAATGCTCGACCAGTTGCGCGGCCGCTGCCCGGTTGTCCAGCAGCACCGCGTCGCAGCGGGCAGCCGGACCCGCGCGGTCTATCATCACCACAGGAAAGCCCAGCCCGGCGACGTCCAACGCATCGGCGGTGGCACGGGTGGCGGCGAAAATCACCCCGCTCACCCTCTCCTCTTGCATCAACCTGAGGTACATCGCCTCCTTGTCCGGATTCTCATCGGTGTTGCACAGGATCACCCGCATACCGGCCTGGTAGGCGACATCCTCCACCGCCCGGCTGACCGAAGTGAAAAAGGGATTGCGGATGTCGGACACGATCAGGCCTATGGTGTGGGTATGCTGCGAGCGCAGCCGGCGCGCCGACAGGTTGGGCCGATAGCCGCTCTGGGCGACGGCGGCCTCCACCTTGGCGCGCAGCGCGGCGCTGACCGGGCCGTTGCCCAGCACGCGCGACACGGTGGCCACCGACACGCCGGCCAGCAGCGCAACATCCTTGATGCTGGTAGTCATTTTTTGGAAATCGTTTTCAATTGACGGAAGCGATGTTGCGCCAGCGCGCACCGCGCTGGCAAGCGCAGAATAGCGACAGTTATCCGAATTGCGCCACAAGTTTGATTTTAACCAGTTCTGTCTGATTGACAGGAAAAATGTAATCGTTTTCAATGCCAGCCATATCGAGCCCAAAAACGAGGTATGCCGTGTCCGACGCCCTGCTCACTCCGCAACTGATACGCCTGGGCTGCCGGCCCGCCAGCAAGGAGGCCGCCATCCGCGAGGCCGGCCGCATGCTGGCCGACGCCGGCTGCATCGCGCCCGACTACATAGACAGCCTGCTGCGCCGCGAGGCGGTAGCCAACACCTACCTGGGCAACGGCATCGCCATCCCCCACGGCATGGTGGAAGACCGGGCGATGGTGCTGCGCACCGGCGTCGCCATCCTGCAGATTCCGGCCGGGCTGGAATGGAACCCTGGCCAGCGCACCCACCTGCTGTGCGCGATCGCCGCGCGCTCCGACGATCACTTGGTGATGCTGCGCCAGCTGACCCGGCTGCTGCAGGACGAAGCCCGGCTGCTGCCGCTGTTCTCCACCGAGAACAGCGCCGACCTGATCGCCGCGCTGGAGCAAGCGCCGGAGAACCCGCCGCCGGACACCGAGACGCAGGACCTAGACGTCTGCGACGAATGGCGGCTCGATTACCCCAATGGCCTGCACGCCCGCCCCGCCGCGTTGTGGGTGGAGGCCGCGCGCCGCAGCCCCGCCCAGCTGCAAGTGCGCCACGGCGGCCGCGTAGCCGACGCCAAAAACCTGATCTCGCTGCTGCAGCTGGGCCTGCGCCAGGGCGACCTCGTCGCCGTGTCCGCGCGCGGCCCGCAAGCCGAGGACGGCGTGCGCCAGCTGCTCAAAGCGATGCGCGAGGCCAGCCTGGCGG
>NZ_JAJOHV010000036.1 GCF_021129175.1 Chromobacterium piscinae | reverse complement strand
GCCAGGCCGCCCAGCGGCAAGGCAAGCGGATAGACATCGAGATCGACGGCCAACCGGCGCTGGACGCCGGCATCCTGCAAGCCGCCAGCCAGTTCCTGCTGGTGGACTGTCCCGACGACGGCCGCGCCGGACAGCGCCCCGCGCGCCGCGCCACGCTGGACGCGGTGCTGGCCGACCCGGCCTCACAGCTGGACGGCGCGGCCGCGGCCGAACGCGCGCTCAGCATTGTCGCCATCACCGGCTGCCCCACCGGCATCGCCCACACCTTCATGGCGGCCGAGGGGCTGGTCCAGGGAGCCAAGGCGCTGGGCCACGCGATGCGGGTTGAAACCCAAGGCTCGGTCGGCGCGCAGGACGCGCTGACCGACGCCGAAATCGCCGCCGCCGATCTGGTGGTGATCGCCGCCGACACCCAGGTGCAGCTGGACCGCTTCGCCGGCAAGCGGCTGTTCAAGAGCGGCACCAAGGCCGCCATCGGCGACGGCAAGGCGCTGATCCGCCGCGCCATCGAAGAAGCGCGGCCATGGGAAGGCGCAAGCTCGGCCGTGGCCAAGACCGCCAGCCAGGAAAAAGCCAAGGACGGCCCTTACCGCCACCTGATGACCGGCGTGTCCTTCATGCTGCCCTTCGTCACCGCAGGTGGCATCCTGATCGCGCTGGCCTTCGCGCTGGGCGGCATCTACGCCTTCGACGACGCGCACAAGGGCACGCTGGCCTGGTCGCTGTTCCAGATCGGCGCCAAGTCCGCCTTCGCGCTGATGGTACCCATCCTGGCCGGCTACATCGCCTACTCCATCGCCGACCGCCCCGGCATCGCCCCCGGCATGGTGGGCGGCATGCTGGCCGCCAGCCTGGGATCGGGCTTTCTCGGCGGCATCGTCGCCGGCTTCATCGCCGGCTACGGCACGCGGGAGCTGAACCGCCGGATCAAGCTGGGCCAGCATCTGGACGGCCTGAAGCCGGTGCTGATCCTGCCGGTGCTGGGCTCGCTGCTGACCGGCCTGCTGATGATCTACGTGGTGGGCCAGCCGGTGGCCGCCGTGCTGGCGGCGCTGACCGAGGCGCTGAAGGGCATGCAGGGCAGCAGCGCGCTGGCCCTGGGCGCGCTCTTGGGCGCGATGATGGCTTTCGACATGGGCGGCCCGGTCAACAAGGCGGCCTACGCCTTCGCCACCGGCCTGATCGCCAGCCAGGTCTACACGCCGATGGCGGCGGTGATGGCCGCCGGCATGACGCCGCCGCTGGGCATCGCGCTGGCCACCCGATTATTCCGCGACCGCTTCACCGTCGACGAGCACGAGGCCGGCAAGGCCGCCGCGGTGCTGGGCCTGGCCTTCATCAGCGAGGGCGCGATACCGTTTGCCGCGCGTGATCCCTTCCGGGTGATTCCGGCCTTGATGGCCGGCTCGGCGCTGGCCGGCGCCATCTCGATGACCATGGGCGTGGAGCTGAAAGTGCCGCACGGCGGCGTCTTCGTGCTGCCCATCCCCAACGCGGTGGAGCACCTGGCCAGCTATCTGGCGGCGCTGGCCGCCGGCACCGTCGTCACCGCGCTGGCGCTGGGCCTGCTGAAGAAGAAAATCGTCCAGGCCTGATCCCGCCGCCGCGTTGCCGTCCCCCGCTTTTCCAAGCCCGGCTCCGCCGGGCTTGTCCATTTCCCCGCCCCTGCCTGCCATTTCCACGGCATAAAAATTAACTATATTTACAATTTGTTATAATGGAACGCCAGACAGCACGCAGAGGCTGCTGGTTTATGCCAACAACAACACAGGAAAAGCCATGTCTATTACCCGACGAGACTTCCTAAACGGTTTCGCGCTGACGGTGGCTGCCGGGCTCACTCCGCTGGAAATCCTCCGTGCCGCACCCCGACAGATCAGCGCTAGCTACTATCCGCCTTCGCTCACAGGATTGCGCGGCAACCATGACGGCTCCTTCGAAAACGCGCACAAGCTGGGCCGCGCACACCACGCCTTCAACCTCGGCGGCGCCAAGGTGGAAGAGCATTACGACCTGGTGGTGGTAGGCGGCGGCATCAGCGGCCTGGCGGCCGCGCATTACTATCGCAAGAAGCATCCGCAGGCCAAGGTGCTGATTCTGGACAACCACGACGACTTCGGCGGCCACGCCAAGCGCAACGAGTTCAAGGTCGGCAACCGCCTGATGCTGGGCTACGGCGGCACCGAATCGCTGCAATCGCCCAAGCACGTGTTCAGCAAGGAAGCGCTGGCGCTGATGAAGGAACTGACCATCGACATCGATGGCCTGGCCAGCCACTTCCACCGCAATTTCTACCCCGACCTCAAGCTGTCGCGCGGCGTGTTCTTCAACAAGGAAGACTTCGGCGTGGACAAGATCGTCGGCGGCGACCCCTACCTGCAGGTGGCGGACGACATCGATCCCAAACGCCTGAACGCGCGCCCGATCCGCGACTTCATCAACGACTTCCCGATGTCGAAGAAGGACCGCGACGCGCTGATCGATCTACACACCAGCACCCGCGACTACCTGGGCGACATGCCCAAGAACAAGCGCGAGGCTTATCTCGCCAAGATCAGCTACAGCACCTACCTGTCCCGCCACGTCGGCCTGAGCGCCACCGCGATCCGCTTCTTCCAGTCGCGCAGCAACGACTTCCAGGCGGTGGGCATCGACGGCCTGCCGGCGCTGGACGCGCGCAACCTGGATCTGCCGGGCTTCCACGGCGTGGCCGGCCTGGGCAAGATCAGCGCCGAGGCGGAAGCCGAGCTGCGCGACCCCTACATCTACCACTTCCCGGACGGCAACGCGTCCATCGCCCGCCTTCTGGTGCGCAAAATGATCCCGCAAGTGGCGCCGGGCAAGGACATGAACGACATCGTGCTGGCCCGCTTCGACTACAGCAAGCTGGACCTGCCGGAAAATCCGGTGCGGCTGCGCCTGAACAGCACCGTGGTGCGCGTGGAAAACGCCAAGGGCCCGGTTGATGTCGGCTACCTGGACAAGGGCGGCAGGCTGCACCGCGTGCAGGGCCGCCACGTGGTGATGGCCTGTTACAACATGATGATCCCGCACATCATGCCGGAGCTGGAAAACGATCAGAAGCAGGCGCTGGCGATGAACGTCAAGGCGCCGCTGGTCTACACCAAGGTGGTGCTGAAAAACTGGGACAGCTTCATGAAGCTGGGCCTGCACGAACTGTACTGTCCGTCCATGCCGTACAGCCGCATCAAGATGGACTACCCGGTGGACCTGGGCGGCTACCAGCACCCGCGCAAGCCGTCGGAGCCGATGTGCCTGCACATGGTCTACGTGCCCACCATCGCCGGCTCCAACCTGGACCCGCGCACCCAGTGGAAGATGGGCCGCGCCAAGCTGCTGGCCATGCCGTTCTCCGAGCACGAGAACATGATCCGCAGCCAGCTGCAGCGCATCCTCGGCCCCACCGGCTTCGACCACAACCGCGACATCGCAGCCATCACCGTCAACCGTTGGTCGCACGGCTATTCCTACTTCCTCAACTCGATGTACGACGACGAAGAAGAGTCCAAGCGCATCATCGCCACCGCCCGCCGCCCGGCCGGCAAAGTGGCGATCGCCAACTCCGACTCCGACTGGAACCCGTACACCCACGCTGCCATCGACCAGGCATGGCGCGCCGTCAACGAGCTGAGCTAACAGGAACACCGTGATGAAACTGATGAAAACCCTGGGCCTCGCGGCCCTGCTGGCCTGTGCGGCAAACGCCGCCCTGGCGCATGTCGACACCGAGGGCGTGCGCCGCGGCGCCTACCTCGCCCGCGTGTCGGACTGCATCGCCTGCCACAGCGCGCCCGGCGGCAAGGAAAACGCCGGCGGACTGCCGATGGATACCCCGGTGGGCAAGATCTACTCCACCAACATCACCCCGGACAAGGAAACCGGCATCGGCAATTACAGCTACGAGGACTTCGCCCGCGCGCTGCGCAAGGGAGTGGCCAAGGAAGGCCATTCACTGTACCCGGCCATGCCCTACACCTCGTTCGCGCGCATCAACGACGACGATATGCGCGACCTATACGCCTACTTCATGTACGGCGTGCAGCCGGTGAAACAGGCCAACCGCGACAGCGACATCCCGTGGCCCTTGTCCATGCGCTGGCCGCTGACGCTGTGGCGCTGGATGTTCCACGATGACAGCCGCTACCAGCCGGATGCCGGCAAGAACGCCGAGTGGAACCGCGGCGCCTATCTGGTGCAGGGCATGGCTCACTGCGGCACTTGCCACACCCCGCGCGGCGTCGCCTTCCAGGAAGTGGCGCTGAGCGACAAGAAGCCCGGCTATCTGACCGGCGCGCAACTGGCGGGCTGGTACGCCGGCAACCTGACCGGCGACGCGCGCGAAGGCCTGGGCGGCTGGTCGGCCGAAGAACTGGTGCAATACCTGCAAACCGGCCGCAACCGCTACACCGCGGCCTTCGGCCCGATGGCGGAAGTGGTGCACTACAGCAGCCAGCACATCAACACCGCCGACCTGTCGGCGATCGCCGTCTACCTGAAGAGCCTGCCCGGCGCGGGAGCGGCCGACGTCGCCCCGGTGCGCACCGGCGCCACGCTGTTCTTCGAGAACTGCGCCACCTGCCACCAAGCCAACGGCCAGGGGCATGACCAGGTGGTGCCGGCGCTGGCCGGCAGCTCGGCGGTGATGGCGCGCGACGCCACCTCGCTGATCCGCGTGGTGCTGGAAGGCGGCGTCAACGCCCGCACCCGCCACCTGGCCTGGGAATACAGCATGCCGGGCTACGCCCAGCAGATGAACGACCAGGAAGTGGCCGACGTGCTCACCTACATGCGCCAGAGCTGGGGCAACGCCGCCAGTCCGGTGGCCGCCGGCGACGTGGCCAAGGTGCGCGGCATCGTGGCCGACGGCGCGCATCAGAAGTAACTCCATCAATCGCCAATGACGACGCCGCCGCATTGTGAAATGCGGCGGCGTTTTATTTTGCCCTTGCCTCAGAACGCAGTCAGCGTGAACGCATCGCGGCGCCTCACGGAATTGCCCCGGGCCGTTGAAATCGAGCCGCAGCTTTCGATTGCACGCGCGGGCGATAGCGCATCAAAACCTGACCGGATACGCGCCATCGCCATACGGCGCCGCCCGGAACGCGTCCAGCGCCTCCGCTCGCGCGGACAGGGCGGCCAACGCCGGATACTCATCTTCCGGCACGATGTCAGCCGTCATCCGCCTGCTGAAGTGCCAGGCGACGGCAGTACTCAGCCAGGCCTGATCAATGGCCCCGCAGCCGATGTCCGGCACGCCGGATGCCAGCTCCCGCTCCAATTCGTCGTAAGCGGCCAGCAACTGGCTGCTGATCCGCTCCAGCCAGGGCTGGTAGCGCGCGTCTTCAGGGCGCAGCTTGCGCTCGTAAACGATCTGCACGCTCTTCTCGCACGCCGCCAACGCCAGCCCGGTCACCCGCAGGCTGCGCAGCAAACGTTGCGGATCGGACGGCAGCAGGCTGCGCCCCGGCGAAATCGACTCCGCGTACTGCAGGATCAGCGTGGAATCCATCAGCGCCGCGCCGTCGTCGCAGATCAGCGTGGGAGCCTTGACCACCGGATTGATCTCCCGGAAACGGTCGAATGCGCTGAACACCGACAAGGGATGGTGTTCGAATGGAAGGTCCAGCAACTGCAGGGAAACCGCGACGCGGCGAACATAAGGGGAATCCAACATCCCGATCAGCTTCATGGCGCTTCTCCATCATGGGCAAAATCAGTTGAAGGCGGCCACAGCCATTGCGCCAGCGGCTCGCCGTCGTCGTCCAGCGCCACCTCGCCGCGGACGAAACCCAGCTTGTCCGCCACCCGCGACGACGCGGCATTATCCGGATTGATCCGCGCCAGCACCCGGCGCGCGCCGCCGCGGATGACCGCCTCCTCCAGCAACAGCCTCACGGCGGCGGCGGCAATGCCGCGCCCACGCCGCAGCGGCGCCACCCCGTAGCCGATCTCCACCAGCCCCAGGCAGGGAGCGCCCTTGAAGCCGCACGCGCCGACTATCGCGCCGCGCTCATCGATCATCGCGTAGGGCAGGCTCCAACGCTCGGCCACGCCTGACGCCAGCAAGCGCAATGCCCAGCCTGCCACCTCCTGCGGCGGCAAGGCGCCCTCCTCGCAACGGCGGCCCAGGCTTGCCGGCTGCCTACCAGCGGCCAGATCGGCCAGCACCTCGGCCGGCAAGGCCTCCAGCCGGATAAAGGGAAAGCGATCAGACGAAGCGGACATCGGGGATCCAGTTGCGGGCGCGCCGCTCCAGCCTCTCCGCTTCGCTCTCGCCATCGAACGATACGTCGGCCGCATCGCCCAGCGGCAGGCCAGGCGTCTCGAAGGCATTGACGCTGACCACGGCGCGCAAGCAGCCGCCGATCTCGCTGGTGACTAGCGGCGCGGCGCCGCAATCGGAACAGATGTGGAAGTCAGCAGTACGGGTGCCGAAGCGGTAATGCGATACTCGTTGCGGATTGCGCAGCGTCACCTCCAGCCTGCCGGCAGGAGAGGCGGTCCAGACGCCGCCATGCTTGCGGCAGAAGCCGCAGCCGCAACGTCGAGCGGGGATGACAACGCCGTCAGGCCAATAAAGATCGAAGAAAATATTCCCGCAATGGCAGGCACCGTGGATGATCATGACATTTGGCAAAATGAGTACTATGGAATATAAAAGCCATATGGTACTGCACACCGAAATCAAAACAAGAAATCATCCCCAACCATAATAATGCTGCATAGCCGATGCAAGGATACTACCCGCCATGCCTAACTCCACCTGCCAAATGGAATTGACCGCCTTCCCAAACATAATCTGCATCCACGACCTTACGTTCGGCCCAAGCTCTTTTCTAGACAATGCAGGCGAGCCCTCATCCTGCTTAATAGCATACAACAAATCCTGCAAATCACCATCTGAGACATTATACTTTCTCAGCCCATCCAGCAATAAATTCTCCGAACCAGTACTCACCCCACCATTTGCAAACTGGACAGAAATGGCTTTAGCACCATCGCCAATAGCAACATTTCCGCTGACAATTCCACCTTCGATTCTTATATCATTCGACATAGTTCCCCCCTATGACTGCAGAACCGCACTCGCGCCTTCACCAATGGCAATATTTCCCTCAAGCGTGCTATTGCTAATATTAATATTCGCAACGCTCAAGCTACCAGTATCAATTTTATTTTGAATGAAGCTTTTCAATCCGATCAAAAAGTCACGATTTTTAGAAACTATCGCTGTCGAGCGACCATCACAAGTTCCAATAGACAAACAAAGCTCCACCTTTTGATTAATTCCAAGATACAGAACTACACCGCCGACAATAAAAAACAAGAACGCAAGCATATGACTTGCACCCCACGACATCAGCCCCACAAATAAAATCATCACTCCTAAAATAGTCAAGCCATGATTTTTACTTCCCTCGATAACTCGCATGGTCCCGATACTATTAACAGCAATAACTGAATTACCAAGCTCAATAGTTCTCTGCCCAATTTTACCCGATCCACTATCCAGCCTATTGTAATTATCACTATTCTTCAGATTCAGCGCATCAATAACTGACATCATATCTCCTATCCATAAGCAACGATAAACAATAGAACTGCCATTTAAAAATGCCAAAAGCATTTTCAATAGTAATCTACTGCTTGAAAATGTCAACAGACAAAAGTGGGCATACAAAAAAGCCCGGCCTAAGCCGGGCAGCACACCACTCTGAACACTCAGAACCCAATCTCAATCAAGCTTTGACATACCGTCACAGCCAGACCCATTACCCTCCACAGCTTACTTCTTGAACCACACCCGCCGTACCTCGCGCGTGGCCTTCAGCGGAATGCCGGAAAAATTGGTGGCGGCGAAATGTCCAGCCTGCCGCGACGCGGTGGACAAGGCCGCGCCGGAAACGCAGCCCACCTCCAGCGCCTGGCGCACCGCCGCGATCGGCGCCGCCCCGTCATCGGGCAGCTGCCGCGCGATGCTGCGTCCCATCTCGGTCCACAGCCTCTCGGCGGCCAGCATCAATCCACGCTGGATATCAGCCTGGGCCTGCCATATCGAGGCGCCCGCCAGCAGACCTCCATCGATCCGCCGCTCCATCTCCCCTTCCGACAAGGCGAAGCTCGGCGTGATCGACGACAGCCAACAGCTGCACGCCTCCTGCTGAGCATCCAGCCAGCGGCGCTGCCCCTGCTCCACCGCGCCGCAATATGTTTCCATCGCTCCGACTATCCAGCTGGCCATGCAGCCTCCTCATTCGACGACGCTCTCGCGCCCGGACTCACGTTTGCGGACAGGGAAGCTCCCAGACCGCCAGCAACTCGCGCAACAAGGTTTCCAGCACCGGATCGCCGGTCCGGTCGGCCGGATAGACAAACTGCAGCTCGGCGCTCTTGCGCAGATCAGGCACCAGCCGGACGCGCCCGGCGGCCTCACAGGCCAGCGCGTCTTCCTCGCGCACCAGGGCCGCGCCCACGCCCGCGGCCACCAGCTCCAGTATTACAGACAAGTGATCGCTCTCCGCCACCTTTTTAGGAGAGATATTGAGTTCCCGCCACAACTCTGCGGTGATCTTGGACAAGCTGGAAAACTGCGAGATGCCGACCCAGGGCAGCTTGCCCAGCTCTTTCAGTCGCCCTTCCGCCGCCTGCCCCGCCCAGGCCGGAGGCAAGGCGACGCGGAAATTCAGCATCCGCAAAGGCACGGTGCTGACGTTCATATAGGGGTTCTTGCCCAGATAGAAGCCCGCGTCCAGCTCCTTCTTGCGCACCAGGTTCAGCACATCCACCGATACGCCATGAGTGAGCTTCACCTCCAGCAGCGGGTGGGCGTCCGCCAGCGCCGCCACCCATGGCCCCAGCTTCAGGATGTCCGGCATCAGCGTCACGCCGATGCGCGCCTGTCCCGACAGCTGCCCCTTCAGCTGCTTGGCGTGGTTGATGATGTCGCGCGCGGCGGCCAGCACGCCCTGCGCCTGCGGCAGCAATTCCTGGCCAGCCCGGGTCAGGCTGACGCCGCCGGCGCTGCGCTCGAACAACTGCATGCCCACTTCTTCCTCCAGGGCCTTGATCTGCGCGGTCACAGCCGGCTGCGACAGATGCAGCAACTCGGCCGCCTGCGTCAGGTGGCCTTGCTGGGCCACGGTGACAAAGGTGCGCAACTGGTAGATTTCCATGCTCTCCCCTGCGATGCCGGCCACAGGCGTCTGCGGCCGAATATGCCAAATGACGACTAGGCTAACATGGCCGACGCCGCCAAAACAAAGCCGCCGGCGGCAAAACTTGCGCGCAGGCGGCTGTCGTCATATCGGCTCGCAAAGCGGCGACGGCTCAGTCGTCGTCGTCCTGCGCCCAGCCCGGCGCGCGTTTGGCCAGAAAAGCGGCTACGCCTTCCAGTTGCTCCGAACCGCCCACCAGGCCCAGCGTCGCAGCGCGCTCGCGCTTCAGATGCTCGTCCAGATTGAGATTGGGGCTGTCTTCGATCAGCTTGCGCGCGGCGGCCACCGCGACCGGCCCCTGCCCCGCCACCTTGTTGGCCAGACTGACCGCGACGATCTTGGCGAAGCCCTGATCCACCACCTCTTCGATCAGGCCTATCTTCAGCGCCTGCTCGGCCGACACCACCTCGCCGCCCAGGATGATGCGCTTGGCCCAGGACACGCCCACCTTGTCGGCCAGCGTCTTGGTGCCGCCCGCGGCGGGAATCAGGCCGACCTTGGCTTCCGGCAGGCCCAGCTTGGAGCCGCGCTCGGCTATGATGTAGTCGCACACCAACGCGCACTCCAGGCCGCCGCCCAGCGCGAAGCCGTTGACGGCCGCCACCGTGACGCCGCGATAGGCACGTATCGCCTGCAGCGCGTTGGCGAAGGCCTGCAGCACCACATCCGCCGCGGCCTTGTCGCCGGCGGCGAACTGCTTCAAATCTGCTCCGGCGGAAAAAAACGCGTCGCCGGCGCCGGTAATCACCACCGAACGCACATCGTCATCCGCATTCAACGCCTGCAGCGTCGCCGTCAGCTCGTTCAGGCCATCGGTCGTCAGCAGATTGGCAGGCAGGTTGGAAAGCGTGATGATGGCCGATTTGCCCAGCCGTTCAAGTGTCAGATACCTGGCCATATTGTGTTCCTCATGTATCCCCATTCCTTTTCATTGCAGCCCAGGCCGGATCGATCCGCCTTACGCGGCAATCGCTCCCATATCCCAGCCTGGCTCCGGGCTTGGACCGCGTCCGTCTTAGTAGACAGCGCCGCCCTTCTTGTCTCGCCCAAACCGCCATTTTCTTTGCAAACTGTACTTTTGGCCAGTAGGCGAAACAATTATCTTCAACCTTTTTTGTAGAATGACTGTTTCAACAATGCCAAAAAGAATCGAACAAACCGCCGCAAACCCCGTCGTCAAGCCAAATCGGCGCGTTCAAGCCGCTCCGTCATGCCCTCTGTTACCATAGAGCTTTCCTGAAGCGCTTGCGGCATGATTGAGACAAATTTCTGGATCTTGTTCCTAGCCGGCCTGCTGGGCGGCGGGCACTGCGTCGGCATGTGCGGCGGCATCGTCGCCGCGCTCACCCTGCATCAGCCGTCAGGCTACGCCCGCTGGCGGGTGCTGGCCGGCTACAATCTGGGACGCATCGCCAGCTACGCGCTGATCGGCGCGCTGCTGGGCGGACTTGCGGCGGGCGGCCTCAGCCTGGCCTCCACCCACGCTTGGCAGATGGCCTTGGCCGCGCTGGCCGATCTGATGCTGATCGCGATGGGCCTCTATCTGGCGGGATTCGCCCAGGCCATCGTCGCGCTGGAAAAGTTGGGACAACCGGTCTGGCGGCGGGTTCAGCCACTGGTGGGACGGCTGCTGCCGGTGCGGTCGGCCGGCGGCGCGGTCGCGGTCGGCGCGGCCTGGGGCTGGCTGCCCTGCGGCCTGGTGTACAGCGCGTCGATCTCGGCTCTGGCCAGCGGCTCGGCCTGGAACGGCGCCGGCATGATGCTGGCCTTCGGCCTGGGTACCTTGCCCAATCTCTTGCTGATGGGCGTGTTCGCCGACGGCCTGCGCCGCTGGATGCAAAAACGCCCAGTGCGGCTGACGGCCGGCCTGGGCGTGGCGGGAATCGGCTTTTGGAAGCTGACTCAGCTCGTCAGCGGAATGATTTGACGATGGTGTCGACGTTGTAGCGCATCAGCTGCAGATAGCTGGCGGCCGGGCCGCTCGGGCCGGACAGCGCGTCGGCGTACAGCTTGCCGCCGATCTGGACCTTGGCCTCGGTGGACAGCTGCTTCAGCAGGCGGGCGTCGCTCATGTTTTCCATGAAGATCGCCTTCACGCCCTCTTTCCTCACCTGCCGCGTCAATTGCGCGACGCCCTTGGCCGAGGCCTCGGACTCGGTGCTGACGCCCTGGATCGCCAGCACCTTCAGCTGATAGCGCTCGCCCAGATAGCCAAAGGCGTCATGCGAGGTCAGGATTTTGCGTTTGGCGACCGGCACCGCGGCGAACTGCTGCTTCGCCCAGTCGTCCACCGCCTTCACCTTGGCGGCGTAGTCGGCCGCGCGGCGCTGGTACTCGGCCTTGCCTGCCGGATCGGCCTGGATCAGGCCGGCGCTGATGTTCTTGATATAGGTCTGCACCCGCGCCGGATCGTGCCAGGCGTGCGGATCGACGTCGCCATGGTCATGGCCGTGGTCCTCGTCGGCATGCTCCTCTTCCGGCGCCTGCCGGGTCTTGATGCCCTTGGACGCCACTACGACCGCGCCGCGGAAATTGGCCGCTTTATCGAGACGGGTCATCCAGCCTTCCAGCCCCAGGCCGTTGGTCACCAGCACCTTGGCGGCGGATACCTTCTTGATGTCGGCCGGCGACGGCTGGAACACGTGCGCGTCCTGGTCCGGCCCCACCAGCGACACCACGTCGACGCGGTCGCCGCCGATCTCGCGGGTCATGTCGGCAATGATGCTGAAACTGGCCACTACCGGCACCTTGGCCAAGGCCAGCGCCGGCATGCCCAGCAGCAGCAAGGCGGCTAAAGTCTTCTTCATGCGTGTTTCCTCACTCTTACGATTCAAGGTGGCGCGCGCGGATATAGCGCGGCAAAGCCCCGCCCACCGGCGCGAACAACAGGGACAACAGATAGACCAGGCCGGCCAGCAGGATGATGGCGGGGCCGGATGGCAGTTCGAAGTGATAAGACAACAGCAAGCCGCCCAGGCCGCTGAAGAAGGCGATGCCAACCGCCAACGCCAGCATGGCCTCGATGCGCTCGGTCCACAGCCGCGAGGTGATTGCCGGCAACATCATCAGGCCGACCGCCATCAGCGTGCCCAGCGACTGGAAACCGGCCACTAGGTTCAGCACCACCAGCATCAGGAACAGCAGATGCCACCAGGCGCCGCGCGCGCCCACCGCGCGCAGGTAGACCGGGTCCAGGCTCTCCAGCAGCAGCGGCCGGTAGATGACGGCCAGCGTCAGCAGCGTCACCGTGGCCACGCCGGACACCAGGTACAGCGCGGCGTCGTCCACCGCCAGCACCGAGCCGAACAGGATGTGCATCAGGTCGACATTGCTGCCGCCTTTTGACACCAGCAGCACGCCCAGCGACAGCGACAGCAGGTAGAAAGCCGCGAAGCTGGCGTCCTCCTTGATGCTGGTGAAGCGGGTGGCGAGGCCCGCCAGCAGCGCCACCAGCACGCCGGCGACGAAGCCGCCCAGGCTCATCGCCGGCAGGCTGAGGCCGGCGAACATGAAGCCGACCGCAGCGCCCGGCAGCACCGCATGGCTCATCGCGTCGCCCATCAGGCTCATCCGCCGCATCACCAGGAACAGGCCGATCGGGCCCGAGCCCAGCGCCAAGGCCAAGCAGCCGGCCAAGGCGCGGCGCATGAAGGCGAATTCGACGAAGGGCGACACCAGAAGATCGTACAAATGTTGCATCAGGCTCTCGCTCCATCCAGGCCGCAAACCGGGGCCTGCGACTGCCAATGGGCGGCGGTGTCCACCGCGCGCCGCAGATTGTCATCGTTCAATACCGTGGCGCTGTCGCCCCAGGCGATCACTTCGCGCGCCATCAGCAGCGTGTGCGGAAAATGCGCCCTCACCTGCAGCGCGTCGTGCAGCACCGCGATCACGGTACGCTTTTCGCGCCGCCACTGCGCCACCAGGCCCAGCAGATCTTCGGTGGTTTTGGCGTCCACCGCGTTGAAGGGCTCGTCCAGCAGGATCAGCTTGGCGTCCTGCACCAGGATGCGGGCGAACAGCACGCGCTGGAACTGGCCGCTGGACAACGCGGCGATCGGCCTCAGCGCGAAGTCGGCCAGTCCCACCTGCTCCAGCGCCTCGATCGCGCGGGCCATGCCATCGCGCCCCACCCGGCCGAAGGGGCCGCTCTTGTGCCACAGGCCGGTGCCGACCAACTCCAGCACGCTGACCGGCATGCTGCGGTCTATCTCGGCCTGCTGCGGCAGGTAGGCGATGTCGCTGCGGCGGTGGCCGTTCAGGTCCACGCTGCCGGAATCCGGCGTCAGCGCGCCTATCATCGCCTTCAGCAAGGTGCTTTTCCCGGCGCCGTTGGGCCCGAAAATCGCGGTCGCGTCGCCGTCAGCGAAGCGGCCGCTGATGTGGTGCACCGCCGGATGGCGCTGGTAGGACACCGTCAGGTTGTTCAGGATGATGCTCATGCCAGCTCCCTCAACGCCCACCACACCAGCAGCCACAGACCGGCCAGCGGCAGCAGCGTCAGCGCGACGCGCTGAACGGCGGACATGGCCAGCAGGCTCAGCGGCGGGCGCAGGTTGGCGGCGGTCACATGGCGGTGCGGCGCGTGCGCGTGGCCGTGATCGTGCGAATGCGGTTCGCTCATTCCAGGCACTCCTTCAGCCAGGCTTCCACCGCGGCGGCGTCGAATTCCGGCGCAATCAGCTCGAAGCGGCTGTCGCGGCGCCAGGACACCTGGGCGGCGCCCCACTGCCCGGCCGCCCAGTTCAGCCACACCCAACTGTCCAGCACGCGGAACACGCCCTTGGCGCGCACCAGGCCCGGCACTTTGGCGGGCAGGTCGTCGAACAGCCGCGTCAGCCGCTCGCCGTCGAAATTCAGTTCCGGCTCGAAGGTCCAGCCGGCCGATTGCCACGCGCTTGTGTTATCAGGCAGCGCCGCCGGACGGTAGCGCGGCTTGGCCGCCAGCTCGGCGTCCAGCCAGGCGACATCCAGTTGGCCGTCGCGCACCTCGCCGACCAGCGACTTGGGCGGAAACAGCGCCGCCGCCTGCGCGCGGAAGGCTTCCATGGTCGGGATGTCGGCGGTGTCTATCTTGTTGGCCACCAGCACGTCGGCGATCGAGATCTGGTCGCGATACAAGGGCTGGCGGTGGTAATCGGGCAGGATGAACTGGCGCGGGTCCACCAGCGTCAGCACCGCGGCCACTTCCAGCGCCTCGCCCAAGGGCTTGGCGCGCAATTCGTCGATGACGCCGGCGGCGTGGGCCAGGCCGCTGGCCTCGATCAGCAGGCGGTCGGGCTTCTCGCGGCGCAGCAGCGTGGCCACGGTGGCGGTCATCTGTGGACCAGCGACACAGCACAGGCAGCCGCCGGCGATCTCGGCCACCGCCAGCTCGTCGTTGAGCAAGGCGGCGCCGTCTATGCCCACTTCGCCGAATTCGTTGACGATCACTGCCCACTTCTCATTCTGCGGGCGGTTGGCGATCAGATGGCGCAGCGCGGTGGTCTTGCCTACGCCCAGAAAGCCGGTAAACAGATTAACTTTGGTCTTGTTCATGATTTTTCAGATTCAGGCTGCACAGGACTGGCAGCGTCCGGCCAGCACCAGGTTTTGCGGGCTGAGCGCGAAGCCGGCGGCCTGCGCCATCTCGCGCAGCCGAGCCAGGCCGCTGGCGGCGTCCACTTCGTTGACGCGGCCGCATTGTTCGCACACCAGGATCAGACTCTCGTGCTGGCAATCGAAATGCTCGCAGACGATGAAGCCATTCAGCGCGTCCACCTTGTGCAACAGGCCGTGCTCCACCAGGAAGTCCAGCGCGCGGTAGACAGTCGGCGGCGCGGCCGAACCGCGCTGCTGCTGCAAGTCGGCCAGTACATGGTAGGCCTTGACCACGCCGCTGCGGTTCAGCACCAGCTCCAGCACTTGGCGGCGCAGATCGGTGAGCTTGCTGCCGCGCGCGGCGCAATGGCGCTCGGCGGCGGCGAGATAAACGGTAGGGTCCATATTGATAGGCATCGGCTAAATAGTGAACGAATGTTACTGTATAACATCACAACCATTCAACCATTTACATAATGCGGGTTTTGACGGTCCGCCCGCTGTGATAGGCTGCGGGCGTCTTTTCATGCCAAAAAAGGAAGCTTTCGATGAAAAAGATGTTAATGGCGTCGCTGGCGCTGCTGATCGCCGGCCAGGCATTCGCCGCCGATCCGGCCAGCCAGCGCAAAGAGGCGTTCAAGCAATACAAGCCGGTGGTCGGCGAGATGGGCAAGATGGTCAAAGGCGAAATTCCTTACAACAAGGACGAATTCGCCAAGCAGGCCGCCAAGCTGGAACAGCTGTCGCAGCAACCCTGGCAATACTTCCCCGCCGGCAGCGGCGCGGGCAAGACTGACGCCAAGCCCGAAATCTGGAGCAAGCCCGCCGACTGGCAGAAAGCCATCGACAACCACAAGGCCGCCACCGCCAAGCTGAAGCAAGTGGCGCTGACCGGCGATCTGGCCGCGATCAAGGCCCAGTTCGGCGCCACCCAGCAGACCTGTAAGGCCTGCCACAAGGATTTCCGCAAGGATTGATTCGCCCGGGCCGCCCACCCGGCCCCATTTCCCGCCGTCATCGATATAATCAATGTTCGGCGCCGCGCGCGCCGGCATTCGACCATGCATCGCCATTCATTCGAGACGCCATGAACAAGATATTCACCGCGCTGCTGCTGGCAGCGATCGCCATTCCCGCCGCCCACGCCGACACGCCTGCCGAAACCCGCAGCCAGGCATTCAAGAAAATGCTGCTGCAGTCGTTCGAGCCGATGGGCATGGCGGTGCGCGAGCGCGCGCCTTACGACAAGGCCAAATTCGAGCAGCAGGCGGAAGCGATGAAGACGCTGGCGGCGGAACCGTTCAAGCACTTCCCAGCGAACAGCATCAGCGGCAAGAGCCGCGCCAAACCGGAAATCTGGAGCCAGCCAGCCAAGTTCCAGGCCGACCGCGACGTCTTCCTGAAGTCGGTGGACAACCTCGCCACAATCGCCAAAGCCGGCGACCTGGCCGCCATCAAGAAGGCATACGGCCAGGTGGCGCAGAACTGCAAGACCTGTCACGACGCCTTCCGCGGCCCGGAAAAATAAGCGCCTCGCGCGATGGAAATCAAAAAGCCGGCGACTGCCGGCTTTGTCTTTTTCCACGGAAACGCTTCAGCGCAGCAGCGCGAAGTACAAGCCGCCAGCCGACAACAACAACGCCGCCAACGCCAGCGCGCCGTGGGCGAAACGCAGCCGCGGCTTCTCCCCGGCCATGTGCTTGTAGCCGGTCAGCATCGGCCCCACCAGGTTCTGCTTTTTCACTACCCGATAGAGCACGATGGCGGCGATGTGCAGCGCCACCAGGCCCAACAGGCCGTTGAACAGCAGCTTGTGCACGCCGGTGGCGGCTTCCGCCAAACCGCCGTCCACATGCTTGGCCAGCGGGCCGTCATACAGATAGCTGTCCACGTCGGCGGCGAACAAACCGGTCAGCACCTGCGCGCACAGCGCCAGCAGCATCACCACCACCATCCAGCCGCCCAGCGGATTGTGGCCCGGCGCTTCACGCTCCGGCAGTTCGCCCTTCAGATAGCGCAGGATTGCCCGCGGACCGCGCACGAAACTGGAAAAACGCGCGGTCTGGCTGCCGATCACACCCCAGATCAGACGGAACACCAGCAGCGACGCCAGCGCGACGCCGCAATAGATATGGTATTGCAGCCATTCTCCGCCCTGCTCCGCGCAATACCACATGGCGCAGAACAATCCCACCAGCGTCCAGTGGAACAAACGAGTGGGCGCATCCCATACTTTGACCTGCTGCGACATCGATTTTTTTTCCTTTCCTGATTTCCCGCCCGATATTTTGCCGCAATGCGGCATCTGGGCAAACCCACCCATGCTATGGGTATGGCTATTCTACGCCCGGAGGCGCAATTCGCTCCATTTTCGGTTAAGATGGACGTTTTTCCCGGCGGCGCGAAGCGGCGTCGGAACCGCATCCCATGACGGCCCCGCAACGGGCCGTTGTTTTCTACCGTGTTGGAGACCCAGTCAAATGACGCAAACCGCCCTTCTTCAGGATCTGGAGGCCCGCGGCCTCATCGCGCAAACCACCGACATGGCCGCGCTGCAAGAACTGCTGAACAAGGAATCGGTTACGCTTTATTGCGGCTTCGACCCGACAGCGGACAGCCTGCACCTCGGCCACCTGGTCCCGGTTCTCATGCTCAAGCGCTTCCAGCAGGCCGGCCACCGCCCGGTGGCGCTGGTGGGCGGCGCCACCGGCATGATCGGCGACCCGAGCTTCAAGGCCACCGAACGCAAGCTGAACACCCCGGACATCATCGAAGGCTGGGTGGATAAAATCCGCAAGCAGGTGGAGCCCTTCCTGTCCTTCGAAGGCGGCAACGCCGCCATCATGGCCAACAACTACGACTGGTTCGGCCAGATGGGCGCGCTAGAGTTCCTGCGCGACATCGGCAAGCATTTCTCGGTCAACGCCATGATCAAGAAGGAAGCCGTGCAACAGCGCATCGCCCGCGAAGACCAGGGCATCTCTTTCACCGAATTCTCCTACAGCCTGCTGCAGGGCTATGACTTCGCCGAACTGTATCGCCGCCACGGCTGCAAGCTGCAGATCGGCGGCTCCGACCAGTGGGGCAACATCACCGCCGGCACCGACCTGACCCGCCGCATCCATCAGACCCAGGTGTACGGCCTGACGCTGCCCTTGATCACCAAGGCTGACGGCACCAAGTTCGGCAAGAGCGAAGGCAACGCGGTCTGGCTGGACGCGAGCAAAACCTCGCCTTACGCCTTCTACCAGTTCTGGCTTTCCACCGCCGACGCCGACGTGTATAAGTTCCTGCGCTACTTCACCTTCCTGTCCGTGGACGAGATCGCCGCCATCGAAGCCGCCGACAAGGCCCGCGAGGGCAAGCCGGAAGGCCAACGCATCCTGGCCGAGCAAGTGACCGCGCTGGTGCATGGCAAGGCCGCGCTGGAAGCTGCGCAACGCATCACCCACAGTCTGTTCAGCAACGATCTGTCCAGCCTGACCGCCGACGACTTCGCCCAGCTGGCGCAGGACGGCCTGCCGACCATCCGCCTGGACAAGAGCGCCAGCGGCCTGATCGACGCGCTGGCCGCCGGCGGCCTGGCCAAGTCCAAGAGCGAGGCGCGCACTTTCATCCAGAGCGGCGCGGTCAGCGTCAACGGCATCAAGGTGGACAGCCTGGAGCATGCGATCGGCGACGGCGAACGCCTGTTCGGCCAATACTCGCTGCTCAAGCGCGGCAAGAAGCTGTACGCGCTGGTGGACTGGCAGTAAGCGCCGCGACGCCAACAAAAAAGCCCGCCGTGATGGCGGGCTTTTTTTATCGGATCACAGTCACGGCGCTTGGCGCCTGTTCGCGATCATAAACGGGTTCTTTTCTTACACGCTGAACGCCTCGCCGGTGGCGAAGAAAGCGCCGCCGGCGATGTAATGCAGGCTGCGCTTGGCGTCATCGGCGAAATGCCAACGGCCATCGCTGTAAACTTCGCTGTCGGCCTGGGCCGCGACGACTTCGCCGATGAACAGATCGTACTGCTGCTGGTTATGCTGCTCCTGCACCACCCTGCATTCCAGGTAAGCGATGCAGCCGGCCACCCTCGGCGCGCCCACTTTCAGCCCAGGCATGGGCTTCAGCCCGCTGGACGCGAACTTGTCCTGCCCGTGGCCGCTCTCGCTGCCGACCTGCACCACTTGCGCCGCCTGGGCGCGACACGGGATATTGAGCACGAATTCGCCGCTGGCCTCGATCAGCTCGCGGGTATAGGTGGACTTGTCCACCACCACCAGCACCTTGGGCGGATCGAAATCCAGCGGCATCGCCCAGGCCGCCGCCATCACATTGCGCCTGCCGCCCGCCGCGCTGCTCACCAGCACCGTCGGCCCGTGGTTCAACAAACGATAGGATTTGGCCAGTTCCACATCCGCCAGCATGATCGTCTCCGTCGCGCAAAGACGACTATTCTAACAGCAAGCGTCAGCCGGCCGAGGCGTCCAGATGGCACAGCTGCTGCTGCAGGCCATGGTCGCGCGCCAGAATGGACTCGACCAACTTGCTGCGCGCGGCGATGTGATGATCGGCATGCCAATCCTTCAACAGCGCCATGCCCAGCTCGAAATAGGACTGCTCGATCCCGCACAACCGCCTCAGGTCGAACGGCTGCCCCAGTTGCAAGCCGGCCACCATTTGCAGCAACACCTCCACCTGTTCCGGCTCTTCGCTCTGATCCAGCAACTGGCGTATCTTCTTCGCCGCGTTCACGCTTGTTCCGAAATAAAAATGACATGGAAATGTAGCACGGAACGAATGCCGGCTTAACTGATATTTCGTGCTGCCCATATAACAAAAAAAGGCCCGGAATTTTCCGGGCCTGTTTGCCATTATCCTCAAGCACAAAGACAGAGGAGATGTCATCGTGATGACGATTGCGTTATAGATCAGATATTGCTGCGCCGCAAGATCGGACTAGATCAGAAAATATACATAGGTCCGGACCCCAAGGGATTGCTGCCGCCGACAAAGCCAATGAACACGCTGCGTCCATAAAAAAACGGCAAGCCCCAATCAAATTGGGTAGACAAGGAACCTGTGGCCGGCGCCGCAATCCCGGGTATAGCTGCATAATTGTTGCTCGTCAGATACTGCGCGCTGATCACGCTGAAATTCACGGTGCTGCTGCTGGAACCGCTGGACAGCACCGCGCTCAGATTCTGCTGCGAGGACGGGCAAAACCAGGTCGAGCCGTATACCGTACAAGTGTTGATGCCGCTATCCGGGAAGAACAGAATATTGGAGCCGCTGTCGATAAAGCTGGAATAGTTGACGCCCTTGTAATTGGTATTGATAGTAAAGCCCGAGTTGGCGGCCAGGAAAGCCTGCGCCCCGCTGGGAATCGCATTGTCCGACTGCGTGCCTATACCGAAAGTCAGCGAGCCCGTAGCGGTTGCCGTGCCGGTTGCAGCCACGCTGGGCAATTGCAGCAGCACGCCATTGTTATCGCCGCTGAACGCCGCCACCGGATTCGCCACCTGCTGCGAAACAGGCACCGCGCCACCGACACAGCTGGATGCGCCCGAGCATAGGTAATACACGCTGTTCAGCGAGCTGTTCGCGCAACTGCCGCCGCAGTCCTGCAGAGCCTGGCTAACGCCAAGAATCCCATTCGCCTCAAGACCGGCAAGCGTGCCGTCATTGGTGCCCCGCGACGCGCAGCCGCTAGGAACCGTGGTATAAACCGGGTCCGATATCACCTGCATCGGCAACGAGCTCGCCACCTTGCCCGCCATCTTGACGTCGGCCAGCTTGACCACGCCCCAGGTGATGCTCGTGACAAACTGCATGCACTCCACTACTTGGCGGCTATTCACCTGCTGGCTACCCAGCCCGGAAAGCAGCGAAGAGTTCAAAGCCGACCCCAGTATCCTCAGACCAGTGGAGCCGGTGTCAACGAGAACGTGATCTATGGTCTGGCAATTGCTGGTGCTGCCCGGCGCGCACACGGTGACCGAGACATAAGGAATGTTGAACGCCCCCTGCACGCCGCTTGGCCCCGTGTCCACCGTCATCGCCACACTATTGGAGGGGGTACTGCCGCCATTGTTGCCATTGGATAGATTGCCCCCCCCGCCTCCACCGCCGCCGCAAGCGCTCAACAACAGCATCAGGCATATCGATATCATTCTGCGCATCGTTTCGCCCTCATTTCAGCTGATCAATTGTCACACCCGCAGGCAGCAGCGCGCTGTCGCAAGCAAAGCCGGAAAATGCTCCCAACCTGCCGCGGGACTGCACCACAAAGCCGCCTGCCTGCCCTTGCAGCGCATTCAGTCCTCGACGATTGGACTGCTGGGCTTGGCGGAAAGCGGGAAAGTAATCACCCAGCAACTGCTGCAGATCCGGCAGCGTCGGTCCGCTCCAGGTCACGGCAAAAACGGTGCCGTCGCCGGCGACATACTGGCGTATCACCCGTCCCGCGGCATCCTGATCCTGCACCACCCGATATGGCGCGCCAATAGCGGCCGCCATCAGCTGACGGCCAGCGACAGGGGTTGAGGATGATAAATCAATGCGCTGCCCGAGAGCGGCGAAGGCAAGCCCGGGCAGCAATAGCAGCAGCCAGGCGGATGAAGATGGCTTGATCATTGAATTCCCCTTGCACGGCAATGAAGGATAATCCGCGGCGCCATACCGCGCGGACTACACTCTCAGCATACAAGAACGCGGCCCAGCCAGAGCCGCCGACCGGAGAATAAAAAAAGCGGGAGGCGCAAGCCTCCCGCATCCCCTCGTGCAGCTTTCCCTTATCGCTGGGACAGCCTCACATTCTAGACATTACAGATCAATAGCTTAGCTCGTCATGGCGGGTTTCCACCCAGCTACCGGCACCCAACGACAGCATCAACAAGGCGACCCGCTCGTGCACGATCACGGTATGAGTGTTGCCGGAAAACTGCATATAACGGCGCAAATCCTCCCTAACCTTGCGCGACCCGGTGACGTCGATGATGATGTCGACGCGCTCGCCCTGCTCTGCGATCTCGATGAAGTTATCAGTCACCGGCACGCCGCGCTCCTTAGCCAGCAAAATGCCCGGCAACTGCAGATCCAGATCCGCCACGCCGACCAGATCGACGAAGGACGCATCCAGCAGCTGCTTCAGCAAAGGCGTGCCTGTTTCTCCCACTCCCACCATGCCTATCCTGAACTTTTGCATACGCGCTCCACGCTCCCGATTTATGACTGGCAAATAACAGCCGCCACTCTAGAACATCGCGCCCGTGCCGGAGTTGAGGCAGGTCAAACCACGGCGGCCAAACGAAATGGCCCGGCGTCAGCCGGGCCATTGGGGAATGCGGAGACTAAACGTCAATGCAGATTCTGCTGCGACAGGAAACGGAGGTAGCCCAGGCCCTCCAGCCAGAACCCTCCATCAGCCAGCGGCGTGGCGTCGGTCAGGTCGGCCACGGTCAGCACCAGCTCCTGGCCATCCAGCGTGGCTTCCAGCACCACGTCGTCGTCGTCTGAAAACTCTTCTGAAACCGTGTGGAAGTCCGGCTTGACGAACTGGTTGTTGACCTGAATGTAATCCGACTCATTCAGCAAACGCAGGATGTTCATGACGACCTCCTTATGATGCGGTGGAGAACAAAGGTCAAGCAGACAGTTATTGTTCGCGGGCCCCGCCGTCGGGAGCGGCACTGTCAAACCGCCATCGCATCAAGCCCCGCGTTCACACGCCTTTACAGCCAGCCTCGTTCGGCGAACGACTCCGCGTGCCCGCCGGTTACGACAAAATGGTCAAGTAACCTGATATCGACCAGTTCCAGCGCCCGCTTGAGCGTGTCGGTCAGCACCCGGTCGGCGCTGGACGGCTCGCTGACGCCCGAGGGGTGATTATGCGCGATAATCAGCGCCGCCGCATTGTGCCGCAACGCCCGCCGCAACACTTCGCGCGGATACACCCGGGTCTCGGTCAAGGTTCCCTTGAACACTTCTTCGACTTCGATCAGCCGGTTTTGTGCCGATAGAAAAATCACAACAAATGTTTCGACCTCCCGCCTGCCTATGCTCAGCCTCAGATAATCCCTCACCTGCTGCGGGCTGGACAGCGCGTCGCCCAGTTTCAGCTGCTCAGACAGCGCCCGCCGCGCCAGCTCGGTGCAGGCCATCAATTGCGCGTATTTCGCCTCCCCGAGGCCCTGCTTGGCTTTGAACGCGGGCAGCGGCGCGGCCAGCAGCGCCGAGAGGGAGCCGAATTCCTGCAACAGCCGCCGCGCCAGCTCCACCGCGTTGACGCCCTTGATGCCGGTGCGCAGGAAGATGGCCAGCAATTCGGAATCATTCAGCGTCGCGGCGCCTTGGGACAACAGCTTCTCCCGCGGACGCTCGGACTCGGGCCAACTGGCGATGGACATCTCGCGCTCTCCTTCTGGCTATAGCATTGTTTGTGGGGTCAGGCCAACAAGATAGAAGCAGGCAATGACATTAACATTGGCATGAACTGCCGACGACACGACCACCCGAAAGGACAAATCCGCTAGAATGGCCAGTTTACGGCTGATTTCGAAACCATAGAGATGACTGCCAAACGCATCCTCCTCGGCATCGGCGGCGGCATCGCCGCCTACAAGTCGGCCGAGCTGACCCGCCAGCTGATCAAGGCCGGGCACCAAGTGGAAGTGGTGATGACCGAATCGGCCACCCATTTTGTGACGCCCGCCACCTTCCAGGCGCTGTCCGGCCACACCGTCTACACCGACCTGTGGGACCACCGCCCCAGCAACGCGATGGCCCATATCGAGCTGTCGCGCCGCGCCGACGCCTTCCTGATCGCGCCGGCCACCGCCAACCTGCTGTTCAAGTTGGCCCACGGCGCCTGCGACGACCTGGTCTCGACGCTGGCCGCCGCCCGCGCCTGCCCGCTGATCGTCGCTCCGGCGATGAATCTGCAGATGTGGCAGAACCCGCCCAACCAGCGCAACATCGCCCAACTGGAAGCGGACGGAGCGACCGTGTTCGGCCCCGGCAACGGTTTCCAGGCCTGCGGCGAGACCGGCGACGGCCGCATGCTGGAGCCGCATGAAATCGTCGAGCTGCTGCGCGGCTTTTTCGCCGACAAGCTGCTCGCCGGCAAGAAAATGCTGCTGACGGCGGGTCCGACTTATGAAGCGATAGACGCGGTGCGCGGCATCACCAATGTCAGCTCCGGCAAGATGGGTTACGCGCTGGCGCGCGCCTGCCGCGACGCCGGCGCCGAAGTGACGCTGGTATCCGGCCCCACCGGCATGGACGCGCCCTTGAACGTGCGCCGGCTGGACGTCCAGAGCGCCGCCGAGATGCAGCAGGCGGTGCTGGCCGAAGTGGGCCGCAGCGACGTGTTCATTTCCGTCGCGGCAGTGGCCGACTACCGAGTGAAGAACCGCAGCGAGCACAAGATCAAGAAAGGCGCCGCCGCGCCGACGATCGAGCTGGAAGAAAACCCGGACATCCTGGCCACCGTCGCCAGCCTGCCCGCCGCGCCGTTCTGCGTCGGTTTCGCCGCCGAAAGCCAGAATCTGCTGGAATTCGCCGAGGCCAAGCGCAGGCGCAAGAAACTGCCGATGCTGGTGGCCAACCTCGCCCAGCAGGCGATGGGCGCCGACAACAACCAAGTAGTGCTGCTGGACGACGCCGGCGAGCACCCGCTGCCGCAGATGCCGAAGGACGACGTGGCCGCCGCCATCGTCCGCCACCTGGCCGCCCTGCTGGCCAAGCGCTGAAGAATCAACCATCGGGCGGCTTTCCGGCCGCCCCGCATCACAAGGAAACACCATGCAACCCGTAATCGACGTCAAGATCCTGGACGCGCGCCTGCGCGACAACCTGCCCGCCTACGCCACCTCCGGCTCGGCCGGCCTGGATCTGCGCGCCGCCACTGAAGAAACGATGACCATCCAGCCGGGCGAAACCAAGCTGATCCCGACCGGCATCGCCATCCACCTGAACGATCCGGGCCTGGCCGCCATGCTGCTGCCGCGCTCCGGCCTGGGCCACAAACACGGCATCGTACTGGGCAATCTGGTGGGCCTGATCGACTCCGACTACCAGGGCCAGATGTTCGTCTCGGTCTGGAACCGCGGCCAGGAACCGTTCCGTCTGGAGCCAATGGAGCGCATCGCCCAGATGGTGATCGTGCCGGTGGTGCAGGTGGGCTTCAATATCGTCGACGACTTCGACGCTTCCGACCGCGGCGCCGGCGGCTTCGGCAGCACTGGTCGCGGCTAGGACTGTTTTCTTCGGCGGCTTGCCTATAATTCTGGGAACTTGCGGCGCAAACGCGCCGCATTGCGGCCATTCCAGGAGTTCCCGCCATGCCGACGCCTCCCGCGGAGCAGGATGAAAGCAAGCTGCTGCTCGACAATCTGGTCGAGCTGACCTCGCAGCGCGAACAGGAAATGCTGGAGTCCAGCCTGCTGTCCACTCTGGTGGAGCTGATGCATGTCGACAGGGTGGAGCTGTTCGCCTGCCGCCGGGTCAACGGCTCGCCCTACCTCTGCCGCCGACTGGAAGCGCTGGCCGCGTCCGGCAAGCCGGAAGTCCGCGAAACCCCGGCAGACGGCTGGCTGCCCCCTTCCCCGTTTCTGCGCGATCTGTTCAGCCACGCCCATCACGACAACACGGCGCTACTGCGCATTCCCAGCGGCCTGTGCCTGCCCTTGCACTGCATGGGCAACATCACCTCGCTGGTAGTCATCCACTGCGGTCCGGACGCCGACGTCAACCGGGACATGCTGCTGGCGATGGCGCGGATACACGAGAACTTCCTGCGGCTGCTGTTCGAGGCCGACCGCGACATGCTGACCGCGCTGCATAACCGGCGCAAATTCGATCTGCGCTTCTATAACCTGATCGCCTCCTTGCAGCATGAGGCGGAATCCGCGGCCACCCATATGCTGGCCTTGCTGGACATCGACCATTTCAAGCAGGTGAATGACCGCTTCGGCCACATGGTCGGGGACGAGGTGCTGCTGCTGATGGCTCAGCTGATGCAGGCAAGCTTCCGCGAAGAAGACGGACTGTTCCGCTATGACGGCGAAGAATTCGCGTTGCTGCTGGAATGCGGGGACGCCGAGCCTGCCGAAGTCGCGCTGGAGCGCTTCCGGGCCTCGGTCCGGCGGCACGTTTTCCCCCAAGCGGGCTGCATCACCATCAGCATCGGCTACACCCGCATCACGCCCGGCCTGCTGCCGGACCAGCTGCTGGAACAAGCCGACCGCGCGCTTTACTACGCCAAGAGCCACGGCCGCGACCAGGTATGCGGCTTTGAGAAGCTGGTGGCCGGCGGCAAGCTGGAATCCCCGCTCATCGCCGACCAGATAGACTACTTCTGAAAGCCTGCCCAATGCCTGCCGCGCATCGGCGACACGGCGTTGCAAACAGCTTCAGAATCTCACGCGCCGTATCCGCGCGGCGCTTCTTCAGCTGCTTTGGCCTTGCCTCGCCCTCGCTCGTCGGACTTTGAACAGGCGCAGAGCCCTTCCACCTGCCCGCAGGCGGAGAGGCCCATCGCTCATGGCAGCTGAACGATGCGGTTCAGCGCCGGCACCGGCAGATTGGGATGCCCCGCCAGGTAGTCATTCAGCACATCCACGTCCACCCCGCCGCCGACGCGGTTGCCGCCTTCGGTCAGCACGGTGAAGCCGTCGCCGCCGCCGGTGATGAAGTTGTTCACCTGCACCGTATAGCTGGCTGCAGGATCGATTTTCTTGCCGTTGATGGTGATGCTGTTGATGTCTACCTTATTGCCGGTTGGGGCCGATAGACTCCAGCTGTAGCTGAAGCCGGACGACACCTGCAGGATCTTGGGCTGGGACGGATTGCTCCACTGCTGCTCCAACAGGCGGTCTATCTGCTGGCCGGTCAGCGTCATCGTCATCATGGTGTTGCCGAAGGGCTGCACGGTGTAGACCTGCTTGTAGCTGACGCTACCGTCCGCGGCCGGCGCCAGGTCGGCGCGGATGCCGCCCGGGTTCATGAAAGCCACCTCCGCTACTGCCGTCCCCTTCTTGCCGCTGGCCGCTAATTGCGAGTCGGCGATCACATCGCCCAAGGTCGATTCGCCCGCCGCGTTGGGGCTGCGGGTCAGCGCGCCCGCCAGCGTGCCTACAGGCTTGTTGCCTTTCTTCGCCGCCTTATCCAGATAGAACTGGACCAGGCTGCTGATACTGGCCAGCGGCGTGATGTCCTGCGTCACCGGACGGTTGACCGCCTGGATCGACCCCGGCACGAAGGTCCGCGTCGCCGGGCTCAGCTTGAAGTTGATCTCGGTGAACAGCTGGCCGTAGTTCTTGGCGCTGGTGACCGTGCGGCCGTCGATCTGGCAATTGTATGCCTGATGGGTGTGGCCGGTGACCACCAGCCCCACAACCTTGTCGAGTTTCTTGACGATGTCGACGATGGGGCCGGAAATGCCCTTGCACTCGTTGTAGTTGCCGCTCTGGTAGCCACCCTCGTGCACCACCACCACCACCGCGGCCACGCCTTGCGCTTTCAGCTTGGGCACCAGCGCATTCACGGTGTCGGCCTCGTCCTTGAAGCTCAGGCCCTGGATGCCGGTGGGCGACACGATGTCGGGCGTGCCCTTCAGCGTCATGCCGATGAAGGCGACCGGGATATTGCCGTACTTCTTGATCTCGTAAGCCGGGAACAGCGTGCCGCCGTCCTGTTTCTGCACATTGGCCGCCAGGAACTTGAACTTGGCGCCGGAGAAGCCGCCGCCGTACAAGCAGGAGGTTTCAACCGCACCGGCCTTGCAGCCGCCGTTCTGCATCCGTAGCAGCTCATCCTGGCCGTCGTCGAATTCGTGATTGCCCACCGCGTTGATGTCCAGGCCCAGCAGATTCATCGCCTCTATCGTCGGCTCGTCGTGGAACAAGCCGGACACCAGCGGGCTGGCGCCGATCAGATCGCCGGCCGACACCACCACGGTGTTCGGCGACTGCGCGCGCAGCTGCTTGACCCAGGCGGCCAGATAGTCGACGCCGCCGGCCGTCACCTTGACGGTCTTGCTCGGGTCCTTCGGATCAGGAATCGCCAGCGTGCCCGGCGCTTCCAGGTTGCCGTGGAAATCGTTGAAGGCGATCATCTTGACCGCCACCTGGCCGGCGGCGGCTTCGTCGCCGGTCTGGGTGCGCGTCGCGCCCACGGACGAGGAATCGGACATGCAGCCGCCCAGCGCCAGCGCGGCGCTCAGGGTCATGCCCAGTGGAATCAGTTTCATCACTTGCTCCTTGTGTATTGTTCTTAACGAAGCCCGCCGCTGCCACGGCATGACGTCGAGATCGGCAAAGATACACAATTTCAGTGACATTTGAGCTACTAAAATCCACAAAACCGATGCAAATCCGATATTCCGGCAATATCAACAAAAACGCCGCGAGGAATCCTCGCGGCGTTTTTCATTCCGTCCTCGCGGCCGGAATTTTCAGGCCATCGGCATCATGCCAGCAGATGGTTGTTCAGCTCGCGCATGCCGGCGGACAGCATCGCCAGGTCCAGCGCGCTGAACGACTGCAGCTCGGCGAACATCTGGCCGCAGATTTCCACCGCGCCCTGGCGGTTGACCAGCCACTTGGCGGCGAAGTCCGCCGCCGACACGCCTTCCAGCGCCTGTCGGGCCAGATTGCGGTGCACGCTGTACAGGTCGTCGCGCAGCGCCGAACGAGCCAGAGACTGCCAGCGGTTGTCGCGCGGCAGGCCGGTGATGGCGTCGCGCAGCCAATCCAGCTGCAGCGCGCTGCCCAGTTGGTAGTAGTTGGCCGCCACTTGCTCCAGCTTGAGCTTGCTGCCCTCGCTGATCTCGATGATGTCCATCAGCGGTACCGCGAACTCAAGGCGCGCCAGCACCTGGGTCAGCGGCTGCGGCAGATTCGCGTGGGCGATGCGTTGCTCCAGCGCGGCCACCGCCGGGTAGTCGGCGGCCGGAATCAGCTTGGGCAGCTGCGCCAGCAGGCCCTGCACCTTGGACGCGTACTGCTCGATTACCGCGTTGACGGACCCGAACGGACGCTTGTTGCGCAGCACCCAGCGGGTCACGCGCTCCACCAGCGTGCGCACCAACACCATCAGCTGCATCTGCTGGTCGGCCGGCACCTTGTTGTCCAGCGCCTCGATCTGGCCCCACAGACTTTCCGCGTCGAACACGCGGCTGGCGATCCACCAGGCGCGGGCGATGTCGGCCGCGGAGAACGGCGACTCCTCCTGCATCCGGAACACGAAGGTGGTGCCCATGCGGTTGATGATCTGGTTGGCCAGCTGGTTGGCGATGATCTCGCGGCGCAGCTGATGCTGTTCCATCTGCTTGCCGAAGCGCTGCTGCAACGGTTTCGGGAAGTAGTTGACCAGTATCGGCAGGAAGTCCTTGTCGTCCGGCACGTCGGTAGCCAGGATAGCCTGGTCCAGCGAAATCTTGCTGTAGGCCAGCAGCACCGCGATCTCCGGCACGGTCAGGCCCTGGCGGGCCAGGCGGCGCTCGTTGATCTGGGTTTCGGACGGCAGGTACTCGATCTCGCGGTTCAGTTCGCCGGTCTTTTCCATGTGCGCGATCATCCGCGCATGGGTGGACAGCATCGACGCGGCTTCCAGACGCTTGATCGCCAGCACCTGGGTCTGCAGCACGTTGTTGCGCAGCACCAGATGGCCCACTTCGTCGGTCATCTCGGCCAGCAGCTCGTTGCGCTGCTTCAGCGTCATGTCGCCGGCCTGCATCACCGCGCCCAGCAGGATCTTGATGTTGACCTCGTGGTCGGAGCAATCGACGCCGGCGGAGTTGTCGATGGCGTCAGTGGCGATGCGGCCGCCTGCCAGCGCGAACTCGACGCGGCCCAGCTGGGTGCACGTCAGGTTGCCGCCTTCGGCCACCACGCGGGCTTGCAGCTGGTTGCCGTTGACGCGCACCGGATCGCAAGCGCGGTCGCGGGCGTCGGCGTGGCTCTGCGTGGACGCCTTGACGTAGGTGCCGATGCCGCCGTTGTACAGCAGGTCGATCTTGGCCTTGAGGATCTCATGGATCAGCTCGTTCGGCGCCATGCTGTCCTTGCTGGTTTCCAGCCACGCCTTCACTTCCGGCGACAGCGGGATAGACTTGGCGCTGCGCTCGAAAATGCCGCCGCCCTTGGAGATCAGCTCGCGGTTGTAATCGGTCCAGCTGGAACGCGGCAGATTGAACAGGCGCGCGCGCTCGGCGAAGCTCTTCTTCGCGTTCGGCGTCGGATCCAGGAAGATGTGCAAGTGGTTGAACGCCGCCTTCAGGCAAATGTGCTCGGACAGCAGCATGCCGTTGCCGAACACGTCGCCGGCCATATCGCCGATGCCGATCACCGTGAAATCCTGTTCCTGGGTGTTGACGCCCAGGTGGCGGAAGTGGCGCTTCACCGACTCCCAGGCGCCGCGGGCGGTGATGCCCATGCCCTTGTGGTCGTAGCCGGCGGAACCGCCGGAGGCGAAGGCGTCGCCCAGCCAGAAGCCGTAGGACTCGGAAATGCCGTTGGCGATGTCAGAGAAGGTGGCCGTGCCCTTGTCGGCGGCCACCACCAGGTACGGATCGTCCGGATCCAGGCGGCGGACGTCGGTCGGCGGAATGATCTGGCCGGTCACCAGATTGTCGGTGACGTCCAGCAAGGCGGAGATGAAGATCTTGTAGCAGGCGATGCCCTCGGCCAGGAAGGCCTCGCGCTCGGACGGCGCCGGCAGTTGCTTGCCGACGAAGCCGCCCTTGGAGCCCATCGGCACGATCACCGAGTTCTTCACCATCTGCGCCTTCACCAGGCCCAGAACTTCGGTGCGGAAGTCTTCCATCCGGTCGGACCAGCGCAGGCCGCCGCGGGCGACCTTGGAGCCGCGCAGGTGCACGCCCTCCACGCGCGGGCTGTAGACCCAGATTTCAAACATCGGGCGCGGCTGCGGCAGGAACGGAATCTGGTTGGATTCCAGCTTGAACGAGATGTAGGACTTGAAGTGGCCGTCTTCCGCCTTCTGCCAGAAGTTGGTGCGGCGAGTGGCCAAGATCACGGCCAGGAAGCCGTTCAGGATGCGGTCTTCGTCCAGATTGGCCACGCCGTCCAGCATGCCGCGCACGGCGGCCAGCAGCAGCTCGGCCTTGTCGTCGTCGAAGCCTGCCGGGTCCAGGCGGGCGTAGAACAGCTCAACCAGGCTGCGGGTGATGGCCGGGTAGTTGGCCACGCACTGCTCGATGTACGCCTGGCTGAAGGTCAAGCCGCCCTGGCGCAGATACTTGGCCAGCGCGCGCACCAGCGAGATCTCGCGCCAGTCGAGGCCCGCCACCAGCGCCAGGCGGTTGAAGCCGTCGTTTTCGCAACGCTTGGCGAACACCTGGGCGAGCAGCTCCTGGAAGTCCTGCTGCACCTGGTCCTGCGCCATCTGCTCGCCGAAACCGCCGACGTCGAGGCCGAAGTCGCTGATCCACACCTGGCTGCCGTCCGCGCGCTTCACGCAGTACGGATGCTCATCGCGCACCTTGACGCCCATGTTCTCGAGAATGGGCAGGCTGGCGGACAGGCCCAGCGGCTCGCCTTCGCGGAACAGTTTGAGATTGAAGGCCGCGCCGACGCGGTGGAAGGGACGGTACAGCTTCATCGCCAGCGGCTGCTCGGGGCAGATCGCCTCCAGATGCTGGACGTCCAGCACCGCGTTGCGCACCGCGAATTCTTCGCGGTAAGCCAGCGGGAAACCATCCTTGTAGCGGTTGAACAGGCCGTTGCCGCGCTCTTCGCCATGGGCTTCCACCAATTGCTGGTGCAGCTCTTCGCTCCAGCCGCGCACCAGACGGGCGATTTCAGCCTCGATGTCGGCGGCGTGGAATTCCGGCAGTTTGGCGGATGCGGTTCGAATGATGTAATGGACGCGGGCCAAGGTGCCGTCGCCGATCTGTACGCTGAACTCGGCACTGGCGCCATTGAAGGCGTTCATCAACACCTTTTCGATCTTCAGCCGCACTTCGGTGCTGAAGCTGTCGCGCGGCACGTAAACCAGGCTGCTGACATAGCGGTGGTAGCGGTCGGCGCGGACGAACAGCCGCACACGCGGGCGTTCCTGCAGGCTGACGATACCTTCGGCGATCGGCCCCAGCACCTCGGCCGGGATTTCGAACAACTCGTCGCGCGGGTAGCTTTCCAGCACAAAGCCCAGAGTCTTGGACTTATAGCTGTCGTCGACGAAGTCGCAGCTGGACACCACGGTCGCCACTTTCTGGCGCAGGATGGGCACGTCCTTCGGCGAAGCTTGGTAGGCGCTGGCGGTATACAGACCCAAGAAGCGGCGCTCGCCTATCACCTGGCCCTTGTCGTTGAAGCGCTTGATGCCGACGAAGTCGACATAGGCCGGACGGTGGATGATGGAGCGGGTCTGCGATTTGTTCAGGATGATCAGCTGCGGCAGGTGGGCCAGTTCGCGCAGCTCCTGCGGCAGTTGTTCGAAGCTGGCGGAGTATTCCTTGTCGCCCTGCTCTTTCAGGATGCCAAGACCGGACTCCTTGACGATCTTCAGACTGTCCTTGCCGTCGCGCTTGACCAGATCGTAATCGCAATAGCCCATGAACAGGAAGTTGCGCGCAGCCATCCAGTCGAGGAAGGCCACGGCTTCCTTGGCTTCGGCGGCGCGCTCGCCCTTCACCTTGGCCAGATCCTTGCCGATGCCGGCCAGCACTTCGCGCATTTTCGGCTCGTCGCTGACCACCAGGCGGATATCGGCCAGCACGCGCTTGAGCTCGGCTTCGAGCTTGGCCAGCAGCTCGGCGTCGCTGATGCGGTCGATCTGGACGTGAATGAAGGACTCCAGCGGCAGGCTACGGTCCTCGGTGCGCTTCACCTCGGCCAGCACGCCGCTCTTGTCGCGGGCAACCGCCAACACCGGGTGGACCAGCAGATGCAGATTGAGGTTGTAGCGCGAAAGCAGCATGGAGATCGAATCGATCAGGAACGGCATGTCGTCGTTCACCACTTCGATCACCGTGTGGGTGCTTTGCCAGCCGTCGCGTTCGAAATCGGGGTTGTAGATGCGGCACTTGACCTGTCCGGCAGAGCGCTTGCCGGCGAACTCGTAGTGCGCCATCGCTGCGCCGAACAGATCGAGCGAGGAGAACTGCCTGAGGTCAGCGTGTTCGGTCTCTTCGAAATAGATCGGGAAGAAGGCGGCGAGTCGTTGGGTCTCCTTGGAAGAAAGCTTGCTCTCGGCCACTGCCTGAATATCAGCGATCAGGCTGGCCAGTTCGGTCTTGTTGGTAAGCGACATTTAGCTTCTCTTGTTGTGAGCAGGGAGGTTGTCGGGGCATTGTAGATAGCGCCACCCCGGCCGGATTTCCTTAATGCGACATGCACTTACACAAAAAGCGCCCTGCCTATCCCAGAGGCAACAACGCAGGCGCATAAGCCGCCCGAAAATCCAGCCGACACCTTACAGCAAAGCGACGGACAATTACACAAATCTCGTAACAGCACGCATTGTAGATCATCAAAAAATTATCGCGTAACTTATTGATTTTTATGATATTTCCATTTATTCGCAAAAGTAAGGTAGAATGTGCGCACTTGCTTGTGGGGATTGACCAAATCAGCCGATTATTGTTGGCTATCGCAAAAACCGTTGGTCAATTCAGAACACAAAACGGCCCGGATCGGAACATTAACGTCGCCTCCGGTGCGGGGTTTACAAGCCGGCCGCCTGCGCATCGCGCCAGCGGCCAACGAGAGAGAAGTAGAAGCAACATCATGAAAAAAGCCCTGATCGCAAGCGCCGGCCTCGCCCTGCTCGCCTCCCTGTCCGCCCAGGCGGAAACCCTGCGCATCGGCGTGGATCTCAACTACCCGCCGTTCTCCAAGCAAGGCGCCGACGGCAAGCCGCAAGGCTTCGACATCGACATCGCCAATTCGCTGTGCGCGGCGATGAAAGTCACCTGCCAGATCGTGCCTCAGGACTGGGACGGCCTGATCCCGGCGCTGAACGCCAACAAGTTCGACGCCATCATCTCCTCGATGCAGATCACGCCGGAGCGCCAAAAGGCGGTGGATTTCTCCCACAAGTACTACAACATCGCCAGCCGCATGGTGGCCAAGGACGGCACCAAGGTGGACGCCGCCAGCCTGAAGGGCAAGAAGATCGGCGTGCTGCGCGCCTCCACTCAGGAGAAGTTCGCCAAGGACAATTGGGGCAAGAACGGCGCCGCCATTGTGTCCTACGCCAAGTCGCCTGAATCCTTCCTGGACCTGAAGTCCGGCCGCGTGGACGCCGTGTTCGTCGACAGCGCCGTCGGCGAACAGGAATTCCTCAAGACCGCCCAAGCCAAGGGCTACGCCTTCGTCGGCCCCAATTACTCCGATGTCAAATACTTCGGCCCGGGCTGCGGCATCGCCGTCAAGAAAGGCAACAAGGCATTGGTCGAACGCCTGAACAAGGCCATCGACCAAATCCGCAAAGACGGCGCCTACAAGAAAGTCCAGGACAAGTACTTCAGCTTCGACATTTACGGCGGCTGAGCCCTGAACTGAACCACCCGATACGACGCTGGCGCGCCTCCCGCGCGCCGGCGCCGGCAATCCCCTTTTCCGAGATTGCTTCATGCTTCAAGGCTACCTTCCCAGCATCCTCGAAGGCGGCGTGCTGACTCTGAAACTGGCCGGCACCTCGCTGGTCGTGTCCGTCGCGCTCGGCCTGGTCGGCGCGCTGTTCAAGTCCAGCCACTCCCGCCCGCTGACCTTGCTGGCCGAATTCTACTCCACCGTGGTGCGCGGCATTCCCGACTTGGTGTGGATGTTCCTGCTGTTCTTCGGCGCTCAGATGGCGCTCAACGACATCTGCGGCTATTTCGGCTGGCAGAGCCCAGACATCAACCCCTTCGCCGCCGGCGTGGCCACGCTTGGCTTCATCTTCGGCGCCTACATGACGGAAACCTTCCGCGGCGCGATGATGGCGGTGCACAAGGGCCAGATGGAAGCCGGCCTCGCCTACGGCATGTCGCCGTTGCGGGTGTTTTTCCGCATCCAGCTGCCGCAGATGGTGCGCTACGCGCTGCCCAGCTTCTCCAACAACTGGCTGGTGCTGGTGAAATCCACCGCGCTGGTGTCGGTGATCGGCCTCAATGACGTGATGTACCGCGCCGACGCCGCCAAATCCGCCACCCAGCAGCCGTTCGATGTCTACGTCGTCGTCGGCGCGCTATTCCTCGCCGTGACCGGCGTATCCAACCTGCTGCTCCACTGGCTGGAAAAACGCTATTCGATGGGCGCCAAGGAGAGCGGACTGTGATCGATCCCCAACTGATTATCGAGCGGCTGCCCGAATTCTTCGGCGCTCATGACGGCGGCCCGATGCTGTCCAGCACCGACGGCCTGATTCTGACCCTAGAGCTGCTGGGCCTGTCCCTACTGCTGGGCCTGGCCATGGCCGTCCCGCTGGCGGTGGCGCGCGTCTCCAAAAACCGCGCGCTATCCGGCGCCGTCTGGCTATTCGGCTACGTGTTCCGCGGCACGCCGCTGCTGGTGCAGCTGTTCATCATCTACTACGGCCTCGCCCAGTTCGACTGGGTGCGCGACAGCTGGGCCTGGCGATATCTGCAGGACGCCTACGTCTGCGCGATTCTGGCCTTCACGCTGAATACCGCCGCCTACACCACCGAGATCATCGCCGGCCAGATTCGCGCCACCCACTGGGGCGAGATCGAGGCGGCCCGCTCGATGGGCATGAGCCAGTGGCTGATGCTGCGCCGCATCGTGCTGCCGTCGGCGCTGCGCCGCGCGCTGCCGGCCTATAGCAACGAGGTGATCATGATGCTGCAGAGCACCGCGATCGCCGGCCTGGTGACGCTGGCCGACCTGACCGGCGTCGCCCGCCGCATCTATAGTGAAAGCTATATGCCGTTCGAGCCCTTTCTCACCGCCGCGCTGATCTACCTAGCCCTCACCTTCGGCCTGGTCTGGCTGATGAAACGGGCCGAACGCCGCTATCTGGCCTTCCTCGCCCCCCGCAAGCAGTAAGGCCGCGCGGGCCGGCAACAATTTGTGCCGGCCCGCCGAAATAAATCGTACAATGCAGGGCGAGATAACGCCGCCATGCCAGGCTTGCCTGCCATGGCGGCATTTTTGCCAACTGACACAGACAATCACACCATGGGTCACCCGCCCCAAACCGGCAAAGCCCTGCGCTTTGGCTTCCTGCTCCTGCCCCACGCCTCGATGGCCGACTTCGCCAGCGCCTCCGAGGTGCTGACGCACGCCAATCTGCTGGCGGAAAAACGCCTGTACGAAACGCTGTTGCTGTCGCTGGACGGCGCGCCGGTGCAGCTATCCAACGACATCAAGCTGGCAGTGGACCTGCCGCTATCCTACGCGCCCAAGCTGGACTACCTGCTGATCCTGGCCGACGAGATCGTCAGCGATTTCGCGCTGGAAGACCTGAGCAAGGCTCTGGGGGGCGGCAACGCCGACAAGATGACGCTGGCCGGCCTAGGCTGCGGCAGTTACTGGCTGGCCCGAGCCGGCCTGCTGGCGGGACAGCGCGCGACGATACACTGGCGCGAAATCGCGCGGCTGACCGAGGAATTCCCAGACGTGATCGTCACGTCCAATCTGTACGAGAGCGAGGGCCGCTGCCTGAGCTGCGCAGGCGGTGCCGCCACCTTCGACTTCATGCTGGATCTGGTGGGAAAGCAGCAGGGCCACGAATTCATCGCCCAGCTGTCCGAGCTGTTCAGCATGGAACGGATCCGTCCCGGCAACGAACGCCAGCGCATCCCGCTGGCCACCCGCATCGGCGGCAGCCAGCCCAAGCTGACCGAGGCTGTCAGTCTGATGGAAGCGAATATCGAAGAGCCCCTGTCCACCGACGACATCGCCTACTACGTCGGCGTATCCCGCCGCCAGTTGGAACGGCTGTTCAAGCAATACCTGGGCACGGTGCCGTCGAAATACTATCTGGAGCTGCGTCTGAGCCGCGCCCGGCAACTGCTGCAGCAAACCAGCAAATCCATCGTCCAGATCGGCCTGGCCTGCGGCTTCTCCAGCGGTCCGCATTTCTCCAGCACCTACCGCAACCACTTCAACATCACGCCGCGTGAAGAGCGCGCCCAACGCGCCCTGCCCGGCGCGCTGACGCGCGCATCCTGAACTAGCTCAGTTGCCGCTCCGCCTGCAGGGCCAGCGGCAGCTCGATCCGGAAGCAGGCGCCGCTGGCCGGTATGTTTTCCGCCGAGATCAGCCCGCCGTACTGCTCGACTATGGTCTGGCAGATCGACAGGCCCAAGCCCATGCCGTGCGGCTTGGTGGAAAAGAATGGGTGGAACAGCACTTCCAGCAAGTCCGGAGTAATCCCACGCCCCGTATCCCTCACCTCCAGGATTCCCTTCCGCCCCTCTCGCCGGGTATGGATGATCACGTGCCGTTTCATAGGCGGCTCATCCTTCAAGGCATCCATCGCGTTGGACAGCAGATTCAACACCACCTGCTCTAGCTGGATGCTGTCCGCCATCACCGGAATGGAGTAACCCGACAATAGCTGCACCACTTCGATGCCCCGCTCGCGCAGGTCGTACTCCGCCAGAAACATGCAGTTGCCCACCACCTGGTTGATATCGATCAGCCGCGTCTCGATCGCCCGTTTGCTGACCAGCGCTCGCAGCCGCTTGATGATCTCGCCGGCCCGGCCCGCTTGCGCCACCGCCAGCTTCAGCGCCGAATGCACCTGCGGCGGCGCGTCGTCGACGCCCTCCAGCATCTGCATCGCCGCCTGGCAATAATTGGAAATGGCGGTCAGCGGCTGATTGAGCTCATGGGCGATGCCCGAAGCCATCTCCCCCATCGTATGCAGCCGCGCCACGTGCGAGAGCTTTTCCAGGTGCTCCTTGACCCGAGTCTCGCTGGCCTCCAATGCCTCTGCCGTGCGCTGGCGCAGCGGCCCCATGTCCCTCAGCGCGCACACCACGCCGATCAGTACGCCGTCGCGGGACAACAGTGGCGCGATGCCGCCCTCGACGAAGTGCACCTTGCCCCGCGCGGTGGTCAACTGCATTCTTTCCTGCAACTCCACCGGCTGGCCGGTGCGGAAGCACTCGCCTATCGGATCCTCGGCGAACTCCGAGGCCAGCTCCCCCAGCAGCCGGAACACCTCGTGGCAAGGCTGGCCCAGCACCTCTTCGGCCGGCATCTCCACCAGCCTCAGCGCCATTGGATTCGCCATTTCAATGTTGCGATCCTGGCGCAGGATCACCACCCCGTCGTGAATCGCATTCAAGGTCACAGACGCGCGTTCGCTCTGTAGAAACAGCTCCTCATCCGCCAGGCTGCGCTGGCGGCTCAAGGCCATGCGCTGGGAGTAGATAAGGCCAGCGGCGGCCAGCAGCAGCGTCAGCAACAGCTCTCTCAGCAGCAGCGGCAGCAGCGCCAGATCGCTGACGCGAACATCCTGGGCAACGCCCAGCACGAATGGCTGCGCCTCGCTGTTCAGCGGCAGTTTCGCCTCAAGCCTGGTGACAACCGGCCACCAATCATGCTCGGCGACGCGATGAACCCGCTCATACAACAGCTCATGCCCCCCCTCCTTTGCCAGCAAAGCCAAATCCAGGCTATTGGTCAGGCTGGCGTCAACCGGCAATTGCAGCAGTCGATCGCAAAACACCACCAACACGGCCATGCCGGCCAACCGCTTCCTGCCTGACGATTCGGAATCACGGAACAAGGGCTGCATCAGCAAATAGGCCCGTCCGCTGCCGTCATATAGTTCGAAGGGACGGGAAGACACCTTCTGCCCGCCGGAGATCGTCCGCCTCAGCTCGGGAGCGAAATAGGCATCCCCAAGCATGTCGTAGCCATAGACAGGACTAGCGACCGGCAAGTCCGGCTCTATCATCGACACGACGAGAGATTGCTCGCGCGAGGGGGCTGGCTGCCAGCTGCGCCGCCCCACAACATCGAAATCGCGGATATAGAAAGTCTCGCCGAAGCGCTGCTCCATTTCGCGAAGAAAGCTCGCCCGATTATCGGCGGTGACATTGCGGAGAAACTGGATGGCGTACAACTGCTGATACCGGGGAAGCATCTCTCGGGAAAAGGCGCCGACCGCCGACGCGTCGAAAGGCTCACGAGACAGCAGCAGCGCATCAATCGCCGTCAGCACCGATTCATTCTGGTCCAGACGCCTGGCCACGCCGGCATACGCCTGATGCGCGGCTAACTCGAAGCCGTCCTGCAAGCGGCGATATTCGCTCACTCCCCACTGCGCCGTCACAAGCAGCGAGCAAGCAAGCCAGACCGCGCCGAACAGCAGCCACTCGCCGCCCTTGAATTTGCTCAAGACTTCCGCCCCAGGGGTTTATTCGACATTTTGAATAATATGCGCTGCATAAAATATCTGCCGCGCATTTTTGCAAAAATGCAGATCTCCCGCAATGGCATAAGATGGACAATCTGTCCAAGAATTCACACTACCTCGACATCCCCCCACAAACGCCGCAGCCCCGCCGGG